>CAZJOI010000001.1:0-3847 GCA_964547585.1 uncultured Bdellovibrionales bacterium
TCCAAGATATCTTTGGGTGGGCAAATTTGGCGGGGAAGAAGTAGGGGGGTAAAAAGTGTGATATAATAAAAATGTGATATAATAAAAAAATGAGTGAGCCAATAATTAAAGCAGAAAATCTCAAGGTAATATATAACGAAGGAAAATCAAACGAGGTTCGTTCCCTTATGGATGTTAGTGTTGAAATTTTTCCTGAAGAATATGTAATTATGCATGGTCCTTCTGGTTGCGGAAAGTCAACTCTTCTTTATTCAATTGCTGGTTTGCAAGTTCCAACTTCCGGAAAAACTACTGTAGGCGGCAAGGAAATATCCAAAATGAAAAAAAAGGAAAAGGTTGATTTACATCAAAACGTTGTTGGCATGATCTTTCAAGCCTTTTATTTAATTGAATCATTGAGTGTTATTGACAATGTTTGTTTGCCGATGACTTTCAAAGGTAGTAACTTGACACAAAGAAGACAGGAAGCCATGAAGCTTTTGCAGCGGTTTGGTATTGCCGAACAAGCTGATAAATTTCCTAGTCAACTTTCTGGTGGACAAAAACAGCGAGTTGCCATTGCACGAGCACTGATTAATAATCCACAAATAATTCTAGCTGACGAACCAGTCGGAAACTTGGATAGCGTTTCTGCAGAAAATGTGATGCAAATAATCAAGGAGCTGAATGAAGTTGATAAAAAAACAATCATTCTAGTTACTCACAATAATGAGCATCTGCATTACGGTGATCGAATTATTACTATGCGTGATGGAAAGATAATCAGCGAAGAAGTTAATAAGGAAAAGCGTCCAGCAGAGGCAGCGCAAAAAGACCTGCTTTCAAAAGACAAAGAAATTTCTCCAGAATTGAAAGTGTTAATGCGATCATTTAGCAGTTTGACTCCTCGACAAGTGGGAACCTTGCTGGTACCCTATAAATCTAGGCAATTGCTGACCCATATTCTTTTTGAAATTACTGAAGAGCAGCTCAGTTCGGCTGACAACTTTTTGAAAGAATTATTTTTCAAAAATATTGATATCGTCGGATTACAAATGTGTTTGGATAAAAATTCTAAAGAGGGTGGAGCCAATTGGGATATTCGTAAGGCCAAATCGTTCGCACATAGAGCAGGGGAAATTATGGAACAATCCGAATTCATTAAAAATAATCCAGAAAAATCTGCTGAAGGTCTGGCCGAATATTTAATCAGAATTTTTGAATTGAAATTGAATCCAGAAGTAAAAAAAGATTTTTTACGGTTTCTGCAGATGAGACTTGAAAATAAAATTGACTATCTGGTCCTAAGAGAAAATATGGACAAGCCTAGAATTCTGGGAGGGATGGGTCTCTATAAAAATACTGTGGAAAAAATAGCCAGAGAAATTGAAATAATTATGTTATTAGCCTATTTTGCTTAAATGAAAACAATAGATTTACTAAAATTATCAACCCGTATGTTTAAGGCGAGAACTTCTCGAACATTGCTCACCGTTTTAGGTATGGGAGTTGGAATTGCCGCGATTCTATTTTTGGTTTCTTTGGGCTATGGACTTCAAAAAACACTTTTGGAAAAAATAACTACTTCCGATTCCTTGTTAACACTGGATGTCTCAGAAGTCAAGTCGGCAATTGTGGTTTTAAATCAGGAAGCGGTTGAGAGTATAAAAGAAATGGATGGCGTAATTGAAATCAGCAAATCTTTCAGCCTATCTTCGCAGGTTCAATTTGAGGGTCTGTCAGCCGATCTCATTGCCATTGCTACGGAGCCCTCCTTCTTGCGCCTAGGAGGAAATAAAGTTGAAAAGGGAAAAATGCTAAATGATGAATATCCAGAGGATATTATTATTACTTCTTCTGTCGTGCAAGTTTTTGAAAGTGATGCAGGTTCTATAATTGGCAAAGAAGTCAACGTGTCATTTTTTGTTACTGAAAAAGTATCTGATGATGAAAATAGTTTGCAGGAAATTACGCGCAAAGTGAGTTCCGATAAAGTGTATAAAATAGCAGGAATAATTCAGGGTGAAGAAAATGTTATTTATGTAAATTCAAAAACATTGAGTGATATTGAAGTTAGCCATTACGATACAATAAAAGTAAAAAGTGCTACTGATGAAAAGATGAATATTATTCGCGATGCTATCTTAGAAAAAGGTTTTCTAGCTTCATCACTTTCCGATACAGTCGATCAAGCCAACAAAATATTTGGGATAATTCAGATTATTCTGATGTGTTTTGGAATTATTGCCTTAGTTGTCAGTGCCATTGGAATGTTCAATACCATGACCATTGCTCTTTTAGAAAGAACCAATGAAATTGGAATTATGAAATCAATCGGTGCTTCCGATATGTCAATTTCCATGATGTTTATTATGGAGGCTACGATCATGGGATTTTTAGGAGGATTAGGTGGCGTAGTTCTGGGACTCCTTGGTGGCAAACTTTTTAATGTTGTTATAAATTTAGTTGCCACTCGTTTGGGAGGGCAAGCGGTAAGCTTGTTTTATAGTCCAATGTGGTTTGTTGGACTTATTATTTTATTTGCAGGAGCTGTCGGTTTTTTAACGGGAGTAGTCCCAGCCCGTCGTGCCAGCAAAATTGATCCCTTGGATGCTTTACAATATAAATAAAAAAGGCGAAAAATGTCAGACCCTGATTAAAGCGGGGTTTTTACTCGTTTTGCATTAAAGGATTGAAAAAAAAGCCATTTTGGGCTAGTATGGGTGTATATGGAAAAATATAACCCAAAGCAAATTGAATCCAAGTGGCAGGAGATATGGGCAGAAAAAGGTCTATATAAAACTTTGGAAAAATCTGATAAACCAAAATTTTATGCTTTGGATATGTTTCCGTATCCGTCTGGAGCTGGATTGCACGTAGGACATCCAAAGGGTTTCATTGCGACTGACGTTACTTCTAGATACAAAACATTGAAAGGTTTTAACGTTCTTCATCCGATGGGTTGGGACGCTTTTGGACTCCCAGCTGAAAATTATGCTATCAAAAACAAAATTCATCCCAAAAATGCAGTTCAAAAAAATATTGATACTTTTAAAAGACAACTGGAAAAATTTGGTTTTACCTATGATTGGGATAGGGAAATAAACACCACTGACCCAGAGTATTACAAATGGACACAATGGATATTTTTAAAAATGTTTGAAAAAGGATTGGCCTACGAATCAGAAGAGCCAGTGAATTGGTGCCCAAGTTGCAAAACAGTTTTAGCTAATGAAGATTTGGAAGCGGGGAAGTGTGAAAGATGTGGTTCAGAAGTAATTCAAAAAAAACTTCGTCAATGGGTCTTGAAAATGACTGAGTATGCCGACAGACTTTTGTATGATTTGGATAATGAAGATTTGGATTGGGAGGAGCTCATTAAAGAGCAACAAAAAAATTGGATTGGAAGATCTGAGGGAGTTGAGTTTGAAATGAAAATAAAAGGCATTGAAGAAAAAATAGAAGTTTACACCACTCGTGTGGATACTGTATTTGGTATGACCTATGCTGTCGTAGCACCCGAGCACAAAATAATAGAAAAATTAAAAAATAAAATTGAAAATTATATTGATGTCGAAAAATACCTTATTCAAGCCAAAAATAAGACTAATTTGGAACGCACAGATTTGCAAAAAGAGAAGAGTGGGATTGAACTAAAAGGCATAAAAGTTATAAATCCATTTACCAATGAGGAAATTCCATTGTTTGTAGCAGACTATGTCCTTGGTTTTTATGGAACCGGGGCAGTTATGGCCGTGCCGGCTCATGATGAACGTGATTTTGAATTTGCCAAAAAATATAACTTGCCAATTAGCGAAGTTATAAAAGATAAAAATGGAAAATCTTCCATAGAAAAAGAGGCTTTTAC
>CAZJOI010000001.1:3947-50803 GCA_964547585.1 uncultured Bdellovibrionales bacterium
GATTGGGTAAATACGACTTGTCCAAAATGCAAAGGACCAGCTAAAAGAGAAACAAACACCATGCCACAATGGGCAGGCTCTTGTTGGTATTACTTGCGCTATATTGATCCAAAAAATAACGAAGCCTTAATTGATAAGGATAAAGAAAGATATTGGATGCCAGTAGATCTCTATGTCGGCGGAGCGGAACATGCCACCAGACATCTTTTGTATGCCCGTTTTTGGCATAAATTTTTGTATGACATTGGTGTTGTTTCGACCAAAGAACCGTTCAAAAAATTAGTCCACGTTGGACTTATTAATGCCGAAGATGGCAAAAAAATGAGTAAGCGCTGGAATAATGTTATTAATCCGGATGATGTAATTGAAAAATATGGAGCCGATGCAATGAGACTTTACGAAATGTTTATGGGTCCGTTTAACCAAAATATTGCTTGGAGTACAGCCGGAGTAAGCGGAACAAAAAGATTTTTAGATAAGGTGTATAATCTATATTCAAAAGTTGAGGATAAAAAATCAGAAACTTCAGAAAATGATTTAGACATTTTATTGAACAAAACTATCAAAAAAGTTGGTGAAGATATTGAAAATTTCAGATTTAATACAGCTATTTCAGCTCTGATGATTTTGGCGAATGATATGGAAAAAGAAAAATCAATTTCTCTATCTCAACTCTCAACTCTCTGTTTAATTTTGGCTCCTTTTGCTCCGCATATGGCTGAGGAAATTTGGGAGAAACTTGGTCATAAAGAGTCTATATTTTTGCAATCATGGCCGGAATTTAATGAAAATTTGATAAAAGATGAAAGCGTGGAAATGGTGGTTCAAATCAACGGGAAAGTTCGTGGTAAGTTTACAGTGGCAGCAGATATTTCGGAAGATGAGGCTAAAAAATTGGCTCTGGCTGATGCTAATATTCAAAAATGGCTAGAGAATAAAGACCCCCAAAAAATCATTTTCGTTAAGGGAAAACTTCTGAGTATTGTGGCGTAGGTTTTTCGGGGCATAGTATACCGGTAGTACGCATGATTCGGGTTCATGTAGACTGAGTTCGATTCTCAGTGCCCCGACCAAATAATTTAATTAATTTTAAATAAAATGAACGAAAACTTTTTTGGTGAAAGATTGGTATCCTCAGACGGGAAAACCGTTGTAAAAAGAAAGGCGGGACTTGAGCAACTCGCGTCAAAAGAAATACCAAAGGCTGGAAGCGATGAAGAGGCTATGAAAAACAAATTAAGGGAAGAGATTAAAAAATTTAGAGAAAATAAACCAAACTCAAATTAAAATATTTTGCAAATAAAAAACACCCTTGTGGGTGTTTTTTGGTAAATTATTTTTTTAAAATTTTGCTCCACTCCTCTAGCGAAACAGGACTTGGGCCAGCGACTTTTTCTGGTCCTGAGACGGGAGTTGGATTTTCACCAGAAACTCGATCGAAAGTAATTTTTTCTCCAGGCTTTAATATACCAGAATCAGCTGCCTTCTTTTCCATGGCTGCCTTATATTCCACAGATCTACCTGCTTGTGCATATACCTTCTCAGCACGTTGTTGCTTTAATCTTTCTATCGCTGGATTTGCTGCATCAGCAACATTTGGAGCCAGAATGGCCGCAGCAACTCCAAGAGCTGCAGCAGTCTTAAGTTTTCCATTTTTTTCTTTTTCGCTTTCCTTTTTTGTGGATTGTGGAGGTTTATTAAAAGCATTTTCCATAAATCCCATATATTTTTGGTTAATTATTAGATGCCACTATTATATCAAATTTATTTCAAATAAGTAAGACGCCCTATTTTACGATTATACCGCCACCCAAAACAGTTTCGCCGTCATAGAAGACAATAGATTGGCCAGGAGTAATGGATAATTGAGGTTTTTGGAACTTGAGAGTGGCAGCTTTTGTTGATTTTTTGATAAAAGTGGCAGCTGCCAGTGATGCGCCATAGCGAATTTTGACTTTAATATTATTTTTCTGAACAAATTTCAATGGAACAATCCAGTTTATATCTCTAACGGAAACTTTATCAGAATATAAATACTCTCTTGGTCCGGCGACAATTAAATTATTTTTGGCATCTATTTTAATGACAAAATAGGGCTCCTTGAGCCCGCCCAGATCCAAATTTTTTCTTTGCCCAATGGTGTAAAGGGAAACGCCTTTATGTTTACCCAAGATCTTTCCTTTGAGGTCAACGATTTTGCCTGGAACGCCAGATTTTAGAATAACTGAATAATCCTTACATTCAATAAAATTCTGACTTTCTTGTTTGTCAGCATAACCAGTAAAATTATTTTGGCGTGCAATTTTTTTGATCTCATCTTTAGTCATTTTTCCCAAGGGGAATAGTATTTTGGCTAGTTGTTTTTGGGTCAGGCGATAAAGAAAATAAGATTGGTCCTTGGTTTTGTCGCTTCCTCTTTTTAGCAAATATATTTTTTTCTTTTTATCAAAGCTTTTGTTGACATAGTGCCCGGTGGCAAAATAGTCAAATTTTAAGCCACTTTCTAAAGCTTTATCCAAAAGAAATCCAAATTTAATTTTTGCATTGCAAACGATACAAGGATTAGGAGTTTTACCTGCTTGATATTCTTTTTGAAAATATTCAAGAACTATTTTTTTGAATTCTTGCGAGACGTCAATAACGAAGTGGGGAATATCAATTTTTTTAGCAGCCTTTCTCGCGCCAGTAATGTTTTTTTCTGCTCCAGGACCATAACAACCCCTGGCTGTTTCTTGAAAATTATAAGCATTGTCCCAAATTTTCATTGTGAGTCCGGAAACATCAAAATCTTGCTTTTTAAAAAACAAGGCGGTCATAGTAGAATCAACGCCACCACTCATGCCAACGGCTACTCTAATTTTTTTCGCATTTTTTTGCATAAAATAAAATATCAAATTAAACAACAAAGTTATTATCCAGTATACCCATTATTCAGTATTATACAAATATTGCGTAAATAAGCAAAATTTGGTAGCCTATAGTTAACTAAATAACCTATTTTAAAAGCCTAAAAATCATATGCAAGTAGTAATTCTCGCTGCTGGGAGAGGAAAAAGAATGAATCATTTGACCAAAAATAATGCCAAGCCGATGCTGAAAATCAAAGGTCGACCTGTCTTGGAATACAAAATCGATGCCTTGCCAAGTGAAATTAAAGAAATAATCTTCATTGTCGGATATTATCGAGAGCAAATAATGAACCATTTCAAGAATAATTACAAAGGCCGCAAGATTAAATATGTTATTCAAAGTAAATTAAATGGAACGGGCGGAGCTTTGCATTTAGCCAAAAGCGTTCTCGAGGATAAGTTTTTGGTGCTAATGGGCGATGATTTGTATCATAAACAAGACATAAAAAAGATGCTCAAACACAAATTGGCCATCCTTGCTTGTCCGGTGGATGACCCAAGCAGATTTGGAATTGTAAAAACAGATAGGCGCGGGAATGTAATTGAAATTATTGAAAAACCAAAGCGTCCCCAAAGTAATTTGGCTAATACGGGGGCCTATGTTTTAAGTAAAGATTTCTTTAAATATGACTTGGTGAATATTGGAAATGGAGAATTTGGCTTGCCACAAACGTTGGTTATGATGGCTAAAGATTGTCCAGTAAGGTGTGAAAAAGCAAAAATATGGTGCCCTATCGGTAAGCCAGAGGATTTGGAAAAGGCGGAAAAAGTCATCGGTAAGTTTGGTATAAAAGTTGATAGTGAGAAAAAGAAAATTATGAAGAAGCCAATAGCTAAAAATAAAAAATAATCTAATTTTTTAATGAAAACTAAAAATATTGTTACAATCGGCGGAGGAACGGGTAACTTTACTCTTTTGAATGGTTTGAAAAAATATCCAGTTAATATTTCAGCCATTGTTTCTATGGTAGACGACGGCGGATCAACAGGAGTATTGCGTGATGAATTGGGGGTTTTGCCTCCGGGGGATGTTAGGCAATGCTTGGTAGCACTTTCCGAATCTTCGGACGAGCTTCGGGATTTGATGAATTATCGTTTTGAAGAAGGCGGTCTCAAGGGTCATAATTTTGGTAATCTTTTTCTTTCGGCACTAGAAAAAACAAATGAAAGTTTTTCCAAAGCAGTTAAAAAGGCTTCTAAAATTCTGAAAGTTAACGGTGAAGTCATCCCGGTCACCGATCAGGATACCAATCTTTTTATTGAGCTTAAAAATGGCAAAGTGCTAAGTGGCGAGAATGAAATAAATCGCAGCTTTGAAATCGAAAAAGTTGGGATCAAAAAAATATATCTTTCTCCAAAAGCGGCAGTTAATAGGGAGGCCATTGAGAGAATAATGGAAGCGGATTTGGTAATTATTGGTCCGGGAAATTACTATTGTAGTTTGGTGCCGAATTTTTTAGTTAAAGGTATCGCAGAAGCTATTAGAAAAACAAAGGCCAAAATCGTTTTTAATTGTAATCTGGTTAATAAAAAAGGTCATACGGAAAAATTTTCCGTAGATGATTATGTTGACTCAATGAATGGGTATATTGGCGAAAAGAGAATTGACTTTGTCACTTTTAATACTGAAAAGCCAAACAGAAGTTTAATAAAAAAATATGAAAGCCAGAGAGAGCTCATGGTTAAACTGAAAAAGAATGGGCGAAAAAGAAATTATAAAATAATCCGAGCAGATATTCTTAGTAATCAAAAGCCTAGTTACAGTCGAGCGGATACTTTGTCTTCTCTCAGGTCCTTTATTCGTCATGACGAGGATGAGTTGGCCAGAATCTTGATGATGATTCTTGAAATCGGAAACTACAAGAACATTATAAAAGAAATAATATGAAAATTTTTATCGATTTCGACGGGGTTATTTTTAATTCAGCCGAATTCCGCAAGTTTCTGCGGGAGGCATTTGTTAAAAATGGTGTTAGCGCAGTTGATTTTGATAAAACGCTGAACTGTTTTTCTATGGCAAAAAACAGAAGGATGCTGGTATACAGTCCGCAGAAACAAATAAAAATATTAAGTAAAATAAAAAAAATAAATTCTGAAAAAATAGAGAAAAGCGTTAGGATACTATGCGGTAGCTTGAAAAAATTTATTTTTCCAGATGCATTATATTTTTTGAAAAATTTTAAAACCGACAATCTTTTTATTCTTAGTTTTGGGGATCGTACTTTTCAAATGGAAAAAATTAAAAATTCAAAAATAGATAAATTTTTTGGAAAAATAATAGTAAGTACCGAAAACAAACTAAATTTAATCCTGAAAACTGCGAAAAAGTATAATTTTAAAAAAGGGGAAAACGTAATTTTTATTGATGATTGCCCAGATAATTTAAAAAGAGTAGGAAGAATAAAAAAAAGCATAAAAACCTTTTATGTTAAAAGACAAAGCGGATCGTATGGGCATTTGTCTTGTCCTGACGCTGATTATGAAGTCAAAAATATGAAGGAAGCCTTAAAAATAATAAAGAAGTTCTAGCAAAGTATTTCAATAAAAACAAAAAATGGAAGAAAAAAATATACAAACTGGTCCCATTCAAGCGGAAACAGAAAAGAAAGAAAAAGTTTTTACTATTTCTGAGTTCCGTCGTGAGGTGGGCATCCCGCTGATTGTTGCTAAGAAATTGATTGTCTGGGGAGAAATCAGGGCAGAAAAAGCCCTAGATGGCACAATCCAAATTGCAGAAACCGAAGTTTTGAAAATAAAAGAAACTCTCAAAAATCCACGCAAAAAAATAGTTTTATTTTTCAGATCATTGGGCCCAGGACTAATTACCGGTGTATCGGATGACGATCCTTCAGGTATTGGAACTTATTCAACTGTGGGTGCAAAATTCGGGCTGTCTATTTTATGGACAGCTGTTTGGCTTTTTCCGATTATGTTTGCGGTGCAAGAGGTTTGTGCTCGAATTGGGATTGTCACAAACAAAGGGCTGGCCAAAGTTTTACTGAAGCATTACCAAAGGAAAATAGTTTTATGTATAGTTATGCTGCTTTTGGTTGCCAACGTTATCAATATTGGGGCCGACCTAGGAGCTATGGCAGCATCATTAAAAATGATAATTGGGATAAATTTTTATTTTGGGCTAGCCTTTTTCGCTCTGCTTATAATTTTAACGGAAATATATTTTGGCTACCATATCTATGTCAAAATTCTTAAGTGGCTCACAGTTTCGGTTTTGGCCTACATTATTACTGGTTTTATTATTAGTCCAAATTGGCTGGATATTTTCAAGGAAGCTTTTATACCACAAATAAAATTCAGTCAAGAGTATGTTTTTGCCATAATTGCAATTTTTGGAACCAGTATTACGCCCTATCTTTTTTTCTGGCAGGCCTCAGAGGAAGTAGAGGATGGAAAAATGATTTTTAATTCAAAGCTGAAAAAATATTCCACACATAATAGGATTGGAAGAATGCGGACGGATGTTGGTATAGGAATGATTTTGGCCAACATAGTTTTTTTCTTCATTATTTTGGTGTCGGCCGAAGTTTTTTTCAAGAACGGCATTACCAATATTGATTCAGCTGAACAGGCGGCCTTGGCGCTCAAGCCTTTCGGTGGACAATTTGCTTTTTTACTTTTTGCTTTTGGGATTATTGGAACAGGTCTTCTGGCGGTTCCAGTTTTAGCTGGTTCAGGAGCTTACGCTCTTTGTGAGATTTCAAACTGGAAGGAGGGATTGGATCTCAAATTTTCCAAGGCCAAGGGTTTTTATTTAATCATTGCCATTTCCATAATTGTTGGAATGCTATTGAATTTTTTGAAAATAAATCCAATCATGGCTCTTTACTATGCAGCTTTTATCAATGGCATTATTGCCATACCTCTTTTGGTAGCCATTATGATTGTCGGAAATGATTCAAAAATAATGGGCAGAGAAACTCATCCCACTTGGGTGAAAATCTTTGGCTGGTTTGCTATTGTTTTTATGATTATTATGCTATTTGTGGCAGGCTTTTTATATTTTAAATAACAGTATAAACATATGTGTGGAATTGTTGGCTACATAGGAAAAAGAATAGCCGTTCCTATTTTAATTGAAGGATTAAAGCGGCTTGAATATAGGGGGTATGATAGTGCTGGTTTGGCTGTTATCCAAAACAAAAATATCCTGTGTCTGAAAGAAACGGGAAAAGTTGCTAATCTGGAAAATAAAATAAACGGGGAAGATATCATTGGTTCTATTGGCATTGCTCATACTCGATGGGCAACACATGGAAAGCCTTGTGATAAAAATTCTCACCCCCATTCGGATTGCAATCGAAATATTTTATTAGTGCACAATGGTATTATTGAAAATTATCAAGAACTCAAAAATTATTTGATAAAAAAAGGACACAAATTTTCTTCAGAAACTGATACGGAAGTCGTGGCCCATTTAATTGAGGAATTCAATAAAAAAATTGATTTTAAAAACTCAGTTTTGGAAACTCTGAAAAAAATTAGAGGGACATATGGCTTGGCTATCGTAAATAAAAAAGAGCCAAATAAGATAATTGTAGCTAAACTAGGCAGTCCTTTGGCTATCGGGGTTGGGAATGGTGAACATATTATTGCTTCCGATGTTTCGGCTATCGTCAAACATACAGATAAAGTTATTTTTTTGGAAGACGGGGAAGTAGCAGTTGTCACGGAAGAAAATTGTGAAATTGTGAATATAAAAAATAAATCCATACCCAAAGAAACAACTAAGTTGGATTGGTCAATTGAAAAAGCAGAAAAGCAAGGATTCGATCACTTTATGTTGAAAGAAATTTTTGAGCAGCCTGATTCTATTTTGGATGCAGTACGCGGCAGAATAATCGAAAAAGAAGGTCTGGTCAAATTGGGAGGGCTGCGAGATGTAAAAGAAAAATTAGCCAATATAAATAGAATAATAATTGTGAGTTGTGGAACTTCCTATAACGCCGGACTAGTTGGCGAATATATGTTGGAAGAATATGCAGGAATTCCAGTTGAAGTTGAATATGCTAGTGAATTTCGTTATCGTAAACCATTGATTGATAAAAACACAGCAGTAATCGCTATTTCCCAATCAGGTGAAACAGCGGATACTTTGGCGGCCATTCGTGAAGCGGAAAATAAAGGAGCACTTACTCTGGGAGTAGTAAATACAGTTGGATCCACAATTGCTCGCGAAACTTTGGCTGGGGTTTATAATCATGCGGGTCCAGAAATTGGAGTAGCTTCAACCAAGGCTTTTACATCGCAACTTTCTATTTTTGTTTTGCTGACAATATTTTTTGGCCGCCAAAGAGGTATGTCTTTTGTCACAGGCAAAAGAATTGCTGCAGAAATTAATAAAATGCCCAAGCTAATCAAAGATATCTTGAGACAGTCGAAGGATATTAAAAAAATTGCCAAAAAATACGTTCAATATAAAGATTTTCTATATCTTGGTAGGAAATACAATTTTCCAATTGCCTTGGAAGGGGCACTGAAAATAAAAGAAATATCCTATGTTCATGCTGAGGGCTTCGCTTCAGGCGAAATGAAACATGGAACGATCGCTTTGATTGATAAAAATTTTCCATCTATTTTTATTGCACCACGGGACAGTGTGTATGAAAAAAATGTGAGCGGTATGCAGGAAATCAAAGCTCGTGGTGGAAAAATTATTGCTATTGCGACAATTGGCGACAAGGAAATAAAAAAAATAGCGAATGATGTGATTTATATTCCCAAAACACTGGAAATGTTGACGCCCTTACTTTCAGTTATTCCTTTGCAGCTTTTTGCTTACTATGTTGGAACTCTTAAGGGATTAGATGTAGATAAGCCACGCAATCTAGCGAAGTCTGTAACGGTAGAATAGCTATTTTTGCTTTAAAATAGGAAATTTTTGAGTTATCTAATTTTTTTACCATTGACTTTTATAATTTTTCGTGGTTAGAATTAATCAAATAATGTCTAGTTCTTTAGACAAATAAAAAAAGAAAGAGAGGTGTTCCCATAATGAGTGCAAAAAAAGTTTTGCTAGTTATTGGTTTTGGTTTTTGCCCTTTGTATGGGGGCTACTGCTTTACGAATAAGAAAATTTCGGAAAAAACATTTGAGGTGCTCGAAAAAAACAAGGAATCGAAAGCTTTTATTCAGTGGAGCGTGTCTTATGAAATGCAAAATATGGACAGCATCAGATTTTCAGGAATACTAAATTCGGTGTATATTTACGAAGAGAAAAAAGAGTATGTGCCAACTCTGAAAATAATAAAATATTTCAGGGAATGGCAGAAAAAAAATTGTCCGGAAATGCAAAGAATAATTCTGATAACGGCTCCACCACTTTGGGGAAGATGTTTAAATGAAATACAAAGGTATTTCCCGGGTGTGGATGTTTCCGTTGAAACATTTGCCGGAACAATTGAAGAAGAGTTCTGGTTTATGGAAAGATCTACTTTATGGTGGACGAGATCGAAGAGGCAATGGAAAGTTAGAGAAAAAATGCTTTCTTTGTTGCCGTGGCGAGTGTATAAGTTTCTTTTTTCCTAAGAAGCTGACCCAAGGGTAGCTTCCAAGGGGCGAGTCTTAAAGATCGCCCTTAAATTTTGTCTAATAACGAAATGTAAGGCTATAATTACAATCATGAATCTACAAAAACTCGAACAATTTTTAAAGGATAATAATCAGCCGAATTTTCGGTTGAAACAAATTAAAAAAGCCATCTTCCAAGATGGCATTTCTGCGTGGTCAGAAATTACCACCTTATCCAAAGAAATGCGAGAAATTTTAGAAAAAGAAATAAAAATATTATCTTTCAATGTCGAAAGCATTTTGGTTTCAAAGGATAGTCAATCAAAAAAGGCCTTGCTCAAACTTCAAGATGAAGAAATAATTGAAACTGTTTTGCTTTCTTCTGGAGAAAATATGTGGACGACCTGCATATCTAGCCAAGTGGGCTGCCCGCTGAATTGTGCATTTTGTGCTACAGGCAAGGAGGGGTTTAGGCGGAATCTGACGACCGAAGAAATTACCGACCAGGTTTTATTTTGGCGACAATATATTAAAAAACGCTACCAACTACCAACTACCAACTACCAACTAAGCAACGTTGTTTATATGGGCATGGGGGAGCCATTTTTGAACTGGAATCAGGTCAAAAAAAGTCTTGAGAATTTAATCAGTCCGGAGCTTTTCGGGTTTGGTTCGAGATCTATTTCTGTTTCAACCGCTGGAATTCCCGAAGGCATAGAAATTTTTACTACAACTTTTCCACAAATAAATTTGGCGATATCTTTACATTTTGCCGAAGATAAAATGCGCAGCTGCTATATGCCGATCAGCAGACAATATGGTTTGGAAAAAATCCGAGAAACACTCAGGAAATATTTCCAAAAAAGCAAGAGAAAAGTTTTTATTGAATATATTTTATTTCGAGGATTAAATGACAGTCCGCAAGACGCCAGAAAATTAAGTGAATATTTGAAATCAATCGGGCATAGTTATTTGTTGCATGTAAATCTGATTGCCTATAATGCGGAATATGAAAAAACCGATAAATTCAGGGCGTCTTCAAAAGAGACTACTATTAAATTCAGAGATTGTCTTAAGGAAAATCACATTAATGTAACCATAAGAAAAAGCCTTGGCACTGATATCCAAGGCGCTTGTGGACAATTAGCAGGAAAAAGCTAGTGTTTGATAAAATCGAAAAATATCTACAAACTAAAAACTATTTTTATTCTCCAATAATCTGGAGGGCGATTTCGCGTGGGCGAGAACGATCCAGTTCTACGGCGAAGACTCTTTGCCATCGTCCAAGTTGAAGTTTGCTTTTCAAAACATTGAGCATAGTTGAGGTTGGAAGATGGATGGATTTATTATGAGCATGTCCATTGGCACATTCTCCATCGCACATATTCACAGTGCGGATTTCGAAGTTATCGTGCATATATTCATAGGTTCGTGGTGCTAGTTTTTCCAACAGAACTTGCATGTCAGCAATTAGAAGTGGTTCGGCTTCGTTCACAATTACAGCCATAGTAGTATGCAGACTTTGAATATTAATGACTCCGTTTTTGATTCCGGCATCTTTTACCTTTTTCTGAACTTTTTCAGTGATGTCGATGAAATCGAGAGTGGCAGTTGTTTTAAGTTTAATGACGTGATTTACAATTTTCATATTTTTTATTTTAAAAATCCAAAATGTTTTAAGGTTGGGATAATGTTTGGAGCCAGTGATTCGCTTTTTAACTCTTCTAGAGGAATCCATTTCCACTCACGGATATCTGCTCCTGCTTTTATTTCTCCAATTCTTCTAGATAAAAAATGAACCAAAATTACATCTGCATTGTCTTCGGAGGTTTCTTTCGTTATGTGCATAAGATAGGGAGCTTGATTCAAAATTTCAATTTCAATTCCCATTTCTTCCTTAACTTCGCGTCTAGTGTTTTCAATCAAGTCAGTTTCAAAATTTTCAACTTTGCCGCCACAAAATTTCCAAAATGCAGTATCCCCATGCTGATTGAGTAGCACCTTATTATTTTCCACAATGACCGGTCCCGAAGCAATAATTATTTTTTGCATATATTTTGAACTTCTAACTAAAGATATTTTACCATATAAGTATCCTTGAGTCTGTAGCCGGTTTTTCGGTAATAATTTCTGGCTCCAATGCCAGAAATAACAGCAATTTTTTTTATTCCAAATTCTTTTTTGGCAATTTTTTCTGCCGCCAAAAGTAATTTTTTGCCAAGTCCAATGTGTTGTGGTGATTTCGAATCTTTTTTATTTATCTCCGTCATTTTTCCATAGGTATGAACTTCGCGAATGACGGCGGAATTTCGAAGAACTTTTAAAGGCACAACCTTTATAGGTTTTAAGGTTGAACCTTCTTTTGTATAATTTGATGGAATTCGCAATCTTAGTAGCGCAAATAGCTTACTTTTATCCAGAGATACGTACTGTAAAAATATTTCCCTGCCATTCGATGCGTCATAATCAATTCTATCCAAAATAATCTTTTCTTTTATTATATATCCACTGCGAACTTCGCGACAACGAATGCACTGACACTTTGATTGTGCGGCAATGATCTGTCGTAAATTGGAAACAATAGGTCCAGCAAGTATGGATGTTGTGGGAACATCGCGAACAAGTCTAGCGATGCGCACATAAGGCGGGATAATTTCACTTTTTATTTTCAAAACCAGTTTTTCGAATATTTTGTCTGTCAGTGGTTTATAAGTTCCCTTTTTCCAAAGACTGAAAAGAGGACTGTTTTTGAGGACTACAGCCGGGTATATTTTAAGCATATCTGGCTGAAAATCGGGGTTTTCAAAGAGAGTATTGAACATCTCAAAATCGCGCTTGGGAGTCGATCCAAGAAGACCTGGCATTATGTGGTAATTTATCTTAAAACCGGCATCTTTGAGCATTTTTGTGGCTTCTATGGTGCTTTGGACGAGGTGGCCACGATGATTCAGCTTCAGGACATCGTTAAAGATACTTTGTACTCCCAATTCAACGCGGGTGCAGCCCAAATTTCTGAAATTAAGCACTTCTTTTTCATTAATAAAGTCTGGTCGTGTTTCCAAAGTGAGGCCGATAATTCGGTGTTTAGCAGTTTCATTTTTTTTCTGCTCGTTGCGAAGTTTTTTATTGAATGACTTCACGCACTTTATGACTTTACGCACTTTATGACTTTTTCCATAATTATTGGTGGCGCGAAAACATTCAGTAATAAATTTTTCCTGATATTTTTTTGGTAAAAACGAAAATGTTCCACCCATTACGATAAGTTCAATTTTATCAGTTCGATGTCCATTGAGTTCCAACGAACGCAGGCGATTTTGCACTTGGCGGTACGGATTAAATTTAGCATCAATAGCGCGCATCACAGCCGGTTCATTGGAAAGATAACTCTTGGGCATATCCTTTTCACTGGGACAATAAATGCATTTTCCGGGGCAGGGATATGATTTGGTCAAAACAGCGACAACAGCCACACCCGATTGCGTGCGAACAGCCCGGCTCAGAAGAATTTTTTCAAATTTTTCCGAGCGTTTTATTTTTTTCTTTTGCAAAAGCTGATTATATTGGTCGCGTAAGTCGGCATTGGTTGGGATGGGTAATTTATATTCTTTGGAGAGTTTCTTTTTGAGTAACAAAAAATCCATCTGCGTTTCCGGCAGCTCTTTAATTGCACTTTTTATATAATTATCGTAATCTTTATTCATATGCAAAAAGAAATTGCGGATAAAATATTACGGGAAACTGAACAGGGCTATGATTTTATGGCTTCGAAGTTTTCTGATACGCGGAAATTTTTTTGGCGGGGCTTGGAATTTATCGGGGATTATGCCAAAGGCGGAGGTAAAATTCTTGATTTTGGCTGTGGAAACGGACGATTGATAGAACTTATCGGAAGGACGGAAAATCTTCAGTATAATGGAGTTGATGTTTCGCAAGAGCTTATTAACATTGCTTCGCAGCGCTATCCAAATCAGACTTTTCAGAAAATCAATCCTCTTCAAACAACTCTACCATTTGCTACGAATTATTTCAACACAAGTTATAGTATCGCAGTTTTTCATCATTTTCCATCCAAAAAATATCGGGAAGATATTGCAAAAGAATTATATCGAATAACTCAAAAAGATGGACATATTATAATTACAGCTTGGAACTTGTGGCAAAAGAGATACATTAAAAATATTTTCAAAAATTGGTCTAACAAAATAAAAGGTTCAACCTTAGAATTTTTGAAGGTTGAACCTTCAAAACAATTAGATTGGAATGATTGCCACATCTCTTTTACAAACAATGCTGGTAATAAATTTCAGAGATTTCACCATGCTTTCACAAAGAAGGAACTGAAAAAACTTTTTGCTGGTGTCGGGTTTGAAATTGAAAGATGTGAAATAATTGATGACAGAAATATTATTTTGATTGGAAAAAAATAACCTAGTTGTCTTTACTTCGCTCGTTTTGTTTGAAAATAAAAGGCAGAAGATGATTCTTCTGCCCAATAGTAGTCGATAGCGATGTTTGGCTACTTGTTACTCCAGATCATTTGATTTTTTGCAAAGATAATACTTTTCAAACCATCCCGCAGTCTTTGATTGTAGTTTATTTATTATGCGTTCTTTTTCCAATGACCAGATTTTATCTCCTGCCAAGATAAGCAGAATAAATAGACCGATTATAACCAGGAATGTTGCCTGTGGATAACTCGCAATCAATGTGCTAATAATCATTTTTTATTCCCTTCCTTTCTTTTGATTTTTATCAAAACTAACATTATACTAAATATAAACGCATGTCAAGACGGTTTTAAATTATAAATTAGATATTGCTATGGATATTTTTCAATCAACTATTTTGGGGGTTGTACAGGGTTTGGGAGAATTTTTACCAATTTCTTCAACTGCCCACCTGGTTTTGGTACCCTATTTTTTTAATTGGTGTGATCCGGGACTGGCTTTTGACGTGGCATTGCATGTTGGCACGCTTATTGCTGTGGTCGCATTTTTTTGGAAAGACTGGATTGATATTTTTAAATCAGCTTCAAATGATGCGTTGCATACAAAATACCAAATACTGAATACTAAATATCCAGCGAAGCTGCTTTGGCTATTGGTTATTGCCTCTGTGCCGGGAGCAATTTTCGGATTCTTTCTAGAAAGTTATGCAGAAAATATTTTTCGTAATCCACTCATCATTGCTTTTACCTTGAGCGTTGTCGGTCTGATACTTTTCTTGGTTGATAAATACGCGGCACATAAAAAGGATATAAAAGATATCAGCATAAAGGATGCCATCTTAATTGGACTTTCACAGGCCGTGGCGATTATTCCCGGAGTTTCTCGTAGCGGTGCGACAATGACAACTGGACTAGCCTTGGGACTTTCCCGTGAGCAAGCCGCACGATTTTCATTTTTGCTTTCCACCCCAATTATTTTTGGTGCCGCGATTTTCAAGATTCCAGAACTACTGAAAGCTGGAATTACAGTTCCAATTTTGGTGGGGATTTTGGTAGCGGCTATTAGCGGCTATTTAGCCATAAAATATATGCTCAAGTTTATTCAGAAAGTTGGTTACGCTCCATTTTTCTGGTATAGGCTGTTACTAGCTGGGTTGATTGTAGCCGTTTATTTTTTAAGATAATAAAAAATTTGTCATGAAATTACTTGAAGGTAAAAAAATTTCAGAAAAAATTCTTGCTAATCTCAAGAAAAAAATAAGTATCAAAAAAACAAAACCAGAGCTGGCAGTTATTTTGGTAGGAGAAGACAGGGCTTCTGAAACATATGTTTTTCTCAAAGAAAAAGCGGCCAAAAAAATTGGTATGGTTTTTCACAAATTTAAATTCAAAAAAGATGCATCAGAAAAAGAAATTATTGAAAAGATAAAAGAATTGAATGTGGATAAGAAAATAAACGGAATTATCGTTCAGTTACCGCTGCCAAAGAAATTTCATACGCAAAAAATTATCAACCTCATATCATTACAAAAAGATGTCGACGGATTCTCTAGCCAAAATAATTTCAAGAGTCTGCAGCCAGTTTTTCCCAAAGCAATCATCAAAACACTTGAATCTAGTAAAGCAAATCTGAAAAATAAAAAAACTGTTATTATTGCCAATTCAAAAATTTTTGGAGAAACAATGCAGGAAGCTTTGAAAATAAAAAAAATAGAGAGTGGATATATTTTGAGTAAAGATCTGAAACAAAAAATAAATAAAATTCAAAAAGCGGATATTGTTATTTCCGCTGTTGGAAAAATAAATTTTATCAAGGGTAATATGGTGAAGGAGGGTGTGATTATTGTAGACGGTGGAATAAGCAAAAAAAAGGGTAAAAATTTTGGAGATGTGGATTTCAATGATGTGTCCCAAAAAGCTTCTTTCATTTCACCAGTTCCAGGTGGTGTTGGTCCGGTGACCATTGCGTGCCTTTTGGAAAATGTTTACTTGGCTAGCCAAAAATAAACTATTTTTAAAACAAAAAAATCCTCCTGACGGTGGATTTTTTCTTTGTGCCGCTGATCGGAGTCGAACCGATATGAAGTTACCCTCACACGATTTTGAGTCGTGCGCGTCTGCCAGTTCCGCCACAGCGGCATAATTTTTTTGAATCCTCTGATAGTTGCTCATATAGCATAAAAAATTGTAAGGCAATTGTCAATGTAGTATAATAAGAGAGTTAACGGGTTAAATAATTAACAGGTTAACGAGTTGATAATTAAAGAGTTAAAAAATCTAGTTTGTGGCAAAAATAATATCTCTCATCAATCAAAAAGGGGGAGTTGGCAAAACTACCTCAGCTATTAATCTGGCGACTTACTTGGCTTCGGCTGGTAAGTTCGTTTTGCTAGTTGACCTTGATCCGCAAGGAAATGCCACGTCGGGACTAGGCATTAATATTCGAGAAGTTGAAAAAAGTCTTTACCATTCAATGATTTTAGGGGAACATCCAAGTAAAATTATTTTTAAAACTGAAACACTGGGACATGATATTATCCCGGCTTCCCAAGATTTGGCCGGAGCGGGCATTGAAATGGTGCATATGGAAAATCGCGAATTCAGACTTTATAATGTTCTCAGAGAAATTCGCACAAATTACGATTATATTATTATTGATTCACCTCCAAGCTTGGGCCTTTTGACTATTAATGGATTGGTGGCCAGTGACGAAGTTATCATTCCAGTTCAAACAGAATATTTTGCTTTGGAAGGTTTGAGCCAATTGTTGAATACTATTAACTTGGTCAAAGAAAACCTGCAACCAGAACTCAAAATTATGGGAGCATTGCTGACAATGTATGACAAGCGCAATCGCCTGGCACGGCAAGTTGTCAAAGAAGTTCAGGATCATTTTCCAGGGAAGGTTTTTGAAAGCATCATTCCCAGAAGCATTCGTTTGGCTGAGGCTCCTGGATTTGGAAAAACAATCTTGGGCTTTGATTCTCTTTCCAAAGGAGCCAGAGCTTATAAAAATTTGGCCAGAGAAATAATTGAGATGGACAAAAACAATGGTCGCAAAAATTTTACAGTGTAAAAAATAAAAATTTAAAAAATTTATGCCAAAAAACTATGGTTTAGGTCGGGGACTTTCATCCCTTATTCCTGCCAAAAAAATAACTGAACCAAGTAGGGATTTTAACTATTTTGGGAATGTTCCTGCTTCCAATAATTCTAATTCGGGACCCTTGGTGGATGAAAAAAACAACATCAAAGAAATTGATATTATTAAAATTGTTCCAAATCCCCATCAACCTAGAACTAGTTTTGATAAAGAAAAGCTGGAAGACTTGGCAGCTTCTATTAAGGAACATGGCATAATCCAACCAATTATTGTTTCTTTTAAAGAAGGTCAATATGAAATAATTGCAGGAGAAAGAAGATTTCAGGCCGCGAAATTGGCCGAGCTTCAAACTATTCCCGTTCTTGTGCGCGAAGCAACTGACCAGCAAAAGTTGGAGCTAGCTATTATTGAAAATATTCAAAGACATGATTTGAATCTTATTGAAGAGGCCAAGTCGTATTTGAAATTAGCTCAAGATTTTGATTTGAGTCAGGATGACATCGCAAAGAAAGTCGGAAAAAGCCGCAGCGCTGTAACTAACAAGATAAGACTACTTAAGCTTCCAATTGAAATTCAAAAAGCTCTAATGGAAGGCAAAATAAACGAGGGTCATGCCAAGGCCATTTTGGCTATTGAAAATCCAGAGAAGCAACGAGCACTCCTCGAACTGATATTAAAAAGCGGCATGAATGTTCGTCAGACCGAAGAAAAAACCAAAGAAGTTTCCGTCAGAACCCACAAAAGAATTATTAATATCGATCCTGAAACAAAAGAAATTGAGGATCGCCTTGGCGGACTTTTGGGAACAAAAGTTAGGGTTTCAAAATCAAAAGAAGGTGGAAAAATTATGATTGATTTTTATTCCAAAGAAGAGTTAAATAGTTTATTACAAAAAATTTCCGGAAATAATATTTAGGAAAGTTCATCTTTTTTCAAAGCTTTGCGAATATGACCCTTAGCATCGGAAGTAACTACAAATCTTAGCCAATCGCGGCTAGGATTTTTTCTTTCCTTGGATGTCAATATTTCTATGATTTCTCCATTTTTTATTTTGTAATCCAGCGGCACCATTTTACCATTAGCCTTGGATCCAATGGCTTTATTGCCAATTTCTCCGTGAATTTTGTAGGCAAAATCAATGGGCGTGGCATCTTCCGGTAAATCGATAACATCCCCCAATGGAGTGAAAGCAAAGATATGATTTTTGAAAAAATCGAATTTAAGGGTTTCAATAAATTCTTTGTTATTTTTTCCTAATTCTGTTTGCCAACTTTTCAGTTGTTCTATCCAAGTGATGGTTTCTTTTGAAATATCTCTATCTTTTTTTAGTGAAAAAAAACTTTTCCAATCTTTTTTGTTTTCACTATAAATCCAGTGGGAAGCGATTCCAAATTCAACCTCATCATGCATTTTTTTTGATCTAATTTGGATTTCCAAAAACTTTCCTTCCGGAGCAAAAATGGTTGTGTGAATTGATTGATACCCATTAGGCTTAGGTAGCGAGATGTAATCTTTTATTCTGCCGATCATTGGGCGATATTTTCGATGAACAATTCCCAATGTTTCGTAACAAGAAGGAATATCGGACACGATGATTCGAATTCCAGCAAGATCGAAAATCTTATGGATGTCCATTTCATGGGTCTTGAGTTTTTGATAAAGCCGATAGATGGTTTTGTTTCTACCGTAAATTTCCAAGACTTTTATATTTTCTTTTTCCAGTTCGCTTTTAAGTGTGGAAATGACCTTTTCAATATTATTTTTTCGGAGGCCATATTCTTTCTCTTCTAATTCTTTGGTTCTTTTGTAATTTTCCATATCAAGATGCTTGAAAGCCAGGTCTTCGAGCCTGGATTTTATTTCTCCGATTCCTAGCCGGTTGGCAATAGGCACGTAAACCTCCATTGTTTCTAGGGCAATTGATTTTTGTTTTTGGATCGGAAGCGCTCCCAATGTTTCCATATTGTGCAAACGGTCGGCCAATTTAATAATAACGACTCGAATGTCAGCAGCCATAGCTAAAAACATTCGCCGTAAGTTTTCAATGTAAAGCTCTTCCGTGGTTTCTTTCAATCTTATTTTTCCCAGCTTGGTTACTCCGTTTACAAGGAAGGCAATTTCTTTTCCAAAAGCTTCTTCTATTTCTTTTAGTGTAACTTCCGTGTCCTCAGGTGCATCATGCAATAGTGCTGCAGCGATCGTTTTTGATCTCATACCAAGCTTAGCAACATTTAAGGCGGTGTGCAGGGAGTGTTGAATATATTCCTCGCCAGATTTTCTTTTTTGACCGAAATGAGCTTTTTGGGAAAATTCAAAAGCATCCCAAATGCGCTTTTCTCTTTCGGGAGTCTTTTCGGCCCGAAAATTTTTCAAAATATCTTCAATGGTAACGATGTTCATAGTTTTTTTTCTAATTTCAGTATAATTTAGACTAGACCAAAAAACAAGACACGGCATTGAATGACAAATGATAAATTTCTAATGCCAAATTAATGACTAATGCCCAATGTCAAATTATAACTGATTTGGTTTGTCATTTGATTTTTTGATATTTATTGGTCATTGGAAATTGGTCATTGGAAATTTCAAAACAAAACATTTTAAAATGTGTTATTTTATGGGCGTGGTGATAATAAAGTAATATTTTTACTAAGTCTCAAAAGCGCATTCTTTATTGGAACATTTCTCTTTGCCTTTGGCGGCAAAAGCCATCAGTGATTTGCATTTGGGACATTTGTTGCCAGTCGGCTTATTCCACATAGCAAAATCACATTTCGGATAAGTGTTGCAAGCAAAAAAAAGTCTGCCACGCTTGGATTTTTTTTCTACAAGTTCTCCTTGGCCGCATTTGGGACATTGAATGCCGGTTTTCTTTTCAATTTTTTTGATAGTTTTACATTCTGGATATTTCGAACAACCCAAAAAAGTTCCAAATTTTCCTCTCTTTACCACCATTGGTGCCCCGCAAAGCTCACAAGTCTCCCCGGAATTTTCAGAGTCTTCCTTTTTTTCAGCATCAGTTTTTTCAGTATAATGGCAATTAGGATAATTAGAGCAAGCAATGAATTTTCCAAAGCGTCCAAATTTTACAATCAAATTGCCTCCACAATCTGGACAATTTTTATCCAGCTTTTCTTGAAAATCTTCCTTTTTGATTGCCTTGGTTTTGGAGAGCAAATTTTTGTGGAAAGGTTCATAAAAATCTCTGATAACCGGCACCCATTCTTTTTTACCCTCAGCAATTTCATCCAAATCTTCTTCCATTTTGGCTGTAAATTTATAGTCAACAATGCTTCCAAAATGTTCTACTAAAAGATCGGAAACTAAAATTCCAATTTCTTCCGGAAAAAGTCTTTTGTTTTCATCTTTGGAAACATATTTTCTATCAATGATAGTCGAAATTGTCGGAGCATAGGTCGAAGGTCGTCCGATTCCATATTCTTCCAGAATTTTAACCAAAGTCGCTTCACTATAGCGAGCTGGTGGTTGAGTGAATTTTTGTTCCGAAAGAACTTGCAACAGATCTAAGATGTCCTTTTCTTTCATTTCTGGCAATAAATTTTCAGATACTGGTAATTTATCTCCATAAATTTTCAAATAACCATCAAATTTAATAGTTGAGCCAATCGCTCGTAAAACATAATTTTCTTTTGATTCTTTTTGCGAAGCAGTAATATCGCAGGTTACGGAATTCATGACAGCCGGAGTCATTTGAGAAGCGACCATTCTTTGCCAAATCAATCGATAGAGTCTAAATTGTTTTGGATCCAAAAATTTCTCAATAGACTTGGGATCCTTTTCTGGATTGCTGGGACGAATGGCCTCGTGAGCTTCTTGAGCACCTTTGGATTTTGTTTTGAAAAATCTGGGACTTTCTAATGAATAATTTTTTCCGAATTTTTGGGTGATGATTTTTTGTGCAGAAACCAGTGATTCAATGGAAAGATTGACGCTGTCTGTTCGCATATAGGTAATGAGGCCGACGTGGCCTTCGCTACCCAAATCTATTCCTTCATAAAGTTGCTGAGCAATCATCATAGTTTGCTTAGCAGAATATCCGAGCTTGCTAATGGAATCTTGTTGCAATGTGGAAGTGGTGTAGGGTGGTAATGGAGTTTTTTCAACTTCTTTTTTAGTAATACTTTCAATTTGATAATCGGCTTTTTCCAAAAAACTCACAATTTTTTCCGATTGTTTTTTATTTTTAACGCCAAGCTTGCCAACAGCTTTGTTATTTTCTTTGGCGAGCTTAGCTTCAAATTCTTTGGATTTTTGAGTTTTGAGTTTGGCGCCAATGGCCCAATATTCAACTGGTTTGAAATTTTTAATTTCTCTTTCTTTTTCCACAATCAATCGTAGTGCTACAGACTGCACGCGTCCAGCACTGAGTCCGCGTCGGATTTTTTTCCAGAGAAAAGGGGAGAGTTCATAACCGACCAAACGATCCAGCACGCGCCTGGCTTGTTGAGCGTCAACCAAATTTAAATCAATACTGCGAGGATTGGACAAAGCTTTTTCAATGGCGGTTTTAGTAATTTCATGAAAAACAATTCTTTTGGATATTTCTTTTTTATTGAGTCCAAGAGATTCGGCCAAATGCCAAGCGATGGCTTCTCCTTCACGGTCCTCGTCAGTTGCCAGAATTACCTCTTCAGATTTCTGGGCAATTTTTTTAAGCTCGTCGACACGCACCCTGGCTTTCAGGGGTACTTCGTATTCAGGCGCGAAGTTATTCTCAATGTCGATACCCATTTTTTTGGTTGGTAAATCGCGAACATGACCATAGCTGGATTTCACACTATATTTTTTGCCCAAAAATTTGGAAATAGTCTTGGCTTTAGTTGGAGACTCAACAATAATTAACTTCATAATTTTTTTGATTATAATATTATGTAATTTTGTCCGCCGATATTTCTTACCCAACCCTTAAGTTCCATTAAAGTTAGATTAGAAAGGACGCTAACTGTTCCTAGTTTAGATATTTTAGCGATATTGTCAATGTGAAGCGGATCGGTGGATAAAATTTTCAATAGAATTTCTTCTTCTTTATTCTCCGGAATTTTCAAAAAGCTCTGGTTACTTTTTTCTATTTTTCCTAAATTTAATTCTTCCAAAATATCCCTAATGCTGGTCACAACTTTGGCGCCCTTTTTGATGAGATCATTAGTGCCAAAAGACTGTGGAGAAAAAATTGGACCGGGAACTGCAAAGATTTCGCGATTAAATTCCAAGGCCAGAGTGGCGGTGATGAGTGAGCCGCTTTTTTCTCCCGCTTCAATAATCAAAGTTCCCATGGAAAGTCCAGCGACAATTCTATTTCTGGCTGGGAAGAGGACAGGGAGTGATTCGGTAGGTACGGCATATTCACTGAGAAGCAATCCATTCTCCAAAATTTCTTGTGACATGTTGAAATTTATGCGCGGATGCAAATGTTCATTGTCCAGACTGTCAGCCAAGACGGCGACAGTTTTCCCTCCAGCGTTCAAGGCGCCGCGATGGGCAAAAGAATCAATGCCAATAGCCATGCCACTAGCGACAATTATTCCGGCTCGAGCCAGTTCGCGGGAAAAATTTTCCGCTACTTGTTTGCCATACTGGGTATATTTTCTGGATCCAACAATAGAAATGATGGGCGCACTATTCAAATCTAGGTTACCTCTTGCATATAATAAGTAGGGGGGATTGGAAATTTCGCGAAGGAGAATTGGGTAATCGGAACTCTCCCAATCAATGAGGCGAATATTTTCTTTTTGCATTTTTTCCCATTCAGCATCCGGATCAATATTTTTTCTTTGCTCAATAACTTTGGCCGCCGCCGCTTTGCCAATGCCACTTTTTTCCAGATCCGGAAAATCGGCTTTCCAGGCTGCTTCCGCACTGCCAAAAAAGCCCACCAAAAGACGCATTTTTTGTGCTCCAATACCTTCTATTCTATTTAAAGCATTAAGATATTTCATATTTCCTTTGTAATATAGCATTTTTCGCTTATTGACAAAAGCGAGGAAATCTGCTATACTCATTTGTTATGTTAAAAATTGCCTATGTTGGTTTTTAAAGCCTCGGGCGTAAGTTCGAAAAACAAAAGACCCTCCTTACTTTTGTCAGTAGAGTCGAGTGTATTTGACGGTGATAATTCACAACAAGATATCACTTACGCACGGGACTTTGAAAACCAAGGATTTTAAAAAAGCGGGAATACCTTTATGGCCATTCTCGCTTTTTGAATCCTCAACCCACTTGGACATTCAATGTCCAAGTTAGAGGTTTGTTTTTTTTACTTCTTCCAAAACTTTTTCCAAAACATCTTTTATTTTTTCTGACTCTTCATCGGAAAATTTTTGGAGAACGAAAACTTCCGAAGGCAAATCGGTTTCGACGCCAACTCCGATGCGGATGCGCTTGAACTTTTGCGTACCGAGTTTGTCGATAATATTTTGCACGCCATTGTGTCCGGCGGAAGATGAGTCAGTAGCCAGACGATATTCACCCAGCACAATATCTTTATCATCATGAATGACCAAAATGTCATCCGGAGAAAGTTTATAGAAACTCAAAATACTTTGCACGGCTTCGCCAGACAAATTCATAAAAGTTTGTGGTTTTACCAGAGTAATTTCTTTGTTGGTCGAAATATCAGCGTTGAATTTTTTGTTGAATTCAAATTCTGGAAAATTCAAATCTGTTTTCAATTTATCCAAAAATTCAAAACCAACATTGTGTCGAGTGCCAATATATTTTTCTTCCAGATTGCCGAGACCGATTATAAGTTTCATAAGTTTATTTTTTATTAAAATTCAAACTTTCTTCATTATCTCTGGAACTTTCCAGATCCTGAATTGTGCCTTCTTCTATATTATATATTCCCGACAAATCTTTTCCAAGTACGATAACAATTGGCAGTTCAGCAGCATCTCTGTTTTTACTAACTGAAATTTTTGGTGTTGCCAAACTTCGTATATTTTCTGGCACAGTATCAGCAGTTGAGGCCGGTAATTTTTTAACCAGTTCATCTAGTGTAAATAATTTTGTGTCGCCAGTCAGATCATAGGCAACTGTTTTTTCTGCAACTGTTTTGTCAGTTGTTTTTTTAATCGTAATATTTTTGTAATCCAAGTTAACGCTCAAAAGTTTTTTAATTTTTTCAATCAAATAGGTATCGCCGCTTCGGTTGATAATCACGATAGAAGCATTTTCTTTGGAAATTTCTTCTCTTTTTCTTTTGATTTCATTTAAGTCAAAAATATTCTGCGCTAATTCCTGAATTTCACTATAATTTCCAACTCTAGGTACCAAGGCCGAGGCACCGACTGCTTCTCGAATGTTTCGTGAAATTTTCAGGAGACTGTCTTTATTCCAAGCATCCAAGACCATGGTATTGATATTTTGAGTATCCAATTTTTTGGAGAGTTCCAGAAAGGCTCCTATTTCATCTGTGCCAACATTGGTTTTCAGATTATCGCCCAAGGCATTGAGAAAGTTATTGAGAGCAAAAACATTTGCCAAATTTCCAACAGAAAAGAATTTATTTTTGAAAGATTGCATGACTTGTTGCTGTCTTTTGGCTCGACCAAAATCTCCTTCGGGATCGTTGTGTCTCTCACGGGCATATTTGAGGGCAGTGGCTCCGTCCAGTTGATGAAAACCTTTTTTCAATTCAAAAGTTTCATAACTATAATTTGGACCTGGATAGGTGGGGTCGTAAAAATCTCTCTCGCTGATAATATTGATGCCGCCGATAGCATCAACCATCTTTTGAAATCCATCGAAATTCAAAACAGCATAATAATCTACATTCAAGGCAGTCAATTCCTTTATAACGTCCAAAAGCGGTGCAATTTGCTCCGTTTCATTTTTTGGAGAAGAGACAACGCCATATTGGTAAACAGAATTTATTTTAGTCCAAAAATGAGCTTTTGGAATTTCTACAAAAAGATCGCGGGGGATCGAAAGCAACGCAACTCGGTTAGTTTTAGTGTTGATACTTAGAACTATGATAGTGTCAGTCAAATTTTGTCCGGGCTTGCCTTTGCCAGCAATGCCCAAAAGGAGAATATTTATTCTTCCGCTAGCGGCACCTTTGAGGTTGGAAATTGAGGATGGAGTAGCCAATGATTTCATGGTTCCAAGTAGAGACGCTTTTTCGTCAGACAAACTTACTTTTTTACTGACAAAATATACTTTTGAAACTACAAAGGTTCCGTAGGAAATTCCCAATGCGGCAATAATCAGAAGAATTGAAAAGACTACCTTTTTTAATGAAGAGTTATCCTTCTTGGGCAATAGGTTTGGCTTGGACGTGTCTTGTTTTTCTGTCAGTGAATCATAAAAATCGTCCCATTCGTCTGGGCCAAGATGGGCGGGTCTTTGTAGATGATTTCTAGATTTTGTCTTCACAGATGTGTTTAAGCGCGCTCTAATAATACCAATTTAAATGTCTAAAGTCAAAATTTGGCTTAAAATAAAGGAAATCAGCCCTTGCCAAAAGGCCAATTATCTGGTAGTCTGGAGGAAGAAATTAATATTTTTCATGTTGAAAGATGACAGAAATAGGCAATGATTATAAAAAAGAGAGTTATTATGGTGTCGGGAGCTTCATTTTGGAGCTTTTAAAGATATTCTTTTTAGCCTTTATCATAATTATTCCCGTCAGGGTTTTTTTATTCCAACCATTCTTCGTTCAAGGGGCTTCCATGGAGCCGAGTTTTGAGGACAGCCAGTATTTGATCGTGAATGAGTTTGGCTATAAGGAAACTAAAGTCGGAATAGCTGACAAAAATCTTTTTACCATAAATCCATTCAGGGATCTTTCTAGAGACGATGTGGTAGTTTTCCGCTATCCCAAAGATCGTAGCAAGTTTTTCATTAAAAGAATAACCGGTTTACCAGGCGAGAAAATTGAAGTCAAAGACAATCAAGTCAGAATTTTCAATTCCGAGAATCCAAATGGATTTATCTTGGATGAGTCAACATATCTTTCTTCAGCTGAAAAAACTTTTGGAGATTTAGCCATTACTCTTAAGGATAATGAATATTTTGTGATGGGGGACAATCGGATGTTTAGCTCGGATTCAAGATTTTGGGGTCCGGTGACCAAATCAGATATTGTCGGCAAAGTTCTAATGAGAGCTTGGCCACTAAACAACATAAAAGTATTTTAATTTTTTCAAATAATCGTATGGCCAAATCTAAACTTTTGAAAAACAAAAAAAAATTGGCTAAAAAAACAGCAAATAAATTAGGTAAGAAAAAAACCGGTATGCCGAAAAAAAATAAACCGAAAGAAATGAAAGAAGTTGAACAACTTTTGCTTCAGACTCTTCGAGGTATGAAGGATATTCTACCTGAGGATCAACCTTTTTGGGAACAAGCACGCCGAGCTTCGGAAAAATTAGCCCGAGATTATGGCTATGTCAGAATTGATACGCCGCTAGTTGAATATTCTAATTTGTTTGTGCGTGGAATTGGAAACGGAACGGATATTGTGGAAAAGGAAATGTATAATTTTGTTACTCGCGGAGGAGACAAGGTCTCTTTGCGACCAGAGATAACTGCCGGAATTGCCAGAACTTTTATTCAACATGGTATGAATGTTTGGTCTAAACCAGTTAAGCTTTTTTCAACCGGTCCAGTTTATCGTTATGATCGGCCACAGGAGGGTCGTTATCGTGAGCATCATCAAATAAATTATGATGCTTTTGGAGAACAGGATGCAATTTTGGATGCGCAAATGATTCAGATGGCTTTTCGGGTTGTGCAAAGTTTGGGCATCAAAGCTGCGCAGGTTCAAGTCAACTCCATTGGTTGTCCAACTTGCCGCAAGGAATACCGAGAACTGCTGGTGAGTTATTTTGAATCCAGAAGAAATAAGCTTTGTCAAGATTGTAAAAGAAGGCTGGAAATTAATCCGCTCAGAATTTTGGACTGTAAAGAAGATAAATGTATGCAAGTGACGGTAACAGCTCCGCAATCTATCGATCACTTATGTGATGATTGCCGAACTCATTTCAAAAATCTTTTGGAATATTTGGATGAATTGGATTTGTCCTATACGATTAATCCGCAATTAGTTCGTGGACTTGATTATTATACTAAGACTGTTTTTGAAATTTGGTCTGGTCAAGAGGAAGGACGCAAGTTTTCTTTGGGTGGTGGTGGACGCTACGATGGGCTAATCAAATCCCTTGGCGGAGAAGATACTCCAGCTGTCGGTTTTGGATTAGGACTTGAAAGACTTATAATGGAAATGAAGAGAGTTCAGGCTAAGCCTTACAGGGCTCCGAGGCCCAAAGTATTTTTGGCACAACTGGGAGATTTGGCCAAGAAAAAAAGTTTGCGACTGTTTTCTGATCTGGAAAAGAATGGAATTTTGGTAGCTGAAAGTTTTGGTCGTGGTAGTCTCAAATCACAACTGCGATCAGCTGACAAATTGGGCGTAGAAATTACCTTAATTCTTGGACAAAAAGAAGCTTTGGATGAAACAGTTATTATCAAAAACATGAAAACGGGTGTTCAGGAAATTTCCAGTCTCGACAAATTGGTTGATTTAATTAAGAAAAAATTGAAAGTGGATAATGTGGTGGTTTATCACGAAAATAATATCCACACGTAAAATAGTAAATGGTGTTTATTAGAAGGGAGGTTTTTTATGATCGAAGTCAAAAGAAAAGACAGAGAAACTTCTGAAAGTTTAATCAGAAGATTTGGCCGTCGCGTTCAACAGAGCGGTGTTTTGGTTCAGGCCAGAAGATCGAGATTTCGTACTGAAGAAAAAAGCAAACGTGAAAAGAGAGAAGGCGCCATGTACAAAATGAAAGTTAAAAAAGTTGTGGACCGACTCAAAAAAATGGGCAAATTTGATGAAGAAGAATTTAAAAACGTCAAAAAGAAATTAGTTAAAAAAGAGAAATAAAATATATGTCTCTCAAACAAACAATAGCTGAGGATATGAAGGCGGCCATGAAAGAGGGCAACGTACTCAAGCGTGATACTTTGCGTATGCTTGACTCGATGATCAAAAATACCGAAATTGAAAAAATGAAAAAGGAAACAGGTTTGACTGATGAAGAAGTAATTGAAGTTGTTACTCGAGCGGTCAAACAAAGAAAAGACAGCATATCGCAATTTGAAGCTGGTGGCCGACCAGAGTTAGCTGAAAAAGAAAAAAATGAAATTGAAATTCTGTCAGCCTATATGCCAGCTCAACTTGGCGAAGCTGAAGTCAGAAAGGTTGTAAAAGAAGTCATCTTGGCAGCTGGCGCTGCTTCCAAAGCTGATATGGGCAAAGTCATGGGACAAGTCATGAGTCGCCTTAAAGGTCAAACAGACGGCAATGTTGTCAAAAAGATTGTTGAGGAAGAATTACAATAAAATCTTTTCAAGTAAAAAACACCCCAAATAAAAGAGGGTGTTTTTTGTATCCAAAAATTTGCACGATTAATTTTTTTATACTAATATTATATTACAGTAAAAATTGAATAAGTTTTTTATCCAGAGTGTGGGGAGGGTACTGGCCCAACGATCCACCAACAACCTTTGAGGCTGACTGCCTTAGGGAGGTGCTAATTCCAGCTTCGATCCACTGTTTTGCGGTGGCTCTCGGAGAGAGATAAGGGCCCGCCTAGACTTGCAAAATAGTTGTCTGTCTAAGCGAAGCTGGTCGATTTTATTATTTCTCTTTTCTGAGGTGTCGGAGAAGAGTTTTTTTAATTTCTAGAATATAAAAATATGTTTCAAAAACCAAAAAATTATACAGTAGAAAGTGTAACCAGTGGACATCCGGACAAGGTTTGTGACCAAATTTCTGATGCGATTTTGGATGCCTGTCTTGCTCAAGATCCGAAAAGCCGCGTGGCGGTGGAAAGTTTTGGCGGCCATGGGTTTCTGGTAATTGGCGGAGAAGTGACCACTAAGGCCGAAGTTGATTATGAAAAAATTGCCAGGCAAGTTTATGCTGCGATCGGTTATGATCATAATTTGGAAATTTTTGTCAAAATTGTTACGCAATCTCCTGATATTGCTCAGGGCGTTGATACAGGTGGAGCTGGAGACCAAGGAATTATGTATGGCTATGCGACCGATGAGACTCCGGAATTTTTGCCTGAATCGGTTGTGAAGGTTCACGCCTTGGCCAAAAGAATGGAAGAGCTCAGAAAAAATAATCCAGAATTTTCTTGGATGAAACCGGACGGCAAAACTCAAATTACGGTAGAAGATGGAAAAATAAAAACAGTTTTGGTGAGTTGCCAACATAATGAAGCAGCTGATTCTGAATTTATTCGCAAAAAAATAATTGATTCGGTGATTGTGCCGGTTGTCGGAGATTTGGAAAATATCGAAGTGTTGGTTAATCCGACTGGCAAATTTGTGCAAGGTGGCTTCGAGGCTGATACGGGGCTGACTGGTCGTAAAATAATGGTGGATACTTATTGCGGTTTAGTACCACACGGTGGCGGAGCATTTTCCGGAAAAGATTCAACCAAAGTTGATCGTAGTGCAGCTTATATGGCACGTTATGTGGCTAAAAATTTGGTAGCGAAAGGTTTAGCCAAAGAATGTTTAGTGTCAGTGGCCTATGCTATTGGTAAAGTTGAGCCTTTGATGGTGGAAGCTGTCAATGAAAAAGGCGAAAGTCTGGCTGAATTTTTGAAAGATAAATTTGATTTTCGTCCACAATCTATCATCAAAACTCTGGATTTACAAAAACCAATTTTTCAAAATACAGCAGCTTATGGTCATTTTGGTCGGAAAAATTTTCCATGGGAAAAAATAATCAAATAATTTATGATTTGCAATATTATGGGTAATTGCTAGAATAGAAAACTGATAAATTTATCAGAATGGTTCTTATTAAATTAAATATTCAAAAAAAAGGGGGTTTTATGGAGAAAGAAATGTTTGGAGTATTAAACAAAAAGCGATTAAGAAAATCGGAAACCGCAAAGCCTGAAAAGGCAAATCGAAAATCTTATGACAGGCAAGCAAAAAAACAGGGAAAGAGTGCTGTTCAGGAAAATTCAAACTAAACATATTATAGGAGGGGAGGGATGAGACATGCTGAACGAAGTGCTTTTTGAAGATACAACAAAAGCAATAAATTCTCTAGAAAAAAGTAAGGGCAGAGGAGTCTATGTTGATCGTCGACTTTTTGCCAAAAAAGAAAAAAACGAAAAACCAATCAATTTGGATAGATGGATTATCTTTCCGAAAGGGCGTGGCCGATGTATAGTTGTGGTTGGAGAAAAGGAAGATATTTTTAATCTTTCTTTGGAACATGCAATAGCTATTCTTGTTCCTGCTGGTTCTGGATATTCTCTCGAAGCAGTAACGGAAAACATTACCGTTACTATTTTTCTACCGAATTGAGGTATTTATTGAATAGGGGCGAAGTCAGCAGACTTCGCCCCTTCATTTTGTATTTGACGAATATTCTGATGAGACTATAATAATCAAGGAATAAAATAATCACCCAAAAAAGTGAGAAAAAAATTCAAAATCAATTTTAATAGAAAAAAGGGTACCCCGTAAGGGGTATTTTTTTTAGTTCTTTTCTATAAATCTAAAAAAAGGAGGACAAAATGAAAAAAGAAACGAGAGTGGATGAATTTGGGATATTGTTGGCTAATGTTGTTATGGAGGCTGCACATCTCACATACAATGCTTACCGAGGGAAAAGAATAGTTGAAGTATGTATAAAAATTCTTCAAGAAAGGATCCATGAAATTCAACCCAAAAAGGCTGATCCCAAATACAAAGAAGCCAGATATGGCAAGAGCAAAAAAGTCCACACTGCCAAATAATTTTGGCGAATAGGCTGGGAATATTTCCAGCCTTCTTTTATTATCATTGCCCAAAGTTCCAATTCAAAGTAAAATTAGAATATTAAGTAATAAAAATATAATTTTATGCAAAATGAAGAAGTGAAAGAAATTGTCAAAGAAAGCTACACCAAAATTGCCAAAGGTAGCGGTTGTTCTTGTTGTGGTGCCAAGCAGGAACAAGAAAGAATTGCGGAAGAAATTGGTTATTCCAAAGAAGATATTGGAAAATTTTCGGAAGCGAATTTGGGACTGGGCTGTGGCAATCCGGTCGCGATGTCAGAAATGAAAGCTGGGGACACTGTTTTGGACTTGGGATCGGGTGCGGGCTTTGATTGTTTTCTGTCTGCCAGAAAAGTTACTGAATCTGGAAAAGTCATTGGCGTGGATATGGTTCCGGAAATGGTAGCCAAAGCCAAAGCTAACGCGGAAAAATATGGGCATACAAACGTTGAATTTAAATTAGGTGAAATTGAAAATTTGCCAGTGGAAGATGAAACGGTTGATATCATCATTAGCAACTGCGTAATTAATCTTTCACCAGACAAAGACAAGGTTTTTGATGAAGCTTTCCGAGTTTTGAAAGATGGAGGTAAAATGTTTGTTTCGGATATTGTTTTACTGCAAGAACTCCCAGAAGAAATTAAAAATAATAAAGAGCTTTTGTCGGGTTGTGTGGCGGGCGCACTTTTGAAAGATAACTATATTGCCAAAATGAAAAATGCTGGCTTTGCAGTTGAAGTACTTTCGGAAGATAAAGATATCAGTAAAAAACAATATTCTGGCATGCCGCTGGAAAGTCTGAAAGTTAAAGCCATCAAAAAATAATTTTATTAAAAATTATGGATGTTATTTCCCATGGACTTTGGGGCGGGATTGCTTTTGGCAGAAAAAATCCCAAAAATTATCTAATTGCTTTTTTTATCGGGCTTGCTCCTGATGTTTTTTCTTTTGGAATTTTTATGATAGCAAGGCTTTTGGGTTTTTCGAAGATGGATTTTTCTGGTGGACACACGGATCCAAGTCTTATTCCGCAATATGTGCATATTTTATATAACTTCACGCACAGTCTGATAATATTTTTTGTAATTTTCTTTTTAGTTTGGCTGATATTAAAAAAACCATACTGGCTGCTGGGTGCTTGGGGTTTGCATATTTTAATTGATATTCCCACACATTCTTTTGCTTTTTTTCCAACGCCTTTCCTCTGGCCAGTTTCCAATTTCATGATCAATGGCATCAGTTGGGGTAATCCGATAATCTTTTTTCCAGATGTTGCTATTTTGATTATTCTCTACGCTATTTTTTGGTATAAAAAAAGAGAATCTACCCACAGCTTAATTAAAATCATAAACTAGCTCTCAGGGGTTTGGTTTTTTAAAATCTTGCATTTTGTAAATTTGTTTGCTATGATAAAAAACTTATCTGGTGTTATAATCAGATAGGAAAAACTCAAACTAAGGAGGGGGTTTATGGAATCAGGGTGTCCGGTTGATGTTTTGTTGGTTGTGGATGGAGCAGGCGCAAAAAAATTGGCTCAGTGGATAGCGGCGTCGCAGTTTGTGAGTACAGTTTATTGCGTCCCAAGCAATTCAGAAATCAATCAGATTGTGGGAGTGGAATGTGCCAACGTTCCGGTCGAGGACGCTACGGCACTTCTGAGTTTTGCTCTTTTGCGCAGAGTCGACGTGGCCGTCTTCGGTTCGAAAGATCTTTTTACACCCAAAATTGGCGATGCTTTCAGAAAGGCTAAAGTAAAAATTCTGAAGCCAAGCGAAGTTCTGCTGTTGTCGGAAAAAGGGAAATTCCCTGCCAGAAATTTTATGTCGCAGTAAAAGAAACATCTCAAATGTTGAGGGGTCAGTCTATATTATTAGATTGGCTCCTTTTCAATTTCATAAATTTTTTGATTTAAATAATATAGTAAGTTGATTTTTTTGAGTCTTTGCTATAAAATTAAATAGAAGTAATTAATTTAATCAAATTAACAAATTAAACATATGGGATACATAGTGTTTCTAATTATTTTTTTGGTTTTGGTCCTGCTGATTTCTATCAAGCAGATAAACCAGTATCAGCGCGGAGTTAAATTTACTTTGGGAAGATATACCAGCATTATGGATCCAGGCTGGAGATTGATTATACCAATTTTTCAAAGTTATCAAAAAATCGACATGAGAGTTAAGGCAGTTAATGTGCCTGACCAAGAAGCTATTACTAAAGATAATATTTCTGTAACTGTTAACGCCGTTATCTATTACAAGATTAAAAGTGCTGAAAAAGCCATCATCGAAGTTGAAGATTTTTATTACGCTGTTTCCCAATTAGCCCAAACAACGATGAGAAATGTGGTTGGTGAAGTGAACTTGGATGAATTACTTTCCAATAGGGATGCAATTGCGGAAAAAATTAGGATGATTGTGGAAAAAGCCGCCGATGCTTGGGGAGTTGAAGTTAATTCCGTCGAACTTAAGGATGTAACTTTACCGGAAGAAATGAAAAGAGTTATTGGCAAGCAGGCTGAAGCTGAAAGGGAAAAGAGATCTGTCATTATTAAGGCCGAAGGAGAAGTTATTGCATCAGAAAATTTAGCTAAAGCAGCAACGATACTTTCTAGTGCTAATGGAGCTTTGCATCTCAGAACGCTGGCGACTTTAAATGATTTGAGCTCTGATAAATCGAACACGGTTATTTTTGCAATTCCACTTGAAATACTTAAAGCCCTGGAGGGTTTTGGCAAGAGTAATCAACAATAATTTTAGATACAAGATGATATTAAAATAAAAAACAGGCTTAAGACCTGTTTTTTATAGCTTGAAAAATAAAGCAAATAAGCATAAAATAAAGACATCTAATATAAAAAATAAAAAAATATGGATAACTACTCATGGTATTCACAGCTCATTAAACCGTTTTGGTCTCCGCCGGCTTGGCTTTTTGGACCGGTGTGGACATTTCTATATATTTTGATTGCCATTTCTTTTGGCAAGGTTTTTTGGATGGTGTGGAAAAAAGAAATTAAGCTTATTGTGGCTTTGCCATTTATTCTGAATTTAGTTTTTAATTTCGCTTTCACGCCTTTACAATTCGGACTTCAAAATAATTATTTGGCTGCGCTGGATATTCTTCTTGTGCTCGGCACACTTATTTGGGGGATGGTTGTCATTTGGCCGCGCGTTCGCTGGGTAGCCTATATGCAAATCCCATATTTGCTCTGGGTTTCATTTGCAACAGTTTTACAGCTCACGATAACTTTTCTCAATTTATAAAAATTGAATAAGGGGGAGATAGGGGTAGAATAAAATTGTTAAGTAACATGTCCAGTAAAAGTTGTATGAAAATTGCAGAAAACAAAATGTTTATGTTAAGGGAAATCCAAAAAGGGGATGAGTTTGATATTGCCAAAAATGCCAATGACAAAATAATTTCTCGAAATACAGCTGCCATCCCATATCCATATAAGTTAAAAGATGCCAAAAATTGGATAGCAATCTGCTTGAAGGATGAAAAGAAAAAAGAAAGAGAAAATTTCGTCTTTGTTATTGTTATCAATAATGAAGTAGTTGGTACAGTTGGAATTCATCACATTGAAAAAAATCATAAAGCGGAAATCGGCTATTGGCTGGCTAGAAAACATTGGGGCAAGGGAATTATGCCGAAAGCCGTCAAAATCGTTACTGATTTTGGATTCAAAAAATTGAAACTCAGAAGGCTCTATGCCGGAGTCTATTCTTTCAATCCGCCGTCTATGAGAGTTTTGGAAAAAAACGGGTACAAGCTTGAGGGAACACACAAAAAAGATATAAAGAAAAATGGAAAGCTTTTTGATAAGCATATGTATGCAAAAGTAAAATAAGCGTTTAATACCACGTTCAGCAACAAATTTTAATAATTAATCATAAATAATATGGAAAAAATAAAAGTTGAACAGCATGGTTTCACGGCATTCTCTTGGTTTGCTGGCTGGCTGTTTACTATCGGCTTTTTGCAATTGGCTTTTTGGAAAGGTGTCTTGGCGATTGTGCTTTGGCCATACTATCTTGGCGTCTTCGTTGCTGCCCAATTCTAAATCCGATATCCTTATAAAAAATCTATGTGGCAAGTGTATATCCTAAAATGTTCGGATGGAACTTTTTATGCTGGCGTGACGACAGACCTGAAAAGGCGATTGGTTGAGCATAATACTTCTGCTTTAGGCGCAAAATATACCAGCGGACGACGTCCAGTTAAATTGGTTTATACCAAAAAATTCAAAAACAGGTCGGCTGCTTCCTGCGAGGAAGCGCGGATTAAAAAAATGACCAGACTGCAAAAGCTGGAACTTATTAAAAAATAATATGAAAAAAACTCGCAGTAAAATTGAATTGCTCTCGCCGGCGGGCCTGCCTCGCCAAAGCCAAAAAAATAGAATTGAACTTTTGGCGCCGGCGGGAAGTTTGGGAAAACTCAAATACGCAATTAAGTACGGGGCTGACGCTGTTTATGCTGGAATACCGGATATTTCCATGCGAGCGCGAGTCAACAATTTTTCTGAAAAAGATTTAGCAGCGGCGGTTGCCTACGCGCATGCGCGAGGCAAGAAAATGTTTGTGACAGTGAATATCTATGCGCATAACTATCATTTTCCAGCTATTGAAAAACATCTGAAATTTTTACAGAAAATAAAAATTGATGGTGTGATTATTTCCGATCCTGGGATCATCGGGCTGGCTAAAAAATATTTGCCGGATGTGGATATCCATTTGAGCACACAGGCCAACACGACCAATTGGCGAGCAGCCAAATTTTGGCATGAAGCGGGAGTCAAAAGAATTATTTTGGCACGCGAAGTTATTTTGGAAGATATTGCCGAAATTCACAAAAGAGTTCCCAATTTGGAATTGGAATATTTTGTGCATGGTGCGATGTGCATGAGTTATTCCGGTCGCTGTATCCTGAGTAAATGGATGTCCAATCAAAGTGCCAATGAAGGCGCTTGCACACAACCGTGCAGGTGGGCGTACCGCCCCAATGACCAATTTTCAATTTCCAATTTTCAATCAAATCTCAATGATTTAATTTCTAAAAAAAATTCAAAAGAATTCAAAAAGATGTCAGTCAAGGAAGTGCAGAGTGGAACAGAGATGGATCTTGAAGAAGACGGACACGGAACATATTTTTTCAACAGCAAAGATATGAATTTAATAAAACATCTGACTGAAATGCGAAAGGCTGGGGTCGTAGCTTTCAAAATTGAAGGTCGCACCAAAAGTGCTTTCTATGTGGCCAGTGTGACGCGTGCTTACCGAAAAGTCTTGGATGCAATTATTGCAAAAAAAAGCGCGGTGGAAATAAAAAAGATTCAGAAGTGGGCAGAAACGGAACTCAATAAATTGGCCAATCGAGGTTACACCGAAGGGTTTCTGCTGGGCAATGATCCTGAGCACGGTTTTTCTGGACAACAATTCAGAGATCAATTTCAATTTGTCGGTGAAGTTCTGGCGAGCGATGGAAACCAGATAACAGCCAAAATTCATAATGCGCTTTGCAAAGAAGATAAGATTGAAATTATTACTCCGGAAAAAAATATTTCAGTCAAAATTCAAGCCATCTATAATGAAAACAAAAAAGAAGTAGCTTCAGCCCATGGCGGACATACAAAATTATATGTTCTCGAAATAAATCGCCAAGACATACAACCCTTGTCACTAATTAGAAAAATTAATAAAACATAATTTTAATGACATATCCAAAAAAGCGGGCATAAAAGTGCTCGTCTTTTTGTTTGTGGAAAATGATTTTTTGGCGTAAAATTAGAGAAAGAAATATTTAATTACTGTTTCAGGCCTTACGTATTTGCTTCTGCCAATCCATGCTCTGTCGCGATAGCGGACCCGTCTGCAATGCTTCGCATAGCGATGCGGGCAGGCAAATTAAAATCGCGCCATCGAAATGGATTGCCATCATCAAACGCGTAAGTCCTATATTATACACTATGCGTAAGCTATTTTTGGACATTGAGACTCTACCGGCGGCCGACGAAAACTTTGAAGCGCTGCGACTTTTGCATGCTAAGAAAAAAGCCAAAAAGAAAAAAGAAAAAGATTGTGAGGACACGAGCAATTTTGAACAATATCTTCTGACTACTTCTTTCGACGGATCTTTTGGCCGGATTTTGTGTATTGCCTATGCGATTGATGATGATCCAGTCGAAGTTCTTTCTGGTGATGGTGATGAAGCCGGAATGCTCAGAGAATTTTGGAGAATTGTCGATTCCATTAGCGTGCCAAGCAATGGACAATGGAAGGACTACGGCGTGCAATTCATTGGACACAACGTGATGGATTTTGATCTGCGCTTTATCTATCAGCGTTCCATTATCAACAGAGTCAGACCAGCCTATGAAATAAGTTTTGCCCGCTATCGCAACTATCCTGTTTACGATACCATGAAGGAGTGGACCAAATGGTCGAGCAATAACATTGGGCTCGAGCACATTGCTTTGGCTCTAGGCATTCCAACACCCAAAGATGGTATTGACGGATCAGAGGTCTATGACTTTTACAAAAAAGGCAAGGTTGATGATATTTGTAAATATTGCAAAAGGGATGTGGAAGCCACTCGTGCTGTTTACAAGCGCATGACTTTTGAGGAATAAATATGAAAATAAATTTGGAAATCAATAATAAAAGCAAAAGTCCGCTGACGAAAGCTTTTTTGAACGAGATTGTCAAAAAAACCCTTTCAGAAGTTGACTGGGATTTTTTGCAAAAGAAAGCCATTTCTTTGAGTTTAGCCTTGGTCAAAAAAGCCGAAATGCGGGCCATCAACAAAAAATATCGCCAAGTGGATGCCGTAACAGATATTCTTTCTTTTGCCGAATACAAAGATGAAAAAGAAATGAAAAAATCCAAAGAAAAGGAGTTGTTTTTAGGCGAGCTGATTTTGTGCTATGATGATATTAAGGAATACGCCAAAAGAGAAAAACTCAATTTAAAGGAGGAGTCTGTTAGGGTTGTTTCGCATGGCGTCTTGCATTTATTGGGAATGCCTCATGGCAAAAAAATGTTTGCTATTCAGGGGAAAGTAGCTAAAAATAATTTTTTTAAAAAATAATCCAAAAAAATGGAAAGATTGGGACAGTTCATCGCAAGTTTCAGGCATGCTTTTAGGGGATTAACCTATGCTCTCAAGAATGAGAAAAATTTTCAGAACGAAATGATCATCGGAATATTGGTTATTATCGCCATGTTTTATTTCGATGTTACTCGCGGAGAAATGGTGGTGCTGTTTGTAGTTATTATGGCGGTTTTGATTATGGAGCTTTTGAATACGGCCATGGAAAGAGTTATCGATATTTTGCGACCAAAAATTCATCCCTACGCCAAGCTGGTAAAGGACTTAATGGCGGCTAGTGTTTTGATGATGTCGATTTTGACAATACTTTTGGGCCTCATCATCTTTTTGCCATATGTAGTCGAAAAAGTTCAGGGTTGGGGATTGATTTGATTGCGTCGAACAATTTTTTATTATAATATAGGATAGTTAACAAATTTAGTTTTTAAACTTAAATCATGTCAAAAGGAGATATAATTGTCGGGATTGATGTCGGATCTTCCAATGTGAGGACTGTCATTGCTCAAATTTTTCCTGAGGAAGAAACTCCCAGAATAATTGGAGTGGGCGTGGCTGCTTCATCTGGAATAAGAAAAGGCGCGGTAGTTGATCTTGAAGAGGCAACTCAGTCTATTTGCGAATCAGTGGAAAAAGCGGAAATGAATTCAGGCAAAAAAGTTACCCATGCTATCGTAAGTTTAGGCGGATCACATATCAGTTCACAAGATTCAAAAGGTGTTGTGGCTGTTGGCCGAGCAGACGGAGAAGTGATTGATGATGATATTTCCAGAGTGATCAACGCGGCGCAAGCCATTTCTATTCCAGCTAACAAGGAAATAATTCACGTTATTCCGAGAAGCTATTCTTTGGATGATCAGAAGGACATTAAAGATCCGCTGGGCATGAACGGCGTCAGATTGGAAGTTGATGCGATGATTATCGAAGGTCTTTCTCCTTTCATCAAAAACTTGGCAAAATGCCTAGAACAAGCCAGAATTGACTTGGATGATTTTATTCTTTCGCCTTTGGCGGCGGCTAAAGCGGCTCTCACTAAAAGGCAAAAAGAATTGGGTGTGGTCTTGGTAGACATTGGCGGTGGAACAACTTCAGTGATTGTTTTTGAAGAAAATGAACTATTGCATACAGCCGTTTTGCCGATTGGTGGCAGTCATATTACCAATGACATTGCGATAGGCCTCAGAACTTCGATTGATGTGGCTGAAAAAGTTAAGTTGGAATTCGGTAGCGCTCTGCCAAAAGAAATTAGTAAAAAAGAAGATATTAATTTGGCTGAAATTGAAGCGAATGAAGAAGGAATTGTTTCGCGTCAACATGTGGCGGAAATAATTGAAGCCAGACTCGAAGAAATTTTTTCCATGGTCAACAAAGAACTCAAATCAATTGGTCGAGAAAAACTTTTACCAGCCGGAATAATTTTGACTGGCGGCACCGCCAAGATTCCGGGTGCAGTGGATTTGGCTAAAGATGTAATGTCACTGCCCGCACAAACAGGCTTTCCTTTGCAACTCGGAGGACTCATTGACAAGGTCGATGATCCATCATTTGTAACTTCAGTCGGTTTGATTATGTGGGGAATGGAAAATTCTTCGACCAAAGGCAATTTTTCTAAGAATAAAATAATGAGCGGTCTCTCAGGTGGTTTCGGTTCGACAGTTGGCAGCATGAAAAAATGGTTTGAGAAATTTTTGCCTTAAATAAGGCAAAATATTAGCTAAAATAAATATCAAAAATAAAATACCATAATATATTTGACACACCTTAAGATGATGTGCTAGATTTATTTACTAAAGAAAAACTATTTTGAGGGGAAAATTTACATTCATTTAGGCTATTTAATTACAATATTTATTTTACGTTAATTGATCTGGAAACCCCAGATTTATAAAAAATATGGCAGAAATAAAACCTCCAGTAGAAACATTTGCAAGAATAAAAGTGATCGGCGTTGGTGGTTCCGGTGGGAATGCGATTAGTCGCATGATCGAAACCAAATTAAAAGGTGTCGAATTTGTAGCGATTAATACTGATGCACAAGATTTGCATCAAAACAAAGCAGCGGAAAAAGTTCATATCGGAAAAAATCTGACTAAAGGTTTAGGTGCCGGAATGAATCCAGATGTTGGTAGACAAGCCGCTGAAGAAAATCGTGATGAAATTCAAGAAGTTTTGAAAGGAGCGGATATGGTTTTTGTAACTTGCGGACTTGGTGGTGGAACCGGAACAGGGGCTGCACCAATCGTAGCGGAGACTGCTAAGGAACTTGGAGCTCTGACTGTTGCGGTGGTCACCAAACCATTTGCTTTTGAAGGTGCTCAAAGAAGATCAATTGCTGATGAGGGTTTGGAAAATTTGAAAGAAAGAGTTGATTCCTTGATTACTATTCCTAACGACAAACTTTTACAAATTATTGATAAAAAAACTACTCTGCTTAATTCCTTTAAGATTGTGGACGATGTTTTGCGCCAAGGTGTCCAAGGCATTTCAGACCTCATAACCAAGCCGGGAGTGGTTAATGTAGACTTTGCGGATGTGAAGGCCATTATGTCCAACAGCGGTTCAGCTTTGATGGGAATCGGTTTGGGTAGTGGAGAGAATAGAGCAGCTGATGCAGCCAAAGCGGCTATCAACAGCCCACTATTGGAACTTTCAATTGATGGAGCTAAGGGCGTATTATTCAATGTCAGCGGTTCAAGCGATTTAACGATGCTGGAAATCAATGAAGCGGCGAATATCATCACTGAATCAATTGATCCAAATGCCAAAGTAATCTTTGGAGCGGTGGTGGACGAAACCATCAAAAAAGGTGAGGTTCAAGTTACCGTTGTCGCGACTGGATTTGATGTGGATGCTGTCAAAGAAGCTCCAATCGAAAGATTATCTCGCATTGTTAAAGAAGAATCGGCCAAGAAAGATGAAGAGGAAAAAGAAACTCCAAGAATAACTTTTCCATCCAGAAAAATTGAAACTAAGATGATTATTGAGGAAAAAGTTCCACCTCGTCGAGTTACGAATACAAATGATTCAAAAGAAATGGAAGAAGACGATGAATTGGAAATCCCAGCCTTCATCCGAAGGAAGATGGGGAAATAAGTCATAAAGCATACAACATACAACATACAACATGAAACAAGCTCTGCAAAGGGCTTGTTTTTTTGTTTTATTAATTTCAGGGTATTTAGTGCCAAAACCGTGAAAAAGCAATGTGCAAAACTTGCACATACCACGGAGGATTAAGTTCATGGTTAAAAGCAATCCGCCAACCGGCGGATTGTTTTTTTGCCAAGAGGGGGAAAGGGTGTAGAATAGAGTTGTAAAATAACTTAAACATCGACCAAATCTGCCAGCTGGCGGATAGTATACTTTCTTGACATAATATATACCAAATGATAATATAGTATATATTGATAAAAAAACGGATACTAACTTATGAAATTGGAAATTTGCAAAAAAATCAGGCAACCTAAAGGTTTTAGTGCCTCAATCCCAAATCCTTTTCCGGTAAAAGGTATTTTTGACGTGCCGCAAAATTTAATGAACAAAGCGGCTGAAGCCGAGAGGTTAATTGGCAAACTGGATGGTATTACTCAAATATTGCCAAATATAGAATTCTTTTTGAAAATGTATTCCCTAAAAGACGCAACTTCTTCTGCGCAAATTGAAGGAACAAGGGCGACGATGGCGGATGCGATTGAAATGGAAGCTGGAATTGATGGCGAACAAGATGATGCTTCTGATATTTTATTTTACATAAAAGCTCTTAACTATGGAATAAAAAGAATAAAAGAATTTCCTTTGTCTCTCAGGTTTGTAAGAGAATTACATCAAAAATTAATGCATGGTGCCCGCTCAACACATTTTTCTGATCCTGGGGAATTTCGTACTTCTCAAAATTGGATCGGAGGGACAACTCTGCAAAATGCTTCTTTTGTTCCGCCACCAATACACGAAATGAAAATAGCATTGCATGATTTTGAAAAATTCCTTTATAATGAAAAATCTACATTGCCAATTGTTCAAATTGCTTTTTCTCATGCGCAATTTGAAACTATCCATCCATTTCTGGATGGAAATGGAAGGGCTGGAAGAATGCTTGTGACGCTCTTACTTCTTCAAAGAAGATTGCTTGAAAATCCGGTGCTGTTTTTGTCATCATATTTTAAGAAACATCAAAAAATTTATTACGCCAAACTTAATGATTATCATGATGGCGATGTTTTCAGTTGGCTGGATTTTTTTCTTGACGGCGTCATTGATACTGCAAATAAATCCATTCTGGTTTCAAAAAATATTAGACAGCTTAGAGATGATGATATGCTCAAAGTGCAGGCTCTTGCCAAAAGAGAATCAGAGAGCGGGGTTTTGGTTCTATCAAAACTATATGAGAATCCGATTGTTAACACGAAAATGATAATGAGTTGGACTGGGTTTACTCGCGCCGGTGCGCAAAGAGTCATAGACAGATTTGTTGATCTGAATATTTTGAAGGCGGAAGACAATGGCAAAAATTATGACAGAAAATATGTTTATAAAAAGTATTTAGACGCTTTTTCTGATTAAAGGGGAATGGGTGTAGAATGGAGGTGATGTAAATTTATGGCAAATAAGTCTTCAAATAAAAACTTGCATAAGGCGAATAAGGCCAAAAAGGATGAGTTTTACACTCAGCTTATTGATATTGAAAAAGAGCTACTGCACTACAAAGAGCAATTTCGAGGCAAAGTAGTTTATTGCAATTGCGACGATCCTTATGAGAGTAATTTTTTCAAATATTTCGCGTCTAATTTCAACGCGCTCGGACTCAAAAAACTTATTGCCACAAGCTTTACTAAATCGCCAATTGCTGGCGGGCAGCTGTCACTTTTGGAATTTGAAGGACTGAAGCCCGAAGGCAAACAACCTATTAAAATTGAAATTAGTGAAATGTCAGATTCAAATTCTGATGGCGCAGTTGATCTTACAGATATTGAATGGCTATTGAAGCACAATGCCAAGGCCTCAGCACCCCTTAAAGGCAATGGCGATTTTCGCAGTGATGAATGTGTTGAACTTCTGAAAGAAGCGGATATTGTTGTCACCAATCCGCCGTTTTCATTGTTTCGGGAATATATTACACAACTGATAGAAAATAATAAAAAATTTCTGATTATTGGTAATACTAACGCGATGACTTACAAGGAAATTTTTAAACTATTTCAGACAGATAAGATCCGAACAGGCTATACCAATTTTAATGTAGGCATGTTTTTTGTTGTACCGGATGATTGGGAGCAATTTCATCATATTGATAAAGACGGCAAAAAAATTGCACGTGTGTCTACTTCATGTTGGTTTACAAACTTGGAAGTTGAGAAACACAAAGAATATATAACCTTGTATAAAAAATATAGTCCCGAAGAATATCCTAAGTATGATAACTATGATGCAATCAACGTAGATAAATATAATGACATTCCTTATAACTATAATGGTGCAGTTGGTGTGCCAATCACTTTTCTTGATAAGTATAATCCAAAACAATTTGAAATAATAAAATTTCGTAAAGGTAATGATGAAAAAGATTTATCAATAAATGGAAAATTCCCATATTTTAGGATTTTAATTAAAAATAAGAAAGTGAAAAAGTAGCCTTTTTAAATTATGAAATCCGTAGAAATAACAAAATTAAAATGTAAACAAGCAAGAGATTTTTTTATTGAAGATAAAAATTATGTTAATTTTGATATTCCCCCATATTTTCACTTTAATGGATTATTAAAAAAGTTATTACCGTTAATTGAAGGCAAGCAGCTCTCGGATATTTGCAGGAAAAATAATGAAAGCAAGCCAGATTCTCCAAAAAACTATGAAAAAGTGAATTATCTATTTTTGGACAATAAAGATGGTGCATATGCATGGCGACCACTTCAACTTATCCATCCCTTATTATATGTTGATTTAGTTAATTTCATGACCAGGGAAGATAATTGGAATAAAATTGTTAAACGGTTTGATTATTTTTCAACTGGAGTAGTTAAATGCATAAGTATTCCAAGAACCTCCCAAAATGATGATTCAAATAAATCTCACCAGGTAAGACATTGGTGGGATAAAATTGAACAGTCATCAATCGAAATGGCATTAGATTATAATTATGTATTTACAACCGATATAACGAATTGTTATGGCTCAATATATACGCATTCAATAGATTGGTCTTTGTGCGATGGAGGTAAAAATGAAGCAAAGAAAAATAAACTTAATGGAGTAAGAGATACTATAGGTGCGGTGATTGATGCGAAAATAGAGGGGATGAATTATGGACAAACAAACGGAATCCCTCAAGGTAGTGTTTTGATGGATTTTATCGCAGAAATAGTGCTTGGCTATGCCGACATAGAGTTTACCAATACTTTAAAAAATGATCAAAATATAAGCGGGCAAGATTATAAAATATTGAGATACAGAGACGATTATAGAATATTTGTTAAGGATCCTTTGGTTGGAAAAGAAATATTGAAATATTTAAATAATGTGCTTTGCAATTTCGGAATGAAAATGAACCCGAGTAAGACAAGTGAGAATGACGACATAATATTATCCAGCATAAAAACAGAAAAATTAGAAAGAATATTTATTGCACCTAGTACACAAAATTATCAGAAGGAAGCCCTTAGAATTTATCAATTATCCAAAAAATATCCAAATTCAGGTTTATTATCAGTGGAACTAAGTATTTATTACGATAGAATAGAAAATTTAAAATATCTAAAAAATACAAATATAGATGTTTTAATATCTATATTTTCAATGATAGCATTCAATAGCCCCAAATCTATCAACTGGATTTCAGCTATTTTAAGTTTAATTTTGGAAATGATAAAAAATGAAGAAAGAAGAAAAGAAGTTATAAAAAAAATGCATGAAAAATTTAAAACTATCCCAAACAGTAGCCTTATTGATGTATGGCTTCAAAGAATTTCAGCCCCCATGGGATTAGAAATGAAATACTCAGATATTCTTACTGAAGTAGCTAAAGAGAACCTTGATAATTTACGTATTTGGGAATCAACTTGGTTAGATGAAAAAATTACTGATATTATTAAGTCAGAAAAGATATCTAGCCTAAATGATGACATTAAAAATAAAGAACTCCCTAAAATTATTTCAAGAGCAGAAGTTCAGTTATTTAGATTGAGTTATGACGATTAATTTATAAAAACAATGAAGTAAAAAATTATATGAAAATTGAACTGCAAAAAATTCCAATCTGTTAACCCTACTTGACACCAAGGTTAACATATGTTAATCTAATAATATCATTAAGTTAACAAAGACTTTATGGAGAATAAAGCTAAAAAATATATTTCTACTGCTGAATTAGCCAAAATACTCAAAATTAGCCGCGTAGCGGTTTTTAATCGTATCAAAAAAGGCCAAATTCCGGCTGAAAAGATTGGGCGGAACTATATCATTTCCATGGATGTTGTTGATGAAATCGTTCACGGAAAGAAACAACCTTTAACAGAAGAAAAGAAAGATGTCATTAAAAAGGCTGTGGAAAAAACCGTCAAAGAATACGGCGAAACTTTAAAGCTATTAGGCAAAGAATGATATGCGCATTGATCGCGTTACAATTTTAGATGTTGAATATGTGGCTTATCGCTTGGCGAGGGAAACCATGAGTTGGTCGGAACCCATTCCGGACTTCAGCACGCGCTATACCAATTCTTTAGAAAGGTGCATCGATCAACCGCATCAGACTTTCGGTGGCAAACAGCTTTACAAGGGATTGGTCAAAAAAGCTTCAATTCTTTTTTATCTGATGATTAAAAATCATCCTTTTCAAAATGGCAATAAACGAATTGCTATGGCCACTTTGCTTTATTTTTTGTATAAAAATAAAAAATGGATGAAAGTGGATAACCAAGAAATGTATAATTTTGCTAAATGGGTCGCGGAAAGCAACCCGAAACTGAAGAAAGCGACAGTAGATGCGGTTGAAACATTCTTGGAAAACTATATTTTAGATTTATAAATTGAAAATAATCAATAAAAATTATTATGAAAATTGAACTGCAAAAAATTCCAATTCGCGAAGTGGTTGCTGGATATAAAGACAGTCATGAAGAGGGTGTGGTTGCCTATGGTGGTAAACTGGATATTCGTCCAAAATATCAGCGTGAGTTTGTATATACTGGTAAGCAGCGCGATGCCGTGATTGAAACAATCAAAAACGGTTTTCCGCTGAATGTGATGTATTGGGTCAAAACCGATCAAGGAAATTTTGAAGTTTTAGACGGCCAACAAAGAACGATTAGCATCGGGCAATATGTGAACGGAGATTTTTCAGTTGATTTCAATGGCAGGCTGGCAATGTTTCATAATCTTACCAAAGAAGAACAGGAAAAGATTTTGAATTATGAACTCATGATCTATTTTTGCGAGGGCACAGACAAAGAGCGCCTGGATTGGTTTAGGATTATTAATATTGCCGGAGAAAAACTGACCGAACAAGAACTGCGCAATGCAGTTTATACTGGTTCATGGCTTTCTGACGCTAAACTCAAATTTAGTAAATCAAATTGTGCAGCCTATCTTTTGGCAGGTGACGGCGGACAATTGGTTAGTGGTTCACCAATTCGACAAGAATATTTGCAGACTGCACTTTCTTGGATTAATAATGGCGAGATTGAAGATTATATGGCCAAGCACCAACATGATAAAAATGCTGAAGAATTGTGGCAATATTTTCAAGACGTGACTTCCTGGGTGCGAAAAACTTTTACGAATTATCGTCGAGAAATGGCTAGTGTCCAGTGGGGTGAATTGTATAACAAATTCAAAGATGAGGAGCTGAATGCTAGCAAATTGGAAACTGAAATCAAGAAGTTGATGCAAGACGAAGATGTGACAAAAAAATCTGGAATTTATCCATATGTTTTAACTAGACAGGAAAAATA
>CAZJOI010000001.1:50813-54026 GCA_964547585.1 uncultured Bdellovibrionales bacterium
TAAACATCCGAGCGTTTACCGACAAGATGAAACGGGAAGCATACGAGCGACAAAAAGGAATTTGCAAAAAATGCAAGAAACGTTTTGGTATTGAGGAAATGGAAGCGGATCATATCAAGCCTTGGCACGAAGGCGGTAAAACAATTTCAAAAAATTGTCAGATGCTGTGCAAGCAATGTAATCGAACAAAATCGGGGATATAAAAATAATTTTGTTCAGTAATGTGTTAAGTAACAAAAAAATATGGATCAAAAAACAGTACATTAAAAAAGGAGGCTATAGATGGACGATAAGCTCAAAGGCGATTTGGCGGAAGCGGTTGTAAAATATTTGTTTCGCGCTGCAGACTTAAGAGGACTATTTTCAATCGAGACATTTGACGGAAGAGTTAGCTTATTTAACTATCTTGAGAGTTGCAAAAACTTGAACATCGACATTGGGGAATTGGATGAGCGACTTGTTAAAAGAAATGGTATTCCCATTCCAGATCTTGCTGTAGTGACAAATAAAAGAGGACTGGAATTGATTGAGGTCAAGTATCGTGGAAATGGAATCAATCCTTGGTTTAAAGATGATGTTGCTAAAATATGGAAAGAGTGGCAATGCCAAATCATACTTGTTTCTAGGGAAAAATATCCCGAGTTTGGAAATTTTGCTGTTATTGACAATGGCGACATCATGACTGCGCGGAGCGTTTTAACAGTTGAACATTGGAAAATAAGCGAGGCTATTTTAAAGAAGTGCGAAAGTATAATTGAAAAAATCTATAGCCAAACTTAGAAAATGAGCCAAGTCTTGAAAACAAGACTTGGCTCGCAACTTAAAAAATACTTATTCTTTATATATTATGAACAATATTACCGCTTCAAAACTTTATGACTACATAAAATGTCCGCACAAGGTGTGGCGGGATGTGTATGGTCCGCAGGATGAAAAAATTCAAGAAACAAATCCTTTTGTGCAAATGCTTTGGGATCGCGGAGTGGCGCATGAGAAAAATATAATTGCCGAAATAGGAGAATATCTGGATTTGAGCGAGGGATCATTGGAAGACAGATTCAAGAAAACAATTGAAGCGATTAAAAATGGAACCTCATTGATTTATCAGGGAGTCTTAAGATATGAAAATTATCTGGGTATTCCAGATTTGCTCAAAAGAATGCCAGATGGAAAATATGTGCCGGTGGATATTAAGTCGGGTAGTGGAGTTGAAGGCGATGATGATTTTGAAGAAGAAGGCAAACCAAAACCTCATTATGCAGTCCAGCTTTGTTTCTATATTGAACTGCTCAAAAAATTAGGATTGCCAAATACAGGAACAGGAAAAATTATTGACATTCATAAAAACGAGATTGAATATAATCTTAACGCTTCCAAAGGGAAAAGAAACCAGATGACTTGGTGGGAATTTTATGAACAAATCAAAAATAATACTCAAGTTCTTTTAGCGAATGAAGATCAAAATAAACCGGCGATGGCTGGATCGTGCAAATTATGTCCATGGCATGATAGTTGCAAAAAATGGTGCAAAGAAAACAATGATTTAACTAATATCTTTTCTCTTGGTAGGGCTAAGCGTGATACGATCAACGAGGATTTATGTATTAATAAGGTTGGAGAAATGTGCGAGGTTGATATGGCTGATATTCTGCATAAAAAAAAGAAAGACAAAAATTTCTTGAAAGGGGTGGCTGAAAAAACTTTAGGCAAAATCATAGTGAGAGCCGACATTTTGCATAACAAAAAGGATCCAGTATTGTATGAAAAAATTGACTTGCCTAAAGTTTCGTACGAATTGTTTTTTGATATTGAGGATGACCCGACGCAGGAGTTTGTCTATATGCATGGAGTTTATGAAAGGAGTTTGGCAGGAGAAAGATTTATCCATTTTACAGCTAGAGAAAAGACAAAAGCGGCAGAAGAAGAAGCCTTTGGTAATTTTTGGAAATATGTACGATCTTTGCCTAAGGATGGTTTTTCCGTTTATTATTATTCTCCCCACGAGAGAACGACTTATCGCAAAATGCAAAAGCTTTATCCAGCGGCTGTTTCCATCGAAGAGGTTGAAAGTTTTTTTGCTAATCCCAATGTGATTGATTTGTATAATGATATAATTTTGAAACACACTGATTGGCCTTTGGGCAGTTATTCACTTAAAGAAATTGCACAATTTCTGGGTTTCAAATGGCGAGACGAGACACCGTCCGGAGCGCTCTCCATCCAATGGTTCAATGACTATTTGGAAACGAAAGATCCTAAAAAATTAGAAAGAATTTTATTGTATAATGAGGATGACTGCAAGGCAACAATGGTTTTAAAAGATGCAATTAATGATTTATCCAATAATCTAAAATAATTCTTAATCACTTGGACATTCAATGTCCAAGGCACAAATCTGTGGCACGAAGGCGGTAAAACAATTTCCGAAAATTGTTAGATGCTGTGCAAGCAATGTAACCACTTGGACATTGAATGTCCAAGTGGAAGAATATATTGGCAAAAATTGGATAGGAGTTAAAAAAGCGGCTTTTTGTAGCCGTTTTTTGGTGTTTAATATTGACAAATTATTTTTTTTATGCTACTATCTGCTGTTCTTTAACTAAAAAAATGAAAGGAGAAATAGGAGAAAATGGAAGAAAAAGACGCAATGCTGAGATGGGGTAAGCATTTTGAGACCATTAAGCGGATTGGTAGATTGCCATTAGACAAGGATTTGCACCTTACAGATCTCGGCGATGTTAAGAAAATTAAAGCTACGACCCAAGCTTGTTACAATGAAATGAAAAAGAACAAGATTAAGATGTCAGTTATTGATTATCTTTGCCGACTGAGTACGATTTATCTTGTTTTTCGCACAGGCGGAGATTACAAGGAAATACTTTCATTGTATTCATCGGACAGCAGAGAAGAGGTGAGAAATTTTCTAAGATATTTTATGAAGAATCCATCTTTTTTCTTAAGGAAGCAGAATAAAGAAGTATTCAACGAGATTGCCGGTTTTTGGTACGAAATCGTTGAAAAAGAAAGAGTAAAAAGGAACATATAGCAAAGGCTATATTGTTTTTACGAAGACTAATCTAAAAGGTTAGTCTTCTTCTTTTTCTACGCGAAAAAAAAGATGATAGAAGTTATCCACAAGGGGATGCTTGACAGTGATGGCGGTAGTGATACAATATCATTGTAAGCAAAATTAGCAAAAAAGTTTATATTGTA
>CAZJOI010000001.1:54036-114855 GCA_964547585.1 uncultured Bdellovibrionales bacterium
TTTTTAACATAACCTCATCTTCCTCTCATATATAGTTTATATTGTATATTTTAAAATGCTATGGCAAAAACAAACAACAAACTTATTACGATTTTCGAAGAACACCCAGTAAGGCGACACTGGGACAGCAAGCAAGAAAAATGGTATTTCTCAGTGGTGGATATTATTGCAATTCTAACGGAAAGTGCTGACCCAAGAAATTATTGGAAAGTGCTCAAGAATCGTTTAAAGAAGGAAGAATCTGAGGTGGTTACAAAATGTAACCAACTGAAAATGATAGCCTCTGATGGCAAATTTTATCTTACTGATGCAGCGGACGTGGAAACTATTTTGCGTCTAGTTCAATCGGTACCATCGCCAAAAGCGGAACCATTGAAAATATGGCTAGCCAAAACCGGCTATGAAAGAATGCGAGAAACTGTCGATCCGGAATTGGCAGTTAGTCGCGGAAGAAAAACTTGGCAGATGATGGGAAGAAGCAAGAAATGGATTGAGCAAAGAATGCTAAGTGTAGAAACGAGAAATAAACTGACCGATTATTGGTCCGAACATGGAATTTCAAAAAGAGAAGAATATGCCAGACTAACGAATATTATTCATCAGGAGTGGAGCGGACTTTCAGTAAAAAGTCATAAGAATTTGAAAAGATTGAGAGAACATAACTTACGCGATCATATGGATGAAGCAGAATTAATTTTTACAGCTTTGGCGGAACTTTCAACAAGGCGAATTTCCGAAGCAGAGAAGGCAGAGGGATATGATCCGAATAAATCTTGTGCAATAAAAGGTTGAAGAATTTCCGGAGAGGCAAGAAAAAAATTGGAAGAGCAAACCGGTAAAAAAATTGTAAATAATAAAAACTATTTAAAACCGAAGGGAGAATTTATAAAATTAAAAAATAATTTTTAAAAATCCCAGTTAAATATTTTCTTTCAGAAATTTAACGGGATAAATAAAAAAAATGGACAAACTAACGGCCAAACAAAATTTAATTCTCGAAACAATCAGGGAAATGATTGAAAGAGAAAAAAAGAATCCGACTACCTATGGAGTACATAAGGATCTGCAAGAAAGAGGTGTGGAAGTCGGCAGTCTCAAGGGGACTGTTCAAGTCATTGAAGCTCTTGAGAAAAAAGATTTACTCAAAAGAGACAAAGACAGAAAAATATTTTTAGTCGAAAATGAAAGCTATGCCAATTGGGGTAATATTTTTTCCATTCCAATGTATGGCTTGGCCTCCTGCGGAGAAGCCTTGTCTTTCGCTGACAATAATGTGGATGGCTATCTGCAAATTTCCAAGAGTCTTTTTCGAGAAGTTAGTCCAGCCAAACTTTTTGCGGTCAAAGCCTTGGGCGATTCGATGGATAAGAATGAAATCAATGATGGAGATTATGTGGTTTTTGAAAAATGTGAACCGGGCTGTGATTTTGAAAAAAAGATTGTGGTAGCGGTTATTAATGGTATGGCCACGATCAAAAAATATCAAAAACTTCCGCACGGCATTATTGGACTTTTCCCTAATTCAACCAATCCCATGCATCAACCAATCTATTTGGATGAATCAGATACGATCTTGATCGCAGGAACATTCAAAAAAGTTCTGCCAGTAAAGTATGTAAGTTTATAAATTAAATATTGTTTGTTGCTTTGAAGAAAAATTGACTTGGTATATGATTGTTATATATGATGATGGAGTATTTACTAAAACGTTATGGAAAAGAAAAAGATTGTTATTGTTCTGCCAGCCTATAATGCCAGTGAAACACTGGAGAAAACCATTGAATTCTTACCAAAGGATTTGGATGCGGAAATAATTTTAGTTGATGATAATAGCAAAGACAATACATCTAAAATCGCAGAGAGGCTCAGAATAACCACCATAAAACATGAAAAAAAATGTTGGATATGGTGGCAATCAAAAAACATGTTATCGAGAAGCATTGAGAATGGGTGCAGACATTGTCGTTATGCTTCATCCGGATGGGCAATATGACCCAAGAATGGTGAAGGGTCTTCTTATGCCATTGGAGCTTGGTATTTGTGATGTTGTGCTTGGAAATAGAATAAGATCAAGAAAAGAAACTTTGAAAAATGGAATGCCGCTTATTAAATATGTTTTGAATAGATTTCTTACGTTAATGCAAAATATTATCCTCAGCCAAAATCTGGGGGAGTTTCTAACTGGCTATAGGGCTTATAAAAGAGAGGTTTTGGAAGTAGTTGATTTTAATGTTTTTTCTGATGATTTCGTTTTCGACTCTGAATTTTTAATAGCGGCTATTTATCATGACTTCCGCATAGGTGATGTTCCAGTTCCGACAATCTATAATCAAAATTCTTCTCAGATTAAATTCGCAAAGGGAGCAAAATATGTCCTAGAAACATTTTTAGTTTTAATAAAATATTTTTTTCAAAAAATAAATATTTTTAAATTTAGAATTTTTAGAAAACGCTTTATCTGACTCTATGCTTTGTATTCATGAGAGAACAAAAAACATTTTGGAAGCGGATGACTTTTTCCTTTTGGAATGTCTTTCTTGTCGGTTGATTTTCTTGCAGAAAAAAAATGAACCAAATTCAGATCAAAATATCTATACGAATTATTACAAAGAAGAAACAGGAGAAAGATTTGAGAACATAGTTGAATTTGTGGTCAAAGTTTTCCGGTTCTGGCGAGCTTTGAAAATCTTTCTTTTGAATCCGAAAGGCAAAAAAATTCTGGATATTGGAAGCGGCAGGGGATGGATGCTTTATTTTTTGAAAAAATATTTTAAATATAATGTTGCTGTTGGTACTCAAATTTCCGAAAATGCCTACAGATTTTCAAGAGATAAGCTTGGATTGGAAATTTACAACAAAGATTTGCTTGATTTGGAATTAAACAGTGCTAAATTTGATATCATTACTCTTTGGCATGTTCTGGAGCATGTTCCAGCGCCGGAAGCCTACATTCAAAGAATAAGCGAACTATTGGAAAATGATGGCCTAATTCTGATTGAAGTTCCTAATTTTAATTCTTGGTCCAGAATATTGTCAAAAAAACGCTGGCTGGCCATGGACCCAGCGCATCATGTGACTTTTTTTACTCCAGATTCATTAGGCGATCTTCTGGAAAAATATAATTTTAAAATTAAAAAAATAAATACTTTTTCATTGGAATACTCTGCTTTTACTTCAACGCAAAGCCTGCTTAATCTTATGGTTGGAACAAATAATTATTTTTTTCAGTGGCTTCAGAACGGAAGAATTAATTTTAAAATAATTTTTCACTTGTTGCTGTTTATAGTTTTGTTTCCTGGGTGTTTTATTTTTAATTCGGCACTATATTTTTCCCGTAAGGGAGAAATAATAAATATTATTGCAGAAAAGAATGTCAGATAATTGGAAAAATTTTTTTAAAAAAGAAACTTTTCTGGTTGGCAGACGGCCGTTTTTTTGGATTGCAGGTGTTATTTTTATTGTTTTTTTGCCAACTCTGTTTTATAGCATTGTTTATTTGGATGACAATGTCTTGGCAGTTGGGCACTATCAATTTAATAGGCACTTAATAAATATTTTTCAAGCTTTTGGTGAAGATATATTCCGAAGCGTGCAAGGCGGGGGTTCTTTTTATCGTCCAATTTTAAGGTGGACATTTATATTTGACGCGCAGTTTGGGGAGGGGTTAGTGATATTTATGTCACATCTCACGAACATGATTTTGCATATAATTTCTATATGTTTGCTTTTTTATCTGCTTCTAAAATTTGAAATTAAGAAAGGTACAGCTCTGCTGCTTTCTCTGATTTTTGCTGTTCATCCGTTGACTTCTCAGACCGTGGCATTCATAGCAGGAAGAAATGACTCGCTGCTAGCTATTTTTGTTTTTCCTTCATTGATTTTTTTTCTAGATTTTTTGAAAAATAATGACAGAAGGAAATATGTTTGGCATTTGATATTTCTTACGTTAGCTTTGTTCACCAAGGAAACAGCCGTTATTTTGCCGGCACTGTGTTTTGTTTACGCAATTGTTTTTATCGGTGCAAGGAAAATTATAGTTGATTGGAAAAAATATGCATTTATTTTAACTGGATGGTTGATGATTTTAGTTTTTTGGTTTGCTGTGAGACGTGGAGTCTTAGAAAATTTTATAGGTAATGCGGACTACAATATTTTTAAAGCCATCTTTAATAATTTTCCTTCCATTTTACCTGCAATCGGAAAAATAATCCTTCCTTTTGGTCTGTCGGTTTTCCCGGTTCTAAGGGATATGTCATTTTTCTATGGAATTGTTTCTTTGATATTTTTGGCTTGTTGGTTTTTGTTGTCTCAAAAAAAGAATTATAAGTTGATAATGTTTGGGTTTTCTTGGTTTTTGCTTTTTATCTTACTCACTCTCATAAAACCAATGGATGCTGTACCGGATTTTTCTGAAAATAGAATTTATCTTCCCATGTTTGGTTTTATATTTGTTATTTTGGGGTTAGGGGAAATCAGGCTTTTCCACAGAATTAAAGACGAGTTGTTCAGAAAAAAAATGTTGTTAGTCATGGCTGTGAGTCTGATAGTTATTTTTTCTTGTGTAACAATTTATCGGAATCAATATTACAAAGATAAGATGAGCTTTTGGGAGAATGCCGTGAAGACATCTCCTAGTTTTGCTTTTAATCACAATAATTTCGGAGCGATGAAATATTTGGATAAAAAACTTGATTTAGCAGAGATGGAATTCAGAAAGGCGCTAGAGCTTAATCCTAATGAAAAAATGGCGCATAATAATCTCGGTCTTATATATATGGATCAAGGCGATTATATGAGAGCAGAAGCGGAGTTTGAAATGGAATTAAAAATCAATCCATATTACGACAATTGTTATGCCAATCGCGGACTCTTGTATTACAAGATGGGTAAAATGGATCAGGCGATAGTCGATTGGAAAAAGACATTGGAAATAAATCCAAATTATAACAGCGTCTTGCATAATTTGGCGGTCTATTATTATGAACAGAAAAATTTTTCAGAAGCCATTTTTTATGCTCAGGAAATAGTTGATCGCGGATTTCCCTTACAACTCGAACTTCAGAGATTATTGCAGCCGACAAGCTTTTTGCAATTGCCAGCTGTTAATTTAAAAAAATAATTTATGGGCTGTGGATAACTCAATATTTTGGCTTATAATCCGCTACTTGCAAAGTGCTTGGCGGATTTTTATATTGTGGTATAATGTTATTACTATACACTATATATAGTACATATTAGTTATAAGCTCTATAAAATTTTGATTTAAAAAATATGAATTGTCCATTTTGTAATAACTCTGAAACTAAGGTGGTTGATTCCAGAGAAACGAATGAAGGCAAAATTACCCGGAGGAGGCGAGAATGCTTGAAATGTAATCTGCGCTTCAGCACCTATGAAGAAGTGGAGCTCTTAAATTTGACGGTGCTGAAAAAAGACGGAGCCAGAGTTGAATATGACAAGAGCAAAATTGAATTTGGTATTAGAAAGGCATTGGAAAAAAGACCAATCAATGATGAGAAGTTTTCTAAGCTGATGGGGGACATTGAATACGAAATCAGGAGCTTGGAAAAACTGGAAGTAAGCACCAGAGAAATTGGAAAAATCATTCTCAAAAAATTGAAAGATTTAGATGAAGTAGCCTATGTGCGATTCGCCAGTGTTTATAAGTCCTTTGGCAGTATCGAAAGCTTTAAAAAAGAACTGGACATGCTAGATAAAGATTAGTTGCGTAATTTTTTTAGTAATTAATAAGTTAACTTTTTGAAAAACATGGCAAAACAAAAAAAGAAAGAAAAGGGGACAAGGAAAAAAGAGGGAAAAAAAGAAGTAAAGAAAACTTCGAGAAAAACAGTTTCGAAAAATAACATAACGAGAGTCATCAAAAGAAGCGGACAAATTGCAGCTTTTGATAAGCGCAAGGTTGTTAAGGCTGTGCAGAAAGCTTTGGAAGCGACTGGAGAAGGAACGCTGACAGATGCAAAAAAAGTTACTGAAAAAATTATTCGTCTTTTAAATAAAAATTACAAAAAAGGCTATATTCCCCAAATTGAAGAAATTCAGGATTTGGTAGAAAGAGTTTTGATGATTTTGGATTTTGACGAAACAGCCAAGGCCTACATTCTTTATCGAGAGCAACACAGAAAAATCAGAGAGACCGAAGAATCATTGAAGGAGGCTGTTAATTTGGTAGATAAATATATTCAAGAAATTGACTGGAAGGTTAAAGAAAATGCCAACATGGCCTATTCCTTACAAGGACTCAATAACTATATTTCTTCAGTTGTGAGTTCCAAATATTGGATGAATCGGGTTTATTCCAAAGATATTCGTAATGCACATGAAGAAGGAGATTTTCATATTCATGACTTGCAATTGGTAGCGGCTTATTGCTGTGGTTGGGATTTGCAAGATTTATTGCGCCGAGGCTTCACCGGTGTTTCCGGAAAAGTAGCCTGCAAACCGGCCAAGCACTTTGGTTCCGCCTTGGGACAAATGGTTAATTTCATCTATACCTTGCAGGGAGAAGTGGCTGGCGCACAAGCTTTTTCAAATTTCGACACACTGCTAGCACCCTTTATTCGTTTCGACAAATTGAGCTATGAAGAAGTAAAGCAGGGCATTCAGTCGTTTGTTTTTAATATGAATGTCTCGACTCGAGTTGGTTTTCAAACTCCTTTTTCCAATATTACTTTAGACATCATGCCTCCCAAAACTTTGGCCAAAGAGGCGATTATCATTGGCGGAGTTTTACAAAAAGAAACTTATGGAGAATTTCAGGAAGAAATGAATATGATAAATCGTGCTTTTGCAGAAGTGATGAGTGAGGGCGATTCTAATGGCAGAATTTTTACTTTTCCTATTCCAACTTACAATATTGGAAAAAATTTCGACTGGGATGATAAGCGATACGATTCAATTTGGGAGATGACGGCTAAATATGGCATTCCTTATTTTGCTAATTTTATTAATTCTGATATGGATCCGGAAGATGCACGTTCGATGTGTTGTCGCCTCAGATTGGATAATCGCGAATTACACAAACGTGGTGGCGGACTTTTTGGTGCCAACCCAATGACTGGCTCAATCGGAGTAGTCACAATTAACTTACCGCGCCTGGGTTATGTTTCCAGAAATAAAAAAGAATTTTTTCAAAAACTTGATCATTTGATGGACTTGGCGGAGGAAAGTTTGGAAACAAAAAGAAAACTGGTTGAAAGTCTGACTGAAAAAGGTCTCTATCCATACACAAAGTTTTATTTGGATTCTATTAAGGTGCGTCGTGGTAAATATTGGAATAATCATTTTTCCACCATTGGAATTGTCGGAATGAATGAAGCGCTTCTCAATTTGATGGGAGTGAACATTACTACCAAGGCTGGACAAAAATTGTCAGAAGAAATTTTGACTCATATGCGAGAAAGAATTATCCAATATCAAGAGGAAACTGGCAATCTGTTCAATCTGGAAGCCACTCCAGCTGAAGGTACATCATACCGCCTGGCCAGACTCGACAGAGAAAAATATTCCAAGATTATTTTTGCCAACGATGAAAAAGTTAAAAAAGATGGCGTGGAACCATATTACACAAATTCTTCGCAACTGCCAGTTGGACACACGGATGACATTTTTGAGGCTTTGGATCTTCAGGAAAAAATGCAAACGAAATATACTGGCGGAACAGTTTTGCATGGATTTTTGGGAGAAAGAATCTATGACATTGAATCAACCAAAAGACTCATCCGCAAGATCGCTGAAAATTATTCTTTGCCATATTTTACCCTCACCCCAACTTTTAGCATTTGCCCAGTGCATGGTTATTTGTCCGGTGAACATTACACTTGTCCAAAATGCGTAGTTGAACAAAAAACAGAAGTTTATTCACGCGTAGTCGGTTATATTCGTCCAATCCAACAATGGAATGGAGGCAAGCAAGAAGAATTCAGAGATCGCAAGGAATTTGTGGTCAAACAAAAAACCAAAGAGAAAATCAAATTGTAAAAGACAAAAAAGATAGCGGGGCGACCTAATGAAAATTTAGGTCGTCCTAAATTTTCATTATGATTTTAGGCGGTTGGCAAAAATTAACGCTTATTGATTATCCAGGCAAAATAGCCATGACTGTTTTTACGGTCGGCTGTAATTTTCGTTGTCCATTCTGTCATAACCCAGGATTAGTTGTTGGTTCACAGTTCACAGTTCACGGTAATCTAGAAAAGGATTTTTTTGATTTTCTCAAAAAAAGAAAAGGCAAGTTGGAAGGAGTTTGCATTACCGGAGGCGAACCAATTATTCAAAAAGATCTCATTGATTTTATTAAAAAAATAAAAAAGCTGGGTTTCTCGGTTAAGCTGGATACAAACGGTGCTCGTCCAGATGTTTTGAAACAAATTATTGATCAGAAGTTGGTGGATTTTGTTGCGATGGATATTAAAAATTCTCTCAAAAAATATTCCGAAACTTCTGGCGTCAAAGTTGATACTGACAGAATAAAATTGAGCGTGGAGTTGATCAAGAACAGTGGTTTGCCCTATGAATTTCGCACTACGGTTGTGCCAGGTTTTCACACAGAAAAAGATTTTCTGGAAATTGCGGCTTGGCTTAAGGGTTCGAAAAAATATTTTCTGCAGGAATATCGCCCAGAAAAAACACTGGATGCCAAGATTGGAAAAATAACCAAGGGCAAAAAAATTGATCTGGAAAAAATCAAGAAGAAAATTAAAAAGAGCTTTGATTTCGTGGGCGTTCGCAGTCAATAAAAATTATGTGAAATTTTCATGAGGATATATGTAAAAATCCATCCTAAGTCATCGCAGAGTAAAGTTCTAAAAACAGCGGAGAATGAATATGAAGTTTGGGTAACTGCGCCGCCGGTTGACAACGCAGCCAACGAGATGCTAATACGTACACTAGCGGAATATTTTAATGTCTCAAAAAGTTCATTGACAATAGTGGGTGGCAAAACTGCCAGGACTAAAATGATTGATATTAAGTAAAAAAAGGAAGGAGAGAATGTCATGTATATTTTTCAGAAGAAGAGAAATGGAGAGGTTTTGGAGATCTATGGTCCTAATGTCCCACTGGATCAGATATATGGTCGACTTGTCGACGGACTTGGCATAGGTTCGGGATGCAACTTGTTTAACGTATTAATGAAGATTGCGAATTTTGAAGAAAATTTGCATGTTGCATGGATTGAAAGCGTTGATTCCGGACATATTTTTTTCCGGAAAAAAACAGAAAATGTCAACATTCTAGGGCGCTTGGTTATCGAGATAAACGGAGATCTGGTCAAGCCCGAAGAAGCAGTGATGCACATGAGAATATGGTTACTCTGATAAATATCAAGATCTGTTGATAAAAGCTAGTGGGAAACTCTGTTCTCGCTAGCTTTTTTCGTTATATAATTATTGCATGACAAAATCGCGTCTTTTTTTATTTTTTTCTTTGAGCTTAATTTCTGGAATATTTGTAAGCTCGTTTTTTTATCCCAAGACTCTGGATTTTTTTTATTTGTTCGTTGTTTTGGTTTTCGTTCTGATTTGTCTTTTCGTTTTCTATAAAAATAAACCGGTTATGCTAGCCGGTTTTTGTGTACTGTTTTTTCTCTTTGGAATTTGGCTGACAGAAAGTCGATTTGAAAGAATGACAAATTTGGATCAAAACGGAAAAAATTTTTCTGGGCTCGTGGTTGTATTCAGAGAACCACAAATCAAAGACAGGCTGCAAAATGTCATTGTGAAATCACAAAGCGAAAAATTTATGTTAACAGTTCCAGCTTTTCCAGAATATGCCTATCAAGATAAATTGAAAGTTGATTGCACTTTGGAAATTCCGGAAAATAAAGAAAGTACTTTCGATTATCGGATGTACTTGGCCAAGGATAATATTTTCTATCTTTGCAAAAGTCCCAAGATCGAAATTGTGGAAAAAGCCAAAAATAATAATTTTTTTAGTTTAGTTTTGAACGTTAAAAATAAATTTAAGCAAAACATTAATGAGCTTTTGCCCTCGCCCCAGTCAGGGCTTTTGACGGGTTTACTTTTGGGTGGGACAGGGGATTTGCCGCAATCAGTTAGTGATAATTTTTCCAGAACGGGCATGACACACATTGTGGCAGTTTCCGGATATAATGTGACAATTATTGCGGAATATTTGATACTTCTGGGAATTTTTTTGGGTCTTTGGCGGAACCAAGCTTTCTGGTTCGCGATTTTTGGGATTATTCTGTTTGTTTTTATGGTCGGTTTTCCATCCTCAGCTGTCAGAGCTGGTGTCATGGGAACGGTTTTGCTTTGGGGCATGAAAAATGGCCGACTAGGTAATTCGCAAAATGCGATTGTTTTTGCGGCGGCTGTTATGTTGCTCATCAATCCCTTGCTTCTCAGATGGGATATTGGTTTTCAGCTTTCTTTTTTGGCCACTCTCGGCATCGTCTATTTTTATCCAATCATTGAAAATCATTTGATCAAAGAACATAAGGTTGGAGGGCTAGGTGAAATTATTTTTCTGAGTATTTCGGCTCAGGTTTTTGTTATTCCGATAATAATGTTTAATTTTGAAAAACTTTCTTTAATTTCGCCCTTGGCTAATCTTTTGGTTTTGCCGATTATTCCAATTACGATGCTGATTGGTTTTCTGGCACCTCTCTTTCAATTTTTTCTGCCAATTTTGGCTAAGGTTTTTGCGTGGATTGCCTATCTTTTGCTTAAATATGAAGTTGAAGTCATTAATTTCTTGGCCAGTCTCAAATTTTCATCCATCGAAATTAAAAATTTTTCATGGATTGGAATGATTATCTGGTATGCACTTTTGATTTTTATTATTTATAGAACCAAGGCCAAGAAGCAAAAGATTACAAAGAAGACGGTGTAGCTTTGTGTTTGATGTTTTTTGAATTAGAATATGATCTGTGCAGCTGTTTTATATTTTTTAGTCACGCCTTCGAAGCGAATTAAAAAATATAAAACAGGTACATAGATTTTAATAGAAGATGTAAATGAAAAAGAAAAAAATAATTTATGGTGTAATATTGTTGCTTTTTGTTTTGGCGATTATTTTGGGCCTGATTATTTTTGGATCGAACAAAGATTTTTTGACTGTAAATTTTTTGGATGTTGGGCAGGGAGATGCAATCTTGATTAGCCAAGGCAAAAAACAAGTCTTGATTGACGGGGGACCTAGTGGACAAAAAATGATGGAAAAGTTGGGGACCTACGTGCCTTTTTGGGACAGAGAAATAGAAGTTATTCTGATTACTCATCCAGATAGCGATCATATTGAAGGCTTGGTAAGTGTTCTGCAAAACTACAAAGTGGATGTAATCATTGAGACTGATGTGGCTTCTGAATCAGCTGTCTATGCTAAACTTCAAGATTTGATCAAGGAAAAAAATATTCAAAAAATAAAAGGAACGCGCGGAACAAAAATAAAAATTAGCGAAAAAAATGAATTGGAGATTTTGAATTCGCAAGATGAAAATGCAGCTGCACAAAAAGAAACCAACTCCAGCAGTATCGTTTCCAAATTAACTGTGGGCAATGAAAAGTTTTTGTTTATGGGCGATCTGCCAAGCGAAAATGAGATCAAACTTATTTCTCAGAATGTTGATTTGTCAGCTGAAATTTTGAAAGTGGGACATCATGGTTCAAAATATTCAACCAGTACTGATTTTTTGAATAAAGTTGGCCCAGAAGAAGCGGTAATTTCAGCTGGAAAAAATAATCGTTATGGTCATCCAGCCATGGAAACACTCGATCGTCTCAAAAACAAAAAAATCAATATCTTAAGAACCGATGTGGTGGGGGACATCATGTACGAATGCCACAGTTTATCCGAAAAATGCCATCTGATTGCTAACTAAAAAACTTTGTGCTAAATTAAACTTAATCGCAAAATGCTTAGGCATTTGCTAATAAATATTAATAAAATTTTATGGAAAATCATCCAAGCAAAGAAAGAACATTGGTAATCATCAAGCCGGACGGAGTACAAAGAACTTTGATCGGAGAAATTATCAAGCGCTATGAAAGAGTGGGTTTAAAAATGACTGCTCTGAAAATGCTCATTCCGACAGAAGATATGGCTATCAAACATTACTACGAAGTTGGCGGAGATGCATGGCTCGAAGAAGTTGGCCGAAAAGCCAGATTAGCCTATGAAAAAAAAGGTTTAACGTCTCCCTTTGCTACTAATATGGACAACGGAAACGCAATTATGAAAAGTAATGCTAAATATTTGAGTTCGGGTCCGGTTATTGCGATGATTTGGCAGGGTAATCAAGCGGCAGCATTAGTCAGAAAAATTACCGGAGGTACCGAACCATTGTCTTCTGATATGGGAACCATTCGAGGCGACTATACTTTGGATACCTATATGATGGCCGATCTGGACACCAGAAGCATCCGTAATTTGATTCATGCTTCTGGAAATACCGAAGAAGCGGAAAAAGAAATTCCGATTTGGTTTAGGCCAGAAGAAATCTTGGAATACAGATTGATTCAAGAAAGCGTTTTGTATGATGTAAATTTGGATGGAATTCTGGAATAGAATGTTTGGGACAATGCCTCGACAAAAAAACAATTCATTTCGACCGCACTAGATAAAAAAATAGGGCGGTCTTATTGAATAAAGCTGAGCTATGAAAAACCATAAAATTATCGACAGAAAAATTGCGGAAATAATAAAAAACAACGGTGTGGGCGTTTTACCAACGGACACTTTGTTTGGCTTGGTTGGAAGTGCTTTTTCCAAGAAGGCGGTAGCGAAAATATATAAAATAAAAAAAAGAAATCCCAAAAGTCCTTGCATTATTCTGATTAGTGCAATCGATGATTTGGAAAAATTTAATATTCAACTGAATGAAAATTCCAAAGAATTTTTACAAAAAAATTGGCCAGGCAGAATCAGTGTAATTTTTGATTGTCCGGATAAAAAATTTGAATATCTTCATCGGGGTACAAAATCCTTGGCTTTTCGTTTTCCAAAAAAGACCAGCCTCATAAATTTAATCAAAAAAACGGGACCGCTGGTAGTGCCCAGTGCTAATCCGGAAAAAGAAAAGCCAGCCCAAAATATTACTGAAGCTCAAAAATATTTTGGAGATCAAGTTGATTTTTATGTTTCGGGCAAAATAGCCAGTAAATTGCCATCAACTCTGGTTGAAATCAAAAATGGAAAAATTAAAGTTTTGCGAAAAGGCGCCGGAAAGATAAAAAGTTAGAAATAAAAAAATCCCCCCTTAGGGGGATGTTTTTTTAAAGAATCTTATTTCTCGGTCTTGTTGGCAGTTTTAATGCATTTGGTACAAGCCTTTACTCTTTTGCCGTCCATCTTCTTTTTTTGAAGATTTATTCCAAAAGTTCGGAGAGTAGCAATGTTAGAATGGCTTCTTGAATTTCCACTACCAGGTTTTCTTCCGCAGATTTCGCAAACTTTACTCATATATTTAATAGATTGATTTATTACAAAATTTAGGTTAACATAGAAAATAATAATTGGCAAGGAAAAGCATATGCTAAATGAAATTGTTCTCATTGTTATCTATTTTTTTATTCTGATATATTCCATTATTTTACATGAAGTGGCCCATGGTGTTATGGCGTCATGGCTCGGCGATAAAACGGCTGAATATGCTGGTCGAATCACGGCTAATCCGCTAAAGCATATTGATCCATGGATGACAATAGTCGTGCCTTTTTTGATGCTGGTTTTGAGTGGTGGCAGATTTGCTTTTGGTGGAGCTAAGCCCGTTCCGTATAATCCTTATAACTTGAAAAATCAGAAATGGGGACCGGCACTGGTGGCTTTGGCTGGACCAGCTTCCAATATTGGCATAGCTGTGTTGGCTGTTATTTTGGCTAAAATCATTTCTCTGCCGATGAATGCAAAACTAGATATCATCAACAATATTCGTTTTGAAAGCGATTGGGGATCCTTGGCGACAGTTATTTCGGGTTCTTGGGGCACAATTTGTTTTACTTTTCTGACCATAATAATTTTTTGGAACATTTTACTAGCTGTTTTCAATCTGATCCCCATTCCACCACTCGATGGTTCCAAACTTCTATTTTCCATAATTCCCATTAAGATGGAAACAGTGGCCATTTTAGAGCAATTTGGTTTTATTTTTTTGATTATGCTAATTATCCTGTTTCCAGGTCCTTTTAGCTTTTTGCTAAACCTTTTTTGGTCAATATTTTTCAGTCTGACTGTCTAGGGCGGTACCATTTTAGTGCGGATTTGACACCCCTTAGAATATCGTTTATTATTGTTTTGCTAGGTTGACTGGCGGTTTTTTAATTTATAAATATAATTTTTACAAAATGCCAACGATAAATCAACTCAAGAAAAGACCAAGAAAAAAGACGGGTAAAAAAACCAAAACCTCGGCTTTTAAGAATGTTTTTAATACACTGAAAAATAGACCAGTAGCGACTCCTAGCCCCTACAAACGAGGTGTTTGTCTGAAAGTGGGTACAACTACGCCAAAAAAACCTAACTCAGCTTTACGAAAAATTGCCAGAGTTAAACTTACGAATGGAATGGAAGTTACCGCTTACATCCCAGGCATCGGACACAATCTGCAAGAGCACTCAATCGTAGTATTGCGTGGAGGTAGAGTGAAAGATCTGCCGGGTGTGAGATATCATGTTGTCAGAGGCGTTATGGACTGTGCCGGAGTTGCTAAGAGAAAAAGAGGTCGCAGTTTGTACGGAGCCAAGAGAGAAAAGAAAGCAGAATAAATTTTTATAACTTAAATAAAATTGCATGCCAAGACGAAAAAGAATATTTAAAAAAGATTTAAAGCCTGATCAAAGATACAATAATTTATTGGTCAGTAAATTTACCAACAGCATTATGCTCAAAGGTAAGCGATCTGCTGCTGAAGGCATTATTTATGATGCTTTTGATATTATTCACGAAAGAACTAAAAAGGGCGGATTGAATATTTTTGAACAAGCATTGAAAAATGTTTCTCCTCTAGTCGAACTGAAATCCCGAAGAGTCGGTGGAGCTAATTATCAAGTTCCAATTCCTGTTTCCGGTGAAAGAAGAACTACTTTGGCTATTCGTTGGTTGAAAGATGCTACTCGCAAGAAGAAAGGCAAGAAAACTGCTGAAAAATTAGCCGATGAACTTATTGATGCTTCAAATAAAATTGGCGCAGCTATGAAAAAAAGAGAAGACGTTCATAGAATGGCTGAAGCCAATAAAGCTTTTGCGCACTTCGCGTAATTCTCTACGAATTATTAATTAGTATGAATATACTAATGGTATTCAAATTGACCTGTAAATAAATCAAATAAAATTTTAAAACGAATTCGTATATTAGTACTTGAATTCGCAATTAGTAACAAAATGGCCAGGCAATACCCAATCGAAAAATATAGAAATATTGGAATTATCGCTCACATTGATGCTGGAAAAACCACTACCACTGAGCGTATTTTGTTTTACACCGGAATTACTCATAAGATTGGGGAGGTGCATGAAGGTGAAGCTGTGATGGACTGGATGGAACAAGAAAGAGAAAGAGGCATTACCATTACCAGTGCCGCGACAACTTGTTTTTGGAAAGATCATCAAATCAATATTATCGATACTCCAGGGCATGTGGATTTTACTGTTGAGGTGGAAAGATCCATGCGTGTTTTGGACGGAGGCGTAGTTGTTTTTGATGGTAAAGAAGGTGTCGAGCCTCAATCAGAAACAGTTTGGAGACAAGCTGATAAGTATAATGTGCCCAGAATGTGTTTCATTAATAAGATTGATAAGGAAGGTGCTGATTTTTTCAGAGCTTTGGAAACAATCTGGAACAGACTTACTCCCAACGCTGTGGCTGTTCAAATCCCAATTGGAGAAAGAGGTGATTTTGCTGGCGTGGTTGATTTGATTAAAATGAAAGGCTTCACTTTTGAAGGTGAAATGGGAGAAAAAGTCATTGAAGGTGAAATTCCAGCTGAACTTTTGGATAAAGCTAAAGAATGGAGAGAAAAGATGGTGGAAAAAATAGCTGAAACTGATGAAAAATTGACTGAAAAATATTTAAGTGGCGAAGAAATATCTATTGAAGAGCTGAAAAAAGCTTTGCGTGCTGGAACAATCAAGACAGCACTCGTGCCAGTATTCACTGGAACATCTCTGCGTAATAAAGGTGTGCAACTTGTTTTGGACGGCGTAGTTGATTATTTACCATCTCCACTGGATGTGCCAGCGCTTGAGGGTATGGATCCAGAAAATAAAGACAAGAAAATTGAAGTAAAATCAGAAGACGGTGCGCCATTTTCCGCTTTGGCTTTCAAAGTGGCTACCGATCCGTTTGTTGGGCAATTAACATTTTTCCGAGTTTATTCAGGAACACTGAAGGCCGGATCATATGTCTTAAATTCATCTAAAAATGAAAAAGAAAGAATTGGTAGAATTTTGCAAATGCATTCTAATCATCGTGAAGAAATTCAAGAAATATATGCCGGAGGCATCGGTGCCTTGGTTGGGCTAAAAAATACAACGACCGGGGATACTCTTTGCGATGTTGATCATCCGGTTATTTTGGAATCCATTACTTTTCCAGAGCCAGTTATTTCCATTGCAGTTGAACCAAAAACAAAAGCCGATCAAGAAAAGATGGGCATGGCTCTCAAAAAATTGGCTGAAGAAGATCCAACTTTGCGTATCAGAACTGACGAAGAAAGCGGACAAGTTATTATTTCCGGAATGGGAGAACTGCATTTGGATATCATTGTTGATCGAATGAAAAGAGAATTCAAAGTGGAAGCCAATATCGGTCAACCACAAGTCGCTTATCGTGAAACAATTAAATCCGAATCCCAAGCCGAAGGAAAATATATCAGACAATCTGGAGGACGCGGACAATACGGACATGTTTGGATTAAGGTTGAACCAGGAGAAGAAGGCAAGGATTTTGAATTTGTTAATCAGATTAAAGGTGGTGTTATTCCTCAGGAATATATCACACCAATTGGCAAAGGAATCAAAGAGGCGATGGATAATGGTGTTTTGGCTGGGTACCCATTGGTTGGAATTAAAGCGACTCTCTATGATGGATCTTACCATGATGTGGATTCCTCAGAAGCAGCTTTCAAAATTGCTGGCTCAATGGCTTTAAAGGAAGCTGCGAGACGAGCCAATCCGATTATTATGGAACCAATTATGAAGGTGAATGTTATTACTCCAGAACAATTTATGGGAGATGTAGTGGGTGATATCAATTCCAAGCGAGGTATGATTAAGGAAATGGGTGATCGCGGCGAAGGTAATGCCAGAGTGAAAGTTATTGATGCCGAAGCACCACTAGCCTCTATGTTTGGGTACGCGACACAACTCCGTTCGATGACTCAAGGCCGAGCGAGCTATGTAATGGAATTTGATCATTACAGTGAAGTTCCCAAGTCTATGGCGGAAGAAATTATGGGAAACAAAAAGTAAAGTCTTTCTAGCTGAAACAGTCTCGATTAAGTCGGGGCTGTTTTTTTATTTTTTGAAATATGATAGAATAATGCTATAAATTCAAAAAATATATGGACAAAAAAAATAAAATATTTTTTATTGTATTCCTCCTATTAATTATTGGTTCTGTTGGAGCTACCTATTATCGCACGATGATTAAAAAGGATTATATGATTTCAGCTCAAATCGATTGTGATCCTTACACAGAAAAATGTTTTATTTGGGAATGTGATCCGACTTCAACGGTGGAAGGGGAGGCTTGTACTGGTGAACTAGAGAATGATATTTGGTATTACCAAATTGTTGAAAGAAGAGCCTATAATATTCCATCTTGTGATCCAAATGATGAAAATTGTGAAGCTTTGGTTTGTCCTGAGGGTGAAGAAGATTGCGATGTGATTTTTTGCAATGAGGAAAATAAAGTTGAGCAAGGCGTTGAATGTAGTGACCCTGTCCAATATGCCATTGATAATCCAGAAGAAGAAGAGGAGGCAGAAGAATGTGAAGAAGGAGATGAGGAGTGCCTAGCTTCCGAAGAAGAGGCTTCTGAGTGCGAAGAGGGAGATGAAGAATGTTTGGCCGCTGAAGAAGAGGACGGAGAAGAAGATGCAGCAGCCGAGGAAACAGAAGCTGCTGACGAGGAAGGCGAAACTGAAACCGAAGGTGAAGCACCTACTGTAAACTCAGTTTTCCCAGTGGATAAAAATTAAAAAAGATCTTTTGTATAAAACCTAAAAGCCCCACCTTAGGTGAGGCTTTTAAATACTTCCATTTTCCTGTAATTGGGGATAGAATCTAGGTAAGAATAATAATATTTTAAAGAAGGTGATTTTATGAAAAAATACAAATCCAGAGTAGTAAAAGTTGGCCCATATCTTTTGGGTGGCAATAATCCAGTGCGGGTGCAATCGATGTGCACGACTGATACGCGTGATGTGGTGGCAACTGTCAAACAAATTTTGGCTTTGGAAAAAGCTGGTTGTGAAATTATTCGTGTGGCGGTGCCGGATATGGCAGCAGCCAAAGCCATTGGTCAGATAAAAAAGAAAATTCATATTCCCTTAGTGGCAGACATTCATTTTGATTATTTGCTGGCGCTGGAGTGCGTGAAACAAGGCATAGACAAAATCAGAATTAATCCGGGTAATATTGGTTCCAAAGAAAAAGTTGAAGCGGTGGTCAAAGCTTGCAAAGCCAAAAAAATTCCCATTCGCATTGGTGTGAATGTTGGATCAATTGAAAAAGATTTGCTCAAAAAATATGGACCAACTCCGAAAGCGGCGGTGGAATCTGCTCTGCGTCATGTGAAAATTCTGGAAGATTCGAAATTTTATGATATTCTAGTTTCCATTAAATTCAGCGATGTGCCACAACTTGTGGAGGGTTATCAGTTGCTTTCTCAAAAAATTAATTATCCCTTGCATCTCGGAGTAACTCATGCCGGAACTGTCTACGTGGGTACTCTTAAAAATGCCATTGGTATCGGCATCCTTCTGCATGAGAGAATTGGAGCCACAATTCGCGTTTCTTTGACGGCTGATCCGTGTGAAGAGGTCAAGGCTGGTTTTGCCATCCTGAACGCCGTAGGGGTCAGAAAACATGGTCCAGAACTCATTGCTTGTCCAACTTGCGGAAGAACAGAAATTGATCTTATTGGTCTGGCCGAAAAAGTGGAAAAATTTTTGGTTGGCATTAAAAAACCTCTGAAAGTAGCCGTAATGGGTTGCGTGGTTAATGGCCCTGGGGAAGCGCGCGAAGCGGATATTGGTATTGCCGCTGGAAAAAAATGCGGCGCCATTTTCGTTAAAGGCAAGGTTTTACGAACCGTGAATGAAGACAAACTTCTCTCAGAATTTCTCAAAGAAATTAAAAAAATTTCCTAACATTGAACGTTGGGAAATTTTGAATCCTAGAGAAATATCTCTTGGAAAATAGATGATTCTATGGTAATGTGCAGGAAAGGGAACCGCTTTTTTTGAGATAATTTTAAATTATTTCTTATGGATAGTGCAATAGATAAAAATATTACAGATTTAAAAGATTTGGTTTTTAGTTATTACGCGAATAAAATTGAAAAAAGAGATGTGCACTTTCTTTTTGTCATTCATCTTACGCGTACCATGGAAGTATATATAGAAGATTGGTTGAAAAATTTTCAAAGTGTGGGGATAATTTCTATTCCATATTCAGAAATACCAGAAGTGAAAGAGAAATTAGGGAAACAGACTAAGATTTATAGTCCAAAAGATGTATCAGAAATACCCGATCTTATATTTGAAATTTGTAATTCTCATCCTGATAAAAGTATTTGTCTAGTAGAGATAGGTGGATATTCCGCCTTGATGGAAAAAGACCCAGGTAACATAGTTGGATCTGTGGAAGATACTAATCAGGGATACTGGAACTTCAAAAAATATGAGTCAAGACTTAAGTTTCCAGTTATTAGCATTGCTCAAACTAATTTAAAAAACATTGAGAATAGATTTGTTGGAACTTCCATAAGTTATTCATTGGAGAAATTCGTCAGAAAGCACTTTAATAAAGATCTCATAGCCATGAAAAATATTTTGGTTATGGGATATGGAGAAATTGGTCGGGGAACAGCCCAAAAGTTAAAAAGCACATTGGCCAATGTGTATGTTTATGATAGTGATCCTATAAATGTTATGTTGGCGAGGATTGATGGTTTTAACATAGCGGATAAAATATTTGCTATTGCTCAAGCCGATATAATAATAGGAGCTACGGGACAGAGATCTTTGCAGATAAGCGACGTTGATTATTTGAAAAACAATGCTCTTCTGGCTAGTGCTTCGTCTAAGCAAGTTGAATTTCCCATGAATGAATTGAAGCAGTGCATGACTTATGAAAGTAAATATCTGAATTCCTATAAAAATAAAAATGGAACTTTTCATGTTGCTTATAACGGATTTCCTATAAATTTTATTGATGACTCTGCTTTCGGAGAAGTTTTTGATATCGTGATGTCAAGTCTTTTGTTGGCGGTCGATAACCTTTTGGAGTCCAAACCATTACCTAGGGTATATGACTTGGAATTGAGATTGCAACAAGAGGTGGTAAGAAAATATTTTGAGTTGTATGAAGTAGATGATTATGAAAAATTTCTTTTTGTGGAAGAGGCCAAGAAAGAAAGGCATGATGCATCGAGTGCAATAGTGGTAAGCAAAAAATACAGAGATGAATTAATGGTTTTACTCCTAAAACATGAAAAAATTGGTAAATGGATTCCTGTTGGAGGACACGTGGAAAGATTTGAATCTCCGGAGAGTGCTGTTATTCGAGAGTTGGGAGAGGAAATCGGAGTTACTCCTTTTTATTGGTTTGATAAAAATTCGAAAATTTGGTCTTCTTTGCCGATTCTTTTTGAAGAAAAAATGGAAGAAATTCCAGCTCCCGAAGGAGGAACAACTCACTTTCATCGTGATTTTATTTTTGTAGCCATAATTGATTATTGCCTGGAAGAAAATTTTGTTGGCGAATCTAAAGAAAGAATAAAATGGTTTACGCTAGACGAAATATTTAAGCTTAATCCCGATGAAACTACACCAGAAACACTGGATCTGATCAGAGAGATAGAAAAATTCAAAAAAGAATTATTAAGATAAAATATATTTCGTACCCTATCTATCCTGGCCATAATTTTCTATGCAATTCTTATGTATATTTTTTGAAAGACGTAGGGATTAAATTGTTTTTTAAAAAGGCTTATGAAGGCCTTTTTGCTTACCTCGGATTAGGCATAATTTTATTGAAATGCTTAAAATAAGCCATTTGTTGTCTTTTTTTTGACAAAGTAAGTCCTCAGGTGTATATTCTAAAGTCAGTCGATTTTGACTGAAAGTTCTTAAAAAATCATAAAAAGAAGGAGGTGAAAAAGCGAGGCTTAGCGGTTAATGTGTTGGCACGAAAAGAAATCTCTAACCCAGCAGAGGAGGTATGTATCATGGAAAAATCATCTAATGCTTTTGAGCTTGCTCAGTACTTTGGGCAACAGGTGGAGGTAAAAACAAGGGTTGGACTCTTCAACGGATTCGTTATCAAGAGCTGTGAAGGACTCAATGCTTATGTCAGGGGAGAAATTATTAATGAATTTTTTCCGATGACAGTTGCAGCCTTTAGGCAGCGTTTTAACAATGAGTGGTTCCGCAGTGCGGTTGAACAACGAATGTTTAACTCGGATGTCTTGATTCTTGTTTTCGACGAGAAACAGCAGGGAGTTGGAGTTTGGGTTTTTGATGAGATTGAAATCAAGTATGACGTATATAATAAATGGGGGATATATGTTGCTATGATTTCTATCCGTCAAGAATACCAATGTATCGGTATGCACAAGGGTCTTCTGGATGTTTCGCATCATCATACAGTGAGAGGTCATTTCGACTTTACCATTTGTCGGACGCAAAATCCGATTGTGGCTACTGCTTGGTGGAATAAGTATGGCAATGTTTATCCTCTCGCCAACGAACCGGATGAAGATATAAAGGTTGTTGGAAGAATTACTGCCAAGAGAGTAGGATTTGACCATGCATACGAATCAAATCATATGATTGCTAGGGGCGTATATAATGGTGAATCTCTCCACGGCGAACCTTTTCATGTAGACAATTGTCTAGACGGAAAGCTGTTTAATCTTATCGATTACCGCAAGGGGGACGCTGTAGTTTTGGTGTCTAGGGCTTGATAACTGTTTAAAAATAAGGGAGGTGTCCATTTTGGAAAATATAATTACATCGGGAAGTCGCATGACTTTCCCACAGACCAAGGTGTAATGAGGGATTCAGTCAGAATGATGAATCCCTTTTTATATTTCTAAAATAAATTTAATTTACTTTTGCTGGCAGTAATTGCCAAAATTCCCTTATAACTTTCTTCTCCCACGAAGATAGGATAAAATTCTTTGTTTGATCTTATTTTTTTTCCAGCGGAACATCCAATGGTTGCATCTTTTTTTATTAACTTAAAGTTTTTGACATTTTTGCTGGTTTCAAAAAGCAGAGGAACTTTATAGGAGACGCCAACGGTATATAGTTCCTTTTTGTCATGTAGTATCACGGGTCCTTTAATCATGCCTAAGTTTTTTAGAACCGTCATGATTTCAAGCAAGGCTTTTCTGTAATTAGCCCCCTTTTTGTCTGGACCATATTCAATGGCCAGTCCAATTTTTGCAAATCTTATCATCTCTCCTCCACCAAAAACATTTTTTCTTATCAAGGCTACATTTTTGCAGGGGACCAGACGCAAAAGATTTTTAGTTGTTTTTTGTAGATTAGTGACAATCACAATCCGATCAAAGTCAGAAGTTGTGGCATGAATATCAATTACGATATCCGAGTCTTCAATCTCCTTGCTTATGCAGTAGGCCAAGCGTTCTTCGTAGTTTCCATTTTTCTTTCCGGGGAAAGAGCGATTAAGATCCTTGGTTATCATTCTTTGCTTTTTTTGCATAGCTTTCTCATTAGCAATAATTAGTTTCAGTGATCCTTTCAGTAGATCTACTTTCTTCAATTCGTCTATGACTTTTTTGCCAATTACCTCGTCGCCATGTAAACAGCCAACAATGGAGACCAGTGGTTTGCCTTGTCCAATTTTTGTAATATTGAGTCTCATAAAGTTAGATTAAAAATTAAAACGACCTCGTTTGGGAAGGTCGGTTGTTTGCTTATTTTTGAAATATCTAAAGCCGACCTCTATCAATAGGTAAAGAAAAAAGAAAAGAAGAAGTTGCCTTTTAGTGATATTTTATTCATAATTTTATCTTGAGGCAAGTATATCAAGTTTGCCAGAAAAAGCAAATAATTATTTTTTTAAAGGCTTTGATATGCCTTTTTTGTTTGCCTTGGGTTGGGGATAATTTTATTAAAATGCTTAAAATAAGCCATTTTTGTCTTTTTGTTATTGACATTTTTGTTGGACGAGTTATTATAATGATAGCTTGATTAATTTTGAGCTTGATTAATAATTTAATTAAAGAAGTATGAAGACAAAAAAAGCCAAATCAGAAAAAAGCCAAATAAAGGAGATTGTAAGACTAAGAGTTGGTAAGCACACTTGCTCTACTTGTTCAGGAGGACACAAATAGCAAATGTTCTCGTCGTCTTGGGTCTGTTTTGTAAATTTGCACAAGTTTTTGTGATACTGTGTTTTTGTGCTAAGTTTGATTTTATTTTGAATGAGTAATTTTTTGTTTAGCCCGATTATTTCTGTGGTAATTTTTTAAAAATATAAATCTGAAAATTTGGTTATTTAACTATTTTTGTTTACAAACTAAATTACTGGTTTCACAAAATTTTATGATTATAGAATGTTCAAAAAATAAATACGAAGTATTTTTTGAAATGATTCAATTTGAAATTACTGGAAAATGCAATATGAAATGTGACCATTGTCGAGCGTGGAAAGAGCCAAAGGGCCACATGAAAATGGAAGTTATAGAGAAGGTATTGGATTTTGCTGTACCCGAATCAAGACATGAAATTAGATTTACGATTTCAGGAGGCGAGCCATTACTCAATCCTCATTTTTTTGATATTCTAAAATTAATAAAGAAAAAAATTAATCAATACGGAAAGAGACTTGATCATGCAGTTATTACAACCAATGGATCTCTTCTAACATCAGAAATAATTAAAAAAATAGAAGATCTTGATTTGGGGGAAATATTTTTGCAAGTCAGCATCGACAGTTTCGAGGCTGAAATACATGATAAATTCCGTCATTTTCCAGGTGCTTTTTATAAAGCCAAGAAGGCACTGGAAATGGTTGCAAAATCGAAATTGACTCCATTGTTACGAACAACAATTGTTTCAGGAGATGCAAAAAATGACTTTCGTATATTAGAAGAGATGATAAAAATGGCTCAAGAAACTGGGGTAGGAAAAATTAGTTTTGGGCCGGTGATTCCTACTGGTAAAGCGCAAATGAATCAAGGTATAATGCTGAAACCACTTGAAAAAAAAGCTTTTATAAAAAAGCTTTTAGTCCTTAAGCAAAAATATCCAAACATTGGCATATCCACAGAAGATCCAGTCAAATTTTCTGTTTGTCCAAAAGAATGGGATTTTGGAGAATTTGATTATTCGAAATCTGATTTTATTGGTGGTTGCTCGGCAGGTGTAACTAATATGAATGTTTTTTCAAATGGAATTATTACTCCGTGCTCTATGTTGCAAGAGCCAATTGTAAATGTTATAGGAAAATCTTCGAGTCAAATTTATAAAGAATATATTTCTTCTGATGTTATAAAAAATCTTGTAGAAAGAAATGTTGGTGGTAAGTGTAAGACATGCAGCATCAAAAGACTGTGTGGAGGGTGTAGGGCTGCTGCTGAAGGAATATCTGGAAACTATTTGGCTGAAGATCCGACATGTTGGAAAGTAAGGAAATAACAAAAAATATGGTTGCTTGGTAATATTTGTTTGTATATTTTCGATTAAGAAAATTTAATGAGGCAATGAAGCGGCCCAACCACCCGCCGAGCCTCCGCCACTTTCCAGCGAAACGGAAAAAAGAGTGCCCAAAAATAAGGGAATTCGAGTGGAACCCCCCACCCTTTTGTAAAAAGAGTGGGGCTCGAAGTCATTTATTTTTTGGCATTTTTTGTTTAATTAAAATAAATTAAAAAAATATGAAAAACCAACCAACCAAACTAGAAATTATTCGCCATTCTTCCGCTCATGTTTTGGCCGCGGCGGTTTTGGAAATGTTTCCAGAGGCTAAATTTGGCATTGGACCAGCCATTGAAAACGGCTTCTACTATGACTTTGAATTGCCCCGCACCCTTATTCCTGAAGATCTTCCATTGCTTGAAGAAAAAATGAAAGAAATAATCAAGGCCAACTATAAATTTGAACAAGCGGATGTTTCCATCAATGATGCTAAGAAAGATTTCCAAAAACTTGGACAAACCTACAAGTTGGAACTTATTGATGATTTGGAAAAAGAGGGCAAGAAAAAAGTTTCTGTCTATAAATCAGATTCTTTTGTAGATCTTTGCTCTGGTCCACATCTTGATTCAACTGGAGAAATTGATCCAAGGGCACTGAAGCTCACTCGTATTTCCGGTGCCTATTGGAAATCAGATGAAAAAAATAAACAACTCCAAAGAATATATGGTGTCGCTTTTGATAATAAAAATGATTTAAATGAGTACCTTCGTATGCTTGAGGAGGCCGAAAAAAGAGATCATCGAAAATTAGGCAAGGAATTGGACTTGTTTCATATTGACCAAAAAGTAGGACTCGGTCTTCCCTTGTGGCATGCTAAGGGAGCATTGCTTTGGAGAATAGTTGAAGATTTTTGGTATAGCGAGCATCTAAAAAATAATTATGACTTAGTTCGCTCACCTCATATTGGAAACAAAACTTTATGGGAAACTTCTGGGCATTGGGGTTTTTATAATGCTAGCATGTATCCACCTATTGAAATTGGGCAAACGCTTGAAGAAAGACAGAAAAATCAAATAATCAAGGAATCCGAAGAATATTTATTAAAACCGATGAATTGCCCTTTTCATGTTGAAATTTATAAAAATAATCTTTGGTCATATCGCGATCTTCCTCTCAGATGGGCTGAATGCGGAACTGTTTATCGTTATGAAAAAAAAGGTGAACTTTCTGGGCTTACTCGTGTTCGTGGTTTCACTCAGGATGATGCTCATATCATTTGTCGTATTGATCAAGTTGAGGATGAATTAAAAAAAGTAGTAGATTTCATATTATTCATGTTTAAATCTTTCGGTTTCAATACAAATATAATCAATGTTTATCTTTCCCTTCGTGATTCAAAAAATAAAGAAAAATATGCCGGAAACGATGAAGGCTGGGAATTTACTGAAAGCGTTTTGCGGAAAGTAGCCATAGAAAAAAAACTTAATTTCAAGGAAGAAAAGGGCGAGGCTGCCTTTTATGGACCGAAACTGGATTTCAAATTGAAGGATGTTCTTGGCAGAGAATGGCAATGTTCAACTCTCCAATTTGATTTTAACCTTCCGGAAAGATTTGACATGACTTTTATTAACAGCAAGGGCGAAAATGAAAGACCATATGTTTTGCACAGAGCTTTATTTGGGTCATTTGAAAGATTTATAGCACTTCTTATTGAACATTACGCAGGCGCTTTTCCAACTTGGCTTTCTCCTGTACAAGTGATGATAATTCCTATTTCTGAAGAAAAATTTGGGGATTATGCCGAGGAAGTGCAAAAAAAATTAGTGGCTATTGGCGTACGTGCTAAAATTGATGCTACTTCAGAAAGTTTAGGAAAAAGAATTCGCGAAGCGGAAAAACAAAAAATTCCATACATGCTAGTGGTTGGCGAAAAAGAAGTGGAGACTATTTCAGTTGCCGTAAGAGAGTATAAAACTAAAAATCAAGACATTATGAAAATGAGTGATTTTATGGAAAAGATAAGGAGTGAAATTAAAAAAAGGAAAAGTGAATAATGACGGTGCGTGTGTATGAGTATGTTTATTTTCTATCGAATTTTATGAAGAGGCTTTTTTTGTTTGCTTTGGATCGGACATAATTTTGTGATAATTTTTTAAATGTCTACATTGAAAATGTAAAAGAATATTAATCGTATTACAATACAAAGGAATAAATATAAAAAATTATGATAAAGGCAATTATATTTGATTATAATGGGGTGGTTAAAGCAATAAATAAATATTTTTTTGATGATGTCGAGTTGATTTTTAGTCTATCTGCGGAAGAAAAAGAATATGCAAAAAAAATGACCTGTGATCTTTTTGAACAATTTGATAAAGGTTTATTAGGCGAAGATAGTTTCTGGTTGAAATTTTCGCAACGCATAAATAAATCAATGCCGACAAATGCGAAGGAGTTGGCTCGTAAATTATTTAACGAACATTTTGAACTTTACGAAGAGGTTGTAAATATGCTTAAAAATTTAAAAACCAATGGATATGTTACTGCAGTTTTATCGGACACTTTCCCTTATATGGCCGATATTACTCGTGAGCGTAATGGCTACGATTATTTCGATAAAGTTTATTTGTCCTGCGAAGTTGGTTTTGTAAAACCGCAAAAAGAATTTTATGAGTTGGCTGTCAAAGATCTTGCCGTACTTCCTAGCGAATGCATTTTTATCGATGACAATGAAGATAATCTTTTGCCAGCTGAAAAATTAGGAATGAAAACAATTTTAGCAAAAAAACCAGATCAAATTGTCGAAGATGTTTGGGCAATCATAAATAAGATGTGATTATTGTCTATTCAAAATCCACTTCATTGGCATTGAGTTCATAAAGGAAATTATAATTTCCTTTTTCTATTTCTTCTTCCATATCTGTTACATTTTTGCCTTCGAATTCAGAAAACCCAAGAGCTTTCAGTCCATTGACGGTCATCATTTTTACTACATCTTTGGCAGAAATATGACTGGAATCAAGATTCACTCCTTTTTGTACGAGAGCTGCAAATTTGCCGGCTTCCCAAACATCCAATCTATTGGAGCTGGCAGCGCCGTCTGTTCCCAAGCAAACATTGATATTTCTTTCGAGCATTTTTCCAAGAGGCATGATACCCGAGCCCAATTTCAAATTACTCAAAGGGCAATGAACAACATTAACTTTTCTTTCGGCCATAATATCCAGATCTTCGTCAGTGATCCAAATGCAATGAGCCAAAAGAGATTTTTCATTCAAAAGACCAAGCTTATCCAAATAGGCAGTTGGAGTTAAACCAGTTTTTTTCAAACAATCGTCAAATTCTTTTTTGGTTTCGGCCAGATGAATATGCAAAAGGGCATCATATTTTTCAGCCAGCTCTTTGGCTTTGATCAGATTTTTTTCTGAAACCGCATAAATTGAATGTGGCGCAACGGCTACTTTTACCGCTGGGTTGTTTTGATATTTGATTAAAAGTTTTTCAGTAATTTCTAAAGCCTTTTCTGGATTTTCAGCTTCGGGAGTAGGGAAGTCCAAAATACCTCCACCAATCACAACGCGCATTCCTAGCTCTCCGGAGGCTTCAGCCACTCTGTCTTCAAAAAAATACATATCTGCAAAAATTTTGATACCATTTTTTTTCATTTCCAAAATAGCTTTTTTGGTTTTTTCGTACACAAAATCGGAATTAACCTGATCCTTTTCGGCTGGCCAAATGTATTCTTCTAGCCATTTTTGCAATGGCAAATCTTCAGCCATTCCGCGAAAAGCGATCATAGCTGCATGAGTATGTACATTAACAAGAGGAAGATTGAATTTTTGTTTCATGGGGATAAAATATTATTTTTTAACATCTCTATTTTACACTTCTTGTACCCAAAGTCCAAGAGCAAAAATTTGGCGTAGTAGCCCTGCGGATTAGGAAAAAATAATCAGGAGTGGTTATTGCTTGTATCGGTGCATATTTTTTTGAAAATGTAAAAACTCAAAAAAATTGCAAAAATAAAAAAAAGTGATAGTATAATTTAAAGAGCCAAATTGGCCAGATTGTCAGTTTATGTTTTTAATTTTTATTAAATCTTTTAATTATGAAAGAAATACTCAAAAATAGTTGTCCTGATGGAGTTCATTTTTTAATCGAATTTTTTGGTTGTGATAAAAAACAGATTGATGATATAGATTTTCTGAAAAAAACATTAGAAGGGGGAGTTAAGGCTTCAGAAATAAAAATATTGGACAAATCCTTTTTTAAATTTGAACCGCAGGGCGTTACTGGTTTTTTGCTGTTGGAAGCTTCTCACGTGTCTATACATACCTGGCCAGAATTCAGTTATGCTGCTTGTGATATTTTCAGCTGTGCTCCATATGACAAGACTCGAGAAATTGCTTATTTTTTAAGAAAAAATATTATGCACGAAAAGATGTCCGTAGATGAAATCAAAAGAGGTTATAAGTATTTTGATTTCGAAAAATACATCAACAAGGAAAACGAGCTTACCATCCCTGTCTATGCGAATGGCGAACAAATGAAAATAAAAATAAAGGAAGTTTTGAGTGGGGTAAAATCCAGTTTTCAAGACATTCTTTTTGTTGATACGGATGATTTTGGAAAATGTCTGGTAATTGATGGAATAATGCAAACAGCCGAAAGTGATCATGAGGTTTATGATAAAGCGATTTTACGAGAATTAAAAAAAGAAGATCAGAAAATTCTGATTTTAGGTGGTGGCGATGGCTATGTGGCCAGAGAAGCCCTGAATATTAATCCTGATTTAAAAGTGAGTGTGGTTGATTTGGATGCTGAAGTGGTAAAGGGATGTGAACAATTTTTGGATCAAAAAGTGTTCAAGGATTTTCGAGTTAAACTTTGTATTGAAGACGCTTTTAAATATTTGAAGGATATGTCCAAAGATGGAGAGATGTTTGATGGAGTGGTTGTTGATTTGACGGATGAGCCTGAGAGAGAAGATGCGCTAGCTGATTTCAAAAAATTCTATGAAGAAATTTTGGCGTTGTCCAAAGATGTTTTAAAAGATGGGGGCTGGGTAAGTATGCAGGCAGGAGCCGCGGAAACGACTAAAGATTATTTTAACGCTGTTTCAGTGTTGGAAAAGACGCTTTCAAAAAAAGGATTTCAGGATATTTCAAGAGAGGACTTCTTGATCCCAAGTTTTGGGGAGAAAAATGCCTTTCTGTATGGCAAGAAATAAAAAAGGGCAAATTTAAAAATATACCAAAAAAAGCTTTAAAATAGCTTTTTTTGTTTGCCTAGAATTAGGCATAGTTTTATCAAGATGCTTGAAATAAGCCATTTGTTGTCTTTTTGCTTTGACAAAATGGTCATTTGGGTGTATACTTACAAATCAGTCAATAATGACTGACAGTACCTAAAAAATCAAACAAAATGGAGGTGTCGCGATGAACGGTTTAGAGAAAGCCGCGAAATTCGCGGCGAAAGTGTTATTTTTAGCGGTAATTATTGTAGTGGCAACAGCTGACCTTAATGACTGGTTTGTTGTTGCTGTATTGCCGATTATTATTGCAAGTTGGCAATTTATTCGGAGAAAATTTATATTAGTTACTGGCATATTGCTCTATGAGAGAATAACAACTTTAATCTCAAGAGCACCGGATGTTTTGGCTGTTATTCTTTTGTTGAATGGGATGCATTTTGTGGTAGTATTTTTCATTAGTTTTATGATAAATATTATCATGTATACAGCATTCATTAAGGGATATTATTTTCTTCCTGATTTTAAGGAAACTCTGGAAGAATTCAATGCCTTTAAAAAGAAGCAAATAGTTTGGATAGAGTATGGATGGGAAGGATTAATGAGCTGGTTATGGGACAAGTCCTCTCAGTGGGTTTTGAAAAATAAAACACTGATGTTTCTTGTAGGCAGTCCAATTTTTTTCGATCCAGACTGGGTAACATTCATTTTGGTGGAGGGAACTGAGATCAAAAAAAAGGACTTAATTTGCATTACACTTCCCTCTGTGTTTGTTTCAACAATCTTCTGGACTTCAGTATGTGTGCTGGGTGTTTATGGATTTTGGTCATACGACGATATGATAGCAAGAATCTACGAACACTTTGTCCATATGATTATTAGAACTTAGCCCGCCTAAGACTCAGAGAGTCGAAGGCGGGTTGTTTTTTTATTCTATTTTGTTATAATTACTAAATAGATATACAAATTATTTATCCAAGTTGTTTTTATGAAAAATAAAAAAGAAAAAAGCAAAAGAACTTTCTCTTGGGTTAGCCCAAAATTGGAAGCACGAGAAACTGGCAAATTTGGCAAAGGTCTTTTTGCTACAGACAAAATAAAAAAAGACGAGATAGTTATTGCCTTTGGTGGTTATGTGATGACTACCGAAGAATTTTATAAATTACCAAGTGATGTAATGCATTACCCTTCACAAATATTTGACAATTTACTTTTGGGAATAAAGCATATGAATGAAATAGAAGACGGCTATTATTTAAACCATAGTTGCGAGCCTAATGTTGGTCATAAGGGACAAATATTTATGGTTGCTATGAAAAATATAAAGAAAGGCGAAGAAGTCACCTTTGATTATGGTATGGAGATGTATCCAGAAAAAATAAAATTGCCAAAAGGAAGAGAAAGGTATACCAGCATGAAGTGTGATTGTGGATCAAAGAAATGCAGAAAAATTGTTACCGAAAATGATTGGAAAATACCAGAATTGCAAAAAAGATATGACGGTTACTTTCAGTGGTTTATACAAGAAAAAATTAATAAATTAAAAAAGAAAAAATAAAAATATGTTTTGTATTGGAGATGCTGCCAATCCAGACTTAACCTTCTTGATATTTTCTAGCAATGTACCAAGTCTAATTTATTATTCCCATATACCTGCAATATTTGTTTCGCTATTTCTTGGTCTGTTTGTTTTTTTTAAAAAAAGAGATTTACTAATTAGTAAAGTCCTGCTTTCGCTTTCAATTATGAGTTCTGTTTTGGCTATGTTGGATCTAATTATTTGGACTCAGTCGGACAGTAGAATTGTTGTTTTTTTGTGGGCACTTTGGTTTTTAGTTTTTGAATTGGTTTTTATTCTGGGTCTTTATTTCGCTTATGTATTTTTTGATAAGAAGGACATATCTATTAAAACCAAAATCGTTTTGGGTCTGTTGTTATTGCCTACTTTTTTTATAGTTCCAACGAGCTACAATCTGTCTGGTATCGATCTTAGTACTTGCAATGCTTTTGAAAATTTATATTTTTCTAATTTTATATATTTAATATCTGCCTTTTTTGTTTTGTGGATGGTGATATTGTCCTTTTTGAGATACAGAAAGGCAGAAGAAGAATTTAAAAAACAAATACTTTTTGTTTCAATTGGTAGTTTTATTTTTCTTTCCATCCTTTCAATTACGTCTTATTTTGGAAGTGTAGAATATTTTTCTAATAATTCTATTCATAGCTTTGACATAGAGCAATATGGATTTTTTGGAATGCCGATTTTTATTGGTTTTCTTGCTTATATCATTGTTAAATACAAGGCTTTTAATATTAAACTTATCGGGGCACAGGCCTTGGTTGTTGCGCTAGTTATTTTGATTGGTTCACAGTTCTTCTTTATTCAAACTGATACTAACAGAATTTTGACTGCAATAACTTTGGCATTAGCGGGTGGTTTTGGAATATTTTTGATTCGTTCGATTAAGGCGGAAGCACAAAGAAAAGAAGAATTGCAATTGATGTCTGATAAGCTGGCTCAATCAAATGATAAATTGCAAAAATTGGACAATGCCAAATCCGAATTTATTTCAATCGCTTCACATCAGTTGCGTACGCCTCTCACGGCCATCAAAGGCTTCATTTCTTTACTCAATGAGGGAGCCTATGGGAATCTGGATTCAAAGCAATCTGATGTTTTGAAAAAAGTCTATATCAGCAATGAAAGATTGATTGCCTTGGTGGAAGATTTATTGAATATTTCCCGCATTGAATCTGGCCGAATGGAATTTAAATTTGACTCGTGTCAACTTACGGATCTTTGTAGTGAACTGGTGGATACATTTACCTTCAAAGCCAAAGACGCCAATCTCTATTTGGATTTCAAGGCGCCAGAAAATGCTTTGCCGGAAGTATTCGTAGACCGTGCTAAGGTCAGAGAAGTGCTTTCTAATTTGATTGATAATGCGATTAAATATACGCCTAAGGGAGGCGTGAGTGTGAGATTGGAAAGAATTTTTGCGGAAGATTCCAAAATCGAAAATGTTAACGAAAGAGGCTCGGTTAAGATTATTATTTCGGATACGGGAATTGGAGTTCCGGCTGAAGAAATTCCCTATCTTTTTTCCAAGTTTTCTCGTGGCAAAGATGTTAGTCGTCTCAATGTTAGCGGAACTGGACTGGGACTCTATGTGGGCAGAAGTATGATTGAAGCTAATGGCGGAAAAATCTGGCTTGAATCAGAAGGAGCTGGTAAAGGTTCACGTTTCATCATCGAGGTGCCAGTTGAACAAACACCCGAAAATCTCACCCGCTGGAGCTAGGAAAAATATAAATCTTTCAAAAAACAAAAACCGCCTAGTGGCGGTTTTTTTAGTTCTTTGATACTAGTCTTTATTTATGCTATATTTCTAGCATAAAAAGCGTAAATTTACCATCCGCTTGATCCCTGAGTATGGTAAATTAAAAAAATATGAAAAAGAATAAAATTATCAAACAGAACAATTTTATGGAGTTTTTGCTTTATACTACACCAAACGGAAAAGTGAAAGTAGAGATTTTCTTAAAAGATGAAAATATTTGGTTGACGCAGAAAAAAATAGCGGAGCTTTTTGATGTGGAAATTAATACTGTGAATTATCATCTCAAAGAAATCTTTAAAAGTGCAGAATTAAGCGAAGATTCAGTTATTCGAAAAATTCGAATAACTGCCAATGACGGAAAAAATTACGAAACTAATTTTTACAACCTCGATGCCATTATTTCTGTCGGTTATCGCGTAAATAGCGCGCAAGCAACGCAGTTCCGTATTTGGGCAACCGAAAGATTAAAAGAATATATTATCAAGGGGTTCACGATGAATGACGAAAAGCTAAAAGACCCATATAATATTTTCGGTAAGGATTATTTTGAAGAACAATTGGCAAGGATCAGGGATATTCGTTCCAGTGAGCGGAGATTTTACCAAAAAATTACTGATATTTATGCTCAGTGCAGCATTGATTATAACCCAAATGAAGAAATTACCAAACAATTTTTTGCTACTGTGCAAAATAAATTACATTTTGCAATTTCTGGGTTGACCGCTGCCGAGATTATTCACAAAAGAATTGGAAGTACAAAACCCAATATGGGACTGACGAATTGGAAAAATTATCCCAAAGGAGAAATTCGAATTACCGATATGGCAATTGCTAAAAATTACTTGGATGAAAAGGAATTGGACGGACTCAATAGAATCGTGACGATGTATCTTGATTATGCTGAAATACAAGCACAAAGAGGAATAGCGATGCGGATGAAGGATTGGGTGAAAAAATTGGATGCTTTTTTACGATTTAATGAAAGAAAAATTCTCAAAGATAACGGAAAAATATCGCATGAAGTCGCAGTTGCTCTAGCTGAGAAAGAATATAAAAAATATCGCAAAGTGCAAGATAAAAATTATATTTCAGACTTCGATCGGGAAGTTAAGAAGCTTTTGAGAAAGAATGAAAAATAATTTTGCTAATAAATTGTTATGTCTGAAAACCTACTTTCATTATTGGATCAACTCAGGGCGATTGCTACTGGAGGTTTGACTTTTACTAAGAATGAATATGATATCGAAAGATATAGAAAACTAATGGATATTGTTGCCAAAAAATACTCCGATATTTTTAAAATACCACCAGAAGAAATCATAGAAAAATTTAAAAAAGAAACCGGATCCATTACACCCAAAGTAGGTGTGGATGTTGCCATCTTAAACGAAGATAATGAGGTACTTGTTTTGAAAAGGAGTGATGATGAAAATTGGTGTTTGCTAGGTGGTTGGATGGATATTGGAGAAACTCCACTTGAAACAGCTACAAGAGAAGCAAAAGAGGAGGCTGGAATAGAAATCGAACCAGTGGGTTATATTGCAATAAACACAAAAGGACCAAATACTCATCCGAATTTAGTTTGTCATCAAATAAATATTCTGGTTGCATCAAAACCAATTAAAAAGGCGACAAAAATTAATTTGAGTCATGAACATTCTAAATATAGATGGATTAATCTGGACGAAAATATTAAATGGCACGCAGGACACGAACTTCTCGTGGGGCCAATTAAGAAATTTATGAAAAACGGAATATTTATTCCATAAAAAATAAAAATATAAATTTTATAAAATTTTCAGATTAATTTTGATGAACATGCAGAAAAAGAATAAAACTAAGGCAGTAGTTATATCTGGGAGTGCTTCTCTAAGTGAGGAAATGAAAAAGTGGTTTTTTTATTGGCAAAAGAAAGGTTATCGAGTAATTGATTGGCCCGTTCCGATTAAAGCTAGAGAGTTTGGTAAAAAATGGCCAGTTATCTATAAAAAGTTTTATAATTCTTTGAAAAAAACAGATATACATTTTGTCGCCAATGAGGATAAAAACGGAATCAAGGGTTATGTTGGTGCAGGAGTTTTTGCTGAGATTTCTTTTTCTGTAGGACTGAATTTAATAAGAAAGACCCCCATCAAGATATTGTTATACAAAATGCCATCCAAAAAATTATTTTATTATAAGGATTTGAGTCTTTGGATTAAGATGGGATGGTTGAAAGTTTATTGCAAACAAGATGAATCTTAATAGAATAAAAATTTAATTAGTTTTTGGTATTTTTGTTTGACATTATATTTTTTTTGCGTTATTATTTCTAAGTACACCCCCACACCAATTTTTATAATTTAAAAATTTTTGTAAGTGTGATATTGCGAAATATTATTTGTGGGAATTGGTGTGGGGGTAAATTAATATTTTTTAAGGGGAAATATGTTGGATAAAAAATTAAAAGAAGCCCTGGAACTTTTAGGCGGAAAAGCAGTCGTAAAAGATGGGGAAGGTTACTATATTGTTCTGACTCTTTCTGAATTTAAGAAAATTAGGCTCGGAGAAATCGGGAATTTGACAAAGCAAGAGTTAGTTGATAAAATCAACAATGATATTGCAATCTGGAAATCAGCTCAGGAAGAAGAGAAGGTAAATTCGATCATTTTGGATGAAATGGAGAAGAACAATTCGGAAGAAGTGATTTACGAAAAAGCTAATTGAATATTCTCTAATTTTGGCTAAAAAAAGCCAAAATTTTTGTTCGATTTGCCAAAAATAACATTCTGTATTAGAATAAAAAAACTATGTATTTTTTTGTTCCAAGAAGAGACCAAGACTTGGAATGATTAATAATAATTAAGTAAATATTAAACACATAAAAATATGGCAGCAGAAAAATTTGAAAGAATCAAACCGCATGTCAACGTAGGAACAATTGGACACGTTGACCATGGAAAAACCACTTTAACAACGGCAATTCTTCACGTTCTGGCTTTCTTGGGTAAAGCCAAGGAAAAAGGCGTAGATGAAATTGACAAAGCTCCTGAAGAAAGAGAACGTGGTATAACAATTGCAACTGCTCATTGCGAATATGAGTCAGATGCGAGACATTATGCTCATGTTGACTGTCCAGGACATGCTGATTATATCAAAAACATGATTACTGGTGCCGCTCAAATGGACGGAGCTGTTTTGGTTGTTGCTGCGACCGATGGTCCTATGCCACAAACCAGAGAGCACATTCTTTTGGCTCATCAAGTAGGTGTTCCTGAAATCGTTGTCTTTTTAAACAAAGTTGATATGGTAGATGACCCAGAATTGATTGAATTGGTTGAAGCTGAAGTGAGAGAACTTTTGACCAAATATGAATTTGATGGCGATAACGCCACTGTTATTAGAGGTTCAGCTTTGAAAGCTTTGAATTCTAAGTCAGCGGAAGATCCAGATGCTAAACCAATCATCGATTTGATTGCTGCTTTGGATGTTAAAATCCCAGAACCAGTGAGAGAAACTGAAAAAGCATTTTTGATGCCAATCGAAGACATATTCTCCATTGAAGGAAGAGGAACTGTTGTAACTGGTAGAATTGAAAGAGGAACAATCAAAGTTGGAGAAGAAGTGGAAATTGTTGGATTGAAACCTACTCAAAAAACAACTGTGACTGGAATTGAAATGTTTAACAAATCATTGGACAGCGGACAGGCCGGAGACAATGCTGGAGTTTTGCTTCGTGGAACCAAAAAAGAAGAAGTTGAAAGAGGACAAGTTTTGGCCAAGACAGGAACAATTACTCCTCACACTGAATTCGAAGGCGAAATCTATATTTTGACTAAAGAAGAAGGTGGAAGACATACTCCATTTTTCAAGGGCTACAAGCCTCAGTTCTACATCAGAACAACTGATGTTACCGGAGAAGTAATTCTGCCAGAAGGAACAGAAATGGTTATGCCTGGAGACACCGTCACTTTGAATGTTAAATTGATTGCCCCAGTAGCTATGGAAGAGGGCATGAGATTTGCTATTCGAGAAGGCGGAAGAACGGTTGGAGCTGGAGTAGCCACTAAAATCATCAAGTAGTTTATCTTTTAAGCTCCCGAATATCTCGGGAGCTTTATAAGGTAAGTATAATTAAGGAATAGGCAATATTCACATTAAAAATCAATAAGATCAATGAAAAAAGAAGAAGAGGTAAAATCAAGAATAAGGATAAAAATCAAGGCCTATGATCACAAGATTATTGATCAAACAGCCAAGCAAATTGTGGAAACAGCTGAGAGAACTGGCGCTAGTGTTTCTGGCCCTGTTCCTTTACCAACTGAAATCAGAAAGTTTACGGTTAACAGATCCACTTTCATTTACAAAGATGCCCGTGATCAGTATGAAATGAGAATGCACAAAAGACTCATTGATATTATTAATCCTACCCCAAAGACAATTGATAGCTTGACTAATCTCGATTTACCAGCTGGGGTTGACATAGAGATAAAAATGTAATATAAAAGGATAGAGATCGATCCTAGTTAAAGTCCCCAGTTTTATCGAGGGATACTCAACTAGCCAGAGAGAAATTGATTCGTCAGTTGGCGAATTAGACTGGCTTATAGAGAGGTCAGTTTTTTTATTTGAAATCAGGATTATTATCCCAGCACCAATTCCAGCAAGGATTAGATGAGGTGTAAAGATTTATTTGCGAATACGCCTAACGGCTTAGTTAATAAAAATATAAAAGTTTAGATAGCGAATTGGTGCGGGATGCTCATATTTGTAGCTCCTCGTGCCTCGGAGACAAATATGGCAAAAGCTATACTCGGAAAAAAAATAGGCATGACAACTATTTATAACGAAGATAAAGAAGCACTGAATGTGACTCTGGTTGAATGTTTTTCAAAAGTATCAATGCTTAGGACTGAAGAAAAAAATGGTTATTCAGCTGTTCAAATTGAAATACCAAAAACCAAGAAAAGAATATTTAAAAAAGAATTTAAAATAGAAAAAGCCGAAGAGGAAACTTTGAAGGCAGGTGATGACATCAGCATTGATGTTTTCGAAATAGGTGAAAAAGTCAAAGTCAGCGGTATTACCAAGGCCAAGGGATTCCAAGGTGTAGTCAAAAGACATGGCTTTAAGGGATCTCCAAAAACTCATGGACACAAGCATGATTTACGTGCTCCTGGTTCAATTGGTTCAGGCTTTCCAGAACATGTAACCAAAGGCAAGAGAATGGCTGGCAGAATGGGTGGAAAAAGAGCTACATCAAAAAATGTCAAAATTGTTTTCATGGATAAGGAAAAAAACATAATCGGAGTAAAAGGTGCTGTTCCCGGAGTAGCCGGTCGAATAGTTGAAATTGTAAAAAGTAACCAATAATGCTCCCCGCACCAAATTCTAAGAGAGTGCGGAAATAGCAAAAAGTTAATCTGAAGAATACGCCTCGCCTCGGCGAAGCGGGCTAACGGCTTGATAATAAAAAATATAAAGTTTAGATAGCGAATTGGTGCGGGATGCTCATTTTTGTAGCCACTCGTACCTCGCGGACAAAAATGGCAAAGATATCAGTCTACAACTTAAAAGGAGAAAAGAAAGAAGAACTGGAAGTAACAGACAAAGTTTTTGGTTTACCTGAAAATGATACGCTGTTACATCAAGTTTTTGTTTCTTTGATGGCGAATAAAAGACAGTCTATAGCTGATACAAAAAATAGAGGAGACCGAGCTGGATCTGGCATTAAACCTTGGAAACAAAAAGGAACTGGCCGAGCTCGCGTTGGATCATCCAGAACCCCAACTTGGAAAGGTGGAGGTGTGGCTTTTGGTCCAAAAAGCGAAAGAAATTACAAACAAAAAATCAACAAAAAGATGAATTCCAAAGCGATCACTTTGGCTCTCAGTGGAAAGTTTCGCGACGGAGAAATATTTGTATTGGAAAATCTTGATTTGAAAGAAAAAAAGACCAAAAGCATGTCAGCTGTTCTGAAAAGTTTGAAAATAAAAGGCAGCGTGCTGATGGGTTTTCATACTAAAGAAAAAGAGATGGTGCTCACTGCCCGAAATTTGAAAAAAGTTGATTGTGTTTTGTCAGAAAGTCTGAGTGTTTTGGATATCCTAAATCACAAAAATATTATTTTATCCAAAGAATCGGTAAAAAGCATAGAAAAGAAATACGGCAAAGAAAGCCTGAAGTCTAAAGCCTAAAGTCACAATTAATTTATTTCTGTTTGAATCTTTTAAATTAGATAATTATGCCTGATATTAAAAATAACAATTTAGCTTCCAGGATTTTGATTAAGCCTTGGATAACCGAAGCAGCGACTACTCTCATTGAGCTGAACAAATATGTTTTTGTAGTTGCTCCAAAAGCTACTAAAAAACAAATTATTTCAGCCGTTGAAGGTTTGTACAAAGTCAAGGTTATTTCCGCTAATACCATAAAAATTCCCAGAAAATTCAAGAATTATGGTCGTACTCCTGGTTGGAAATCTGGTTTTAAAAAAGCTATACTCACATTAAAAGAGGGAGATAAAATAGATTTATTCGAAGAAAAAAAATAGATTAAAATAGTTCACAGTTATTAGTCAACAGTTCGCAGTAAATATAAAAAATATCTTAAAACCATTAACTGTTAACTGAGAACCAAAGCAAATGGCAATAAAAATTTATCGAAAAAATAATGCCGGTAGGAGAAATATGTCGATTGTAAAATCGGATATTTTGACTAAGAATAAACCCGAGAAATCTTTGCTGGCTTCGAAAAAGAGCAAGGCCGGAAGATCAAATGGAAAAATATCTGTGAGACACCAAGGTGGTGGCAACAAACAGAGATTCAGAATTATTGATTTCAAGCAAGATATTTTGGGAATGCCAGGCAGGGTTACGGCCATCGAAAAAGATCCAAATCGCAGTGGTTTTATTGCTTTAATTTGTTATCCTAGTGGAGAAAAAAGATACGTGTTGGCTACTGAAGGGCTGAAGACAGGCGATCAGATTATCTGTGAAGCTAATGCGCCTGTAAAATCTGGTAACAGATTGATGGTGAAAAATATTCCGGTTGGAACAATTATTTCTAATGTGGAAATGTTTAAAGGTAAGGGTGGGCAATTTGCCAGAAGTGCTGGTTCAGGTGTTATTCTAATGGCTATTGATGAAAAAAGTGCTCAATTGAAATTAGCTTCAGGTGAAATCAGATTGGTGGATAGCGAGTGCTATGCTACAGTTGGAAAAGTTAGCAATTTTGAACATAATGCCGTTACGATTGGAAAGGCTGGAAGAAAAAGACATATGGGTGTTCGCCCAGGTGTTCGCGGAAGTGCAATGAATCCCGTAGATCACCCACATGGAGGAGGAGAAGGTCGCCAAGGAATTGGACTTAAACATCCAAAAACCCCTTGGGGTAAGCCAGCTCTTGGGAAGAAGACTCGCAAAAGAAAAAAATATAGTAATAAGTTTATAATCAAAAGAAGACAAAAGAGGAAATAAATAAGCGACAAGTAGATTTAACGTATTAAGTAAAAAGATTATTATAATTAAAAAATATGGCGCGTAGCTTAAAGAGCGGTCCTTATGTGGACGAAAGACTACTCAAAAAAATTCAGAACAAAAGACCTGAAGACAGATCAGTTATTAAAACTTGGTCTCGGGCTTCAATGATTTCTCCTGAAATGATTGGATTTACTTTCGGCGTGCATAATGGAAAAGATTTTATTTCCGTTTTTGTGACAGAAGAAATGGTTGGACACAGACTGGGAGAATTTTCTTTAACTAGAAAATTTGTGAGACATGGAGGTAAGATTCAGAAAGAAATAGAAATGGCCGCTAAACAAAAAGAATTGGATGCTTCCAAGGCAGCTAAAGCAGCCGATGCGCCTAAGAAATAATTTGAATAGTAAGAAATAAAATCAAGATGAAAGTATCAGCCAAATTGAAAAATTTAAGAACCTCACCCAGAAAAGTAAGATTAGTTGCTAATTTTATTAAAGGCTTGGATGTGGCTGAAGCACTCAATCAATTGGAAGTTCAGATAAAGAAAAGTAATCCAGTGATGAAGAAGCTTTTGGAAAGTGCCATTAGCAATGCTGAAAACAATTTTGGTTTGGATAAAGGCAATCTCTATGTTTATAGCGTTCAAGTTGGAGCTGGTGCTACTCTCAAAAGATGGATGCCCAGAGCTTTCGGTAGAGCTTCAACAATTCTCAAAAGAACTTCGCAAATTGAAATAGTTTTGGAAGAAAGAGTTGAAGGTAAAGGGCGAAAAACCAAGGAAGAAATGGAAAAGGAAAAGCAAAAAAGAATGGAAGCCAGAAAGAAACAGGAAAAGGAAGCCAAGAAAGAACAGGAAGAAAAAGAAGAAACTTCAAAAAGTGAAGGTGAAATCGTAGCCAAAAATACAGACAAGATAAAAGAATCAGGAAAAGTAAAAAAGGGTGGCGAAACCAAGGGTGGTCTGGCCAGTCGAATATTCAGAAGAAAGTCAATGTGATGCATAGCATCATCCTGAGGCCGCCAGCTGGCGGATCGAAGGATCTAATATATATAACTTTTTGATTTAAAAAACAGCATGGGACATAAAGTTAACCCAACCGGACTCCGAACAGGAATAACAAGCACATGGAGATCCAGATGGTTTAGTAAAAAAGAATTCAGTGAAAACCTCAAGCAAGATGTAAATCTCCGTGAGGATATTATGAAGAAGTGGAAAACTTCTGCTATTGCTGATGTGGAAATCGAAAGATCAGCCTCAAAGGTAAAAATCATTATTAAAACAGCCAGACCGGGAGTTTTGATTGGACGAGGTGGTAGTGGAGTTGAAGATATCAACAAATATATCAAAAAGAAGTTTTTTGCTGGAAAGAAAGCTGAGCTCAATATTGAAATTCAGGAAATTAAGAATTTTATGGAAAATTCACAGTTGATTGCTCAAAATATTGCTGAACAATTGGAGAAAAGAATGCCTTTCAGAAGAGTAATCAAAAGTATGATCGACCAATCAGTCAAAGAAGGCATAACCAAGGGAATAAAAATTCAAGTTTCTGGCAGGTTGGGTGGAGCGGAAATGTCCAGATTGGAATGGGTTTCCAAGGGAACATTACCTTTACACACACTCCGAGCCAATATTGATTTTTCCCGAGCGACAGCCTATACGACCTATGGAACCATTGGTGTAAAAGTCTGGTTGTATAAAGGGGAAGTATTTGATAAATAGATAGTTTGTAGTTTATAGTTAGTAGTTTGTAGAAAACTAAAAACTAAAAACCAAAAACTAAAAACCATTATGTTGATGCCCAGAAAAGTAAAATTTAGAAAGCCACACCGCGGAGGCAAAATAAAAGGAAAAGCCAACCGAGGTAATTTGGTTAGCTTCGGAAGTTTTGGACTCAAATCTATTGAAACCAATTTAGTTTCAGCTAGACAGATTGAAGCTGCTAGACGCGCTATGACCAGATATACGCAAAGAGGTGGAAAGATTTGGATCAGAATATTTCCCGATAAAGCTATGACGAAAAAAGGCGACGAAACTCCAATGGGTAAGGGAAAAGGAACGCCAGATCATTTCGTTTCAGTAGTTAAGGCTGGAAAAGTATTATTTGAAATGGATGGAGTGAAAAGAGAAACAGCCAAAGAAGCAATGCGACTAGCTGCGCATAAGTTAAATGTTAAAACTAAATTCGTAGAAAAAGGGGAAGAAGTAATATAATTTTATGATGAAAATCAAAGAACTCAGAGAAAAAAATAAAGAAGAGCTGAAGAAGCTTTTAACTGAAAAAGAAGAGATTGTCAGAAAGCTTAGATTTGAAATTGCTTCAAAACAAATCAAGAATGTTAAGGATTTGAAGAATAATAGGAAAGAGATTGCTCGTATTTTGACCTTAATCAATGAATCAAAATAAATGGAAAAGGAAAAGATAATTATCAAGAAAAAAGGCACAGTCGTGAGTGATAAAATGAGCAAGACCATTGTTGTGGCCGTTGATATTTTTAAGACTCACCCAAAATACAAGAAGAAGTATAAATCAACCAAAAAATACAAGGCTCACGATGAAGAGAATAAATATAAGACAGGAGATGTGGTTGAAATTATTCCGTGCCGACCCTACAGTAAATCTAAGAGGTATAAAGTTATATAAAATGGTTGGTGGTTTGTAGAAAAAAATAAGAACTAAGAACTGATAAAATGATACAAGCAGAAACAAAATTAAATGTAGCCGATAATACTGGAGCAAAAATGATAAAATGCTTTAAGATTTTGGGTGGAACTAGAAGGCGTTATGCTGGTATTGGGGATATTGTTGTCGCTTCAGTTAAAACCGCTGCTCCCAGAGGTATGGTTAAAAAAGGAGATATTGTTAAAGCGGTAATTGTCAGACAGAGAAAAGAATTGCGCCGAAAAGACGGTTCCTATATTCGTTTTGATGAAAATGCAGCCGTGATTTTGGATGGTAAGGATCCCAAGGGAACCCGAATTTTTGGACCAATAGCAAGAGAGATAAGAGAGAAAGGTTACAGTAAGATAATTTCACTGGCTCCGGAAGTATTATAAATAATAATTCGAGAAAAGAAATGTCAAAAATTAAGAAAAATGATCAAGTCAAGATAATATCCGGAAAAGATAAGGGAAAGACAGGTAAGGTTCTTCGCGTTTTTCCAACCGAGGAAAAAATTTTGGTGGAAGGTTTAAATTTACGTAAAAAACACATGAAACCCAGAAAAGAAGGTGAAAAAGGACAACGAATAGAAATTCCCGGAAAGCTTAATATTTCGAATATAATGTTGGTTTGCCCAAAATGCGGTAAAGATACGCGAGTTGGGTATAAAATAGTTGAAAAAAATAAGTTTAGATTTTGTAAAAAGTGCCAAGCAGAAATAAATTAAATAGTTGGTAGTTTGTAGTCGGCGGTTTGTAGAAAAAACCAAAAACTAAAAACTAAGAACTAAAAACTGATAAAATGAGTGTTAAAGATAAATATGATAAAGAAACAGTTACGGAACTAAAAAAGATTTTTGGTTTCAAAAATAATCTGCAAACTCCCCGAATTGGCAGAGTGGTTATTAATGTTGGAACTGGAAAATTTTTAAAAGATGCTAATACCGTCAAAGAAATATTTGATTCCATGCAGCTTATTGCTGGACAAAGACCCGTTCAAACTAAAGCCAAAAAGTCTATTGCTGGATTCAAAATCAGAGAAGGTTTGGAAGTTGGTGTGAAGGTTACGCTCAGAGGAAAGAGAAAATGGGATTTCATTGAAAGATTAGTGGCGACTGCCATTCCGCGTATAAAAGATTTTCAAGGCATCAAAGAATCTGCAGTTGATACTAATGGAAATTTCAATTTAGGAATCAAGGAACATGTTATTTTTCCAGAAATTCTCCCCGAAAATGTAAAAACAATTTTCAGTTTACAAGTAAATATTGTTACTACTGCCAAGAATCACAAAGAAGGATTAGAATTATTTAAGGCTCTGAAATTCCCAATTAAGACGAAGGAATAAAAAATAATTTAGACTAAAAAATATTTAGAATAATTATAAAGTTTATGGCAAAGTTATCAGTTATCGCAAGATCACAAAAGAAACCCAAGTTTTCATCTCGAATCGTGAAGAGATGTTGGCGCTGTGGAAGAAAACATGGATATATGAGGCAATTTGATATTTGCAGAATTTGCTTTAGAGAATTGGCTAGTACGAATCAAATTCCCGGAGTTAAAAAATCAAGTTGGTAAGAATTAATTACAAATAAAATTAAAGGTTAAATTAGAGATTTATAAAACTATGTCAGATCCAATAGCAGAAATGCTAACTAAAATAAGAAATGCTCAGAGAGTAGGCAAAAAAGATGTGATTCTTAGTGCATCTAAGCTTAAACTTTCTATTGGTAAAATCTTGGAAAAAGAAGGTTTTGTTGAGAGTGTCCTTAAAGAAAGAATTGGTAATTTTGAAAAAATCAAGATTGTTTTAAAATATCATACAATTTCGAGAACCAAAAAAATTCCAGCTATTAATGACATAAAGAGAGTGAGCAAGGAAGGACAGAGAATCTATGTTGGAAGCAAAGAAATAAAGAAAGTAAAAAACAGTTATGGTATTGGTGTTATTTCTACCTCCAAGGGTGTTATGACTAATGCTGAAGCCAGAAAGAATGGTTTGGGAGGAGAATATATTTGTGAAGTTTGGTAGAATATAAATAAGGTAAATTAGAGATTTATAATATTATGTCAAGAATAGGAAAAAAAGTAATAATTATTCCTCAAGGAGTTGAGGTTAAATATCAGAATAAGACCGTAAGCGTTAAGGGTCCAAAAGGAACTTTGGATTTGGTTATTTATGATGAATTGGATTTGGAAGTTAAGGAAAATGAAATTATAGTAAATAAAATTAGAAACTCAAAAAAAGCGCCAGCGCTTTGGGGTCTAACTCGAGCATTGATAAGCAATCTTATCACCGGAGTAACAGTTGGTTATGAAAAGAAATTGGAACTTCAGGGAGTTGGATTCCGTATGGCTGTTCAAGGTAAAAAAATCAATTTGGCTCTGGGATTTTCTCATCCAGTTGTGGTTGATGTCCCAGAAGGAATTGAAGCTAAGATTGCTGAAGCAAATATTTTGATAATTTCCGGAATTGATAAGCAAAAAATAGGACAATTTGCTGCCGACATCAGATCACTCAAAGAAGCTGAACCGTACAAAGGCAAAGGATTCAGATATGTCGGTGAATATGTCAGAAGAAAAGCTGGCAAAAAAGCCGCCAAATAATTAGAAATAATCTATCATTTTTATGAAAACATTAAGCAGAAATAAAACAAGACTGCAAAGAACAAAAAGAATCAGAGCTAAGGTCAGAGGAACAAACGAAGTTCCAAGGCTTTCTGTTTTCAAAAGCCTGAAAGGAGTTTGGGCTCAGGTTATTGATGATGAAAACGGAAAAACTCTGGCTGCGGCTAGTTCAAAAACAGCCAAAGCCAAGGATGATTTGGAGGGCGCCAAAAAGGTTGGTATTCTTTTGGCCAAGAAATGTTTGGAAAAGAAAATCGAGAAAGTTGTTTTTGATAGAGCTGGATATAAATATCATGGGAAAGTTAAATCCCTAGCCGAAGGTGCAAGAGAAGGGGGACTCAAATTTTAGGTTATAATAAATATCAATGGCGACCCCGCAAAAAATTCCAGTAACATTTTATTTTAATATTTAGAATCATTTGCGAATACGCCTGACGGCTTAATAAATAAATAACAAAGAGTTTAAATAGCGAATTTTCGCGGGGTGCTCATAATTGTAGCTACTCGCGAGGCGCTCGAAGACAATTATGGCAAGAGATAAAAAATTTAGAGCTAAAAGAGAAAAACCTGAATTTGAACAGAAGCTCTTGGATTTGGCGAGAGTTGCCCGCGTAGTTAAGGGCGGAAGACGTTTTCGATTTAGAGCAACTTTGGTTATCGGTAATAGAAAAGGCAAGGTTGGTGTTGGAGTTGGCAAAGGTGCTGATGTTTCTGATGCCATCAAAAAAGCCTATGACGATGCTAACAAAAATATGATTTCAGTTTTGTTTAATAAAAACACAATTTTTCATGACATTCATCATAAAAAAGGTAGTGCAAAAATTATTCTAAAGCCTGCTAAGGAAGGAAGAGGAATTATTGCCGGAGGTGCAATTCGAGCTGTGATTGATTTGTCCGGAATAAGAGATATCGTAGCCAAATCACTTGGGACTTCAAATAAATTAAATGTTGCCAGAGCAACAGTTGAAGCCCTTTCCCAATTGGCTTATTCCAAAACAAGAAAAGAAAGACTGGAAGCTAAAAACTAAAAATTTATTAATTTATGCAAATCAATACACTAAAACTTAAGAACAGCAGAAAGAAAAAGAAACAACAGATTGGACGTGGCGGAAAAAAAGGAACTTACTGCGGTAAGGGAAATAAAGGACAAAAGGCCCGATCGGGGGCCCACGTGAACCCTCTTTTCGAAGGCGGAAGGTCGACTTTAATCGACCATTTGAAAAAAGCCAAAGGTTTCAAATCTCTCAGCTCAAAAACAGTAGTTGTCAGAATTGAAAGACTGGAAAAGAAATTTAAAGATGGTTCGGAAATCAGCAAGGAAACTTTGGTGAAATCAGGAATTATCAATAGCTTAGAATCAAAAAGAAAAGTAAAAATTCTTGGCAAAACTGATCTTAAGCACAAATTCAAAGTTAACAAGGATATTTTTGTCAGTCTTTCTTCTAAAACTTCAATCGAAAAAGCTGGTGGAGAAATTGAAATTGAAAAAAAGAGTAAGTAGATGAAAAAGGGCGCCTTGAGTGCCCTTTGTTATTATGATAAACTATTCTACAGCTATCCCGCGATCAATTCCAGTATAGTTTTATAATAATGTAAAATTCCGACTGCGAATTCGCCTGCCTACCGGCAGGCAGGCCTACGGTTTAAGTTTCCAAAAATTATAAAGTTTAGATATGGAAAAAATAATTCAAATATTTAAAGTCAAGGAACTGAGGAATAAGATATTTTTTATTCTGGGTTTGTTGATTGTTTTTAGATTGGCGGCTAACATTCCATTGCCTGGAGTAAATCAAGATCAATTGGTCAGATTCTTTGAGGGCAATCAATTTTTCGGACTTCTGAACCTTTTTTCAGGCGGGGGGCTAAGCAGCATTTCTATTGTCATGTTGGGAGTTGGTCCATATATCACAGCTTCCATTATTATGCAGCTTTTGACTATGATTGTTCCGCGTCTGGAACAAATATATAAGGAAGAGGGCGAGGCTGGTAGACAAAAATTTAACCAATGGACCAGGTGGATCACGGTTCCGCTGGCGGCTATGCAAACTTTTGGGATGGTTTCTCTTTTGCGTTCGCAACAGATTCTGGGCGATATTGATTCCTTTGGAATGTTTTCCATTATTACCGTCGCGGTTGCCGGAACGGTATTTTTGATGTGGTTGGGGGAACTTATAACAGAGAAAAAAATTGGAAATGGCGTTTCTTTAATAATATTTGCGGGAATTGTGGCTGGGCTGCCTTCAGTTATTTCTCGAATTTTTACCACTGGTGATTCATCCCAGATATTTCTTTATGGCGGAATATTGGTTTTGGTTGTTGCCGCGATTGCCAGTATTGTTTTCATAACTGAAGGACAAAGAAATATTCCAGTTTCCTATGCCAAGAGAATCAGAGGCAATCGCATGTATGGCGGGACAACTTCTCATCTGCCGCTTCGAGTCAATCAAGCCGGAGTTATCCCAATTATTTTTGCTATGTCAATTATGCTTTTTCCAGGAATGATTGCTAATTTTTTGGCTAATGCAGGAAATCCAGCAATTGCCAGTATTGCTAAAACAGTCGGAAATGTTTTTCAAAACCAATGGTTCTATGGATCGCTATATTTCATTTTGGTAGTAGCTTTTACCTATTTCTATACCGCTGTAGTGTTTGATCCACATAAAATTTCTGAAAGCCTGCAAAAGCAAGGCGGATACATTCCCGGTATCAGACCAGGTGGCAATACAGCTGAATATCTATACAAAATTATGAATAGAATAATTCTTTCCGGAGCTTTGTTTTTAGGCTTAATTGCAGTCTTGCCTTTTATTGTTACGGGTGTAACTAATATTAGCTCTCTGAGCATTGGCGGAACCGGACTTCTGATTGTGGTTTCGGTTGTTATTGAAACAATCAAACAAATTGAAAGTCAGCTAATGATGAGAGATTACGAAGGATTCTAACCAACTTGCTTCGCAAGAATTTTTAATTTTTATTTTTTTTAATTTTATAAATAAATCTAAATTTTAAAATGTTTAAAAATTAGATATTAAAAATTATTTTGAATATTGTTATTCTCGGTCCGCAAGGATCTGGTAAGGGGACTCAATCGGAAATGGTAGCGCAAAAATATGATGCGGAGCATTTTGACACCGGAAAATTATTGCGTCAAGTTTCCAAATCAGACACACCGCTTGGAAAAGAAATTCACGAAATTGTTATTGAAAAAAAAGAGTTGGTTCCCAGCAGAATCTTGAAAGAAATTTTGCATCTTCGACTGAATGATTTGCAGAGGGAACAAAGCATTGTTTTCGATGGTGTTCCGAGAAATATGGAACAAGCTAGCTATTTTGAAGAAGCCTTGCTGGAATTCGGTCGTAAATTGGACAAAGTATTTTTTATTAATATTTCTGAAAAAGAATCAATCAAAAGAATTTCCAAGAGATGGATTTGCCAAAAATGCCGAAAAATTATGATTATGGGTAAAGACATAAAAAAAGAAAAAGAGGCTTGTCCTGCGTGTGGTGGAGAAATATCGCAAAGAGCAGATGACACACCCGAAGGTGTCAAGAAAAGACTACATATTTATCAAGAAGAAACCCTCCCAGTATTGGATTTTTTCAAAAAAGAAAATCTGCTGGTAGAAATAAATGGAGAACAATTAATTGAAAAAGTTTTTGAAGATATTATAAAAGTTGTAGAAAAAAATGATTAGTATCAAATCGCAAAAAGAAATAGAGTCAATGCGTAAGGGAGGTAAGATTTTGGCGGGTATCATGAACAAACTTGGAAAAAAAGTTACCTCCGGAACAAATACAAAAACCATAGACAAGCTTGCCGAAGAGCTTGTTTTTGCTGTTGGGGGAGTTCCAGCTTTCAAGGGTTATGGTGCAGAAATGGGCAATCCCTTTCCAGCCACTATTTGTTCTTCGGTTAATTCGGAAGTTGTGCACGCGATTCCCAGCAAAAAAGTAGTTTTGAAAGAAGGGGATATTTTGAAGATTGATATTGGCATGAAACTGGAAGGAGTTTTTACGGATATGACGAGAACTTTTCCAGTAGGGGAAGTGTCCGAGGAGGCCAAAAAATTGATGGCTGTGGCGGAAGAATGTTTTTGGCAAGGCATCAAAAATATGAAAGCCGGAACGATGCTGAGTGATTATTCCAAGGCCGCTCAAAAGTATGTTGAGAGTCAGGGATTCTCAGTAGTCAGAAATTTAGTTGGTCATGGTATCGGGAAAGAACTACATGAAGATCCGTACGTTCCGAATTATTATGAAAAAAAATATCAAGATGTGAGACTACGAACTGGGATGGCCTTGGCGCTTGAACCGATGGTTAATGCTGGAAAACACGAAACAATTTTGGGCGAGGATGGTTGGGTTTTTGTTACCAAAGACGGTAGTCTCAGCGCGCAATATGAAAATACTTTGATTATCAATGAGGACGGAGTGGAGGTAGTGACGATTGCTTGATGCTTTCAAAACAGGGGTATTTTATTATGATAATCCACGCTGCGGTGCGATAACGGACAATTTTATAATCGCACCTACGAAGCGAATTATCATAATAAAATACCCAGTTTCTTGAAAAATAAGATTATTTTGAAAATAAAAAAAGACCGGATACGCTATGCGTTAAATACCGGTCTCGTGTTCGCTGGTCGGGCATGTGATCAGCGAACAAAAATTCTTTGGTTTTCTTTCCTTGGCCATATTGCTATGGCCGCTGCGGCTGATACAACGGCTATGAAAAATAGCCCCCATACCATCCACCACGGATCCAGCGGATTCCCGTCGGGAATCCTTTTCCCCTGAACATTGGAAATCAGAAGGAAAATCCATCCCAGAGCCGCGTATCCCCCCAGAATTCCGAAAAACACTGACAAAGATTTCTTCATGATCATTCCTCCTTATTTTTTGGTTTTATTTTTTGTATTTTTCACTAACTGTCTATAATAGCACATAATTATGGAAAAGTCAATATATACCGACAATAAGCCTTATATAAGCCTTGTCCCGCACCATTCAAATTCTTTTGGGTCAGCGAATAGCGAAAAGACCCAAAAGAATAAAAAAGATGAATTGGTGCTGGGGCATGTTTTGGCAATAGATTTTGGAAAATCCAAGGTTGGTTTGGCTATGGCGGATATGGAGACTAAAATAGCTTTTGTCTATGGAATAATCCCAAATGACAAGAATATTTTTGATAAACTAGCGGAAATAATCACCAAGGAAGGGATTAAGATGATCATAATTGGTGTTCCGGACTATGTGCATAAAGCCAAAGAAGAATATGCTGGCATATCGCTTGGCAATAGGCTAAAAGAAAAAATGGGCATTGAGGTGGAATATCAAAATGAAATGTTTACGACTAAAATGGCTCAAGAAAATATCAAAGAGCGGGATGGCAAAAATATTGCCAAAAAGGACGACCAAGAAGCAGCCAAAATAATTTTGCAGGACTGGCTCGATAAAGCCTAGAATATATCAAATATTGAGAGGCATATTGCTCAGGAACAATTTTTCCTTGTTCCGTAATTTTGTGCTATAATTAACCAGTATAAAATAGATTAATCAGCTTAAGTGAAAAATAAAACCATGGAAAAACCGTATTTATCAGTTGTTATTCCAGCTTATAATGAAGGCAGTCGTGATGGAGCAGGTATCAGAGAACATTTACAAAGCATAAAAGCATATCTGGATAATAAAAATATTTCATATGAAATAATCGTTGTTAATGATGGCTCAAAAGATGATACGGCTAAAGTTATCGAAGAATATAAAAAAAATATACCCAATCTAGTTTTTATTAACAGAAAGGAAAACAAAGGAAAACTATTTTCTGTTCAGGAGGGGCTTTTGAAAGCACAGGGGCAATTCCGTCTTTTTACGGATGCTGATGGCGCGACACCCATTGATAGTTTGGATAAATTTTGGGATCATATGAAAGCCAACGAGCATATTATCATTGGATCTCGAGACTTGGAACAATCCAAGATTGAAAAACATCAGCCATGGATAAAAGAATTTTTGGGAGATATGGGAAATTACCTCATTCAGTTTACATTGGATCTTCGTGGAATTATGGATACACAGTGTGGTTTCAAAGTTCTTTCGCAGGAGGTGGTAGAAAAAATTATTCCGCAAATGCAAGCTATCAGGTGGGGTGGTGATTTTGAAATTTTAGCAATCGGGAAAAAAATGGGATACAAAATAGTTGAAGTCCCAGTTACTTGGATTGACTCAGGACAAAGCACGGTGGGGATTAAGGGATATATCCAAACATTAAAAGAACTGTTTCAGGTAAAATGGAGAATGATAACGGGGAAATATAAAATATAGGTTAAGTCGGACCCCGCACCAATTCCAAAAAATGTTTTCTGCCAGAAGTTGGTTTTGTGCGCGTGGTCGCCTAACGGCTTAAAGTTAAAAAATAAAAAGTCTCACGAGCGAATTGGTGCAGGGGTTCTCATTTTTGTTCCTGCTCGCTTAGCTCACAGACAAAAATGGAAAAAATAAAAAAACAAAAAATATCACAATTGCGGCAAGATTTGGTGACGGGTGATTGGGTTGTGATTGCAACTGGGAGAGCTAAAAGACCAGAAGATTTTGTCTTGCATAAAGAAGAGCAGATTGAGGTTACTATTAACAATGAAAATAAAACCTGCGTTTTTTGTACGCCAGAGGAAACAGGACAAGAAAAAGATATTTTGATTTATAAAAAAGCTGATGAAGACTGGAGTCTTCGAGTTTTCCCAAATAAATATCCGGCTTTCACTCGAGGTAGGGTAGTCAAGCATTTTGAAGAAGGCCCATATTTTGGGATGGATGGCGTTGGCTATCATGAGGTTATTGTGACTCGAGATCACAATAGACAAATTGCCAATCTGGATGTGATGGAGGTAATGGAAATAATCGATGCCTATCAAAGTCGTTATATTGACTTGATGAACAAAAAAAGTGTCAATTTTATTGAAATTTTTCATAATCATGGCAAAGAGGCTGGAGCTTCTCTTTCTCATCCGCATTCTCAACTAGCGGCTATTCCTGTGATTTCACCCTACATTAAAGGCGAATTGCAAGGAGCGGAGACATACTATAAAAATAACAAGGAGTGCGTTTTTTGTGTTATGAATGAATGGGAATGTGAAAGCCAGAAAAGAGTTATTTTTGAAAATAAAGAATTTGTGGCGTATTGTCCTTTTTCATCGCGTGCAGCTTTTGAAGTTTGGATTGTTCCTAAAAAACATCAGCCTTACTTCGAAAGAATAACGGACAAACAAAAAAAAGGATTGGCAGAAGCTTTGCAAAATTCAATAAATAAAATCTACAAGGCCTTGGGAAATCCGCCTTACAATTTTTATCTGCACACTGCGCCTTGCGATGGAAAAGATTATGCACATTATCATTGGCACATCGAGATTATTCCACATACCTCTACTTGGGCTGGGTTTGAACTTTCAACTGGGGTTGAAATATCCACCATTGAACCGGAAGTTGCCGCAGAATTTTTAAGAAATATTTAAAGAATATGATTGAAACTATTATTAGTTATTTAGCTAGTTTTATTATTGCAGGAATATCAATGCTGGGATATGGCGGAGTCGTCCTGATGATGGCCATTGAAAGTGCCTGCATCCCTTTACCCTCGGAAATAATTATGCCTTTTTCTGGTTATTTGGTTTCAACTGGAAAATTCAGTCTGTGGGGCGTTTCATTTGCCGGAGCATTTGGTTGTGTGATTGGTTCAGTGGTTGCTTATTGGATTGGATATTATGGAGGAAGACCAATGGCGGAAAAATATGGAAAATATGTTTTAGTGACTAAGCATGATTTGGATATTGCGGATAATTTTTTTAATAAATATGGGAATACGGCGGTTTTCATCTCGCGCTTATTGCCAGTAGTCAGGACATTCATTTCTTTACCAGCCGGAATTGCTCGCATGAATTTTTGGCAATTTGTGATTTATACATTTCTTGGATCTTTGCCTTTCTGCCTTTTCCTGGCATATATTGGTAAAAAATTAGGTGATAACTGGGACACACTAGGAGTATATTTTCATAAATTCGACTTGGTTATTGGCATAATTATTGTGCTGGGATTGGTTTGGTTTGTTCGCAGACATCTTAATCTAGGAAAAACAAAATGAAAAAACTGATAGTTGCTAATTTAAAAATGAACCTGGTATCTCCGCAAGAGCGAGAGCGTTATTTAACTTCTTTGGCTAAAGAATTACAGGGTAAAAAAATAAAAAACTCAGAAATTATTCTTTGTCCGCCCTTTGTGCACCTAGAGGCTTTTGGAAAAATAAAGAATAAAAATATAAAACTAGGAGCGCAAAATGTATTTTCTGAAGACAAGGGATCATATACGGGAGAGATTTCTCCAACTATGCTCAAAAATTTTGGATGTGAATATGTCATTTTGGGTCACAGCGAGAGAAGAAGATATTTTTCTGAAAATAATGAAGATATCAATTTGAAAATAGTGGCAGCAATCAAAAATGGATTGCATCCTATTCTTTGCTTGGGAGAAACAAAGGCAGAAAAGGAAAGCGAATTGACTTTACAAATTATTGAAAAACAAGTTCAGGAATGTTTGGCGGGCATTTCTAGAACTAAACTGGAGCAAATTATTTTTGTCTATGAGCCTATTTGGGCGGTTGGCAGCGATTTGATTCCAACTATGAATGAAATTATGGAAGCTAAGGTTTTGATCAGAAAAATTTTGGTGGAAATGTTTGGACAAAAATATATTAAAAACATACAAATACTTTATGGTGGTAGCGTAAATTGTAAAAATAGTAAAGAAGTTTGTATTGACCCAGAGTTAGATGGCGTTTTGGTTGGCAGAGAAAGTTTGGTTCCGCATGAATTTATGAAAATTGTAGAAACATTAACGAATTAATGAGTCAAAGTATTAATTAATGGAAATTTTTTAATCCGCTAATCCTTTAATCTGTTAACTAAAATAAAATGATTACATCAGTTAAAGAAATATTAGCCAAAGCTAAGGCGGGTGGATATGCTGTCGGAGCCTTTAATACTGTAAATTTGGAAACTACCAAGGCAATTGTTGCGGCTGCCAGGGAAATGAATTCTCCGGTGATTATTCAGATTACGGAAAAAACCATGGAATATGCTGGAGGAAGAGGTATATTTAATTTGGTGAAAAATGAAGCTGAATTCTATGCTCCAGACATTCCTATTGGAATTCATTTGGATCATGGGAAAAGTTTTGAAATAGTTAAAAGATGCGCGGTTATTGGCTTCACCTCTGTTATGTATGACGGATCCAGAAAAACGTTTGAAGATAATGTAATTACCACCAAGGAGGTGGTGGATTTTTGTCATGGGAACGGGAAAGAAATATGTGTTCAGGGCGAATTGGGTAATGTGCCTTATCTTAGTGAGCATAAAATGGGAGAGGTTGACTGGGATGAATATATGACTAAGCCTGAACAGGCCAAAGAATTTGTTGAGCGCACAGGCGTGGATGCTTTGGCGGTAGCAATCGGCAACGCGCATGATTTTTTTCAAGAAAGGGAGACTCCGGATTGGGAGAGATTAGAAAAAATTGTGGGCTTGGTTAATGTGCCAATTATCATTCATGGGGCATCAGACTGGGAGGACGGAAAAGCGACAGAAGCCATAAGGAGGGGAGCAACCTGTTTTAATGTAGATACCAATATTCGCTTAGCTTTTGTGAATACTTTGAGCAGTATTTTCAGGGGAAAACAAGAGCCAGGATTTGATCCAAGAAATATTTTGGGTCAAGCGCGTGAATCAGTAAAGGAAAAAGTAAAAAGGAAGATGAAATTATTTGGCAGTGTTGATAAAGCGCAAATTGGTTCGTAGTTTGTAGTTTTCGGTTTGTAGCAAATATTTTTTAATAATTCTTTATTATAAATTTATGATTAAAATTGCCATCAATGGCTTTGGTAGAATCGGTCGTCTATCATTTAAAATTGCTTTTGAGAGAGAAGATGTAGAAATAGTTGCCATTAATGATTTAACCGATATCCAGACATCTACGCATCTTTTGAAATACGACTCATCTTACGGAAGATATGACCATGAAGTTTTTGTGGATGAAGAAAAATCAGAAATTGTTATTGATGGAACAATTGTAAAATATTTTAGCGAAGTTGATCCAGCCAAATTGCCCTGGGAAGAGTTGGGTGTGGATATTGTTTTGGAATGTACGGGTGCCTTTGAAAATAAAGAAGCGGCTGGGAAACATCTGGCTGCCGGAGCTAAAAAAGTTATTATGAGTGCTCCAGCTAAGGACGATACCCCAGTTTTTATTTTGGGTATCAATGAAAATGAATACAATGGAGAAGACATAATTTCCAATGGATCTTGCACAACTAATTGCTTGGCGCCAATTATTAAAGTTTTGGATGATAATTTTGGCTTAGATAAGGGATTTATGACCACTACTCATTCTTACACCAACGATCAAAGACTTTTGGATTTGCCTCACCGAGATTTACGCAGAGCTCGAGCAGCAGCTCTTAATATTATTCCGACAACCACTGGCGCTGCCAAAACAGTTGGGAAAGTTATTAAACATTTGGATGGAAAACTGGATGGAATTTCGCTACGAGTTCCAACTCCGGTAGTTTCTATTGTTGATTTTATTTGTAATATCAAAAAACCTTCCAGTGCGGAAGAAGTTAATAGAGTTTTCGAAGAGGCTTCGCAAAACGGGCTCAGAGGGATTTTGGGAATCGAAAAAGAAAAATTGGTTTCCATGGATTTTAAAGGTGATCCACGCTCATCGATTGTTGACCTATCACTTACGATGGTAAATGGCAATTTGGTTAAGGTTGTGGGCTGGTATGACAATGAATGGGGATATGCTAATCGCTTAGTAGAAATGGCTGAATATATTTCCAAATAATCTAAAAACTTAAGAACTAACTTATGTTTGATGTTTTAATAAAAAATGGAGTTGTTATTGATGGAACAGGGGAGCCCATGTATCGGGCGGACATTGGAATTAATGAAGAAAAAATTTCTAAAATCGGGCAATTGCAAAATGAAAGAGGAAAAATAGAAATTGATGCCTCGGGCCTTTTGGTTTGCCCTGGCTTTGTGGATGTGAATAATCACAGCGATACTTATTGGCAAATATTTTTAGATCCAGATCTCGAGAGTCTCGTATATCAAGGAATCACAACAATTATTGGAGGAAATTGTGGATCGTCCTTGGCTCCACTTATAAATGAAAAGTCTATTCAGTCTATTCAAAAATGGGTAAATATTGGCAAAATAAGTTTCAGTTGGCTGAAGCTTGATGAGTTGCTAACTTTTATTGAAAATAAAGAATTGTCAGTAAACTTTGGAACGTTGATTGGTTATGGAACACTTCGCAGAGGTCTTATTCGCGATCAAGCAGAGGATCTGGATTCCAAAGAAAGAAAAGTAATAGAAAATCTCTTTATGGCCTCAATGAAAGAAGGTGCTTTTGGACTTTCGGCTGGCTTGGTTTATGTTCATACAAGACTGGCGAAATTTCAGGATTTATTAGATATGGCTGCTATTGTCAAAAAATATGATGGAGTTTTTGTTTTACACCTTCGAAATGAAAGAGAAAAATTAATAGAGTCAATCCAAGAAGTTATAGATATTGCTAAGGAATCAGGTGCTAAGGTTCATATTTCCCACCTCAAAGTAATGGGAAAGAAAAATTGGCCATTGATGTCAGCGGCCCTAGAAATGTTACAAAAGGCTTGTGAAGATGGAGCACTGATAACTTTCGATGTCTATCCTTATACAACTACAGGAACAGTTTTACATACGCTTTTGCCTGACTGGGTAACTGAAGGTGGAAAATACATGATGCTGCGTCGTATTAAGGATCCATCAATCCGTCCTAAGATTATCGCCGATATGAAAAAATCTGGATTTGATTTTTCTAAAATAAAAATAGCCATTTCTCCTATTGTCAAATCTTTAGCCAAGAGAGATGTTGCTGAAAGTGCTGCTGACCAAGGCAGAGGCGTAGAAGATGTTCTTTTAAATATTTTGGCGGCCTCTGAGGGACACGTTGTTGTTTCAATGGAGGTTTTGAACGATGAAAGCATTGAAAGAATCATTGCCAATCCGCTTTCGATTATTTCCTCCAACAGTGCTGGCTATAATCTGGGTCACGCCAAAACAGGGGAATTCGTTCATCCTAGAAGCTTTGGAACTTTTCCTAGAGTTCTGCATGAATATATTCTGAGAAGACAAATTATCAGCTGGGAAGAAGCTGTTCGAAAAATGACAAGTTTTCCAGCTGAAAGATTCGGAATTTTAAAAAGAGGAAAAATAGAAGAAAAATATTTTGCCGACATAACTATTATTGATAGAGATGAGATACAAGACCTTGCAACGGTCGAAAACCCCTATCAATACAGCAAAGGAGTCAAGTTTGTTTTAGTTAATGGAAAAGTGGCCATGGATAATGGAAAATATTTGGGAATCAAAAATGGCTCAGTGCTGAAGCGGGATTAGGTTAGGAGGTCAAAATATTTTGCGGAAACATTAATCGTTGCTGTTTTTTTGGTTTTAAGCTTAAAACTTAGCGAAGATGAAAATTAAAGATCTCAAAGGTAAAAAAATAACTGTGATGGGGCTAGGACTCTTGGGTGGAGGTCTGGCCGTTGTTCGTTTTCTACATGAAGCCGGAGCCAGGGTCATTGTTACTGATATAAAATCCAAAGAAGACCTAGTGCCTTCAATTGAAAAATTGAAAGATCTGAAAAATATAGAATATGTTTTGGGACAACATCGCGTTGAAGATTTTGTAAAAGTTGATATGATAGTCAAGAATCCAGCTGCGCGCTGGGACAACAAATATATAAAATTAGCCTTAGAAAATAATGTTCCTGTAGAGATCGATTCTAGCTTGTTCTTTAAGCTTTGTAAAAATACGATCGTAGGTGTTACGGGAACAAAAGGAAAAACTACAACGTCAAGTTTGATATATGAAATTTTAAAGACAGCTGGAAAAAATGTGGTCAAGGTTGGTATTGATAAAATTTCTGTTTTAGATAAGCTAAAAGAATTGAAAAAAGACAGTATTGTTGTTTTCGAGCTCTCGAGCTGGAGACTCAGTGCTTTGGGAATGTACGGGATTAGCCCACACGTGGCCGTTTTTACTAATATTTATCCAGATCATCTCAACTATTACAAGACATTAGCCGGTTATATTGGAGATAAAAAATTTATTTTTTCCAGTCAAAAAGTAACGGATTTTTGCATAATCAACAGTGATGATAGGGCTTTGCAAAAAATGATTTCTGAAATAAAATCACAAATCATCAAATTTTCTCGCGAGAAAATTGAGCGAGGCAGGTCGGTCTATATGGATGAGGAAAAAATTTATCTTAATAATGGAATTGACGAAAAAAGAATAGTTGATATTTCGGAGATAAAATTAAAAGGACAGCATAATTGGGGAAACATTATGGCAAGTATCGGAGCGACCTACGTATTGGATATTAAAGTTGAAAGTATGCGCAAGGCTATTTTGAATTTTGTAAAAGCTCCCTCGCAAAGGCTGGAATTTATTCGAGAATTTGAAGGTATTCAATATTATAATGATACGGCCGCGACTACTCCAGAAAGCGCTCTTTTAGGCATCAATTCGTTTGAGGAGCCAATTATTTTGATTTGCGGCGGAGCTGATAAAAATTTAGATATGTCGGAATTGGCCAAAACTATCTGTGAAAGGGTTAAGGGTGTAATTTTTTTGAAAGGAGAGGCGAGTGATAAAATTATTTCAGAAATGAATAATCTTTTTTGTGATGCCGAGAAAAAAAGATTCCCTATTGTTGAATCAATGAAAAAAGCCGTAGAAGTTGCTAGGTCAGTTGCCGAACCAGGAGATGTGATTTTGCTTTCTCCAGGAGCTGCCAGTTTTGGAATTTTTGTCAACGAGTTTGATCGGGGAGAGAAATTTGTGAAGGAAGTGAAAAGTTTAAAGTAACTATGGACAAAAAAGAACCAGTTTGCTAGAATTAAATTTAGTTTTTGAATTTGATTTGGGTTCTTAGCTCAGTTTCCGCCGGAGGCGGACAAGGTCCGAGCGCTGTAATAGTGAAAGTATATAATCCGAGTTTGATTTAAGGAACTCAGTTCCCGCCGGAGGCGGACAGGGTACGAGCGCTGTAATAGTGAAAGTATATAATCCGAGTTTGATTTGGGCTCTTAGCTCAGTTGGTAGAGCGCCTCGCTTGCACCGAGGAGGTCAGGAGTTCGAATCTCCTAGAGTCCACCGTAGGATAGATATGGGCGTATAGCTCAGTTGGTTATCTGCCTGCCGGTAGACAGGGAGTGCGCCCGCCTAGGCGGGTAATGATGAGGTTAACATAAAAATAAATTAAAATTTTAGGGCGATTAGCTCAGTTGGTTAGAGCGCGTCACTGATAATGACGAGGTCTCAAGTTCGAATCTTGAATCGCCCACCCATGTTTTTTACATATGTATTGGAAAATTCCAATGCAAAAAGATATATAGGTAGCACAAATAATCTTGAAAAAAGATTGTTTTTTCACAACGATATTTCTCCAGAAAGAGCCAAATTTCATAAAACGACTTACAAGAAAGGTCCCTGGAAAGTTATTTTTGAAAAAG
>CAZJOI010000001.1:114865-116233 GCA_964547585.1 uncultured Bdellovibrionales bacterium
CTGCCTGCCGGTAGACAGGGAGTGCGCCCGCCTAGGCGGGTAATGACGAGGTCCCAAGTTCGAATCTTGGTACGCCCACAGGTTAATATTTGACAGAACATATAAAATAAGATAATATTTCAGTGTAATAAAAAGCCCCAAAGGGCTTTTAAAAAGGCTCAAAATATGATAAATAAAATAGCTCAATTTTTGAGAGAAGCTAAGGCCGAACTTCTAAAAGTTAATTGGCCAACCAAAAAGCAAACTATAACTTACACAATTGCCGTTATTGGAGTAAGTATTGTTGTAGCGGCCTTTTTGGGTAGCTTGGATTATTTTTTCAATTATTTATTGAAAGTAGTTTTGATTAAATAAATTTCACACAACATTTATATGGCCAAACAAACACAACATCATGGAAGAGCTTGGTATGTTATCCATACTTATAGCGGATATGAAGATAACGTTGCCAGAAATCTCAAGCAAAGAATCGAATCCATGGATATGCAGGATTTGATTTTTGATGTGATGGTTCCAATTGAAAAGAAGATAAAAATTAAAGCCGGGAAAAGAACAGTCGTTGAAGAAAAAATTTATCCTGGCTATGTTTTGGTAGAAATGGTGGTAACTGATGCTTCTTGGTATGTTGTCAGAAATACTCCGAACGTAACTGGTTTTATTGGCCTAGGTACAACTCCAACTCCAGTTGATCCAGCTGAAATTGAAGCTTTAAAGAAGAGGATGGGCGTAGCTGAACCGAAGTACAAGATCGACGTTAAACAAGGCGATGCAGTAAAGATTGTTGACGGACCCTTTAAAGATTTTGACGGAAAAGTTGATGAGGTTGATGAAGAAAAAGGAAAAGTAAAAGTATTTGTTTCCATCTTTGGAAGAGAAACACCGGTAGAATTGGACTTTTTGCAAATTAATAAAATATAGGTGGGCTTCCCGCACCAAATTCCGAAGTTTATTTTTCTGATAAAAATGAATTTGCTTCGCGGAATCGCCTGCGGCTTAGCTAAAAAGTAATAAATAGATTAAATTATAGAATTGGTGCGGGATGCTCATGTTTGTAGCTACTCGTACCTCGTAGACAAACATGGCAAAGAAAATTAAAACTATTATCAAATTACAAATTGAGGCTGGTAAAGCCAACCCGGCACCTCCAGTTGGTCCAGCCCTGGGTCAACACGGAATTAATATTCAGGAATTTTGTTCCAAATTTAATGAATCAACCAAGGACAAGATGGGAGATATTATTCCAGCTGAGATAACTGTTTTTGAAGACAGGAGTTTTACTTTTGTTTTGAAAACTCCTCCAGCTTCTGATCTTTTGCGAAAAGCAGCCGGTGTTTCTAAAGGTTCTGGCAATCCTTTGAAAAATAAAGT
>CAZJOI010000001.1:116243-121899 GCA_964547585.1 uncultured Bdellovibrionales bacterium
AATTAGCCAGGAAAAGTTGAGAGAAATTGCTGAAAGAAAACTTCCTGATCTCAATGCTAATGATGTGGATGGCGCCATGAAAATAATTGGAGGAACAGCTCGCAGCATGGGCATAAAAATTGAATAATAAATTTTTTAATTAGTGGGAGTTCTTCGATAAACTCAGAACGTTTGCACCACAAAAACAATATGAAACGTGGAAAAAAATATAGAGCAGTTGCTGAAAAAGTAGATAAAAACAAAACCTACTCTGTTGAAGATGCAGTCAAGATTATTAAAGAAAGTAAAACGGCTAAATTTGACGAGTCGGTGGAACTGCATATTAAAACTAATATTGATTCCAAAAAAGGTGATCAAATAATCAGGGGCACTGTTGTTTTGCCTCATGGTAGTGGAAAGACCAAGAGAGTGGCTGTAATCACGTCCAATGCTCAAGATGAGGCCAAAAGGGCAGGCGCGGATATTGTTGGCGGAGAAGAACTTATTGAAAATTTTTCCAAGAAGATAGATTTTGATGTCTTAGTGGCTACCCCTGAAATGATGCCAAAATTGGCCAAGGTGGCTAAAATACTTGGACCCAAAGGATTAATGCCAAACCCAAAAACTGAGACAGTGACAACAAAAATAAAAGAAACCGTCGAAGCTTTAAAAAAGGGTAAGGCGGCCTACAAAAATGATGATTCTGGTAATGTTCATCAAACAGTAGGAAAGATTTCTTTTGCAGATGAAAAACTTGTAGAAAATATTAAAATTTTTATTGAGAATTTAGAAAAAAGCAAACCAAGTGGACTTAAAGGAAAACTTTTTTCTAACATTACATTGTGTTCCACTATGGGGCAGGGAGTAAGGATAACCTCCTAGTAATTTTTTCAAAGCCTATTTGAAGGGCCTTGATGTTTTTAATTTTTTTAAGGAGCCAGCCGGCTCCACGTAAAAAAATGGCTCAAAAAATCATTATCGGACTTTTAGGTGAAACTGGTTCTGGAAAAGACACAGTAGCTAAATATCTTGAGGAAAAATACGGAGCAAGGCTAATGCGATTTGCAGATCCAATTAAAGATACCCTATCGATTTATTTTGATAAACTTTCCAAGGAAGATCAGGCTTGGTTGTATCTGGTTTTCAAGAATCGTTTTGGTGAGGACATTCTCTCTAAGGCTATGGCAAAGAGAGTGGACGATGAAAAGAAACAATTACTTGTTATTAACGGTGTTAGAATGCCATCTGATTATGATTTTGTGAAAAAATATCCAAATTCACAAGTACTTTACATTACGGCTTCGGAAAAAACGCGTTGGCAGCGAGTTACATCAAGAGGTGAAAAAAGTGATGATAATATTGATATTGAAAAATTCAGAAAATTAGACCAAGAAGAAACAGAAATTCATGTGCCAGAAATTGGGGCTAAGGCCGATAAAACCATCCACAATGAAAAAGATTTGAACTATCTTTTGACTGAAGTAGACCAATATATGAAAGAATTGGGGCTAGGAAAACATTCTAATAATATTGAGGTAAATGAGGTTAGGGAAGAGCACTTGATTATCGGAAAACTGCCTATGTTTTAGGAGAAAAAAATCTTCAAGACTCGCCTAATCGGCGGGTCTTTTGTTTTTTGACTAAAACTAAGTAAAATAGTAAAATTATAAAACAAGCCTAAGGAAAAAATATGCCCAGTAGTGAAACTTCGACTGGGCTTTGCCCAAAAACAGTTGATAGAAAATACAAAAAATAATTAGTGGTTTTTATTTAGAAGCTTTGTCGTCATAAATTATTTTATATCGTCGAAGTTCTACTACTGGGTATGAAATTGGTTCTGGGTATAGTCGGAGAAATAGGTAGTGGCAAAGGTACTTTTGCGGAATATGTGAAGAAAAAATATGGAGGAGACTCCTTTTCTTTTTCTCACATTCTCAGGAGACTGCTTGATATTGTACAACTTGAAAAAAACAGAAAAAATTTGCAAAAAATATCAACAGTTCTTCGCAAGAACTTCGGAGAAGATCTTTTGGCTAAAACAATATATTTGGAAGTGAAGGAAAGTAGGAAAAAATGGGTGGTAGTTGATGGCGTCAGGAGACTTGAAGATATAAAATATCTAAAGAAAATAAAGGGATTTCGATTAGTCTATTTGGAGGCGGATATAGAAAAAAGATTTAAAAGGATCGTTAGAAGAAAAGACAAAGCGGATGATGGGAAAAAGAAATTCGCAACATTCAAAAAAGATCATCTGGCGGAAACAGAATTGCAAATAAAAAAAATCAAAAAGCATGCTGATTTTATCCTAAGCAATAATGATACAAAAAAAGAATTTTTTGAAAAGATTGATAAAATTTTTCCGCCCAAGGCGGATCAGCCTCGGGCTGAAAAAATTAAAAAATAATAAAAAAGAAAAATATGAGTGAAACAAAAAAGGCTAGAAATTCTCGGTTATCTTGGGATGAAACTTTTATGAGCTTGGCGCTCTTGGTGTCCCAGCGAACTGCCTGCAAATTTCATACAGCCGGAGTGGTGATGGTGGATAATCACAAAAGAATCGTTTCTATGGGCTACAATGGTCCAACTGAAGGGGATGTGCATTGTGTCGAAGTGGGATGTGCCAAGGTGGATGGAGATCCAGTCACGAAGAAACTAAAAAGGTGTCGAGGAGCTCATGCGGAAATTAATGCCCTCATGAATTCCCAAGATACCAAAAGACTGCAAGGAGCAACTGTCTATACTTCGCTTTTTCCTTGCTATGATTGTGTAAAAGCCTTGAATAATGCTGGCATCAAAGAGATTGTTTACTTTGAAGAATATGAAAGAATAAAAACGGGTGGAGAACAAAAAGAAGAAGAAAATGAAGCCCGTGAACTTCTGGAGATGCGTGGTATAACAATCAGACAATATACTCCGAAAATTGCGGCGGAACTGCAGAAACTTTGTTGATAATTCGTTATTCTTTTTAAAAATATGGAAAACCAAAAAAAACACCCAGAATATCAATATTTAGATTTGCTTCAGGAGATAATGGAAAAGGGAAGTGATAAGGAACTTTTTTTTACTCCTGAGGTTTTGGCGGAATATGAAAAGAAGGGAGAAAAAGCGCCATATATTCGTTCCGTTTTTGGACGCCAGATTAGGTTTGATTTGAAAGAAGGCTTTCCATTACTTACAACTAAGAAAGTATTTTTTAGGGGTATTTTACATGAACTTATTTGGTTTTTGAAAGGAGATACTAACATCAAATATTTAGTAGACAATGATGTACACATCTGGGATGAATGGGCTTGGAAAAGATATCATAAACACTGCTTAGAAAAAGAACCAGAGAAAGACATGGAGCAAAAAGCTTTTATTGCCAAAATTAAAGAGCTTCCAGCTTCTGATCCGTTTGTGAAAGAATGGGGTGATTTGATTATGGTTTATGGCCGAATGTGGAGAAGATGGCCAGCTTCTGACGGTCGAGAAATTGATCAACTCGGTTGGGTAATTGAGGGTCTCAAAACTAAACCCTTTAGAAAATCCTATGTAGTTTCAGCTTGGAATCCAGATTTTATTTATGCCATGGCTTCCAAGGGCAATGCCAACGAGGTTCCGCCATTTTGTCACACAATGTTTCAATTTTCCGTAACTGATGGTGATAAATTGAACCTAGGGATGTATCAAAGAAGTGCCGATGTCTTTTTGGGAGTGCCGTTTAATATTGCGAGCTATGCTCTGCTTTTGCAGATGGTGGCGCAAGTAACAGGACTGCGAGCAGGAGAATTTGTGCATACTTTTGGCGATGTGCATTCCTATTCCAATCACTTTGATCAGGTGAAAGAACAGTTGAGTCGAGATCCAAAGCCATTTCCTAAAGTTTTGCTAAATCCAGATATTAAAAATATTGATGATTTCAGATTTGAAGATGTGACTTTGGAAAATTATGAATCACATCCAGCCATCAAAGCCGAGATCGCTAATATCGGAGGATTTTAAAAGCTATCTAAAAAACAGCTAATAATTTAGATATTTTATGATTTCAATTATTGTAGTTATCGGAAAAAACAGAGCCATCGGAAGAAAAAACCAGTTACTTTGGAATATTCCAGAAGATATGGCACATTTTAAAAAAATAACTTCCGGCCATGTGGTTATTATGGGCGAGAAGACATTTCTATCCATTGGCCGACCCCTCGCTAACAGAAAGAATATTGTGGTTACATTGGATAAAAATTTTCAAGCCGAAGGAGTAGAAATCAGACATTCACTGGAAGAAGTTTTGCAAGAATCCAAACAAAAAGAAGAAGAGGTTTTTGTTATCGGAGGTGGACAGATATATAATTTATCATTACCCTTTGCTGATAAGTTATATCTAACAGTAGTCGACGATGTGCCAGACGATGCTGATACTTTTTTTTCGGATTATTCGGAATTTAAAAATATTATCAAGGAAGAAAAATGTGACAATGGGCAATATAGGTTTTCTTTTTTAGAATTAAAAAAATAATATGATACTAGGCATAAAAGAGCTGCATAAATTAGTTGATGAACGAAAATTGGTTGAAAATCTTTGCGATCGGGAAATTAATAATCCTGAAGGTGCTGGCTTTGACTTGAGGCTGGGAGAGGTTTATGAACTTTTAGGAGATGGATTTTTGGGGGTAGAAGAAAGACAGACGCCAGAAATAAAGCTCTTGGCTAAATATGATTCAGAAAAAATAGACGATGATAATTTTTTTATTTTCGAACCCGGGAAATATTATTTGGTCAAAACAATCGAAAAAGTTAATCTACCAGTAAATCTATCAGGTATAATTTTCCCCAGAACTACGATGTTTCGCTCAGGCTTGGGACTTTTCAATGGCGTAGTTCAACCGGGTTATTCAGGTGAATTGACTTTTGGTGTTTGCAATTTGGGTCAAAGCAAGATAAAAATATCCTTTAGCGCCCGTGTGGTACATATTACTTTTCATGAAGTTTTAGGAGAAGGTAACCAGTATCGTGGACAATGGCAAGGTGGTAGAGTGGCAACTGGAGGAAAAGAAGTGCAAATCTAAATCAGAAAAATCAATATGAAGAGAGGTAAATTCATTGTTATATATGGGATTAATAATTTGGGCAAAAGCACCCAAGCCAAGCTTTTGGTTAGGGCGATTAAAAAAGCTGGGAAAAAGGCGGAATACATCAAATATCCCATATATGATTCAGAGCCAGCTGGTAAGCTAATCAATGAATATCTGCGCAAAGGTAATCCGCAAAAATTTACTCCGCGGGAATTTCAATTATTGCATTTTATTGATAGAAAAAAACATGAAGAAATTTTGAAAAATAAACTGGCCAAAGGCATAAATATTATAGCCGAAGATTATTTTGGAACAGCGATGGCTTGGGGTCTGGCCACTGGAGTGGATTTGAGATTTCTGGAATATTTGAATGGTTTTATTTTGAAAGAGGATGTGGCGTTTTTTCTGGATGGAAAAAGATTTCGAGAGGCAGAGGAAAAAAATCATAAACATGAGGAAAATGAAAAATTAATGGAAAAAGCCAGAAAGGCCCATTTGAAGATTGGCAAAAAGTACGATTGGCAAAAAATTGATGTGAGCTTGCCGCTTGAGAGAAAACACGAGATTATTTGGAGAAAAGTAAGAGGTATATTGTAAGTGGTTATATTTTATTTTTATATTTTCTTAAA
>CAZJOI010000001.1:121909-141331 GCA_964547585.1 uncultured Bdellovibrionales bacterium
GAAAGGTGAAGGAGATTCTTTAGAATGTATTTTTCATTCTTATATTTTTTTAAAATTGCTCGGGCGTTATTTTATAGCAAAAAATGTTTGATTGTTGCTACGTGCGTGTAAGGCGAATTAAAATAAAAACATTTTTTGATAAAATAACTATCCCTCGAAAATTTTAAAAAAATATAAAAATAAAATTTATAATAACATACAATATAGATCTCGGGTTTATATTTTATGTTCTATGTTTATGAATAAATATACCCCAGTTATCGGCATGGAAATCCATGTTGAACTAAAAACTAAATCGAAAATGTTTTGTGCTTGTAAGAATGATTTGGATTTGGATAAAGAACCTAATGTTAATATTTGTCCGGTTTGTACAGGACAACCGGGCACTTTACCTGTGCCGAATGCGGAAGCAGTCAACTTTGTGCAAATGGCTGGTTTGGCTCTGGGTTGTAATTTGAGACAGGAATCAAAATTTGATCGAAAAAATTACTTTTATCCTGATATCCCCAAAGGTTACCAGATTTCTCAATATGATCAACCACTTTGCGAAAATGGAAAAGTAAAAATTGACGGGAAAGAAGTAGGCATCACTAGAATCCATTTGGAAGAGGATACTGGTAAATTAGTGCATCCAAAGGGAGTGGATTATTCGTTGGTAGATTTTAATCGCGCGGGCGTACCACTCATGGAGCTGGTAACTGAACCGGATATTGAAAATGGAAAAGAGGCACGTCTTTTTTGCCAAAAATTGCAGCAAATTTTTCGCTATTTGGAAATATCTGATGCGGATATGGAAAAAGGACAAATGCGTTGTGAGGTTAATATTTCTCTTTGTACAAAAGGCTCGGACAAACTAAGCGGAACTAAGGTTGAAGTTAAAAATATTAATTCATTCAAGTTTGTTGAAAAAGCAATTGACTATGAGATTGAAAGACAAACAACGCTTCTGGAAAAAGGTGAAAAAATTGTTCAGGAAACCCGAGGTTATGACAGTAATCGAAGTGCTACTGTCTCGCAAAGAAAAAAAGAATCAGCCCATGATTATCGATATTTTCCAGAGCCGGATATTCCTCCCATGAATTTTTCTGATGAATATATTGAAAATATTAAGAAACATTTACCAGAACTTCCAGCAGAAAAAAAAGAAAGATTTGTTGCAGAATATGGGGTATCCGGAGAAAATGCTGAAGTTATTATTAGTGATAAAAATTTGGCACAATATTTTGAGGAAGTTGTCTCAGAAATAAAGGAAAAATTGAATTGTGATGAATTTGAAGTTGAAGAAAAAAAGTGTTTGAAGTTGGCTTCCAACTATATTGTGAGTGAGCTGCAAAAGCATTTGGTCAAAAATAATGAAAATATAAAGCAGGTAAAAATAACGCCAGAAAACTACGCGGAATTAGTGGCGATTATTGCTAGTGGTAAAATAAATTCCAGTGCGGCCCAAACTGTTTTGGAAGAAATGTATCGAACGGGTGGTGATCCCTCTCAAATTATTGAAGAAAAAGGCTTACTTCAAGTTGACAATGAAAATGAGTTATCCTCAATTATTCAGGAAGTCATTGACAAAAATGAAAAATCGGCACAGGATTATAGGGGAGGGAAAAGCAAGGCTTTGCAGTTCTTGGTCGGCCAAGTAATGGTGGCAACGAAAGGCAAAGCCAATCCGGAAATGGCGAGAAAAATATTAACAGAAAAATTAAAATAAAATAAAAGAAAGTTCTTCAAAAAGGAGGTTGCTATGACTTTTAGGGGGGCTGAAATTGGTGCGACTGTTGATGAAAAGTCTCGCTTAATAATACCCAAGGAGATTGTTGAAACCAAGGGTATTAGAAAATTCGTAGAGATTGTTAATAGCGAGGTGGGAGGGCATCTGATTACCAGGGTTTATTATCATGATTCTGGAATCGACAGGGCTCTCAGAGTAAAAATCAGTAAAAACGGAAGTAGTTTCAGAATAACTCTGGTTAAATCAATCAGAGAGAGATCATTTTCCTTCTTTTACGGCAATCATGTCATGGTTGTTGATAAGGGTAGGTATTTGGAAATTCTTCCTTGGCCAGCTTGTTAAAACGGGATGTTGGAAAATTTTTTCCGACATCCCTGTTTTATTTTAAAAATTTTTGTATCAATGTATGGACTTCCTTTGCGTTTTTGGTCCACTTTATTCTTTTGTCTTTTTGAAACCAAGTCATTTGGCGCTTGGCATAATCTTTTTCTGCCAAATAAACTTTTTCAAATAGCTCTTCTCTACTTATTTTTTTTTGAAAATAAAGTGTAATCCAATAGTATCCCAAGCCAAAAGATTGAATTTTTTTCCAACTCAGTTTATGATTTTTGTGTAGTTTTTCAACTTCATCTATCATTCCCTGTTGGAAACGATTTGTTAGGCGTTTTTGGATATTGCTTTGTAATTTTTCTTTTGGAACATCAATGCCTATTTGCAAAAAATCATATTTTATTTTGTTGTTGCTTGGGTTAGGAACTTTACCGATAGTTTTGCATATTTCAATGGCACGGATTAAGCGTACTTTGTTTTTAGTATCAATACTTTTGATTCTTTCTGAATCAAGCTTTTTGAGCATCTGGAAAAGTTCTGATGCTGATTTTTTGTTTAGTGTGTTGCGTAATTTCTGATTAGGTTTTACTTCTGGGAAATTTACATTATCAACAATCGCCTTTATCCAAAAACCAGTCCCGCCGCAAATGATGGGCAATTTATTTTTTTGCAAAATATCTTTAATTATCTTTTCTGCCCTTTTTTTGAATTGAGCGGCATTAAAAGTGGATTTTGGACTAACAATATCCAGCATATGATGCGTGGCTAGTTTTTGCTCGGCTTTGGTAATTTTGCCTGTTCCAATGTTCATTTCGCGATAAACCTGTCGGCTGTCAGCCGAAATTATCTCTCCATTGTATTTTTGGGCAACCTCAATAGCCAAATCAGATTTGCCTGAAGATGTTGGACCCAAGATAACTATTATCTTACTTCTCTCTGCCTCTATGGAAGGCAAGCCTCTAGATTCCATATATTAGCTTTAATTATTTTTACTTTAACTATTTTACCAACTAGGTTTTTTTTGTCTGATGTGAGTTTAACATTTTTTATAGTGCGGGTATGACCAAAATAGAGGCCGTTTTTTTCTTTTTCAATCAAAACTTCCATTATTTTACCCACATATTTTTTGTTGTTTTCGAAAGCTGTTTTTTTGAGAATCTCATTGAGCCAATTTTCTCTTCTGACTTTTTCTTTTTTGGAGACAGAATCTTTTATTTGGAAAGCTGCAGTTCCTGGGCGAGGGGAATACTGGCCAAAAAAAATCATATCGTAATCAACTTTTTTCATAATTTCCGCCGATTGCAAAAATTGTTTTTTGGTTTCGCTGGGAAAGCCAACAATAATATCTGAAGTAATGGAATATAGTTTTTCAGGTTTATTTTTTTTGAAACTGTTTTTAATTTTTTTAATCAAATCCAGATAATGTTTAGCAGTATAGTTACGGTTCATTTTTTTCAAGATTTTGTCGTTGCCAGCCTGGATAGGCAAGTGGACGAATTCACAAGCCTTTTTGAGCTTGGTGGTGGTTTCAATGAGATCGGAAGAAAAATCCTTCGGGTGGCTACTGATAAAACTGATCCAGAAATTGCCTGAAATGGAATTTATTTTTTTGAGAAGTTTGGAAAAATTTATGTTATTGTCTTTATATGAATTGACGTTTTGTCCGAGTAAAACAATTTCCTTGTAACCTTTTTTGATTAAACTTTCAACTTCTTTGAGTATTTCAGTGGCTGGACGTGAAACTTCTCTGCCACGAGCATAGGGGACAACGCAATAGGAACAAAAATTATTGCAGCCGGTCATGATAGGGACGTGGGCGGTAAATTTTGAGTTGAATTTAGGCTGAACGGATAAATAATAATATTTGTTTTTGTTACAGTATTTTCGATTTACGATTTTCGATTTACGATTTTTTAAATTTTCAATTATCCAATTTTCGAGAATCTTAAAATCATTGATAGGAAAAAATAAATCAACTTTGTTCTTTAGTCTTCTTTGTACATCTTTTCTATTCGCCAGACATCCCGTTAGAACAATTTTTACTTTTGTCCGCCAGCTGGCAGATTGACTTTTGACCTTCAAGTTATGTATCTGCCCATAAGCCCTGTCTTCGGCCATTTGGCGGACGCCACAAGTGTTAAAAATGGCTAAATCGGCTTCATTTATGCTTTTGGCCGCTTGTAACCCAGACATCTCTAAAAACCCAGCAATTCGCTCAGAATCGCTGGTATTCATGGCACAGCCAAAAGTTTTGATATAATATTTCATGACTCACTTTTTCTTCTTATTTCTTTTCTCTTATTTCTTTCGATATTTTTTCAATGAATTCATCAATTTTAAAAACAGTTTGTTCCTTGGTATCGCGTGATCTGACGGAAACTGCATCTGAACTTTCTTCTTTTTCGCCAACTACCAAAATATATGGAATTTTTTGTTTTTCAGCTTCGCGAATTCTTTTGCCCAATGATTCATCTGCAGAATCGATTTCTGCGCGAATGCCTTTTTCTTTCAATTTTTCGAGAGCTGCATTTCCATATTTATTGAATTTTTCCGAAACTGGAATAATAATCGCCTGAACAGGGGAGAGCCAAGTTGGAAAAGCACCAGCAAAATGTTCTAGTGCAATTCCAATAAACCTTTCAAATGATCCAAAAATGGCAGCATGAATCATAACAGGCGATTTCTTTTTCCCATCTGAATTAATATATTCTAAGTTAAATCTATGTGGCAATTGAAAGTCTAGTTGAATAGTTGCAAGTTGCCAACGACGACCGAGGGCATCCTTGATGTCAATGTCTATCTTTGGTCCATAGAAGGCACCATCTTTTTCTTTGATTTCAAATTTTACGCCCTCTTTTTTGAGAGCTGCATTTAAATCTTTCTCTGCTTCATCCCAATCCCTGACCTCACCAATAAAATCATCCGGCCTAGTTGAAAGAAAGAATTCAGGATTTATTCCAAGTGTTTGGTAATATTCTTTAGTCATTTTTACCAAAGCAACAATTTCTTCTCTTACCTGATCTTTTGTTAGAAAAACGTGCGAGTCGTCTTGTGTCAAATGACGTACACGGAAAAGCCCATTAAGTTCACCTGATTTTTCATTGCGCAAAATTCTGCCAATTTCAGTATAACGAATTGGCAATTCCTTATATGATCTTTGTTGGGTCTGATAGATTTTGATATTAAATGGGCAATCCATTGGTTTTAGGCAATAGGTTTCTTTATCAAGAGCAAAGGAAAACATGGTATCCTTATAATGATCCCAATGACCTGAAGTTTTCCAAAGAGTATTTTTAGCCAAGATGGGAGTTTGAATTTCAAGATAGTTATATTTTTTTCGAATGCTTTTGCCGAATTTTTCCAATTCATTCCAAATGACCATGCCTTTTGGATGCCAAAAAGCACTACCCGGAGCATCTGAATGAAATGAAAAAAGGTCCAATTCCTTTCCGAGTTTTTTATGATCCCTTTTGGATGCCTCTTCCATTTGCTTCAAATATTCATCCAGTTCTTTTTTGGATTCAAAGACGACTCCATATATTCTTTGCAGTTGTTTGTTTTTTTCATCTGATTTCCAGTAGGCACCGGAAATGCGAGTGAGATTCAAAGCTTTTGGGTCAATCTCACCAGTTGAGTCAAGATGTGGGCCAGAGCAAAGATCGACGAAATTTCCAGTCTTGTAGACTGTCAATTTCGATTTTCGATTTCCGATTTCCGATTTCCGAATGATATCTTCGATAAGTTCAACTTTGTAAGATTGGTTAGCTTTTTTAAAATCTTCGAGAACTTCTTTTTCTGATATTTCCGCTTGTTCAAATTTATAGTTGGCTTTGATTATTCCTCTCATTTTTTCTTCAAGTAGTGGAAGATCTTCAGGAATAAGGGTGCGAGGAAGTTCAAAGTCATAGTAGAAGCCATTTTCGATCGCTGGTCCAATGCCAAATTTAGCTTCTGGAAACATTTCCAAAACAGCTGCCGCCAAAACATGAGCAGCGGAATGGCGAATAATTTCTATTTTGGCCGGTTGGTTTTTTGTTGACATAGCTTTAATAAAAAAAATTATTTTTTAAAATTAGGGTAGATAATTCTTGCGCCAATTACAAAAACTAAAATTCCAATTAGGATAGATAGAATTTTTATCAGAAGAGGCATTTCTTCTGTTTTATCAAATATTATTAAAATGCTTAAATAGGTCAGTGCTATCCCAGGAATTACAAAAAATATCGATGAAAGGATGATAATTGCAATTCTTAATCCCAGTGATCGCTTACTGCTTTTGCTTCCCATTCCTTTAAACAGAGCTGCTTCCATGCCTACTGTATCCACGGGCGTGTAGCCAGTCTTGGGGAGGTCTATGTCGATAGGATCATTAAAATTATTATATTTTTTGTTCATGTGTTTTTAAAAATTAAAAAAATAAAAATGCCAAAAAAATAAATGACTTCGAGCCCCACTCTTTTTACGAAAGGGTGGGGGGTTCCACTCGAATTCCCTTATTTTCGGGCACTCTTTTTTCCGTTTCGCCGGAAGGTAACGGAGGCTCGGCGGGTGGTTGGGCCGCTTCATTGCCTCATTTAATTTTTCTTAACTTAACTGTATTGCAAAAAGGCTACAATGTCAAACAAGTAAAATTGTGGTATGATTAATATGTAAAAAATAATTATACAAATAATATGGAAAATGAAATACAATCAAACGAAAGCTGCTGTAAAAATTGGAGAAGTCCAAATATTATTCTGATTTTTATTGGAATGATTTTGGTGGCGGGAGTCGTCATTATAGCACTGATTAGAGAAAAAATCGTGAATCCAAATTTAAACCAGGTAACAGTTAATGGTGAGGGAAAGGTTTCCTATCAGCCAGATATTGCAGCCGTAACTTTGGGAGTACAAGTTGATAAGGCGGTAACTGCTGAAGTAGCTCTGAAACAATTAAATGAAAAAATAAACAAAGCCATTGATGAGCTGGGAACAATCGGAATTTCCAAGGAGAATATAAAAACAAAAAATTATTCTCTCAATCCGCAATATGATTACAGGGATGGCACATCAACTATTTCTGGATATTCAGCCAATCAGCAATTAGAAATAAAAGTTGAAGGTATAGATAAAAATATTGAATTAGTTGGAAACGTTATTTCGGCCGCTAGTAGAGTTGGCATAAATCAAGTTTCAGGTGTCAGTTTTGATGTCGCAAGTCTTAATGATTTGAAGCAACAAGCCAGAATCAAGGCCATCGAAGATGCCAGAGGCAAGGCCAATTCTTTAGCTAAGGCTGCCGGAGTCAAGCGACTCAAAAAAGTTATTGGTTGGTATGAAAATGTAGTTAAATCACCAGATATGCAAAATGGAGACTATGGTTATGGAGGAATGGGAGAAAAGGCGCTTAGCTCTGTGTCCTCAGCACCAGCTCAAGTTCCTTCAGGAACTCAGGAGATTATTATAAATGTTGGAGTGAATTACCAGGTTGATTAAATGAGTTTTTAAAAGCTCTACCCTTCGGTAGAGCTTTTTTGACTGTAAACTTAAATTAATTTAAGATAAAATAACGGGTTGTAGTATACCGGCAGTACGCATGCATGGGGTGCATGTAGACTGGGTTCGATTCCCAGCAGCCCGACATCTAAATCATTTCTATGTTTCCGTCTGGAATTATTTTTTCCAGAGAGTTTTTTAGCTCAGCGGAAAATTTAATGCAATAGGGTGTTTCCAGTTTCGAGTTATTAATATTCAAATAGACTTTTGTTTCGCCTCTTTCGCAGCGTCCAAAAAACTCAGAAAGTTTTTTGATTTTTTCTTGACCGGAAGATTCAGGAAAAGAAAGAATTATTTTTGAGCACCTATCAAAGTTAATACCATTGAATTTTTGAGTGTCTAAAATTCTTTGAAACTTGTCCAGCTCAGCTTGATTAACTAGCTTTATTTTATCGCAAAGAATTTTCAGTTCGCCATCTTTATTGGACAATTTTCCGCCAACTAAAACAATTTTATCTTCTTCCCATATCGAGCCTGTTATTTCCAATACTTTCGGAAAAACCAAAATCTCGATACTACCATCCATATCTTCCAATGTTACAAAGAGCATCGTCTTTTGATTTTTGAGGTAGACTTTTTGAATTTTTGAAATTACTCCGCCGACATTGATATTATTTTCTACCATTTGCAGGGTGATTTCTCGAATGGGTACGGCCATTTTTTTGAAATATTCACGATATTCTCTGACTGGATGATCACTGATGTAGAGTCCTAGAAGTTCTTTCTCCCAAGTGAGTCTTTCTTTCTTAGTAGCTGGCGAAGCATCGGTTAGTTTTATTTCCGGCAAAGATATTTCTGAATCTCCAAAAAGGCTAATTTGATTTGAGTCTTTGAGACTCTGAAATTTTTTGGAATGAACCAAGATGTTTTCAACCGAAGCCAAAATTTGGTTTCGCTCTCCCATGCCCTTCATGGCTCCGACTTTAGCCAGTGCTTCCAATGATTTTTTATTTAAATCTTTAGTGCTAACTCTTTCTACAAAATCAGTAATGTTTTTGAATTTTCCATTTCGTTTTCTTTCTTCAACAATTTCATGAGCAACATTTTTGCCGACATTCTTAATCGCATTGAGTCCAAACCGGATCCTTTCTTTTTTAGTTTCTCCGTCAATGATAACGGCAAATTCTTCAAAACTTTCATTGATATGCGGCGGCATAATTTCAATTCCCATATCACGACATTCAGCTATTTCAATAGCAATACGATCACTATCACTTTGGTCGGAAGTAAGAAGAGCGGCCATAAAGGCGGCGGGGAAGTGAGCCTTCAGATAGGCGGTTTGATAACCTACCAATGCATAGCAAGCCGCATGAGACCTATTGAAGCCGTAGCCAGCAAAAGGCTCAATAAAAGCAAAAACTTTTTCTCCAATCTTTCTGTCGATGCCTTGATTGGCACAGCCTTCAATAAACTTATATTTCTGTTCTTGAATGAGAGCGAAAATTTTCTTGCCCATGGCTTTGCGCAAGACATCAGCTTCACCCAAAGAAAATCCAGCTAAGTCTCTGGCGATTTGCATAACTTGTTCTTGATAAACGGCAACGCCGTAAGTTTTTTCTAAGATGTCTTTTAATTTCGGATGCAGATAGCTCATAGCCTTGCGTCCATGTTTACGATCAATAAAATCAGGGATCCAGTCCATTGGTCCTGGGCGATAAAGAGCCACCATGGCAATAATATCTTCCAGATCATTGGGTTTTAGCTGTTTCAAATATCTTTTCATACCGGAACTTTCCAATTGAAATACTCCTGTGGTTTCAGCTTTTTGCAAAAGTTCAAAAGTTTTTTTATCTTCAATTGGAATTTCATCAATCCTCATGTCAATGTTTTTGGTTTTTTTGACGATGCGGAGTGTGTTTTGAATAATTGTGAGATTTTTTAGCCCCAAAAAGTCCATCTTGAGTAATCCAATTTTTTCTACAAAACTTGATTTAGTCGAAGATGAATATTGCGTCACGATTCCTTCGCCTTCTTTACCAATAATATTTTGAATAGGCGAGTATTCAGTAACCGGATCTTTGGTGATCACAACTCCGCAGGCATGCATTGAGGCATGACGCACGACTCCTTCCAATCTTTTGGCACTATCAATCAGTTTTTTTGAATCTGGATTATCGGAATACATATCCTTTAATTCTTTGACATTTTTAAGGGCATCTTCAATGGAAGAAAACATCGGAATAAATTTGGCAGTTTTGTCGCAAAATTCATAGGGAATGCCCAAAGCTCTACCAGCATCTCGGATAGCAGCACGAGCGGCCATTGTTCCAAAAGTGATAATTTGTGCCACATGGTCATTGCCGTATTTTTTTCTGACATAATCCAGAACCTCATCTCTTCTATCGTCAGCAAAATCCATATCAACATCGGGCATAGAGATTCTTTCTGGATTCAAAAATCTTTCAAAAAGGAGATCATATTTAACTGGATCCATATTGGTTATTCCAATTAAATATGAAACAAAACTTCCGGCGGCGCTACCACGGCCAGGGCCGACAATGATGCCTTGATTTTTCGCCCAGTTAACGAAATCCTGAACGATTAAAAAGTAAGAAGCAAAGCCGGTTTTTTCAATAATGCGCAATTCATATTCCATTCTATTTTTGTGTTCTTCCGTAACGCCACCACTGAATTTTTTTTGTAAACCAATTTCTGTGAGATGACGTAAATAACTTTCAGCGGTAAAACCATTTGGTACATCAAAATGAGGAAGTTGGGTTTCTCCCATTTTGATTTGCAAATCGCACTTGTCCACAATTTCTTGCGTATTCGAGAGAGCTTCGGGCACATCTTTGAAATTCTTTTCCATTTCTTCGGGACTTTTGAGGTAAAGCTCAAAATCCATTAGATTCATGCGGTCTTTTTCTTCAACTTTCCTGTTAGTTTGGATACAAAGCAAGATATCATGAATACCTGCATCATCCTTTCTGACATAGTGAACATCATTAGTGGCTACTAGAGGCAAGCTCAGTTTTTTGGAAATTTTTATCAAAGCTTCATTGGCAATTTGTTGATTGGGATATTTGGGATGATGTTGCAACTCCAAATAGAAATCGCCTAGTTCGAAAATTTCTTTGTATTCAAGGGCTAACCTTTCAGCTTTTGCCATGTCGCCGGAAATAGCTGCTGAGGGAATTTCTCCTTCAGAACAGGCGCTAAGACCAATTAGTCCAGCGGAATATTTTTTGAGAGTTTGTTTGTCGATGCGGGGTTTGTAATAAAAGCCTTCCAGATGAGCAATGGAAATGAGTTTCATTAAATTTTTGTAGCCCACCATATTTTTGGCCAAAAGCACGAGATGATTTCTTTTGCGATCAAGACTATCTGGATTTTTACTGTGTAAATCATTGGGAGTGATATACATCTCGCAACCAATTAGGGGTTTAATGCCTCTTTCTTTGGCTTTGATAAAAAATTCGATGCCACCATAAAGAGACCCATGATCAGTAATGGCGATTGATTCCATGCCTAGTTCTTTGGCACGATCAAGCAAGTCGTCTATCTTGGCCAGACCATCCAAGAGGGAATAATGTGTGTGAACGTGAAGATGGGTGAATTTCATCGGATAATTTACAATTTTCAATTTACAATTTTCAATGAATTTTCAATTTTTCAATTAATTAATTTTCAAGTTTATTTATTGAAAATAGATATTGAAAATTGAGTCATTGTAAATTTATTGTAAATTGATCATTGATTATTGAAAATTAAAAAACCTTAACTTGAAAAGCAAGGTTTGGCAAAACGTTTAAACTAATTTTTGTGGAATAAGCTTTCATAATTTTCTTCTATCCCCATGCCCCCGATTTCTCTGTGGGTTTTGCAAGATAGTTTTTAGCAGTTCTATTTTAGCATAGTTTGGAAAAATGAAAAAGCAGGATATAATGCAATTATGAAAAATTCAAATTTTAACCTAGAAAAAAAGCTTTTTAGCGAAGGATACGAGATTGTGATCGGAGTGGACGAAGCTGGCAGAGGACCTCTGGCCGGTCCTGTTGTGGCTTGTGCGGCCGCCCTGCGGACACCACTTGGACATTCAATGTCCAAGTCGAGGGAATGGGATTTGGTGCGGGATTCAAAAAAATTGAGCGAAAAACAGCGAGAAAAGGTTTTTGATTTTGTTTGCGAAAATTTTTATATTGGCATTGGGATTTGCGATCACAAAACTGTTGACCGCATAAATATTTTGGAAGCCAGTTTTTTGGCGATGAAAAAAGCAATAGCTTCTTTGAAGAGAGAAATAACGAATGACAAATTTCCAATGACAAATCAAATCCAAAATCCAAATGAAAAAAATTTTAAAAATACAAAATACAATATACAAAATACTTGGTACATAATTTTAGTTGATGGCAATAAAAAAATTCCCAATTTTTCCATGGAACAAATGACCGTGGTAGGTGGGGATAGAATTGTGAAATCCATTTCGGCTGCCTCAATCATTGCCAAAGTAACCAGAGATAGGACGATGCTTTCTATGCATAAAAAATATCCAGTCTATGGCTTTGATCATCACAAGGGTTACGGAACCAAATTACATATGGATGCCTTGAAAAAACACGGACCTTGTGAAATTCACCGCCAAAGCTTTGCACCGGTCACCCGCCTCGCACCAGCCTCGCCGAGTCTAGGCGAGTCGACGATGCGTCTTTGCGAGTCGAGACGGGGAAATTTTCATAAATAATTTTCTATTGACATTTAGCCAAAAAATGCTAGAATCTTTTGAAGTTCTTTTTAGCTATAAAACCATAAAAATCAAGAAAATATAGAGGAGGTAATTATGAAAATTGTTGATGCAGATCCAGATTTTGGAGAAGAAGGGTTTACAGGTGCCGTTGAAATTGATCAAATTGATAGGGCAAGGATTGAATCAATGCTTGGTGAGGAAGCAGTTGACGAAATCATCATCTTTGCTCGTAGCCGTGGAGGAATAGGCGGAATAATAAGAGATCAAGGCGCTGGGGAGATGATTCTTATTCAAGTTGGCGAAGGCGGCTCTCAATATTTGTTTCCAGTTGATGAATTGAAGGATAGCCTTGAAGATTTTTTTCTTGCATGATCGGGGGTATTATGCAAATTGTCACTGCTAATGAGGAGCACCAGAGAGAAGGGTTTACGGCCGCTGTCGAGCTAGATGAAAGTGATATTAAAAATCTTACAAAAGTCCTAAAAGAAGGCACGTGGAAAGAAATCAAAGAAGTAATTTTGGGAATCATTAATTTTGCTACTAGGGAAGGGCATAGGATGTCTTTCATACAAGATGACGATGGCGATGATTCTCTGCTCCTAGAGATTAGGGGCAAGCAATGGGTAACAGATGCTGAAATTCCAGGCATCAGAAATAGTTTGAATTTCATCTTGTTAGACCATTTGCCAGTGTGATTTTCGGGGCTTTCGGAATTTCCGAAAGCCCTCGTTTTATTTAGGGTCCCATATTTCTCAAAACGCTTGTCAAAAGAGCTAAGAGATGATAAATTGAATATGCTATATAAATAATCAAATTAAGAGAAATTACCAATATGTCAACACAAAAGCAAAGACACACCAAGGGAAGACGCGATCGAGCCAGAGTTTTTCTGCAAATGGAATCTAAAAAATTAGTTGTTTGTCCCAAATGTGCAACCAAAATGTTGCCACACAAAGCTTGTTCAAAATGCGGTTTCTACAAGGGAAAAGAAGTCGTAAATACTTTGAAAAAAGTCAATAAAAAGACCAAAAAATAAAATATTATGGCCAATCGGCACCTTTCAAGATCAATAGCGATGCAGTCCCTTTTTGAATGGGATTTCAAAGATCAAAAAGTTGAAAACTTGGACGATATTATTCAAAGAAATATCCAAGAATTTGGTCCAGGAATGGAGGATAAATCTTTTGTTTTTGATTTGGCCAAGAATACCATCAAGAACCAAAGTAGGATTGATAAGCTGATTGAAAAATGTGCTCCCGAATGGCCCTTATCTCAAGTCACTGTTGTTGATAGAAATATCTTGCGATTGGGAATATATGAAGTGCTTTTTGGTAACTATAGCGAAGTCCCTCCAAAAGTAGCTATCAATGAAGCTATCGAACTGGCCAAAACTTTTGGTGGAGAATCTTCGGGCAGATTTGTAAATGGTGTTTTGGGAACAATATATCGTGAGCTTGGAGAGCCGATGAAGGATGATGAATCAAAAAATAAAAAAGAAAGTGAAAAAAAGAAAGTTTCTGCTAAAGACAAAAAGACAGAAGAAAAATAATTTTTTTTAAATTTCTAGTTACTACTATCTAATCTTTTTGATTAGGAATTGGTAATTGCAAAGTTCGTGGTTGAAAAATTAGCCAAAAAAATCGGAGTAAAATTTAATAATTTGAATCTTTTTCAGCAGGCTTTGACTCATCGTTCATATTTAAATGAGCATCGAGATCATAAGCTTGAACATAATGAGCGTCTGGAATTTCTGGGAGATGCTGTTTTGGAATTGGTGGTTACGGAACATTTGTACGAAAATTACAAAAATCCAGAAGGCGAACTGACTAATTGGAGAGCCGCCTTGGTTAACGGGGAAATGTTGGCTGGAATTTCCAAAAAGCTGGGTGTGGAAGAATTCTTAATGATGAGTAAAGGTGAGGCCAAAGACAAAGGCCGAGCGCGTCAGTATCTTCTGGCCAATGCTTTTGAGGCAATTGTTGGAGCGATTTATATTGACCAAAAAGAGAATGGCTACTCGGAATGCAAAAAATTTATTTTGAAAAATGTTGTTTCGGAGTTACCGGAAATTTTGGACAAAAAACTTTTTATGGATCCCAAAAGTCGTTTTCAAGAAGTGTCTCAGGAAAAAGTTGGGATTACGCCATCCTATCGAGTGATGAGTGAAAGTGGACCAGATCATGATAAAAAATTCGTAGTTGGAGTATATTTGAATGACGAGCTCGTAGCAGAAGGTGATGGAGCTTCCAAGCAAGAAGCGCAGAAAACAGCTGCCATCAAAGCCCTGAAAGCCAAAAATTGGGAGTAAGGAGAATAAAAAACAAAAATTTCGAAACCATGTATTTAAAACGTCTAGAATTAGCAGGATTCAAATCTTTTGCCAACAAAACCTCGTTGGATTTTTCTTTTGCTGATAGCGAAGAAAGAACAGTCACAGCTATTGTCGGCCCAAATGGAAGTGGCAAATCTAATATTGCGGATGCGCTTCGCTGGGTGATGGGGGAACATTCAATGAAAAATCTTCGAGGCAAAAAAGCGGAAGATATTATCTTTGCTGGATCAGGTAAAAAAGCCAGATTGGGCAGTGCCGAAGTGACACTAGTTTTTGATAATTCTGATAAAAGAATTCCTTTGGAATTTGATGAAGTTTCAGTATCTCGAAAAATATTTAGAAATGGCGAAACAGAATACTCGATCAACAAATCAAAAGTCAGATTGCAGGATGTTATTGATCTTCTGGCTAAAGCTGGTATTGGCAAAGAAAGCTACTCTGTTCTTAATCAGGGTATGTCAGATGCTGTGCTTAATGCTACCCCTCTTGAAAGAAGAGCGGTATTGGAAGATGCTGCAGGTGTAAAGCAATATCAAATTAAAAAAGACCGAGCGATTAAAAAACTGGAATCAACCAGGAGCAACCTGAAAAGCATCGGCGATTTGGTAAAAGAAATTGAGCCGCATCTTAAAATGCTAAGACGTCAATCTGAAAAAGCTCTCAAAGGAAAAGAAATTTCGGATAGCCTCAAAGAAAAACAGCTCAAATTGTTTTCTTTTCTTTGGCATACTTTTCATGTTGATAAGGAAAATTTTTCCGCTGAAAAGAATGAATTGGGTGCCAAGATGATGAATGCGCAGCGCGAAGTAGACAAAATTTCCGATGAGTTGAATAGCGAATCAAACAAAGTTCAGGTAGGAGACGAACAGGAAAAATTGAATAGAAAAAGAGAAGAACTGAGGCTTCAAATTAACGGGCTAGAAAGAGAATTGCTGGTAGCTGAGGCTAAAATGGAAATAGAAAAGGAAAAGAAGGTACAAGCTGAAGTCATCCAAAGCATTCCAGTTGACTTAGTTTATGTGAGATCGGGCTTGGAAAAAATACGACAAAGTCAGAATGTGCTGGTGCAAAGACTGGAAGAAATAAAAACCTTGGAAGAATTGGAGGAAATCAAAAAGATAGCTGAAAGTCTCAAACAGGAAATCGCCAAGCTTTATGAAGAAGCCGGCCAAGGTAATGTAGAAATAAAAAATGATAATTCGGAGGCGCAAAAAGAGTCTCAAAGAATTATCGATGAACTTTTTGAAAAGAAAGGCGTTTTGGAAATTAAAATAAATGAAATACGCGGGGAAATTAATAAAATTGGTAAAGAAATTGAAGCTCAGATTGAACAGGAAAAAGAAATGCGCAGGAATTTCTTTGATTTGGAAAAAAGACTGGGCGCCAAGCAATCCGAACTGAATGTTTTTAAAGATCAATTTAATGAAGCCAAGATAAAATTGGCCAGAGTGGAAGTTAGGGAAGAGGATTTGGTTAATGAAATCAGAGATGAGCTCAGAATGGAAGTGAATGATTTGAAGTTTGATGGGGAGAGTGTGGACAGAGAAATTTTGGAAAAAGAAATTTCTAGGTTAAAAATGCAATTGGAACAAATTGGTGGCATCGATCCGATGATTTCAGAGGAATACGAAGAAACAAATAATCGCTATGAATTTTTGAGCAAGGAATCAAAAGACTTAGAAGAAGCGATTAAATCGCTCAATGAAGTTGTTAAGGAAATGGATGAAAAAATCAGCGAATCTTTTTCAAAGGCTTTTGAAAAAATTGATCAGGAATTTACCAAATATTTCCGTATTATTTTTGGTGGTGGCAATGCGCACCTAATTAAGTCTAAAGTCAAAGGTCTAAAGTCTAAAATTGACGACGCGGAAGATAGTGTTGAACTTTCTGAAAATAATGATGAAGAGGACCACGGTGAAGAAATAGAAGAAACAACAATCAGAGAAGAATTTGGTGTTGATATTTTTGCTTGTCCTCCTGGGAAAAAAATCAGCCATCTCTCATTACTCTCGGGTGGCGAAAGATCGCTTACATCACTAGCACTTCTTTTCGCCATCATTTCTTTCAACCCACCTCCTTTTGCTGTTCTGGATGAAGTCGAAGCCGCTTTGGATGAAGCCAACTCCAGAAGGTTTGGCAGAATTATTCAAGAACTTTCTAATCATACTCAATTTGTTGTTATTACGCATAATCGTGAAAGTATGCGTCAAGCCTCCGTTCTCTATGGTGTGACTATGGGAGAAGATGGAATTTCCAAATTGCTTTCAGTGCGTTTGGATCAAATCGGTCAAGGCGGTAAAATATTGCAATAAAGCGGTGTTTGACAATTTCAAGGAATTAATATAAACTAGACAAGTAATCAAATAAGCCCCGAAGGGGTCCCTTCGGAGATTTTAATTTAAGGATAAATTCAGATTTATTCGGTATTATTTATGCTAACGATAAGATTAAACAGAGTAGGTAAAAAAAATAAACCCTATTTTAGGATTGTTTTGCAGGAACATACTATTGCTCCGGGCGGACGTCATGTGGAGGTTTTGGGCAGCTATGATCCGCATATAAAAAAAGCAGTTTTCAAGGCGGAAAAAATAAAATATTGGATTGGCAAAGGTGCACAAGCTTCTGATACTGTTCATAATCTTCTTATTAAAAATGGAATAACAGAAGGGGATAAAAGAAAGGTAAAACTTCCAGCTAAGAAGGCAGAAGAAGTGAAAGAACCTGCCCGCAATGCTTCGTCTAGCGATACAGGCGGGGAAACCAAAAAAGAAGAAGTTCCATCTGAATTGAATGAAAAAAAAGAAGCCGAGGCTCCAAAGGCTGAATAGTTGACAAAGAAAAAAATTAAATTATAATATAATAAATATTCTGCAGACAGTAGGCACCTAAGTCCTACCGAGGAAAATAGCTTGAAAGAGCTTTTTGATGTCTGCTAGGTGGTAGACATTTTTATTTTTATTTGAAATATTATGCAAACAAAAGAACAAAAGAAATCAATTATAGATGATTTGGCCGAAAAGCTAAAAAATGCTAAAGCTGTAGTCTTTTCTGATTACAAGGGCTTGATGGTTAAAGACATGATGGCTCTTCGAAAAGAACTGAACAAGGAAGGTGCTGATTTGAAAGTTGCCAAAAAAACTTTGGTAAACCTAGCTTTCAAACAAGCTGACATGGAAATTGATGTAAAAAAATTCGAAGGTCAGTTGGCTGTGGCTACATCAAAAGATGAGGTTGCCGCCGCAAAAATAATTGCCACTGCTGCCAAGAATAATGAAAATCTCAAAATTATTGGAGGACTTTTGGGAGATAAAGAAATTTCCAAAGAAGAAGTAGGTGCTTTGGCAAAACTGCCATCCAAACAAGAACTGTTGGCCAAGTTGGTTGGAACAATCAATGCTCCAGTCTCTGGATTCGTCAATGTGTTGGCTGGGAATATCAGAGGATTCGTGCAAGCACTTAAAGCTATTAGTGAAAAATAATTTTTTAAATAATTTAAATTCAAGTTGTAGTTGTTAAAGTCAAAAACTAACAACTAACAACTAAAAACTAATCAAATGACCGAAGAAAAAAAGGACGTAGTAGTTCCTGAAAAATTCGAAAAAATCGTCGCTGAAATCGAAAAGATGAGCGTTTTGGATTTGTCAGAACTCGTCAAAGTTTTGGAAGAAAAATTTGGCGTAAGCGCCGCTGCTCCCATGATGATGGGCGCAATGCCAGGAGCTGGAGCTGAAGTTGCTGCTGTTGAAGAAAAAAGCGAATTTGATGTTGAAGTTGTAAGCTCAGGAGCTTCCAAAATCAATGTAATCAAAGTTGTTCGAGAAGTAACTGGCTTGGGACTCAAAGATGCCAAGGATTTGGTTGATGCTGCTCCAAAAGTTATCAAAGAAAAAGTTGCCAAAGCTGATGCTGAAGCAATGAAAACTAAATTGGAAGAAGCCGGTGCTACAGTTGCTTTGAAATAATCCTATATTTTAAATATAGATTCATTAAAAACTACCCCCGAGAGGGTAGTTTTTAGTTAGCGAAATATAAAAAATCCACCTGAGGGTGGTTTTTTAAAATCAACGATTTGGTATTTTTAATTGTGAAACAATTTCAAACACTCATCTCGCATAAATTCTTTTTCCAGTTCCAGAGTAGGTTCACTTTTTGCCAGAACTTCTTGGGCACTAATTTTGATGGTTCGCCATGTCCATTCTTTGTTGGAATTTTTTGCACAAAAATTCTCCATGTCTTCCATTTTTGCCCCATAAACAATGCCTTTCATTTTGGCCCAGACTGCCGCGCTAGCGCACATTGGGCAGGGTTCATGTGTTGCATACAGGACACAGCCATCAATGAATCGACAGTTGAGATTTTTGGAGGCTTCTCTGATAGCGATGAGTTCAGCATGTTGAGTTGGATCTCGATCAATTTTCGCCCTGTTCATTCCTTTCCCGACAATTTCACCATCTTTAACAACTACCGCGCCGATTGAATAGTCACCTTCTTGACGCGCCAAAAGAGCTTGTTCGATGGCTGCTTCCATAAATTTTTTTTGAGGATGAAGCATGAGCGTGATTATTCTAAGTTTGTGAAATTACAACTGAACACCTTAATAGTAGGACCATATTCAGTTTTTGTCCAAAGTCACTTCACTATTGATTTTTACGATGAATTATTATAGGATATAAAAAGACTTTTTATTCAGTAGGTATATTGGGGTGTAGCCAAGCCAGTTAATAGGCAGGCAAGTAATCTGTCCGAGGGGTATTGTTTTTTAAACCATTTATATATTAAATATTGGGGTGTAGCCAAGCGGTAAGGCAAC
>CAZJOI010000001.1:141341-145765 GCA_964547585.1 uncultured Bdellovibrionales bacterium
TTTGACTCCGTCACGCGTAGGTTCGAATCCTACCACCCCAACATTATTGAAAAATCGCCATTTTTGGGTGATTTTTTTAATATCTCATATGGCATTTTGAAGCTAGCATGAGCGATTTCTTTATCTTCAATTTCAAGGTTCCAAAGTAGTTTTTCTAAGATATTTCTTTTTTTACTATCAACAGCATTTATAAAGTCATTTTTGGCTTTATTAGCAGTTAAAAATACTTTTTTTGTGAGTTCCAAAGTATTAAAGCCCCTGTCAGAAGTTTTGCGAATTTTTTGCAATTGTTGTTCAAATGCAATTTTTTGATTGTTTAATTCTTTTGTTTTTGCCCTGTAAACCTCGTCGGTGATCAATTCGGCCAACTGGTTATCAAGAAGCTTCGATTGCTTCCTAGCAATTGATTCTAGCTGCTTAAGGATGTTTTCTTCGGCATTATCTTTGTAGCTTTTGTTGTTTTCAATTTTTTCTTTACTGGCTAAGTACGCCAATTCGATGAGTTCCTCGTCAAAATGTATTTCATCAAAAGCAGTCGCCACGACGCCCTCAAGATATTCAGACCGCAGATATTTTTTATGTTCCTCACAATGTCCCTTGCCATTGGTGCAATAATAGTAATGGTGCCCTTTGTGTATGCTAGCGGTTAAGGCGCACCCGCAACTCCGACAACGAAGAAACCCTCTAAGGGGAAAGAAATGTTTCTGCTTCTTACTGTGTGTTTTTCCAAATAAAACATTTTGTGCGTCATCGAAAGCTTGCTTAGTTATTACCTGTTCGTGGCTTCCTGCATAATACTTGCCATCTCTAACCATAATGCCGTAATAAAACGGATTACATAATATTTTATGAATTTGATTTTTATGAATCTTAAAACCTGTCCGACTACGAAAACCTTGCTCGTATAAAATATTGACAATGTCTTTTATGCTGTAGCTTCCTGTTATGTAAAGCTCAAACATTTTACGAATGAACGGTGCACGCAGGGGATCAATTATGATAGTTTTGTCTGCCTTGTTATTTAAATATCCCAAAGGTGCCATGCATGGCCAACCACCTTTTTCTAGCTTAGCCCTATTACCTCGTTTTACATTTACACTTAAATCATCAGAATATTTTTTACCTACGCCAAAATCAATGGCAAGCATAAATTTATCAATCGGATTATTCACGATCACTTTATCAATTGTTCGAATTTCCTTGATATTTCCATTTTCCAAAAGTTCAATAATACTAGCTCCGTCAAAAATATTTCTGGTTAGTCTATCAACTTTCCATGCCAACAAAACACAATCTTTTTGTTTTCTGATATATTCCAGCATTTCACTAAAAACAGGCCTACCAATTTTCTTAGCTGACATGCTTTCTTTGTAAGTTTTATCAATTCGAAATCCTAGCTTTTCTGCCATACGTAAAAGTTCATTTTCTTGCGATTCAATGGACATCGCTTGGCGTTCTTCTTGCTCGGTAGATTTTCTGGCGTAAAGAATGTATTTCATAAAAATTTATTAATAATCTCATTGTGAATATTATCTAAAACTTTTGGATGACATTTTAAATTATATTCAACAACCTCCGTATGTTTTAAATATTCCGCTTCATAATCATAGCGTCGTCCTTTTAGCTCATTTGGCAGCATTATTCTAATTGAATTTACCAATTCTTCAATGGTTATAATAATTGGCTTTTTCAGTCCCTTGCTTGCGAAATAACTTTTTCTTGTTTGTAATTTACCTTCATTAATACTTTTGGTCAAATATTTGCATAAATATTTGGCAATACCTTTCTCAGTTTTTACCGACTCAACCCAAGTAAAACCATGCCCCCAAATGGAACGCATTTTATCATAAATCCTTTCCATAAAAGGTAAATTAAAAAAGACAACATGATAATGGATAGCTCCTCGTGTTTGAAATTCAACTACAGTTAGATATTTTAATACGTTTACATTTAACCCCCAATTTTCATAACTCAGTCGTTTAATAAAATTTTTAAACTCATAGTGAGCGGAATTTAAATCATTTATATTTTCACGAAAAGTAAAAGTTATAAAAATTGGCGTATAAGCAGTTCTGTCTCTTTTTTTCCATTGCCAAGCGTTAGAGTTAACAAGATCAATAACTGTTTTTTTAGCTCTTCGCATATTTTTGGTTCTTATTTCTTCGGGGGTCAATTTTTCACTTTCTGTTTTTTTTGTTTCTTCCTCAGTCTTTCTTTTTATTTTTCTATTGCCAATCATAATACTTTTCTCATATCTAAAAATTTCCAAAATATAGCCTGACAGTTTTGCTCTCTGGTTAGTAAAATATAGTATTGTTTCAATTGGTTTAGGGTTTTTCATGAGAAATAAAATAATTGCTATCGCATTAAGTGATACTTTAGTCAAGTATAACTATTGAAAAAAGTGCCTTTTTTCTTACGAAAAAAATCACTTTTTTTGTAAAGAGTTAAAACATAAATATAAATCAGCCAATGAATCTAGATATTCATCTGCCTGTTCTTCGGAAATAATCAAAGAATAGCATTTTAAAAAATACTCTTTGATTCGATCTCTTAGGTTTTGGCTAAATTTATATTGCATGTTCCCAAAAAATTAAAAATTTTGGGAAACAAAAAAACCAGCTTTCAGATTGGGCTGGTCTCTTAACACTAGATTATTAAAATCATTTAAGAAAACAATTGCATCCAACCTGAGTAAGGTTTTCCCTAATCAATGACATGTTGTTCTCTTAAATAATTTCAAATTAAATTTCGCCTATAGTCTAAGTCCAATAAAATAAATAAATTTTTACAATTTTCCAAATTCGCAGCTAAAATTAATACACGATATACTTGGTGGCGAGCCAATAAATAATCCTAAAAATAAATAGCATTCTAAATAATATTTTTGTGGGATTGCTTGGTTTTTAAGTTTCTGACAATAGGCTATACCAGTAATTGATTTTTGTCAATACGGCGAGTCTTAAGATAGTTTAAAACTTTTTGAAGTTTTTTTTATTCCTAATTTTTTATTTTTTAATCTTTGCACCTGCCAAAATCCTATAAAAATTCCGATCATTGCAAACCATATTAATCCCAACAACCCAAATAGCCAATAAGATTTTTTACCTGAAAATTTATATGAATAATATCCCATCAGAATAACCATTCCAATAATTACTGGAAACTGGAGAATGAAAAATATCATTGCCATGGATTGATCTTGCATCGTTTCCGCTCCTCTAGAAAGAAGTTTAAGAATAAACAAAAACCAAAAAATCTTAACGAAATTATTCCATTGTTTTTTTATTTCTATTGTATTTGCCGTATCATAACTTTTGACAGTATCTCCTCCGAAAAAGCTACGCTTTTCTTTGGTTATTTCTTTTTTAGTCTCATCCTTACTTTGTTCTGCATTTTGAGTGAGCCATTCACTGCAAAATTTGCATTTAATAGCTTCGTCTTGTATTTCCTCTGAGCAAAATGGACATTTTTTCATATAATTTAAATTATATAATTATTTTCAAAAGTATATTTTGAAAAATTTAATGTTAATCATTATTGAGTTTAAAATACCACTTAATAAACAGAAAATCAAACGACAAGCATTTTAATTTGATTTAATAAATTCTCCTTAAGATAATCATCGGAAGCTTTTATGTGAAGTACTGGAAGCTTTGCACTTTCAAAAATTTTATTAACCAGCGCATCTCGTAGTATCCTATCAACTTTTAAGTGCGAAGAGTCATCTAATTCAATAGCCAACAATGGCTTAATATTTTCCTTATCACAAATCAAAAAATCAATATGTTTTGACTGAATTTTGTTTTGATAGTGGTAATAATTACTGTTGCTCATTTTGGGCAAATACAATAAATCCGCCATTCTAACTTTAGAAAAAATCAAATATTCATTTCCTAAAATTTCAGATAAAATAAAATAAAATTTCTTTTCTGCTTCAGATAATAAATACTCCTTTTTCAAATAGGGAAACTTTGCATTTTTTATTTTTAAAAAAGCAACAGCAAAAATCAACAGAATGATAAGCAAAAATAAAATTGAAACTATCAGATAAAGTTTAAGCATATTTTTGGATACAAAAAAGGTCTCCCGTCAGCGGCATCCTTACAGACACCCATATCCCTTTCGGAATACGACCAAATGCATGATACTGATCAGAAGACCATTACTATGCATTTGGTTTTGAGACCATGCCTTGCAAAAAGCAAAGTTTAGGTCAATTTAGTTGTTAATTATATTTTGCCTTATTTCCAGATAAAAATCAACTTCTTAAAATATCGACATAATAAAAACTGATTTTTAGGTCAGTCCAGTATAATACTATTTTAACTAGGGTGTCAAAAGATAACTTACTCGATTTAAGATAAATTTTTCTTAAAATTTTTGCTTAATTTTTTCAAACTTTCTATATCTTTTTTTATTTC
>CAZJOI010000001.1:145775-164918 GCA_964547585.1 uncultured Bdellovibrionales bacterium
TACCTAGTATATCGGTCCATCAGTCTTCGACTTTTTTTATTTCAATGATATCATTTCTCGATATTTTATTTAGAAAATCCGAGTAATCGACAACTATACGAGCTGAATGTTCGGGGTATTTAAAAAAAGTATTTTCTTGATCATAAATAGAAAAACTTTCTTTTAAATAACTTTTAAAAAAGTTTAATTCATTGTATTTTTCAATGAGTTTTTCCAGTTCGTTGATATCTTGACTTAGTTTTCTCTTATTCTTTATTTTGGGTTTTTTCTTAAATGCTTCCAATAGAGCCTTTGTGTCGTGTCCACGATCTGACTTGTCCATATTTTCACTTAGAACTCTAGAAAATGCCTTGATAACGACTTCTAGGCTATGTTTAAAATTAAATATAATGCCAATAACTAAAATTTTGTCGTTGTTTGTCAGACGTCCATTTAAAATAAACTCGCAATTATTTATTGCTACACCCAAAAAAGAAAGGACAAAGAGGTACCAACTCTTTTCTTTTATATCTTGCTTAGTTTCAACTTTTTTAGGCAGATCTTCATCATATTTAGCTGCCGTTTTAGTTGGAGATTTCGGCAAAATAAAATTACTAGCTTCAGTACTGTTTTTTTTGGTTTTCTTTTTAACCGACATACTTTCTATAAGTTTTTACTAATTTCTATTATTGATTCATCGACAAGATTATCATTAAGAAGAACCTGAATTTTATATTCACCGTAATCTGAAAAATTAATATTGTTTAGTTGTGCAACGGTTCCAATTTCAGTTTGTTTTTTGCCTTTTGGTATTTCAATATTCAGATCAAAATCCTGCTTAAAAACTTCGGATTTGTTGATATCACTAACAATCCTTAAACTTTGCTTATATTTTCCTGGTTTGTAAATTTTTATATTAGCAACAATAAACATCTGAGGATGAGATATTGGTATAGAGCTAGCGCTTATTTTTTTAAAAATCCCGAGTATGTTAAGTTTGCCATCCGAAAAGGAAACGTAATCACAAACATGTAAAAAATTTAATTTAGCATTTTCCATAGAGTTTTTATTAATTTTAATTACGATGCTTTATTTTATTAAATAGGTACTAGCTAACGGCAATATTTAATTAGTACAGTTCTATTTTGCTATAGATTTGAATAAAAATCAACTTGGGTGTATGCTATATTCAATTAAATTTAAATATATGTCAATAGATTTTTTGAAAGCGAAATTGGACCTAATTAACGAACAAAAATCGCCATTATTTAGAATAATGTCTATTTACGATGACGATAAACCTCAAAAAAGAAAATTTTCTAATAACATCTGCGCATTTCATATAGGACAGGGATATATACTTAGTGTTGCACATAATCTAAGAATTTCTGAACTACCTCCTTCAATTTCCGAGAAAAATTACCAGGAAATTTTAAAAGCATTGGACGATAATCAAAAGATATCTTTTGATAAATGTTATTTAGCGGATAAGCAGGAACAAAAAAGATACTTAGATAGTACGGATCAATCTTCATTCCAACAAATTATAAATATAATTAATCAAATAAATTATGATTTCAGGTTTATTTCACAATATAAAAACAAAACATGTAAACCATTTTTGGTTATCCAATTTAGGGATAAAAATTTTTACAAAAATAACATCCTTACAAAAAAAATAAATCCTAATCATATTTTCCATGAGACTATATTATCCAGACATACTTTTCTTATTGAACTAAAACTCGTAGAGGCTTATTATAATGAAGATATTTCAATATATAAAATAGTTAATACAGATAAAGAAATAATTAACATAATTCCTTCATTAGATATAGATTATAATATTTATGATAAAACAAACAAAAATTATTTTTGTTTACAAAGTGCTCCAGTTGATAATCTTGGAAGGTTGTTGAATGAAGCATCCATAGAAGGATTATTGGATCATTGGAATAGTTTTGCTGATAAAATAGGGGGGAATTATATAATGGATGGTTTAAGATATTTGATTAAAGGCTACTTTAGGTTTGGGTCGTCGGGTGCACCATATTTGATATATGATTACGAATTAAATAAATTCAAAGTAAATGCTATTCAAAGTGAAGCCTGCCCCATACAGTTGTCTATAAATAATAATCGAAATGGAAATTTTCAGTACATCAATGCGATCGCAACACCACTTAAGTCCGTTAAAAATAAACTGAATAAAATTTTAGGGGGAAATTAAATTGCTTAGGCTACTAGCTAAATAAGTTCCAACTTCGTCCCACGTTTGCAACCATCTTTCGCCAAGGCTTCAGAATGGTTGGCGCAAATAAAATGCTCTACACTTAAAATGGTAAGAAAAAAACAACTAATTTTTTAAATGATAAAAAATCCTATGAATGGACAAGACAAATTTTATAGTAAAAATTGGAATCAAAAAAATGTATTTGTTGTTTATTCTCGTCCGCATTATGATATATTGATTGATGATAATTATTTATACTTAATTAAAATTCCTGATTACAATTCTGGATTATGGACATGGTTAACTCTAGGTTTTGCACTTTCTTTTATTGGCGATTCAGCTGACAAGACAAAAAGAGAGGAGTATCGTTCTTCGTGGGTTGATTCTGAAGGAAATGTTATTTCTACTAATTTTGAAAAGGATATTTTCTTAAAATTTTCATTGGTTGATTTGCCGAGATTTTTAATTTACAAAAAGAACGGGATAATATCAGATGGATTTATTTTAAATCATGATGGGAAGAAGATGATTTTACAGAACAGTAAACAAGAATACCATCGACTGGTTGAATATTTGGATAGAAGAGGCATAAAAGTTAACATTGAAGGAATACTAAATTAATAAAAATCTCTATAAAGCTGACTTTTAGCAAGCTTTAATAAACAAAAAAGAGCTTTATAGCTCTTTTTAAAATTTTAATAATCTTACTCTTCGACTACCTTCCCCCCCATAATTTCCAAGGCGGAGGAGAGAAGTGAGTTTTGTTGGCTTTCTTTTTCCGCCGGTTTTTCTGATTCAGGAGTTTTTGGCTCAATGCCAACTTCCTTGCAGAGAACCACTTTGATGATTACCTTTGATTCAAGAATCTTGCCAAAAACATCTTCCACTGTTTGTCTGTTGGTGGGAATATTGAGTTTGTCGCGATAAAAATCATAGGGCGTAGCCAAAGTGATGGTTTTATTTTCAACTTTAAAAATCTGGCAATTAGCCAACAAAGCCTTGAGAGAATGATTAAAAGGTTTAATATCAACCAAAAGTTGTTTCCATTTGCTGGTGGCGATGTCCAAATCAAAATCTCCGTCTGGAATTTGTTTTGTTTCTGCGTTATTTTCGGTTACATATTTTTGGAATGTGTCGCTGACTTTCATATTTTCAACTGGCGGCTCCGAATAAACAACTTTTTTGGGTGGCACGCTTACTGTTGGTTCTGAAATTGGATTAGGGGATGGAACGGGAAAATTATTGGTAGCTTTGATAATAGCGATTTCCAGAGGCAATTGAGGCAGAATAGAAGAGGAAATTTTACTCTGAACCTCTAAGAATAGATTGATGATAAAAATTATTTTCGAGAGTTCTATTTTTTCCGATTGCTTCAGCATTTCTTCGGCTTGCTCTTTGGTCATCTCGTAGGCAAAATGGGATTTTAGTGCAGGACTAACCTTGAGTAGCATCAGTTGCCTCAGATAGTTTATGAGTGATTTGTTGAAAACATCCAAGTCATAGCCTTCCAGTAAAATTGAATTTATTTTTTCAATAGCTGCGGTTGTATTTTTGGCAATTATCTCTTCCATAATTTCATGGGAAAATTTTCTGTCAGTTGTTCCCAAAATTTCCTGAACTTCTTTAAGGGTAATGTTTTTATCTTCCAAGGAAATAATTTGTCCCAAAAGACTCTCAGCATCTCGCATCCCGCCTTCAGATGCAATTGCAATCATTTCCAGCGCATCCTTATCAATTTTTACTTTTTCATTTTTGGCGATCAACGTTAGTTTTTCAATAATATTTTCAATCGGCAATCTCGCAAAATCAAATCTCTGGCAACGAGAAATAATTGTTTCGGGAACTTTGTGAATTTCAGTGGTAGCTAGAATGAAAATAACATGAGCCGGTGGTTCTTCCAAAGTTTTCAAAAGAGCATTAAAAGCACCCATTGAAAGCATATGAACTTCATCGATGATGTAGACTTTGTATTTGAGGGCAGTTGTTGGTAATTTAACAGTTTCTCTGAGTTCGCGGATGTTGTCTACACCAGTATTGGAAGCCGCATCAATTTCAATGATGTCAAAAGATTTTCCTTCATCAATCAGTTTGCAAGCAATACATTTTTCACAAGTAATGGAATCCTTGAGGTCGGTGCAGTTGATTGTTTTTGCAAATATTCTGGCAATAGAAGTTTTGCCAGTTCCGCGTGGTCCAGTAAAAAGATAGGCTTGTGCCAGCCTCTCGTTTTTTATGGAATTTACCAAAGTTTGCACAATATGTTTTTGTCCAATAACCTGCGAAAAATTTTTTGGTCTGTATTTGCGATAAAGAGTTTGTGACATATTTTTAATAATTTAGGATACCTTTTTTAGGTACCCCTGATATATGAATTATAGCACAAAGATATAAAAATAAAACCCCCAGAAAATTAGGGGTTTTTAGATATAAAATTAGAGAGGGGAATTGCTATTTTTTGAAAACAATAAACTTGTAGCCGATAAAGTTCCAAGCCAAGCCAGAAATGCTTCCAGCTACTCCACCCAAAAGGCCAACCTGATCTGAGCTTATGCTGCCAAAAGGGGCTAATTTAACAAAGAGAGAAGCTAGCAGAACATTAACGGCCAATCCAATAAGACTGACTAGAAAAAATTGAATAAATTCCGAAGGTTTTTTTTGTGAGGCGTTAGCTTCAAAGGTCCAATATTTGTTCCAAAAATAACTATTAATGTTAGCAATAATAAAAGAAGCGGCTTTGAAAAGAGAATAAAAAGTCAAAATAAAACCGGCGGTGACAAGGTCGCTTGAACTTATTCCAAAATATTGTTTGAAAGCAAAGGTAATAACTGCCAGTAACCCCAAATCAACCAAAGTATTCATTACTCCAATCACTCCGAATTTGGCAATTTGCCAGATAGCTATTATTTTTCTGCCAATAAGATTGGCCACGATTACTCCTAGTGGCACAGCAACTAAAAAGAAAAAGAAAACCAGCAAGAAATATTTTTCAAAAAGAGCGGATTGAGCTGTTTTCAGGATTGGCAGAATGAGAAGCCCAATTAATACTCCGGCGGCGAGACCAAAAAAATAATCCTTCTTGGTTAAAGTTAGGGAATTTGTTTCCACACAGTTATTGTTAATTTGTTATAAATCTTTTGAATGATCTTGACTAAATTCCTTTTTGAGATCTTCCAGATCTGGGGCCCATTCATCAATCACAGCGGCGCTGGAATATTTTTTTTCTTCTGACTGCGGCAGGGAATCTTTTTCCATTAGCATTTCGTCAATCTCATCAATGTTTGAATTTTTTTCTGAATTTTGGTGGGCAGAAAGACCGGAGCTACTTTGCATGAGATTTTCAATGGCTCCCCAGTCAGAATCAATATCGCGTGGAATCACCAACGTTACTTCATCTCCTGGTTTGACCTTAAAGTATGTGATGGAGGCGAGTAGTACACGAAAGGGTTGACCTTCGGCAGTAATAAAATAATTTCCATCCGCGTCTTGATTCACGCGTCCGATTAATCTTTTTCTTTCCACCGGACCAATTTGTTTATAGATAAAAGAACCATCTTCTGTGATAGTTAGTTTTAACATATCTCCCTCGACCAGTTTTGATTTGGATGCATAGTTAGCGGGAACCGGATATTGTTTGCCATCAGTACCAAGCATTATTTGTCCATCAAAAGTTCCTTCAACAACTTTTCCATCTTTTTCTTCTTCGGACATTTTCTTTTTTCTGCCAACTTTCTTTTTTCCTTCAAGCTGAAGAAGCATGGCCTTGGCCCCTTGTAAAGTTTTTTCTGCTGTATAAATCATTTCTCGCAAAGACTGAATCTTTTCAGTATTTTCGCCTTCTCTTTTATCTTCCATTTTTTTGTTTTTGTTTAACCCCTTACATACAAATTATACAATAACATGTTTTGGATGACAAGGGTGCGGAATGATAAATGACAAATTTCCAATGACAAATAAAATCTAAAATTCAAATGACAAAATTTTGATTTTTGATCTTTGACATTGATTTGGCATTCGTCATTTGGAATTTGTCATTTCGGCACTGTGTATAACTTGTGCTTGGTATTCAGAAAAATAGCTTAGAATAGCTATTTTTATTTATTATAACTTCGTGTTGACGAGGTAATGCCTAGTGGGGTAAAATAGGGATACAAACTATATAAGTGGGGAAATATGGGGAATATTAAAAACCAAGAACCATAAACTACAAACTACAAACTAAATTATGTTTATTGGAGAATATGCACATTCAATAGATTCAAAAAAAAGATTGGCAGTGCCAATCAAGTTTAGAAGTGAACTTAAAAATAAAATAGTTGTTACTCGGGGACTCGATAAATGTTTGTTTATTTATCCAATGAAAGTTTGGGGAGAATTAGCAAATAAATTAGGCAATCTTCCGGTTGGAGAATCAGGCACCAGAAGTTTTATTCGTTTAATGTTGGCTGGCGCAGTGGATGTTGATGTTGACAAACAAGGCAGAATTTTGATTCCGGACTATCTAAAAGAATATGCTGGATTTCAAAAAAACGTTGTGATTGCCGGGCTCTATAACCGTTTAGAAGTTTGGGATGAAAAGAAATGGAACGAATACAAGAAAAATGCTGAAAAAAATTCCGACGAAATTGCCGAACAACTGGGAAAGCTGGGAGTTTATTAAATTTACGAATGACGATTGTCAATTGACGAATAAAGATTAAAAAAATGACAATTCATAAATCTGTATTGCTAGACGAATCAATTGAAGCTCTAAATTTGAAAGAAGGCAGTGTGGTTGTTGATGCAACGCTGGGCGGTGGCGGTCATAGTCAAGAAATATTAAAAAAAATAGGTAAATCAGGAAAACTCATTGCTATCGATCAAGATGAGATCGCGATTGAAAGTTTTGAAAAAAGTTTTTCCGATTCAAGTTTAGATTCGCAATCAAAGGTAATCCATTTAATCAAAGATAATTTTTCAAATCTGAAAAAGATATTGGAGGACGAAGAGGTTGATTCTGTTGGCAGTATCTTGGCTGATTTAGGAATTTCCTCCGATCAATTGGAGAACAAAAGGAAGGGAATGAGTTTTCAGTCAGATGCCGAGCTGGACATGCGGATGGATGAAAGTCAAAAACTTTCAGCCAAACAAATTGTGAATGAATGGAGTCAGGAAGAGATAGAAAATATTCTGAAAAATTACGGAGAAGAAAAATTTGCCAGAAATATTGCTAAGAAAATAATTGAAGAAAGAAAAAAGAAGGAAATTATTTCGACCGTGGAACTGGCCAGAATAATCAAAAAAGCTATTCCACAAAGATTTCAACCCAGAAAAATTAATCCAGCCACCAAATCATTTCAAGCTTTCCGAATTGCTGTTAATGACGAACTCGGACATCTGGAAAAATTTATTCCGGATGCAATTGAAAGTCTTGGCTTGGGAGGAAGACTGGCTATCATAACATTCAATTCATTGGAAGATAGAATAGTTAAAAATATTTTCAGGCAAAATGCTAGGGGATGCATTTGTCCGAAAGAATTTCCCATCTGCAGTTGCGGTCATTTTGGGAAAATAAAAATAATTACTAAGAAGCCGATTATTCCGAGTGCTGAAGAAATTCGGAATAATCCAAGAGCAAGAAGTGCCAAACTTCGTGTGTGCGAAAAAATATAATTTTTTGAAAAATTCAGCCGAAGGCTGATCCGCCTCTGGCGGAAAAACAAACATAAAAATTCAGGGGGAGTTGAAATAGAATGTCAAGAACATTGGTTATTCAAAATGGATGGTTTGAAAATAATGCGCCAAAAGCTAAGCTTTCCGACGGTAAGAAGGTTTTTTTTGGTAAAAATATTTCCAGAAAAAGAGTTGCCGGGAAAAAAGAGTCGGAACTCGGTGGGGCCAAAATAAAGTTGGTCTCAATATGTTTTGTTTTTTTGATTATAATTTTTTTGTCAGGAATTGTATATCTTTATCAGGTTAATTCTTTGGCAACTCAAGGATTTGAAATAAAAAAAATTGAAAATGAAATCAAAACTGTTGAAAAAGAAAATAAACAATTGCAAATCAAAGAAATCGAACTCCGATCGATGAATAACATAGAAAAGGCTACGGAGGGCTTGAATTTAGTTAATTCTTCCAATGTAACTTATATTGAAGTTGCCGGCCCAGTGGCTATGAAATAAGGCTCTAATTTTTTTCTCTATTCTAATGCCGGCAATTTTTGGTAAAGGAAAATACGGTGATTTTCAAAAAGAAAATTCAGAAAAATCTGAGCATTCTTTTTCTTGGAGAATAAGTGCTTTGGTATTTTTTATCTTCTTTATTTCTCTGGCTATTTTTTTTAAATTATATTTTTTGCAGGTTATTTCCTATTCTTCCTTCCGGGCCTTGGCCGAAAACCAACATAATATTTTCAAAAAACTTGTTCCCGAGAGGGGTGAAATTTATCTTCAAGATAAAAGTGGTCTTTACCCGGTGGCGGTCAACAAAGAAACAAAGATGGCCTATGCGGTTCCTAAGGAAGTCAGTGAGGGGGATATTGAAAAAACTGCCGAAGCCGTTTCTCAAATTTTTTCTCTAGACAAGGCTGAGATTATTGACAAATTGAGTAAGCGAGAAGATATGTATGAAGTTTTGAAACATAGATTAAGTGATGACGAAATAAATAAAATAAATGAAGCCAATCTTTCTGGAATTCATTTGACTTCGGAAAGTTATCGATATTATCCTTCTACAGAACTGGCTGCCCAACTCGTCGGTTTTGTTGGGTGGAGTGGCGATTCTTTCGGCGGAAGATATGGCATTGAAGCTTTTAGTGAAGAAGAATTAAAAGGTCAAGAGGGAAATATTTTTCATAGTCGTGATTCCGGAGGGAGACAAATTATGATCAAAGAGAAGGAGGTTCAGGAAGCTCGGGATGGAACAGATTTGATTTTAACCATAGATCATATTGTTCAGTATGAAACAGAAAAAATATTAAAAAGTGCTGTGGAAAAATTTCAAGCAGACAACGGATCGATAATTGTCATGGAAACAAAAACAGGCAAGATTTTGTCCATGGCTAATTATCCGACATTTGATCCAAATAACTATGCTGCAACAGAAGACATCGGTGCTTATAGAAATTTAGCAGTGAGTAGTGCCTATGAGTGTGGGAGCGTTTTTAAGGCATTAACAATGGCGGCCGGACTTGATAGCAATAAAGTAGCTCCGGAAACAACCTACGTTGATAGTGGCGCAGTTAAAGAAGCAGGATACACTATCCGCAATTCGGACTTGAAATCCAATGGTTTACAAACCATGACTCAGGTTTTGGAAAATTCTCTCAATACCGGTGTTATATTTGTGGAAAAAAATTTGGGAAATAAGAATTTTGCTGATTATGTTCGCAGATTTGGATTTGGAGAACTAACCGGCATCGATTTGCCGGGAGAGGCCGCGGGAAGCATTCGTAATCTAGGAAATTTTAAAAGTGATATTCAGTTTTTTACTGCTTCTTTTGGCCAGGGGATTACAGTTACTCCTCTTCAATTGATTTCGGCTTACAATGCTTTGGCGAATGGCGGAATATTAATGAAACCACAAATAGTAGAAAAAAAGATTTTTTCTGATGGAAGCGAGGAGCGAATAATGCCAGAGGAAGTTAGACGTGTCATTTCTGAAAAAGCTTCTTTGCAGATTTCTCAGATGCTTCGCAGTGTGGTGGTCAATGGCCACGGAAAACAAGCTGGTGTTCCAGGATACGCAGTGGTTGGGAAAACTGGTACGGCCCAAGTGGCTAGTTCCAAGGCGAAAGGCTATGAAGATGGGATGAATGTGGGTTCTTTTGTGGGTTATGCACCTATGAATGATTCCAGGTTTACGGTTTTGGTAAAAATTACCAATCCGAAAGATGTGCAGTGGGCCGAATCGAGTGCGGCGCCAACATTTGGCGAACTGATGAAATTTCTATTAGAATACTATGGTATAGAGCCGACAGAAGAATATACTCAGGCGGACTTGAACAAATTCAACCAAACACATACTTTGAGTCAAAGTTTTCTAAGAAAAGACGAAGAAAAAGAAAAAAATGATAAAAAATCGGAAGATAAAAAAATAAACTAGAAAAAGAAATTAATATGAATAAATCCCAAAAAACACTGTTCCTGATAAAGAGTTTACGAATTATGGCATTTTCTGTTTTGAAAAAATACAATCCCAAAGTAATAAGCATTACTGGGTCAGTTGGAAAGACCTCCGCCAAGGAAGCGGTCTTTATTGTTTTGGCTGGAAAATTCAGAGTTAGAAAAAATGAAAAAAATTATAACAATGAAATTGGGGTACCACTTACAATTATTGGTGCCGAGAGTGGTATGCAATCAACCAGAAAATGGCTGAGAGTTTTTTGGAAATGGGTTTGGCTAATGATCTTTCCAGTGGAATATCCAGAAGTTTTGGTTTTGGAGATGGGTGCTGACCGGCCGGGTGACATTGATTATTTAACTAGTTTTGTTGATTCAAAAGTCGGAGTGTTAACTGAAATTACTCCAAGCCATATGGAATTCTTCAAAACTTTAGAAGGTATAGCAAAAGAAAAAAGCATTCTTTTGAAAAAGTTAGACGAAAAATCCATAGCTATTATCAACGTCGACAATTCTTATATTGCCAAAATGGAAAATCAGTTAAAATCGAGAGTCATTACTTTCGGATTTTCCGAAGAAGCCAAAATGCGGGCTACCGACGTCTCATTTATTTATTCTGAAAATGATTCGATCGAAGGCATAAGTTTTAAATTGAATTACGCCGGAAGCTCTGTTCCAGTGAGATTAAAAAATATTTTGGCTAGGCATCAGGTCTATGCTGCCTTAGCTGGTGCGGCGGTAGGCATTGAGTTCGGCCTGAATCTGGTGGAAATATCAGAATTTCTTTCTGAATTTTCTTCTCCTTGTGGCAGATGCAAGTTAATAGATGGTATTAAAAATACTAGCATTATTGACGATACCTATAATTCTTCTCCTTTCGCGGCTCTAGCAGCCATGGAAATTATGCAAAATATTAAAGCCTCAAGAAAAATTGTTGTGATGGGGGATATGCTGGAACTGGGGGATGAAACTGAGGCGGATCATCGAGAAATTGGCCGAAAGATTTTTTCAGACAAAATCGATTTATTTTTTGCTTTTGGCAAGCGAATGAAATTTGCAGTCGAGGAATTGGAGAAGCATAATTTTCCCAAAGAAAATATTTTTTATTTTGAAGATCATGAATCCTTGGGGAGAAAATTGCAAGAAAAGATTAAAGAAGGGGATCTAATCCTGATTAAAGGTTCACAGGGTATGCGAATGGAAAAAGCTGTCGAGGAAATTATGGCCGATCCACTGAAAGCTGAATATTTTCTTTGCCGCCAAAATAAAGATTGGAAAGAAAAACCCTTTGAATTGGTGTAATCTTCTGGGCAAATAGGTTTGTTTTAAGGCACGGAATATTGCTTTATTTTAGTGTTATACTATAGTATAAATTAAGCCTTCGGCCACCATTCCGCCCAAGGCGGACCAGCAGCTAGTTTGAAAAATAATATATGCCGCCATCGTCTAGTGGTCTAGGACATCAGATTCTCATTCTGAAGATCGCGGGTTCGACTCCCGCTGGCGGTACTAAATAAAAGCTATGGATTTTAAACAAACTTTGGAAAAACTGAAAAAAGAAGTTGATGCTGAACTGCAAGAGTATTTGTCGCAAGCCATTAAAGATGTAGAAAGGCAGGACAAGGAGGCTGGCAGAATGCTACGGCATGTGGCCAAAATAATTATGTCGGGCGGAAAAAGAATTCGTCCAATTTTGATGTATATGGGCTATGTGGCAGCCGGAGGCAAAGATAAGAAAAAAATAGTCAAAGCTTCTGTGGGTATTGAGCTTATCCATAATTTTTTTCTGGTGCATGATGATATTATGGATCATGGGCAAACGCGACATGGGGTTGAAACTGTGCATAATCTATATGAAAAAAATTCTACGACAATTTTTCCCGATTGCGAAGAATCAAGCCATTTCGGCAATTCTATGGCCATTATGGCAGGCGATCTGCTGGAAGTTTTGGGAAATCAAGCAATCTTGAGATCAGGGTTTGATTTAAAATTGAAGACGAAGGCCGTCTCCGAGCTTCAGCTAACTATAGCAAATACCATTGTCGGGCAGGTACAGGATGTTTGCATCGAAAATAAAAAACAAACCTCAGAAAAAGAAGTTTTGGCAATGTATAAAAACAAAACAGCTAAATATACCATTGAAAATCCGTTAAAAATTGGTGCAATTTTGGCCGGAGCGGATGCAAAATTTTTGGAAAAAATTTCTCTTTCGGCTTTACCTATTGGCTTAGCATTTCAGTTACAAGATGATATCTTGGGTCTTTTTGGGGTCAGTGAGAAAATTGGTAAAAATTCAGGAGCGGATATTAAAGAGGGCAAAAAAACATTATTGGTTATTAAGGCTTTTGATAAGGCTGAAATAGAGGATGTGAAATTTATGAAAAAAATGCTTGGCAATGCAAAAATAACTGGGCTAGAAATAGAAAAATTTAAAAGTATTATTGAAAAAACAGGTGCCTTGAAATATAATCAAAATTTGGCGGCAAAGTTTATCAAGAAAGGTAAAATTGAAATAGAAAAAATTAAAATAAACAAAGTGGCGAAGGACTTTTTGCTAGAACTAGCAGACTATATAATTAAACGTAGCATATAACCATTGCCATGCTGTTATTTTTAAGGTAATATTTATTTATATGGGTATGGAAAAAAATACAGAAAATTTACCAAATCATGTGGCAGTTATTCCGGATGGAAATCGCCGTTGGGCCAAAGAAAGAAGTTTGGAACCTTGGGAAGGCCATCGGGCTGGAGCCAAGGTGTTAGAAGAGTTGATTATTTTTGCTCAAAAAAGAGGAATAAAATGTTTGTCTTTTTGGGGCTCATCAGTGGACAATTTGCAAAAAAGACCATTCCAGGAAAAACGAGCTTTACTTGAAATTTATACGGAATATTTTTCCAGACTTCTTGATAATAAGGATATTCATAAAAATGAAGTCAAAGTTAATTTCATTGGCAGATGGCGCGAACAATTTCCAGAAAGTCTAAAAAAAATATTGCAGGAAATTTTAGAAAAAACCAAGAACTATAAAAAACGTAGTCTTAATTTTATGTTAGCCTATAGTGGCACCGATGAAATGAAAGAAGCTTTCGAGAAAATTCAAAAAAAATATAAGGCTGACACAAAAATAACTGAAGAAATAATAAAGGAAAATTTGATGACCAGCGAGTTGCCGGCTGTTGATTTAGTTATACGCACCGGAGGAGAACCGCATTTGAGTGCAGGTTTTATGATGTGGGATAGTGCCAATGCTCAACTTTACTTTTCCGAAGAAAAATTTCCAGATTTCAATGAAAAAAAATTTGATGAAGCTCTTTTGGATTACGAAAAAAGGCAGAGAAGATTCGGTAGATAATTTTTTTCAATCTTCTTTAATATAAAACATAAGCACGATGAAAAAGCTTTCTTTTTTTATAATATTTCTAGCTTTGCTTTCTTTTTTTGTTATTATAAACAAAGCTGAGGCTGCTTCTGAAAATATTAATAAAAAGAAGGCTGTTTATTTTTATCAGGAAGCCTGTAGCCATTGTCAAGCAGTGGACGAGTATTTCCAAAAGGAAGGAATTTACGAAAAATACGATATCGAAAAGCTAGAAATAACGGGAGCTTACAACTTGAATTATTTTAATGAATTTTTCGATGCTTTCGGTATTCTCGCTGAAAAAAGGGGGTGGCCAGTCATTTTTTTTGATCAAAAGTTTTTGGTTGGAGATAAGCCTATTTTGGAAAATTTTGTAATCGAAATTGAAAAAATAGGCGCCAGCGATTTTCCTAGTCCAGAGAACATCCGAAAAAACAGACTAAATGGAGAGCTGGCTACTTCAAAGACAACCCCTTCACCTGCAAACGTTTCTTGGTTGATTTTACTGGGAGCGGCTTTGGCCGATTCCATTAGCCCTTGTATTTTGGTAATTTTTGTTATTTTGACAAGCATCATTATTTTTGGTAATCCGGAGAATAAAAAAGAGGTTCTGGTTTTTGGGATCTTTTTTATTTTGACTATCTTTTTGACCTATCTGACTTTAGGGTTGGGAATGTTGGGTCTTAATAAAGTTTTTCAATTATCTGAAATTTTAAATAAATTAATGGGATTAGTTGTTATTACCACTGGATTTTTTGTTCTTCGAAAATATTGGCAAGATTTCAAGATAATAGTAAAAATCAAGGCGTTATCGAGAGACCTTATCTCGCATAACTTAAGAGGTATTCCCGAAGTAATTTGGAAGTTGATTAAAAAAAATATTCAAAAAATGAACTTGGCTGTAGTGGCAATTTTGATTGGATTTATTTCCAGTGGTTTTCTTTTTCCTTGCAGCAATAAACCCTATGGAATATTTGCAAATTCTTTTTCTGGAAAAAAAGAAATATTCAGCAGCGTTTTAATGATCGTGCTTTATAATTTGGTTTTTATTTTGCCCATCGTTTTCTTATCCGGAATCATTTATTGGTTTGCTCATACTAAAAAGCTTGAAATTTTCAGGATGAGGCATGATAATTTGATTAGAACGATTGTTGGCATCGGATTTCTTTTTGTGGGTAGCTATCTTGTTTACAGCAACTGCTTTTGAAGCTATGACTGGATGAAGATTGTTTTTTTGTGGTATTCTTATCGGGGAATGTTAATTTTTAAAATTTAAAAAAGATGGTCAATGAAATAACAGACAGAAGTTTTAAGCAAGAGGTAATTGAAAATCGAAGCCTAGCTCTGGTTGATTTTTGGGCGCCCTGGTGTGGTCCTTGTATGATGATGGGACCAATTATTGATGAGCTGGCCGAAGAATTTAAGGGTAAAATTAAATTCGGTAAAATTAATGTAGATGAAAATCCAGAAACAGCGTCAACGTATGAAATTATGTCAATTCCCTCAATTAAAATTTTTAAAGATGGAAAAGTTCATGAAAGTTTTATCGGAGTGCAAAGCAAGGAACTTCTAAAAGAAGCACTAATAAAAATGATATAAAAAGCTATGAATTCAATTCAGCTTTCCAAAAAAATTGGTGGAAAAATAGAAATCCGATCCAAGAAAAAGTTGACGAAAAATAATTTACCGATCTTATATACTCCCGGAGTAGCAAGTGTTTCTTTGGCGATTGCCAAGAATAAAAAACTTTCTTTTGAATATACAATACGCCGGAATACTGTTGCAGTTATTTCAGACGGATCCGCTGTTTTGGGTTTAGGCAATATTGGACCAGAGGCAGGGTTGCCAGTTATGGAAGGTAAAGCACTTCTTTTTAAGGAGCTGGGTGGAGTGGATGCGATGCCACTTGTATTGGATACACAAGACACAGAAGAAATTATAAAAACCATAAAATATTTAGCTCCAACTTTTGGGGGTATAAATCTGGAAGACATTTCAGCTCCGCGTTGTTTTGAAATTGAAGAAAGACTGAAAAAAGAACTGGATATTCCTGTTTTTCACGATGATCAGCATGGTACAGCTGTAGTGGTTTTGGCTGGGCTCATCAATGCTTTAAAAGTAGTAAAAAAAGATATAGCGAAAATAAAAATAGTCATCAGTGGAGCTGGTGCGGCTGGCATGGCTATTACAAAACTTTTTATAAAATATGGCGCAAAAAATATATTGGTTATTGATAGCAAAGGAATAATTTGCCAAAAAAGACTAGCGGAACTTAACCCGTCAAAAAAGGAAATTTTAAAAGTAACCAATCCGAATAATTTGAAAGGAAGTTTGCGAGAAGCCATTTCTGGGGCGGATGTTTTTGTGGGAGTTTCTGCGCCAAACGTCCTGAAGAAAAATGATGTGAAAAAAATGAACAAAGAGGCTATAGTTTTTGCTATGGCCAACCCTATCCCAGAAATAATGCCTGATTTGGCTAAGAAGGGCGGAGCCGCAGTTGTTGGGACCGGTCGATCAGATTTCAATAATCAGCTAAATAATGTACTTGTTTTCCCGGGAATTTTTAAAGGAGCATTGAAATATGGCATTAAAAAAATTACCGATGAACATAAGCTTTCAGCGGCGAAGGCTATTGCTAGCTTGATAAAAAAACCTACTGCTGATAAAATAATACCAGCAGCTCTAGATAAAAATGTTGTGAGAGTTGTCTCGGAAATATTTAACCCACGTACCAATTCTGGCAAAAATTAAATTTAATAAAAAATTAAAGCCGATAGGCGGCTTCGCCTTACGCCAGCGTGTTGCTAAAGTTTTATTGGGAGTTGGTGTTGAGGTTAAAAATAAAAAAAATGCCCAGTAGTGAAATTTTGACTGGGCTTTGCCCAAAAAAGATTTGGGATAAAAATTGTAGCTATTAATTTTATTTGAATTTTGTTGTTATAAATTATTTTATAATGTCAAAATTCTACTACTGGGAATGAAAATATACAGAAAAAAAATACAAATAAAAAGTGAAAGTCAGATAGAATTTATTGATATCACAGATAAAGTTGAAGAGATTGTGGAAAATTCTGGTATCAGGGAAGGTCAAGTTTTGATTTATTCGCCGCATACTAGCGCTGGCATAATAATAAATCACAATGAGCCTATGCTTTTGCAGGATTTCATGAGGGTTTTATATCGGATTGTGCCTTTGGGTGATCGGTATTCGCATGATTTATTTGAGCTAAAAAAAAATCAAATTTCTGATGGAAGAAGTAACGGGCATTCCCATTGCAAAACAATGCTTTTGGGAACAAGTGAAAGTGTTCCTTTGGATGGAGGCAAAATGCTTATAACCGAAAGACAAAGTATTTTTTTGGCAGAAATGGATGGATCAAGAAGCCGCGATGTGGTTGTTCAGGTAATCGGATTATAGCTTGAGGAAAGTGATTTTGAGATAAAGGTAAAAAAATGAGTAAAATAGTTAATGATCTAATTAGACAAGGCTATCTGAAAACAGATAAGATTATTGAGGCTTTTTCAAAGATAGATCGGATTGAATTTGTGCCAAGAGAAATAGAGCTGCAAGCTGATGCGGATGTAGCTTTGCCGATTGGTTACGGCCAGACAATTTCTCAACCACTAACAATTGCTTTTATGTTAGAGATTTTAGATCCCAAAGAAGGCCAAAAAATTTTGGATGTTGGAAGCGGTTCGGGTTGGTCGACATCACTACTCTCATATATTGTTGGCAAAAATGGCAAGGTCATTGCAGTGGAGAGGATAAAAGAGCTATTGGAAATAGGCAAAAGAAATACAAATAAATTTGGTTTTGTTGAAAAAGAGATAGCTGAATTTTATGAAGCTAGAGAAAAAATAGGTTGCCCTGAAAAAGCACCCTATGATAGAATTTTTGTTTCAGCTTCTGCTTCTGAAGTTCCTCAAGAGCTTTTGAATCAGCTAAGAGTCGGTGGTATCATGGTTATCCCAATCAAAAATAATATTGTTTTTGTGGAAAAGAGAAGTGAGACTGATTTTTTTAAAGAAGAGTTTCCGGGATTTAGTTTTGTGCCTTTGATTATCAATTAATCTATCTAAAATTTTTGATGAAAAAATATAGAATAATATTAAGTTTGTTTTTTGTTGTGCTGATATCCCTCGGGGGGATTTTTTATTTGCGCTTCAAAGTCTATAATTCAACGGGTGATAGTAGCGCAAAAAAAACATTTGAAATTATAAAAGGCGAAGGTGCTTCGGATATTGCCTTAAATCTTGAAAAAGAAAGTCTGATTTCGGGTAAGGGATACTTTCTTTATTACCTTAAAACCCGGAATCTTTTGGAAAAAGTTCTGCCCGGAAAATATGAATTAAGTGGAAGAATGACTATTCCTGAAATAGCTGTTTTGATAACTCAAAAAAAAGATGATTCAATAAGACTCACTTTTCCTGAAGGCTGGGATAGTAAAAAAATAGCAGGAAGGCTTTCTGAGAATGGTTTGAACGGAGAAAATTTTTTGAAAATAGCCAATAATCCTGGTGAATTGAAGAATAATTATAATTTTTTGCGAGATTCAAAGATTAAAACTCTGGAAGGGTTTCTTTTTCCAGACACATATTTTTTCAAAAAAGATGAAAGTGTGGAAAGTATCATTGCAAAAATGCTAGGTAATTTTAATACCCAATTTTCGGTTGCATTTAGAGAGGAGTTAAGTAAAAAAAATATTTCTGTTTTGGATGCAATTACTATGGCGAGTATTTTGGAAAAGGAAGTTAGAAGCGATGAGGACAGAGGGATAGTTAGTGGGATATTTTGGGGCAGAATTAAGATCGGGCAAGCCCTGCAAAGTTGTGCAACGTTGTCCTATGCTTTGGGAGAAAATAAAAAGCAGTATTCCTATGCTGATATTCAAACGGCTTCTCCTTATAATACCTATCTGAACAGGGGGTTGCCACCCAGCCCAATTTCCAATCCGGGGCTTTCGGCTATTCGGTCATCCATATATCCAACAGATTCCAATTATAACTTTTTTCTTAGTGATCCCGAAACTGGCAAAACAGTTTTTTCCAGAACGTATGAAGAGCACCTAACCAATAAGGCAAAGTACGGATTGTAAGATTCATACACAAAAAATTTAAAAAGAGAGCTCTTGTGTAGCTCTCTTTTTTATAATTACTGGCAAAAAATATCCTTTGTAATAAATTTTTAACTATAGTTGTAAAAAAAGCTTCGTGTTGACAAAAGTTAGTGCGGGGTTGACAAAAATATGGGTTATGTGATAATATTACTCGACCTAAAATAATTAAAATATTTACTCAATTATGCAAAAAAAGAACAACGATAAAGCAATAAAAGAAGAGGATTCAGAAAAAACAGACAGCCCCTTTTTGCACCTAGCTTTGGAGCTTTTGGGCGATCTTCCAGAGAGAGCTCGAGAAATAGCGCAAAAAAGATTTGGTTTTTTCAGTGGCAAGGAAGAGACTTTGGAAAAAATTG
>CAZJOI010000001.1:164928-175741 GCA_964547585.1 uncultured Bdellovibrionales bacterium
TATGGGATAACCAGAGAAAGGGTGCGCCAAATAATTGTAGATATGAATAAAAAAATTCAGAGAAAGAAGAATAATTTGAATTTCAAGAAGTTTGAAAGTCAGGTTATTTTTACAATTAATGAAAAATTTGGTATAATTGGAAAGTCAGAGCTGATAAAAACAATGGCAGGAGATGATAAAAAAGAAGCCAAGGCCATGGTGTTTTTGTGTATATGTTCTGATAAAATTTTTAAGATTGATTCGGAGGAAATCAAAGAAGCATTATATACGAAAAAAGATGCGGTAGAAAATTCTATTTTAGTTGGCAATGCTGCCAAGGAAATTTTGGGAAAAGATGAGCATCTCTTGGATGACAAAGAAATTACTGAAAAAATAAGCAAAAAGATGGAACGGCATTTTTCTCGAGAAGAAATCTTGAGCCATCTGGCTATCATAAAAGGAATTAGTAAAAATAGTTTTGGAAGATGGGGAATCTCCAGTTGGACAGAAGTTAGCCCAAAGGGAACTAGAGAAAAAATATATACAATATTGAAAGAAAAGAAAAAACCGCTGCATTTTCTGGAAATTGCCAAAATCATGGATGAGGTTGGCCTCAGTAAAAAAGAAGCTCATCCACAGACAATTCACAATGAGCTAATCAAGAATGATAAGTTTATTTTAATTGGCAGGGGGATCTATGCTCTGCGAGAATGGGGCTATGATGATGGAACGGTCAGGGATGTTCTGGAAGAGATTTTCAAGGAAAAGGGCAAGCCCTTGAGTAAGAAAAAGGTTTTGCAGGAAGTCCTGAAAATTAGAAAAGTAAAAAAAGCGACCATTATGATAAACTTGGGCAATAGTAAATATTTTTTTAAGGAAAATGGTTTGTATTTTCTCAAAAAATCAAAAAAAGCATCCAAATAATTTCAAAATACATGAGTTATGTAATTGATGCGGTGGTAAAATAAAAAAATTGGTTTAAGCAAGAACCTTTGCTAGATCAAAAAATGTAAATGAATAATATACTGGAAATTTTTAGTGCATATAAAGTTATATTTTTAGTGTTGTCTAAATTTTGGTGGATTCTTTTGCCACCCATTTTGTATTTTGGATTCAAATCTCTGTGGATGGATTTTGTCATCTCCCGTTCCCAAAATTCTTGGCTAAAATCTTTACAATGGACGATGTTGGAAATCATTCCGCCCAAGGAATTGGAAAGAGGTCCAAAACCCATGGAATCGATTTTTCATGGCTTGGCCGGAGTCATTGAATCAAATAATGCTTTTAAGGAATTTTTGGTTGGCAGACTAAACGATAGTTTTAGCTTGGAACTGGTAAGCTTGGGTGGAGAAGTTCATTTCTATATTCGAACACAGAAAAAGTATCGGAATATGATTGAGGCAAATGTTTATGCCCAATACCCAGACGCGGAAATTATTGAAGTGGAAGACTATATGCAAAAGTTTCCAAGAGTTGCACCTAACAAGTATTGGCAGGTTTGGGGAACGGACATGGAGCTGTTGATGCCGGATCCTTATCCGATCAGAACTTATGATAAATTTGAGGAAGATATTACGGGTACCATGATTGATCCGGTAGCTTCCTTCTTGGAGCTTTTGGGAAATTTGCCGTCAGGTCAGAATATGTGTCTGCAATTTTTGGTTAAGCCGCTGGAAGAAGATTGGCGGGATGAAGAAATGAAAATTATTGAAAAGCTAGCGGGGCGTGTCGGCAGCAAGAAAAAAGGACCAGTTGAGCATATGCAAGAAGTTATTACTCATTTGCCAGGGGGCTTTGTGGCTCCCATAGAGTATCCAGAAAGCGCTAAAAAAGAAGAACAACCCTTGGAATTTAGACTTACTCCCGGAGAAAAAGACCAGCTCAAAGCTATTGAAGAAAATTTGACCAAAAATATGTTTCAAACCAAAATGCGTTTGATATATTTAGGCAGAAAAGAAGGTTTTAATATGGCTCATGTTAATGGATTTTTTGGAGCCCTGAGACAATTTAACAGTTTGAATTTAAATGGCTTTAAGCCGAATAATATTTCCAAGACTTTTGCTTATTATGTTTCTGTTGATAAAAGAGCTAATTACAGAAAGAGAAAAATTTATAGGCGCTACAGAGACAGGGATCCTGATGGGGTAAAGTTTGTGCTTTCAACCTCCGAGTTAGCGACAGTCTATCATTTTCCAGATATGGGTGTTAAGGCTCCATCATTCTCTCGTGTGGGAGCCAAAACGGGCACTGCGCCATATAATTTACCAATACAATAACATAGTTAGTTTATAGTTTGTGGTTAAGAAGTTTATTAAATTATAATTATAGAAGTTGAAATTATTTTGAGCTATGGCGATTGGGAGATCCCTCGACTTTGCTCGGGATAATTTCACCCATTTTAATAAATTAAAATGAGTGAAATTAATTTTTTTGCTAAAACTAATTTTCGCAACCAAGAGAGAGTTTTTGGAATCAAAAAGGATGACAGACGTCGTCATATGTATGTGATCGGAAAGACTGGTATGGGGAAAACCAATCTCTTGGAAAATATGGCCATCCAAGATATCCGCAGTGGCAATGGGGTTTGTTTTGTTGACCCGCACGGAGAAGCAGCGGAGAAATTATTGAAGGCTATCCCAGCTAATAGAATAAATGACGTGGTTTATTTTAATCCAGCGGATTCTGATTTTCCAATCGCTTTTAATATTTTGGAAGCGGTTTCTGAAGACAAGAAAAACTTGGTAGCTTCCGGAATGATGGGCGTATTCAAAAAAATCTGGCCGGATGTTTGGAGTGCTCGTATGGAATATATCCTGAATAATACTATTTTAGCTCTCTTGGATTATCCTGGGTCGACTATGCTGGGTGTTAATCGTATGATGTCGGACAAAGATTTTCGGAAGCGCGTTTATCCAAAAATTAAAGATCCAGTTGTGAAGTCTTTTTGGATCAATGAATTTGATAAATGGGAAGATAAATTCAGGAAAGAAGCAGTAGCGGCTATTCAAAATAAAGTTGGACAGTTTCTTTCTTCAGCTGTTATTCGCCATATCGTTGGACAACCGAAATCCAGTATTGACTTGTTTGATATAATGAACAGCAAAAAAATTATGATTGTTAATCTTTCCAAAGGAAGAATTGGAGAAGATGCGATGCGGCTTTTGGGTGGAATGTTGGTAACAAAAATCCAACTAGCTGCTATGGAGAGAGTAGATATTATTGAAGAACAAAGAAAAGATTTTTATCTCTATGTAGATGAATTTCAAAACTTTGCTACTGAATCTTTTGCCAATATTTTGTCAGAAGCCAGAAAATATCGCTTGAATTTGATTTTAGCCCATCAGTACATTAATCAGCTTATTTTTGATGGAAATTCGACTGTGCGGGATGCCGTCTTTGGAAATGTGGGAACATTAGTTTCTTTTAGAGTTGGAGCTGAGGATGCTGAACATTTGGAAAAAGAATTTGAGCCGGTTTTTATGATGAATGACATTGTTAACTTAACCAAGTTTAATGTTTATTTGAAATTAATGATTGATGGAATCGCTGGAGATGCTTTTTCAGCAACTGTTTTGCCTCCCATAGACCTTAGTGATACGGGAAAAAATGCAGACAAGGTCATTGCTAGTTCACGTGAAAGATATGGAAAAACAAGAGCGGAAGTTGAAGATCGAATTTCTCGTTGGAGCGGGATGGAAATTATCAGAGAGGAAGGGCAAGCTGATATCAAAAATGAGGATGAATTTATTGCGTCTCAGACAATTATTAATACTGTTCCTCAAATCATCAAAAAGAATATTGTTAAAGTTGAGCCTAGGGAAGAAAAAGTTTTGGCAAAAGAAGAAAGGGTTACAAACCCAGTCCGTGTTCCTAAGGAAGAGAAAATTCTTTATGACACTGTTTGCAGCACTTGTGAAGAAAAAATTCAGGTTCCCTTCAAACCGGACCCAAATCGGCCAGCCTTTTGCAAGGAATGCCTCAAAGATTATCAGAGAATGATGGCTATATCCAGAAATAATGGGATTAAAAAAACATTACCTCAAGAAAAAAAGAATGTCACTGGAGATAAATATGAAGAAAATAAAAATACAGATACCTTTGAAAGATCGGTGCATTTTTCAAAAGAAAAACCAATGACACTTTCTCAGTTATCACACATTGAACCAAAAAAGTTTAAGCCCCAAAGAAAAAAAACGGAGATTGATTTGCCAGGGCTGCGAAATCTTTTAAATAAAAATAAAAAACAAAAAGAATGATTCGTGTTGATTTTGACATTAAGCAAAAATTATCAAGTTTTATTGCCTTTGTTTTTATTATAACACTCAGCTTGGTTCTGGGGTGGTTTTCAATAAAAACAAGTGAAGAAATTATAGCCAATATACCCAATTCAGAAATTGCAAATATTGACAAGAGGATGCAAAGTTACCAAAAAAATATTGGAGCTAAAAATGTGCTTCAACCAGATCAGGCAAAAAAGAACAGTGATTTATTTGAAAAATAAGTTTTCAGGGATATTTTAAAATTTTCCACTGTTAATGAAATCTTCACAAAAGAACCTGCGACACCAAGCGGGTCTTTTTTTGTATATGCTGCAAGTATTTTTTTCGTTAAGGAATTTACAATTACGCTGGAACATTATTTGTCTGGTTGAGAGAGTGATATAGAGGCGGAAAAACCAATTCAAGTTTTTACAGCACCAAGCACATTTATGACAAGGCATCTTAGTATTTAGTATTTAGTATTTAGTATTTTCAGTCTATGGCATAATTCCAACTCTATTTTAGCATAAAAAGAAAAAATATGATATAATGCCAAATAATAAATTAAAATAAAGTTATGTATCAAGCCAATAACAGTAGTCAAGATAAAACACGACAAAGAAATGACATTCAAAGAGAAATGATTATGAAAGACGGGGACTATAAGAAAATTCTGAGCGGGAAAATAAACTTGGAGGCGGAAATAAGAAGTTTGAGAAAAGAGGGGGATAGAATTAAAATGGAAATTCAGGTTAAAGAAAAAACCATTCAAGGGATCGATCAAAAGGCGATGATGATGGCTAATGAGATAAAAACCCTCAAGAAGAAAATGAATACGTTATAATTTTTAATTTTTTACAAAAAACATATGCTATCAAGATTTAATTCGATTCTGGAGCCATATATAGAGGAATACGAAATTAAACTAAATTCTAGCCAAAAAAGCAATTTATATTTATTAGAAAAAAAACTTAATGATGGAAGGCTTGGACTGAGGGAGGCTATAATGGAACTACGAAGAAGTGGATTAAAGGGTTCGAAGGGATTTTTCAGAGATTCAGTTTATAGAGATATTAAAGAGAAGTTAGGATTCAATGGTATAAAGGAAAATCAAAAAACAGAAGAAGACGGGGATGAAAAAAAAGAAATAAAAAACGCTACTCCGCTACCAGAAATAAAACAAAGACCGAAATTATTTTAAAAGCATGACTTCAAGAGAACTAAGGCAGAAATATTTGGATTTTTTCAAATCAAAGGGGCATACTATTATCCCTTCAGCTTCTTTGATTCCTGAAAATGATCCATCTGTGCTTTTCACGACAGCCGGAATGCATCCTTTGGTGCCCTATCTTTTGGGCGAAAAACATCCAGCGGGAAACAAGCTAACTGATATCCAAAAATGTGTACGAACTGGAGATATTGATGAAGTGGGTGATGCCAATCATCATACGTTTTTTGAAATGATGGGCAATTGGTCGCTGGGAGACTATTTTAAAAAAGAATCAATTCAGATGAGTTGGGAATTTTTGACTTCTCCAGAATGGCTGGGCTTGGATAAAAATAGAATTGCAGTTTCGGTTTTCGCGGGCGATTCTGATTCACCTTTTGATGAAGAGGCATATGCCACTTGGAGAGATTTAGGAATGACAGAAAAAAGAATTGCCAAGCTTCCAAAAGAAAATAACTGGTGGGGTCCTCCCGGTATTACGGGTCCCTGTGGGGCTGACACAGAGATGTTTTACTGGACTGGCCCCGATCCTATTCCTAAAGACTTTGACTCAAAAGATAATCGTTGGGTAGAAATTTGGAACGATGTCTTAATTCAATTTTTCAAAAATGATCAGGGTAAATATGAAAAACTAATTCAAAACAATATCGACACCGGTATGGGAGTAGAGCGAACCACTACTGTTTTATCTGGTCTTTCAGATAATTATTTAACCGATATTTGGCAGCCAATCATTAAAAAAATTGAAGAAATTTCAAGAAAAAAATATTCCGAAAATTTAGTTCCTATGCGTATCATCGCCGATCATATTCGAGCCGCCGTTTTTATCATCGCCGATGGAGTTGAACCGAGTAATAAAGAAGCTGGTTATGTCCTTCGTCGTCTTATTCGCCGAGCTATTCGTCAAGGAAAGCTAATCGGAATTGAAAATAATTTCTTAAAAACTATTGGCCTCGCCGTTTTAGACAATCAAGACAATTATGCTGGTGTTTATCCAGAATTAGATCTCAATAAAAATAAAATATTAGAGATTTTAGATAATGAAGAAATAAAATTTCGTCGCACTCTAAATAAAGGTCTCAATGAAATTACTAAACTAATCGATCGCCAGAAAAGTGTTTCCGGTAAAGAGGCTTTTGATCTTTACCAATCCTTTGGTTTTCCAGTGGAAATGATTGCTGAAGAATTAAAAAAGAACAATTTATCCCTAGATTTGGTTGAATTTAATCGTCTAAAAGACGAACATCAAAAACAATCACAAACATTATCTGCCGGAAAATTTAAATCAGGTCTTGCCGACCACAGTGAGATTATTACTAAATATCACACCGCCACTCATCTATTGCATGCCACCCTGCGAAAAGTTCTCGGCAATCATGTCGAGCAATCAGGGTCAAATATTACTGCCGAAAGGCTTCGTTTCGATTTTACTCATTCCAGTAAAGTGACGGATATTGAACTAAAATCAATTGAGAAAATTATCAACGATCAAATAAATTTAAAATTACCGGTTTCTTTTCAGTCAATGAAATTTGTTGATGCTCAAAAATCAGGAGCTCTCGCTTTTTTTGGCGCAAAGTATCCAGAAATTGTCACTGTCTATACCGTCGGGGATTCAGCCAATTATTTTTCCCGTGAAGTTTGTACTGGTCCTCACGTTGATAATACTGGTAAACTCGGAATTTTCGAGATTCAAAAAGAAGAATCGGCGGGTAGTGGCAAGCGTCGGATTTATGCTATTCTTAAGTAATGGAGGTCTCCTATTATTGGCTCATTTCTATTACTACCCAGGCCGTCACGGTTGGCTTGATTAAGGGGGACAATCCCCACACCTTAGTGTCTCTCGGTCCTGAAACTGAGTGGCTTCCTGATAACCCCGACTCTTTTCTCCATTCAGTTGATATTTCCTTATCTGCTGCCGCTGAAAAAGCTCTTTTAGAGCCCGAGCAAGAGCCTGAATCTAGTGCTTTTATTTTGCCTCCGAGCTGGATTGGCAACGATGGTAAAATTTTTTCCGAAAATCTAAAACTACTCGAAAGTCTCTGTCATTCGCTCAAACTCAAACCTCTCGGTTTTATTAGTAACGACGAAGCTTTTATCGAATCGGTCAATAAAAACGATTCTTTTCCTCCCAGTTTTATCCTTGTTCATCTCGGGAAAAAAGAATTTTCATTATCTTTGGTCTATCTTGGAGAAGTTAAAAAAAGATTAAGCCAACCTCTAATACATGAATTTTCTCCCGAAGATCTGGAAAATGCTCTTTTGACTCTACAGCTAGAATCGGCTTTGCCACCGAGAATTTTAATTTTTGGCAACTTGGGTCCATCTATTATTGATGATTTAAAAAATTACTCTTGGGTTGGCAAAAAAAATATTGAAACCTTTCTTCATTTACCTGATGTCACCGCTTTCGAACCTGAAGAATTATTTAGTCTTTACAGTCAAACCGTTTCTTCCCAAATTGGTAATAATCCGGTTGAAACTAAACTCGAAACTCCACCACCTGAGCCCGTCAAAGAAGAAAATATGGTTGAATCTGAAACTATTTTTCTTGAAAACGAAGTTGCTCCCGAAGATTTAGGTTTTTCTGAAAACGTCGAGCCAAGTGAGCCTAAAGCTAAGACAAAAATTTCTCTTCCTACTTTTTCTTTTCCCGCCCTAAAGCTTCCTCATTTAAATTTTAATCTTTGGTTATTGTTTCCGCTGGCTCTGTCTCCACTTTTAATTTTAATTCCTTTCTTTTTAATAAAGGCTGAAATTACTATAAATTTTAATCCTATTGAGATAAATAAAGTTTTTGATTTAACTCTTGATTCAAGTGCTAATTCAATTTCAAATACTCTTCTCCCCGCTGACAAAAAGACTTTAGAAATTAATTTCTCTGAATCTCTTTCAACGACTGGTCAAAAAGAAACAGGAGACAAGGCCAAGGGCGAAATTACCATTTATAATAAAGCCGACAAAATTCAAAATATTTCCAAAGGGACTATTATGACTGATAATTCTGGTAAAAAATATGAACTTTTAACTTCAGTCCAGGTTCCCGCCTCTTCTTTTAATTTAGGCTCGGGGACAATTACAATGGGTCAAACAAAAGCCAACGCTATCGCCAGTGATATCGGTTCTGAATTTAATCTTAATAAAGACACTCTTTTAAGTTTTAAAGATGATACCAATCTCCTTGCCAAAGTTAATGACTCTTTTAGTGGAGGTACTCGTCGTCAAATTCAGGTTGTTAGTGCTGACGATAAGAATAAATTAACCAAAATGGTTGAGTCTTCTCTCGAAGATCAAATTTCCCAAAAAATTAGCGGTGACAGTAGCTATCAAGATTTATTAAAAGATACTCTTTTTATTGATAAAAAACAGCTCGTTTTTAGCCGAGAAGTTGGTGAAGAAGCCCAGACTTTGGAGGTTAAGGCTAATTTAACAATTTCTCTTTTGCAAATTAATTCCCAGAAAAAAGATATTATTATCAAAACTTTACTTGCAGGCGACCAAAAATTTTTAGAGTCTGTTGCTTCTCCTTCTGATTTCTCTTTTTCTTTTTCAGCGATCAAAAATACTTCTCAAAAATCAACCGGAAAACTTACCGTCATCGGTAAAACCTTACCCAAAATTGACGCTAGTCGTCTTCGGGCCCAGTTGTCGGGGAAGGAATTTTCTAAAGCTGAAAGGATTGTTGATTCTCAGCCTCACGTTTATGGTCGGGAAATAAAAATTATTCCTTCTATCTTTTCTTTTCTAAAAAGGCTACCTCCTTCAGCCGATAAAATTACTATAATCTCCAAATTTTAAAATGAGCTATCTTTATGTCAAAAGTCCTCCAAAAATCAGTCGAAAAAAAAAGACTCTATCTCCTCGACACAAAAAAATATTTGCCTCTTTTTTCCTTTTTACTGGGATATTGTTGTTTTTATCCGCTATTTTACCCATCCTTCAATTTCAATTTGGCTATTCCACTAAATTTAACCAGATTTTAAACCCTCTTTCTCCTCAGTTTTACAATCTTTCAGGCTCAGTTTTGGGTGATCTAAACACCGATTATACCCAGCTCTCAAATTGGTTTGAGAGTGATCAGAGTCAAAGTGTCTCTTCTTCTTTACCAAATTATTCTCTGTCTTCATATTATGTTTCTATTCCAAAACTTAAAATAAAAGATGCCGAGGTGATTTTTGGTAGCACTGATTTAAAGAAAAGTCTCATTCATTACCCTAAAACGGCTCTGCCTGGTCAGTACGGTTCGCCCGTTATTTTTGGTCATTCGGTTTTGCCCCAATTTTTCAATCCCGAGTCTTATCTCACTATTTTTTCGACTCTTTACAGACTTAAGCAGGGCGATGAAGTTTTCGTCAGCTACGATCAAATTCAGTATAAGTATTTAGTTGAAGAAATGTTTGAAGTCCAGCCCACCGATCTTTCGGTTTTGGAACAGCGTTTTGATGATCGCTATTTGACCTTAATTACCTGTTCGCCTCCAGGCACCTATTTACGTCGTTTAATTATCAAGGCTCGTCTTGTCGATAACACATGAATTATCTAGCGATTGACTTTGGTACCAAAAGAATCGGTCTAGCTTATTCGCTGAGAAACATTATCTTTACCTTACCTATGGTTAAAAATGATAATAAAATTTTTGAAAAAATCAATCAAATTATTGTTGAAAATAAGATCAACAAAGTCTATGTCGGTCTCTCAGAGGGGAAAATAAGTGAAATGACCAAAAAATTTATTGAAAAGCTTTCCCGCGTGGTAAAATTACCTATCGAAACAGTTGAAGAAGCGGTTTCGACAATTGAAGCTGATAATCTTTTTCTTAAAAATAAAAAAAGAGTAAAAAATTATCAACAAGAAATTGATTCTATGTCAGCTGCTATCATTCTAAATCGGGTTATTAATTTTTAGTCAGCCTTTGGCTGAAAAAATATGTTTAAAAATCTAATTTCTCCCATTCAGGCTTGGTTATTGTCTCAAGGTCGTTGTGTTGGCTGTGGCGAAGAGCTTTCCAAAGGTCAGAGAAAAGTAGTTCGTGGTCAGACAACGGTTACCTGTCGCTGTGGTCGTATTTTCATTCACCATCACGAGACTGATACTTATCGTCGAGCTCTTTTCAATGAAATTTAAAATTGGATTCCTCGCTATTTTTTTAGTTTTTATTTTTGTCTTAGTTCTCTATTTTTATCTTTCTCTATCACCTCCCTCAACTGATTCATCTAAAAAATTTTTTGTCATCAATGAGGGGGACTCTCTTTCCACCATAGCTCTTCGTTTAGAAAAAAATAAATTTATTAGAAACCGCTTTAGTTTTATCATTTATAGTTATTTACTTGGATTAAATGAGAAAATC
>CAZJOI010000002.1:0-3918 GCA_964547585.1 uncultured Bdellovibrionales bacterium
GCAAACTTGTTTTTATTATATCATATTTTTTGGTTTTGTATGCAAGAAAAAAACCGTCGTTGTTGACGGTTTTTGTGACTACGGAATTTAGAGCCTTTTTATCTTGCTACCCTCTAATAAGACTCAGCAATTCATCCCTCTTTTCTTCCATCAATTCTTTTGATTTGGCTTCGACGTTCAAGCGAATGACAGGCTCGGTATTTGATCCTCGCAGATTAAATCGCCAACCAGCATATTCAATGGAAACTCCGTCTATTTCATCAACACTCTCCGCTTTCTGAGCATATTTTTCCTTGGCCTCTGATATTTTTGATTTTACATCCGATACTTCACTATTAATTTCACCACTCACGAAGTATTTATTCCAAAACATTTCAGTCATAATTTCTGAAAGTGTTTTTTCCTGAGTCGAAAGAAATTCCAACATCATTACAAAAGGAATGAGTCCATTGTCACAATAGAAATAATCTTTGAAATAGTAATGGGCACTCATTTCTCCACCAAAAACAACATCGTCTTTTCTCATTCTTTCCTTGATGAAAGCATGTCCAGATTTATTAATAATGTCCTTGCCTCCATTTTCCAAAGCAACATCTCTAATGGCCCAAATAAGCCTTGGATCATGTAGAATAGTGGCACCGGTGTTTCGTTGTAAGAATATTCCACCCAAAAGAGCTGTAATAAAATAGCCTTCAATAAACTCCCCTTTTTCCGTAAAGAAAAAACAGCGATCAGCGTCCGCATCCCAAGCTACTCCAAAATCAGCTCCGCTTTCCACTACCAACCTAGCAATCTCCTCTCTATTCTCTGGGATCAGTGGATCTGGTCGACCCTTGGGAAAATTACCGTCCGATTCCCAATTTAATTTCACGATATCAATATCCACGCCTTCTAATAGTTTATCCATGGCTCTGCCTCCAACTCCAAAGTTTGGGTTAGCTACAACTTTAAACTTTTTGAACTTGGAAAAATCAGCAAACGATTTTATTTTGGCAATATAATCAGCCATGATCTCTTTTTTCTCAACCAAGCTTGCTAAGGTTGAACCTTCAAAAAAAGGTTCAACCTTAGCAGGATAAGAAAGTGCGATATCTCTGATCTCAAAAAGTCCAGTGTCAGATGAAATGGGTCGCGATTCTTCACGGACAAATTTCAAGCCATTATATTCCTTGGGATTATGCGAAGCCGTAAGGGAAAATCCACCGGCATAACCATAATTAGCCACCGAAAAATAGAGCATATCGGTGGAAATTTCTCCCACATCAATAACTCTTATTCCCTGATCCGTTACCGCTTTAATAGCGGCTTTTTTGAGAGAGGGCGAAGAAAGACGCACATCTGATCCAATGACAACCTCACTAGGTTTCACAAATTCGCAATAAGCTTTGGCAATATTATAAACGTCCTGCTCGTTAATTTCAGAAGGATAAATTCCGCGAACATCATAGGCCTTAAAAATACTTTTTTCCATATTCTTTTATTGTTAAATTGTTACATTGCTAAATTGCTAAACTTATCTTATCATTGAAAGAGTTTCAATTCAACCATTTAATTATTTAGCAATTTAACCATGAAAATAGGTATTGTTGGACTGCCAAATGTGGGGAAAAGCACCCTTTTTAAGGCTCTGACTCGCGTGGCGGTAGATATTAATAATTACCCCTTTTGCACCATCGAGCCCACTGTGGGCATTGTTAAGGTGCCTGATGAACGTCTACAAAAACTAGCTGAAATGTCCAAGTCCAAAAAGATAGTTCCGGCTTTTGTGGAATTTGTGGACATTGCCGGCCTTGTTAAAGGTGCTTCGACTGGCGAAGGCTTAGGCAATAAATTTCTAGCTACCATCCGCGAAACAGACGCCATCGCTCAAGTCGTCAGAGTTTTTCCCGCCCTAGGTGGGTCCGCCTTGAGCGGAGAGATAACTCATGTTTATAACACTATTGACCCCGGGAGAGATATTGAAATTATTAATTCCGAATTAATGCTGGCCGATTTGGAAACCATCAGCAAAGTTAAATTCAGATTGGAAAAAGACAAGCGTGGCGAAAAAAACCGTGCCCGCAATGCTGTGCATAGCGCTGCAGGCGGAGGTGCAGCCGAACAATTGGAAGTTTTGGAAAAAATTCAAAAAAATTTGGAAGCTGGAAAGTTGGCCAACGAGACAGCTCTGGACATGCAAGATGAAAATACCAAAATTATTGTCCGCGAACTTTCGCTTTTGACCATGAAACCATTTCTGTATGTTTACAACGTTGCCGATGTAAATGAAAAATTGCCTGATGATTTGGAAAAAAGAAATCATGTTAAGCTGGACATTAAAATTGAGGAAGAGCTTTTGGAAATGTCTGCAGAAGAAGCCAAGGAAATGGAAATCAAATCATCTATCGATAACCTGATAATCAAAGCCTATGAAATTTTGGGCCTCATTACATTTTTGACCACAGGAGAAGATGAATCGCGAGCTTGGACAATTAAAAAAGATTCAACCGCACCTGAAGCCGGTGCTGCCATTCACACTGATTTCCAAGAAAAATTCATCCGCGCCGATGTCATTATGTGGGATAAGCTTCTGGGAATCGGCTCTTGGGGCAAAGCCAAAGAACTAGGCATCGTAAAAACCGTCGGCAAGGAATACATTATGCACGATGGGGAAGTGGTTGAATTTAAAGTGTAGAATTTGACTCTTTTTTTCTTTAATGCTAAGCTAAAAACAATTCAGAAAGCCCATGATTTTCCCGCCTCGAGCCTAGTCGAGAGGATAGGAAAATACAGATCCGCAAGGAAAGCCTGTCCGCAATGCATGAAGCATAGCGAATACAGGCGGAGCTTTCTTGGGGATTTTTGTTTTTTGCCCAAATATTTGATTTGGGTATAAAAAACAAATCCGCCTTGGGCGGATTAATAACATTGAATAAAAGTTTAATTAATCTAGAAAAAATCACTATGAAGTACGAGCTGTTTTATTTGGTTGGTGTTTCGAAAGAAGCAGATCTGCCAAAAATAAAAGAAGATCTCAAAAATATCGTCTTGGAAGAAGGCGGAGTTTTTGAAGAAAAAGAAACTGAGGAAAAAAGAAAACTTTCCTATGAAGTAAAACATGAAACTCACGGCATCTATGTGGCCCAGAGATTCGAATTGGAAAGCACTGAAAAAATCCAGTCTATCATCAGAAAAGTCACTCTCTATCCAAATATCCTGAGATTCCTGATGAGCAAGGCCGATGAACTTCCGGAACTGCGGACCAAAGAAGAAAGAATCAAGGGCTTTCCACAGCAACAGCAACCGGTCAAAGAAAAACCAGTCAGAAAAGTTTCTGAGCCTCAGATTAAAAAGATTGAGAAAGAAGAAATACCAGCAGAAAAATCAAAAGAGGAAGCTGCCGCAGAAAAAATCGATAATGAAGACATTGATAAAAAATTAGAAGAAATCTTAAACATTTAATTTATCCCTCACCATTTTTCGGCTATTTGCAAATAATAAAATAAATAATTTTTGGAGATATAAATATTATTTGATAACAATTTAATTATTAATAAAAACCCTCGCCTTAGGCGAAAGCCGAAAAATGGTGAGGGACAAGAAAAGCTATGAACGTTAATAAGGTCCTTCTCGTCGGCAGATTAACTCGTGATCCAGAAATACGTACAACTTCTGGAGGTCAAAATGTTGCCTCTCTCAGTATGGCAACTAATCGTTTTTGGAAAGATAAAAGCGGGCAAAGACAAGACAAAACAACTTTTCACAATGTCATCCTCTGGGGAAGACTAGCTGAAATTGCCGGACAATATCTTACCAAGGGTCAGGAAGCCTATATCGAAGGTCGAATAGAAACCCGGAAATATACTGCCAAAGATGGAACTGACCGCTATATTACCGAAATTATTGCTGAGAATATGCAACTCGGCTCCAAACCACAAG
>CAZJOI010000002.1:3928-11356 GCA_964547585.1 uncultured Bdellovibrionales bacterium
GCTACTCCAGCAGAACAAGCCGCAGCTCCCGAAGAAATTCCTACCATCAACTTGGACGAAGAACAAGAAGAAGTAAAAATTTCTGACGTGCCGTTTTAACTTATTAACTGAATAATAATTTTATGGAAAAGAAACTTTGTTTTTTTTGCGAAAATAAACTGGATAAAATTGACTACAAAGATGCCTACCTTCTACGAAGATTTATGAATTCTCAGGGAAAGATTTATCCTTCAAAACGTCATGGCACTTGTTCCAAACATCAGAGAACACTCGCCAATGCCATCAAGAAGGCCCGCATCATGGCCTTGGTACCATTTGTCGTAAAATAAAGAAACGTCTTAACGTCGCACGTCTCAACGTCTTTACGTTCTGGCGTTTGAACGTTCTGACGTTTGACATAAAGTCATGTTAGGAATAAGCGAAATAAAAACAGGCAAAAATATTATTTTTGAGAAGAACCCCTATGTGGTTCTTTATCAGGAACATTCCAAGACCGGTCGAGCCGGATCGGTTCTTAGAACCCGCTTGCGCAATCTTTTGACTGGAGCAGTTCTGGAAAGAACTTTCCAAGGCGCAGAACATGTTTCCGAAGCTGACATTACCAAAGCCAAAGCTCAATTTCTCTACAAAGAAGGTGCTGCCTATTCTTTTATGGATATGGAAAGCTATGAGCAATTTTCCTTACCAGCAGAAGTCTTGGGCGATGCAGTAAATTATCTGATTGATGGAACAGAAGTTTCTGTTTTGAATTTCAACAGCAATCCAATCAATATTGAGCTACCAGTAAAAATTAATTTGGAAGTTATTGAAGCTCCACCCGGAATCAAAGGCAACACCGTTTCAACTGGCGGCAAGATGGTTACTCTGCAAACTGGCCTCAAAATTTCGGTTCCCCTCTTTGTTAATCAGGGCGATACAATCACTGTTAATACAGAAAGAGGTGAATATGTTGGCCGAGCGTAAAAAAATCTCCGAAAGGAGATTTTTTTAATTTATATCCATACGTTCTCCATATTGTTTCTGTCTCGTTCCCACATTTCTGGATTTTTTATTATATATTCTCTAATTTTATTCAACGACGTTTCATTGCGGATAATGTGATCGTAAAAACGGGGTTGCCAGGCGAAATTCGAATCACACATATGGATACGTTTCGTTGTTATGCCTTTAAATCCTCTTATTATAGATGCCAAATTATTTATTTGGGGTCCAAATTTATTTTTATATTTCGTTATATCCGTAGAGACGCATTGCAATGCGTCTCTACCCTGCGGCAACAATGCGTCTCTACCGGACGCAATTTCAATAATCATATGCACATGATTTGGCATAATTACGCATTCATTCAATATTACATTTTTACGTATAATTGGTGTCCGCAACCATTCTTCTTCAACCATTTTTCCAATTTCTGACAATGCCATTTTTCCATTTTTCACCGAGCCAAATAATTCCAGCCGATCTTTGGTACAAATGGTCACAAAATACATTCCATTTTGCGAATAATTATAATGCTTGAGGCGGTTAGCTTTTCTATTTTTCATTTTTATTTTTCCTCCATCCCGCTAGAAGCAAGCTGAAACCGCCATCACTGTTTTTGCTCTTGTTTATTAATTTCAATATATTTCCGCCAGACTCGTTGCAAATTCAAAACTTTTTGACGAATAAAAAAATATTTTTTTATTTGTTCTTCAAATTGATCCAGCGCCAACCCGGTTTCACAAATGTCACGAACTTGATCCAAGTATGCGACCATCTTATTGCAAGCCAACATCACTTTGTCCAAAGTTAGCAGACTTTGTTCTCTGGTGCCGAAACGCTGGGAATGAGCTTCGGCAATCAGATGCGGAATGGAAAGGGCGCAACCTATCATATTTTTAATAATAAATTCTTTTGTTCCATCTCCGATATTTTCTTTTGTTGAATTTATAACTCCGGCTGTCATTTTGGTTGCAAAGACTGCAGACTCCAGAGACTTTTGATAGACTTCCAGATCAGTAAAATGCTTGACGACTTTTTTCGTCCCATTCCCAAAATTGCCCGCGCTTTGTGGCGAGTACCCTGTCCCCCTTTTATTATAATAATTAGTGTAATTTTGCTGATACATATCATGTGTCATTCCCGCGAAGGCGGGAATCCAGTCATTTTTATTTTGATTTTTGATAATTAGTGACAATACTAGGTAATACCTCGCCTCTTCCAAATTTAGGTTCACTACCTGCGACTGCACGAATATTATCCATTCGCTTTGCATTTTCGTTGATTGGATAAGACCCTTCGATTGTTTTGATATTTTTTCTTCTGCGTTTTCGATCCGGCTTGTAAACCACGTGCAGGGGATAAAATTCAAAATAATCTTTTTCATCAAACCACGCACATTTGAAATTGAAAACTTTGAGACCCGTCAACCGCGACAATGCCAAAGCATAAATTGTCAGCTGTTCAATCGGTCGCTCTTTAGCGGCGTTCGGCTTGTAATCTAAAAGGTGAACTTGTCCGTTCCTAATCTGCACAAAATCAATATGTCCAGTGATGAGCTTGGGCAAATCTTCAATCGTAAATTCTTCAACCTCTTTATTTTTATCTTCTTTTTTTTGTTTTTTGAAAAGCCGAAAACCCAGTTGCTTTTGCATATGTGCCAAATCTTCCCGACGAATATAGACTGGCACTTCCGTGGCCACCGTGACACTGTCGTTAGCCAACATAAATCTTTGCAAGGCATCGTGACGATCTTTGGCAACCGAAACCGACTGCAAAACAAACTTGGCCATTTTGTTGGCAAAATTTTGCTTGCCCCGCACAATCATTTCGGTTTTGCTGAACATTATTGGCGCTTCCGATGCGCGCATCCCTTCCGAAAAATATTGATGCGGACACTCAACCGGCACCAGATCCAAAAAATCTTTGAGCGGCCAAAACTGGCTATGCTTGAAATCCTCCCGAATAATCAGCACAGTTTTGGCGCGATGATGGCGGAAACGGTAAAGCTGACGATGTGCCAGAGTGGCACTGGAAATTATTTCTTTCGGCGGAAACATTTTGACAGCGTATTCACGCATACGGGCAAAAGCACACAGAGGTTCATATTGTTTTATCCAATTATTCAATGTTGATGCTTGTAGCGTCCCGCCCACGATATTGTCCGCACTTGGTGGCACGTTCACAATCCCGATATTTTCCTTGATAATAGAAACTGGATTCCCTTTTTCAAGGGAATGACAAGGGATTAAATTTTCCTTTGCGATTTGATTTGCCAATTTGCAAGATTGTTCCAATGTAAAACCGACATAATACAAACTCATAGCATCCAAAATTACGCTCATCGGATAGTGTTTGCCCTTGGTTGATCCGGGAGTGAACGTCTTTTTGCAATCACAGCACAAATAGAGCTGAACTTTTTCCAACTTTTTCTGGCGCGTACCGCGTTTGACGTTTTTTTCACTGCCACAATAGGGACAAACTATGTCTAGGAAATTTTGTTTCGGCTTTGCTTCGGCTTGCGGAACGCCCATTGGGATCTTTTCTTTTTGCTCCTTATTTTCTTTCAATTTTAATGTTTAATTTTATTTTTAAGAAAATTATTTATGGTGGAAATTTTTTTGCCACTTTTTCTTTCCAATTCTTTCCTCGCGTTTCCTGCCACTTCTCCGCCAAGTTTGGCGACTTTTTTGTTTTCAGAAAATCCTCTCGCATCTTTATTTTTGGCAATCCTGGTAGTGGAAGCTTCGCCCAACATGGAAAAAATGAGTTCCAAATCATCCATGTGATCGCGCAAATTTTCTCTTTTTAAATTTTTGAATTTTTTATACTGGCTCGGTGTCATGCCAAAAGTAGCTTTGGAAATTTCAGCCGTCAGAATTTCGTATTCAATTTTTTCTTTTATCCCTCGATTTTGCCATTCGTCGGTAAGTGTTTGACGGACGGCAATGCCGCGCATTCTTTTATCTATCCAGGAATCAGGATAACCCTTGGCTTTGTAAATCGCCACTGTTCTTTTTGTTGCCAGCTCCGGATCTTCAATTTCTTTTACTCTCTCATAACCTACTCGAGCTAACCATAATTTAAATGGCTCGGCCTTGGGAGATGGAATGGATTGAATGATACGGAAAACACCTTCGGTATTAGCACAATCTGTTTCGTATTTTTTGCCATCCGATGATTCTAATTTCAGTTGTCGACAATTTGTCGACAACTCGATTTCATCTTCACTTTTTACTCTTATTTTCATTTTAAACCAATAATCACGAGCATTCACGCTATCAGTTAATGCTTCAACTATATCGATAACCGAAAACCACCACTCATTATTAAAGATGGTTTTTCTAATTTTTTTGCCTTGAAACAAGGCTAGGCGAGTCGTTAACATTTTTTTATTTTATTCGCAAAGATTAGCTCTGCTTTTTTTATTTGAAAATCAACCAGTTGAAAGTGATGTTTTCAGTTGAAGTTTCTCCGTCCAGTTTGACTTTGAAGCTGGTGCCACCAACAATGTCTGTTTCTTTGACATACAAGTTGCGTCCATCCAGCTTGACGGTTGGGGTGATATATATCTTGGAATCGGAGTCAATGAGATCAGTTTCAATCGTTACTTCGGTTTCTCCGGCTGGGATGGTTCCTTTGCCCATGGTTTTTTCTCCCAAAACAATTCCGTTAGCCTCCAGTTCTTCCGTTTTTATTTTTGTCGCTTCCAACATTCCTGTGATTTTGATATTCCCCAGAATGTTCACCAGATTTTTTTCACTGTCATAGTTGAGGACGCTTTCAATCAGGGTCAATCGGTTTTCCGCTAGTGAAATTCTGGATGGCAAAAGATTGAGCGTATTTTGCTCGGCGAGAATGTTGTCAATTTGTTCTTGCTGGTCGGAAATTTTTCCAGAAAGATTTTCTTGATTTTCGGCTATATCCTGATTTATTTCATCAAATTTTCCGCTGATGATTAATAAATTATCATCTGTGAATGATTTGAGTTCGGCGATGGTTGTAATGTTTGTATCTGTTTTTAGTTGCAAAAATGCGATGTTTTGTATTTGCGTGCCAATATTCACCGCATTCTCATTTGTTTTTTCCAAAAGATTAACACCTCCGATGATTAAAGAATTTCCGATAATGGAAACATTTCCGTCCAAGATTAGGGAGTCGGCACTTAAAATCATCTCACGATTTCGCAGGGCCTCTGTATCACGAGTTCCGAATAAAACGGGGTTTCCTGTGCTATCCGTGATATGGAAAGCGTTGTTTATGGCATTGAATTGGTTGTCAAATCCGTTGATTTGAAGCTGCTGATTTTGGGTATTTTTGTAGTTGCCAATCGCGTAGAGAGTATTCTCTTCGGTCTTTTCTAAAATTGACATTATCATGTTCCCATAGTTCATACCACTAGTTTTGACTTGTTCTCGGGATATTACGCCAGGAAGGTGGAAATTTTGCATGAGGTAAGCTTCCAGTTCAGGGATTGGTAATAAATTATAGCCGAGTTCAAAGACATAGTCTGGAACAGTAAGAGTGGTACCGTCATCAATGAATGAACCTCCCACGACATTAATGTTGCCGGCGACTGTTAATTTTTGGGTGGGATCCGTCGTCCCGATGCCGACGTTGCCGTCGTTTCTTACTACGAGCCCTGTTCCGGTTGAGCCCGAAATATTTGCGGCAAAACTCGTCGAAAGAGAATCAACGCCCAAAACACTTATTCTTGCCGCCGGTCCAGTCGTCCCGATGCCGAGTCTATGATTGGCGTTATCCCAGAATAAATTCGCATTGTCTTGTGCCAAAACACTATCTGGATTTACGAACAAAATTGAGCCGAGTGTGCCACTAGTAATTTCACCGCCGATTTCCGCCGAACCAACATTCTTCCAAGCAGTACCATTGTAGACATTTAATTTATTGAGAGTTGTATCAAAAATAGTTAAACCCGTAGCCGGAGTTACGATAGCATTCTTCTGTGCTGTAGTCATTCGAGGAGGAAGAAAACCTTTAGAAGTGGAAGTTAAATCTAAGGTGGAAGTCACATCCGGTGCCGTCGTCCCAATCCCCACATTCCCTGTGCCTGAAAAAGTAAAATTATTGCCGGCCATCGCAACATCAGTTGTGGCATCAAGTGTCATCAGATCCTTGAACTCAGTGAAGTCCAGAGAGTCAGCCGTAATGTCGGCGGCCACAATAGCTGAATATCCAGGAATAGTTCCACCATGGAGAACTTGAGCAGAAGTTCCAATTGGAAGTCTGGTTAAATATCCGGATGAGTTGCGATAATAAATATCGCCGGTGGCGTCGGAACCCAAAGTCATAGTGTTATTAGTTCCAGAAATTGTTCCACCATTTAATGTAATATTATTATCCACATTCGCATCAGCAATGGAAGTTCCATTCCAAGTTCCGGTGGTAATCACTCCCGTGTTGGCTGTGATAACCAGTCCGTTGTAGCTGTCAAAATTGGTTGCCACTCCTGTAGTTGTAATATCCCAATCCGAAGAATCAATCGCCACCGTATTTAAATTTCCGCCGATGGCTACCGTGCTGGTGGAAGTGCCGGTGTTGATGTTGGTGGCGAAGTTGGACGAAGCATTAAGATTGATAGCAGCTCCGGTAATAGTCAACCCAGCTTGACCAGTGATTAATCCGGGAGCCAGAAAACTAGCCGTCCCGATACCACTACTTAATTCAAGTGGTCCGTTGAAAATAAACTTTTTACTAGTGGCATCCCATACGAGAGTCGCATTAGGAGTGATTGTTCCTCTTTCAAAAGCTAAACTCATATTTTCCGTATCAGCTGTGGCATTGTCAGAATTGATAGTCCAATCATTGGAAGATGTGCTACCTGTCACGATGACTCCGGAAATATTTGTCGCATCTAAATTGTCTGTATAAATAGTGCCAAATCTCGTACCACTAGAGCCGATATTAAGACTGCCGGTGGAAGCGAGGATGTTGCCACCGAAGGTTGCCGTTCCAGTACCAACTGAAAATGTATTTGCACCGGTAATTGTAGTCGCACCATTTAAACTAATTGATCCAGAACCAGTGCTAAAAGTGCCCGTTCCTAAAAAGCTGTAACTCGGATTGGTGGTGACATTACCAAACTGAATCGCTTCATTATTATTGATGGTGTTGATGTTGATGTAATTGTTCGTGCCTTCCTGAACATCTAATGCATCCGCAGAGTTGTCGGTTAAAGTTTCCGTGATGGTTCCGGTAATTAAGGTATTGCCAGAGAGTGTGATGAGCGAACCATCCACAAAAGTGGTGGCGCCGTCATCGCCCAAAACCACATCGCCATTATCGGCCACTTCCAAGCGGATGATGCCGTCGGTCAATTGAAATGTACCGGTATTGGCGTAAGTCAGCGTGATGGCGTTGGCTCCGTCAGAAGTGAGATTAACGCCTGCGCCGGAAAGCGTGGCAGAAGCATCGGAATCAATGGAGATC
>CAZJOI010000002.1:11366-61437 GCA_964547585.1 uncultured Bdellovibrionales bacterium
GACAGTATAGGTGCTACCGGGAGCAACAGTGTAAGTTCCGGTGGGAGTGTAAGTAAAGTTGGTGCCATCAATCGTGACTGTACCGGTGGAATTAACATCAAAATTGGCTGTTTCAAAAGTAATATTTTGTTCGCTCCCGTGAGTACCAATAGAAATCGCACCAGTATTGTTTAAATAAAAAGTGGAAGTGTTGAAAATAGTTGAGGTGCCAGTCAAAGTGACACTTTGTCCGGCAGCGTTTAAAATCAGCGAACCATTGGTATTAACCGTTAAACCCGCAGTCGGCGTTATAGTGAGCAGTCCGCTGGCAGTTAAAGCGTTGCCGGATAAATTCAGCGTACCGGCGATATCATTGATCAATCCGTTAACATCCAGATTCCCGGCTAAGTTTAATCCTCCTGTTACGGTAAATTCAGTGCCGGCATTACCGATATTCTGGATGATATTGTTTTGCATATTCAAATTACCGGTCATCGTAGTGGCCCCAACTTCCATTGCACTTACATAGATTGTTTTGCTAACTTCCAGATTACCGGAGAAAAAACCATCGCCATTGGTCAAACTAAAGTTGACCGGCTCGTTATTGCCGACAGACAAATATTTGCTAACTTCCAATTCATCATCCACAATCAGATGTTGGATGGTCAGATAACGACTGAGATCTTCAGAGCGGATGGATAGGTTTTTGATGGTTCTGGAATTTATGGAATTGGAATCGATATTCCTGGCTTCGATAGCATGGAAAGCAATTTGATTTGAATCAATCTTATTTTCTTCCAAATTCAAAAAGACTTGATTATTAATAACCTTGAAGTCTCGACTGTAAGTTAGCCCAGCTTGATTATTGTTGTTTGCAGTCGTGGTTGATTCAGCATAACTGTTGTCATTGTTTTCAATCCCCAAAACTTTTCCAAATTGATTTGATTTGTCTGGTGAAAAAATAGAAAACATTTTTTGCGGAACATTCCAACCGAAGTCTGCAAAATCATTAGAAATAAAAAGGACTCCAAGAGCCAGTGTGCCCACCAAGACCGCTTTGGAAAATTTGGAAAAAAATCCACTGTCTTCTTTTTCTTTTGAAAAAAAATTTTCTACTGAATATTTTTCAGTTGTGATTATTTGAAATTTTTTAGTTTCCCATCCTTCTCGTTTTCTTTCCTTCTCTTTTATTTTTTCATTCCAATCCATACGAAAATCAGAAACCAATATTTTTGCAACAGTTAAAATATTTCTGGAAAAATATACCAGCCAGAAAAAAGACACTGCCGCCAAAATAAATCCCAACAACAGCAACATTCCGGTTGTCAAAAATTTCGAAAAAATATTTGTAATTTCAGAAATAGAGGCTGTTTTTTGAATAGCCAACTGTTCTAGAATTTTATCGGTTGAAATTTTTGGCAGATTGAATTTAGGTGATACGGCACCTGAGTTAATTACTCCCAAATATATTCCTCCACCCAAAGCAGAAAGAAGGACGAAAGAAAAGACCGCCCAAAAGACTGCCTTTGTTTTTGATCCTACGGAAATATTTTTTACGCCCACTGCTGTTTGCGCCTGCAATTTGTGTTCTTCTTTTTTGGTCTTTTTTTCTTCGGCAAACGTCTCCAACCATTCATTTGTCGTGTACCAATTCCTGCCCAGCTTTTCGGCTTTGAGCTCGCCAGAACGTGAAAGAATATTTAAATACTGTGGAGTGCATCCCAGTGTTTTGGCCGCTTCGCGGAGGGTGATAAATTGTTTTTCTATTTTGTTTTGTTCCTCCATCACATTCCCAATCCCCATTCAAAATTAAGTAACCATTTTTGATATCAAAACTAAAAAAATTTCTTTTATTCTAGCTAAATTATATCCTTTTTAGCCGCTTTTCTCAATAATTTTCCTTCCGAGTTATCCACAGATGAATTTAAATTATTTTTGATAACCAAAAATCATTTTTGATATCAAAAATATCGCCTATTTAAGCCATTGTTTTGATAGGATTAATTTTAAAAAACCTCCCTCGTCCTCTTGCCTTGATTCAACGAAACGATCCTTCTACTTCCAACAAAAAAACTCTGAGCCAATCAGAGTTTTATTTTTGTTTTTCAGCCCGAGGCTGATCCGCCTTGGGCAGATATTTTTTTCAAAATACTTAGAGTCTTTTCCAATAATTTATTTTTTTTTATTATGTAAATAATTACCTTAATTATTGTTTTCTAAAATACTCCAATATTTTTTATTTTTTAGAACATTCCGGCAGTGCTAATGAATGTGAATACCATCACAGGCACCAGTGCTACCAAAAGAGCAAAATTTCTCTCTTCTTCTTTTTTCATTTGCTCGACTCTTTTTTGACATTCCGGACAATCCGGACTGTTGCAGCCTCCCTCTTCCCCCTCTATTTTGATGTCTTCCTCCATATTATTTGTATTTCCGCCTGAGGCGGATTAGCCTTGGGTGGAAAAAATTACTAATTAAACTTAAATTTGGGAATAAAAAAAGAAAAAGACGGGAATTCACCCGCCTTCTTTTTGCTTTTTTCATCACTGTAATATAATTATACACCTAACTGAGGTAAAAGTCAATACTATTCCGACACTTCTTCCTTCTCTTTCATTTTTTCATAAATCTTTTTTGAAATTTCTTTTGCCATTTTTGCATCAGCTTTAATCACAGCCTTGGCTGCTTCACGTCCGACACCTAGTTTTATTTCTCCAAAAGAATATGAATTACCTTTTTTCTCAATCGCTTCCAACTTCACTCCGGTATCCAAAAGATCGCCGGAAGCAGAAATTCCTTCGTTATACATAATATCAAACTCGGCCGTCTTAAATGGAGGTGCTACTTTATTTTTGACAATTTTTACTTTCACTCGATTACCCACAATATCTTCACCCTTCTTTATTTGAGCTGATCGTCTCACTTCAATACGTACCGAAGAATAAAACTTGAGCGCATTTCCTCCGGTTGTTGTTTCTGGATTTCCAAAAACTATTCCGATTTTCATTCTGATTTGATTGATGAAAATAACAGTACAATTTGACTTAGCTACAATGGCGGTAAGTTTTCGCAGAGCCTGCGACATTAGTCTCGCTTGTCTGCCCATATGTTGATCTCCCATATCGCCTTCAATTTCAGCTTTGGGTACCAAGGCCGCTACAGAATCCACCACGATAACACTAATGGCTCCTGAGTTAACCAAGGTCTCAACAATATCCAAAGCTTGCTCTCCGTTATCTGGCTGGGAAATAAGCAAATCCTTTATATTTACACCTATTTTCTTGGCGTATTCTGGATCCAAAGCGTGCTCAGCATCAATAAAAGCGGCGATGCCTCCTGCTTTTTGGGCATTGGCGATGACATGCAAAGTCAAAGTAGTTTTCCCAGATGATTCTGGCCCATAGACCTCAATTACCCTACCTCGTGGAATTCCACCGATACCCAAAGCAATATCCAAGGAAATTGAACCGCTGGAAATAGATTCAACATCTACTCTTTTGACATTACCCAGCATCATAATAACGCCTTCTCCAAATTTATCTTTTATTTGTTCGACAATCGTATCAACTGCTTTGTTTTGTTCATCTTTCATATAATTTCTTCAATTTATTAATTGTTACTATTTGCATCAGTCAGCCAAGCGAGGGTGAGAGATTAATATTTCATATCTTTCGTAAATGTTACCCCTTTTATAGCGATTGGCTTTTCTCCTAACGCTCCAACATCTTTTCCATTAAATTTTACGAAAGTATTACTAGCTTTTCCGGAATCAACAACAATTTTTTCTTTAGCTGTAAAAGATTGCATTCCTCCCGTTAAAATTGTTCCATTAAAAACTAGATTTCCGTCAGCCTCTATACTGATCTGGACTGGACCCGAATCAACTTTTATTTCCAAAATCACACCCCCTGGTTGCAGATTAGTATTTTCATTTTGCACCTCACTTGATTCATTTTCATTAGTCGAAATATTTTCTTGGAAGACAGCTTGGACCGTTATAATTTCTTCAGTTTCTTTTTTAAAACGATTGATGGATTTTATATTAATGATATTCGAGCCTGATTGTAAAATTAAACTCTGTCGGAAATTTCCATCATCATTCACCAAAACAGGTTGGCCATTTACTGAAAGTTTAGCATCCCTGTCTGTAATGCCTTCGACCAAAGTCGAACTTCCCTGAACAACTGCATTTTGCTGCGGATTCAAAACAACTAATCTTGGTACACTCGCAAAAGACCCAATCTCTCGATATAAATATATGAAGCCAGCCAAAACCAAGACCGTAATCAAGGTACCCGCAATAATCTTGGGAGTAAAAACAAAGGAATGAATTTTGAGAGGTTTCAACAACCTAAAATTGTCTTTCCCTTCTTCTTTTTTATTTTTAGAAAGTCTCAAGTTCTTTTTTATTTCCTTCTCTTTCTCAAATAACTTAACCATGGCATTCTCATCGATGCCTAAAAATTCAGCATAACTTTTTAAAAATCCCTTGGCATAAACATCCGCTGGTAACTTGTCATAATTTCCACCTTCAATAAATTCCAAATATTTAACTTGGATGTTGGTATTACGGGAAACATCAGTGAGACTTATTCTTCTGTCACTCCTGAGCTTTCTGAGCTTTTCCCCTAATGTAAGAGTTCCAATGCTTTTTTTAGTAAAACCATTCATAACAATCGGCAATTTTAAATTATAAGTTTCAAATTTTAAATTAAATCCAAATGAATAAATTTTAAAATTATTTAAACATTAAGAAATTAAAAATTGAATTAAAATTTAAAATTTAAAATTTAAAATTTCCGTTACATTTGCCACTTATCTCTTTTTATCTGATCAGACATCGGATCATCATAACCCGGCTTTTCTTCTCCCAGATAAACCTCTCTGGGCTTGGCTCCGTCAGCTGGCCCCACGATTCCTTTGTCTTCCATAATATCCAGAAGTCTAGCTGCTCTCGCATAGCCCACCCGTAATCTTCTTTGCAGAAGAGAAGCTGAAGCCTTCTTAGCCTGAATCACAACTTCCTTGGCTTGTTCCAAGAGCTCATCTTCATCATCACTGCTAGAGTTGAAGTCCATAAGTCCCCGCGGTGGAGCAGATGAAAAACTTTTTGAGTCCTCTTCTTCTGAACCAGTATCCAGATCACTTGGGACCTCATCCTCATCAATTTTTTGACTACAAATAAATTTAACCACTTTTTTAACCTCCGCTTCACTAATGAAAACGCCTTGAATTCTTTTTGGTTTTGGAGAAGACGCTGAAAGATAGAGCATATCTCCATTACCCAAAAGTTTCTCCGCTCCACCCATGTCGATAATCGTTCGAGAGTCTATTTGCGTCGCCACTTGAAAAGCAATTCGAGTTGTAATGTTAGCTTTAATGAGGCCTGTCAAAACTTCTACGGATGGTCTCTGGGTGGAAACGATTAAATGAATTCCAACAGCACGGGCCATTTGTGCTAGTCTTACAATCGAACCTTCGACAATTTTTCCATGACTGCCCATGAGGTCGGCCACTTCATCAATAACGATAACAATAAATGGCAAGCTTTCCAGCTCTTCCTCAATAATTTCTCCTGTTTCTGGATTTTGATACTTTCTTTTCTCTCCTTTTTTAATTTTATCATTATATGATTTGATATCGCGCGATGAAATTTCTTGCAACAATCTGTATCTTCTTTCCATTTCACCCACCGCCCATTTAAGAGCATTCAAAACTTTATTATTATCCACAATCACATCACTCAAAAGATGTGGGATCTTATTATACAAAGAGAGTTCAACTCTTTTTGGATCAATCATCAAAAATTTCAAATTTTTGGGAGAGTTTTGATAAAGCAACGTTGTAATAATTGAATTGATAGCCACTGATTTTCCGGTTCCGGTCGAACCGGCAATCATCATATGTGGCATTTTTTCCAAGTTACCCAGAATATAATTTCCACTCACATCTTTTCCCAGAGCTAACATCAGATCAGATTCGCGTCCAACAAAATCCTTGCTACCCACCACATCTCTGAGACACACCCTTTCTGGGATTTTATTCGGCGCTTCAATGCCAATCAAAGATTTCCCCGGAATTGGTGCTTCAATTCTGATTGGATGCACTGCCATAGCCAAGGCTAAATCGTTTTGCAAAGCCAAAATTCTGGAAATTTTAACGCCTACGGCCGGGCGAAAGCTATACTGCGTAACTGCCGGACCAACTTTTATCTCACCCTTTTCCACGTCTATGCCAAAATTTTTCAAAGTTCTTTGGATGATTTCGGCGTTCTTTTCTGTGTCTCCACCGAAAGCTGAACCGGAACTTTTTTCCAAAAGACTCACTGGCGGCAATTTCCAATCGCCCTGATCATTCTTGGATTTTTTCTCAGCTGAATTTTTTCTGCCTGAAAATGTATTCTTTATTGATTGAGAAAATGATTTGTGAGAAAAATTTGCCCCTTCTTTATTACTTTCAAATTTATCCGGTCCTTCTACAAATTCTATTTTTCCAATATTGCCATCGTTCTTTTCATCTTCTTTGGCCGGAATTGTTTTCTCTATTATCTCTGATTCTTTTATTTCCGCATCCGTCGCCTCTTCATCTTCAGCCACTTCTTCTTTTTTCCCAATTGATTTTAATCTTGCAATAAAATTAATTATTGAAAAATTAAAAGCCACAATAAAACCACAAATAATAAAAGCCAGAATAATTACGAGTCCTCCAGCCTGTCCCAAATATTTAACCGCCAGATGTGCTATACCAAAACCGACATATCCTCCACCTGATCCCTCCTCCGCAACTTGTGCCATTTTTTCCACAGAAAAAAACCAATGAAAAAATCCAGAAATCCCCAACAAAACAACAATTAAACCCAAAAGCTTGGAAACATAAAACGATGTTTCCTTCCTGAGAAGTAAAATTATTCCAGCCAACAACAAGAAGATTGGAAAAATCATTTTAACCCAACCAATAGCTAGGCCAAAGATGCTGCTCAGACGCTCTCCAACAACTCCGGCTTTGCCGATAAATCCCAAAATCAAAACCAAAGCCAGGGCAAACAAAAAAACCGCTGCCACCCCTCTCTTGGCATCGGAGGCAATGTTGGACCTTCTTTCATCAGACTCAAGATTTTCTTCGTCTTTATTTAGATATTTCTTTTTTCTCCCCATAGTGCTTCTATTTTAACACAAATTTAAAAAAACAAGAAAAAATTAATGCTGGGTTAAAGTTTGGCTTTGAGAAATTGCAAATGTTAATTTGCAAGGGAAAAGTCGAGCTTTGTATAAATTTGCATAAAGATAAAATTATTATGCTCACACAAATAAATTTATCGCTTCTTGTTGAGTAGCTGAAAACAACAACAGTGATATCTTATCACTCTTTTATTATTTATGCAATAGTTCTTCTGTGGATAAGTATTTTTTAGCATAAAAAAAACAGAAAACCCACTAAAATAAAGAAGTAATTTGAAATATTAATCAAAAAAATCACCTTTATTGTCTTTTCATAGCCTTGATTTTCAAATCTTTGGGCATTTTTTCAATGGCATAGCGCAAGGATGTTCTGGGCATCTTGTCCTTGTTTTTCATGACATAGTTGAATACTTCTTTCTGGTGAACAAGACTCGCCACTTTCAACAGCCAGCCGTAGCCCTTTTGTACCATATCTTCCTGATCACATAGCAAAATATCGGCAATCGCAAAAACTTCCGGCAAAAACTTTCCCCTTTTTACAGGCACAATCAGTGATACAGCCGAAGCGCGACGCACCCAAAGGTTTTGGGATTTCGTCCATTTTTTGAGATCAATCAAATATCTTGGAAATTTTTCGACCAAGGCTCCAACCGTGTGATTGCAAAAGGTATCACATGCTGCCCAATTATTGATATATTTTTTCACCCATTTTTCAAAAATCAAAAAATCTTTTTCCGCATAATCTTTATGCAAAGAATATGACCAGTTGCAAGCAATGAAAGATTCTTCCAGATATTCTGATTTCCAAAGTTCTTCACAAAATGCAAAAATTTCTTTTTTGCTTTTGCCTTTTATTTCTTTGAAATATTTTCTGCCAATCTGACCGACAGTTGCGCTTTTGACTCCGTGCATTTTTACTTTTTCTTTGAAAAATCTTTCTCCACTTTTTTTGGTTTTTTCATCCGCATTCTGCTTTAACTCCTTGCGGATTTTTGTGAGTATATTATTCATTTTAAATTAAAACTATATTTATAAATTAATTATAGCATTAAAAAACAACAGCCCGTCCAGAATTATATCTGAACGGGCCTATCTATCACCAGTTTTTTTCGATGACCTTCCCACCACCATCTTCAATTTTTTTAATCATAGCGAAGTCAAGCACTTCACTTAGTGGCCTTGGGGAACACTGAGCTTCTGAAATAGTCAGAAAGCCATCGTCTCCGCTAAGGACCCCAAAACCGAGCATGGCCCAGTTTGCGGCCTCCACAAACAAATTTGTATCCTTTGAATACATGATCCTTGCTTTATTCACCTTAATTCCTCCTTTTAAAAAAAGTGCCCTATTCATCTGCAGCCTGAAGACCATCCGTCATTCTTCTATAACGATATCTGCCAATAAAAAAAATCGTCGTTGAAATTGGGTAAAATATAAATTGATCCAAAGTAACATTCATCGCGTAAACCTTTGACTTCATCCTTTCAATAAAAATCCACAAGCCAATCACTCTTTCCTTCGTTTCACTGAACATTTCCGATATTGATTCGTCTGTTAGAAGTTCAATATACCCAGAACGAATAGCCCGCTTTATTTCTGTAATTTTTTGCAAATTCTTCGCAATTTCTCTTTCCTCAAGATTCATTTTTTCGATATCCTCATAAGAGAAAACTTCTAAAAACTGAGGGATTTCTTTAAAACGAATTATTTCATTTCTGAGTTCATTTAACATGCTGCTCATTCCATCAACTTCTATTTTCATTTCATCTACGGAATAAACTCTCCTCTTTTCTGGCAACACATTATTCTGCATATTTTTCCCCTCCCCTCTCTCTCTTTCTGTTTTTTAAAGAACATCTAAAAGTAGCATAAATAACAGAAGTTGTCAATACTTAGTCGAAACAAAAACCAGCCTCATGAAAGCTGGTTTTTGTATATCTGAAGTTTTTTAGTTTTTCTTGCGGTAGCCTGTTCCAGCTGGGATAAGCTTACCAATAATGACATTTTCTTTGAGACCTCGAAGTTTGTCCTCTTTGCCAACCACAGCGGCATTGATGAGAACTCTGGCGGTTTCTTGAAAAGATGCCGCCGAGAGGAAGCTTTCGGTTGAAAGAGCTACTTTGGTAATACCCATCAGCATTCTTTCGCCCTTAGCCAATTCTTTGCCTTCAGCCTTCAAGGCTGAATTAGTTTCTTCAAATTCATCTTTTTCAACGATTTCACCTGAAACCAAAGTTGAATCTCCAGAATCACTGATGAGAATTCGACTCAGCATTTGACGTACAATAACTTCAATGTGCTTGTCATTGATACCTTCTCCTTGGAAAGCATAAATTTCCTGAATTTCACGGACAATATATCGGTGAACTTCTTCCCAGCCCATAGTTTTATATAAACTCTTAAGTTCAATGTTTCCTTCAATCAATTTTGAACCTTTACCCACCAAATCTCCTTCGGCGACTTTCAATGTGCTGCCGGCAGAAACTTGATATTCCTCAACCTTCTTGTTTTTATCTTGTGATTCAATATTGATAGTAATAATCTTTTCGCCATTGACGATTTCCACAACCTTTCCTTCCATTCTGGCAATCGTCGCCTCTCCCTTCGGAGGCCTGGCTTCAAAGAGTTCTTCCACACGTGGCAAGCCTTGAGTAATATCAGATCCAGCAATACCTCCAATATGGAAGGTACGCATAGTCAACTGTGTTCCCGGTTCTCCAATGGCTTGCGCCGCTACGATTCCAACGGCTTGTCCGATTTGAACCAAATTGCCTCGTCCCAAATCAACTCCATAACATTTCTGACAAACTCCACGAGAAGTTTTGCAAGTTACCACTGATCTGATTTTTACCTTTGGAATATTGAGTTTTTCCATTCGATTACCCTGTTCTTTATTGATCAAGGCACCTTTTTCCACAATGATTTCTCCCGTGTGTGGATCAGCCACATCTTCCAAGGTAACTCTACCGATGATTCGAGTGGCAAAACTTTGTCCGATTCTATCAGAATCTTCTTTATATAAATATATTCCGGTTTTGTCTTTACAATCTTCTTCTTGAACAATTACATCTTGAGAAACATCAACTAGTCTTCTGGTCAAATATCCAGCAGTCGCTGTTCGAAGAGCGGTATCAGCCATACCTTTTCTCGCTCCATGAGTAGAAATGAAATATTCCAATACATTCAAACCTTCCTTGTAACAACTCTTGATCGGCAATTCAATAGTTTCTCCAGTTGGTCCCGCCATCAAACCTTTCATACCTGACATCTGAACCACAACCGACTCAGAACCTCTGGCTTTTGAATAAACCATAGAATATACCGGACCTTCTTTGTCCATGCCTCCGCGTACTAAATCAGTGATGGTATTTTTAGTATCATTCCAGATTTCAATCACACGAGTTTTTCTTTCTTCTTCTGTCAGAAGTCCCATGTTGTATTGTTGTTTGACCACTTCGACTTTTTCTTCCGCCGCATTCATGATGTCTCGTTTTTCAATCGGCACAGACAAATCGTTCATACCCCAACTGATACCCGATTTGGTTACAAATTCAAAACCCAAGCTCTTGATGTCATCAATAAATTTGACAGCTACTTCATGTTCGGAAATTTCCATCACTTTCGCTACCAAAGCCTTGAGTTCCTTTTTGGTCATTTCATCGTTCAAAAATCTGAGCGGTTCTGGCAAAATTTCGTTTAGTCTGATTCTACCGACAGTTGTTTCAATTATTTTGCCATCAAACAGAACTTTGATTTTGGCCTGAATATTAATAACTCCAAGTTCATAGGCCATCACGGCTTCATTGAATGAACCGAAAACTTTTCCTTCACCCAAAGCTCCGTCCAAAGAGTGAGTAATATAGTAACATCCCAAAACCATATCCAAAGTTGGGGTAGTGATAGGATCACCACTGGCTGGTTTCAAAAGATTTCTGGAACTCAGCATCAAGTTTTCACTTTCCCATCTGGCTTTATCCGTCAATGGAACATGAGCCGCCATCTGATCTCCGTCGAAGTCCGCATTAAAAGCAGAACATACCATTGGATGAACCTGGATAGCCTTTCCTTCAATCAAAACTGGACGGAAAGCTTGAATACTCAAACGATGCAAAGTTGGAGCACGATTCAACATCACATAGTGATGAGAAATAATTTCATCCAAAATTTCGTATGATTCTTCGCTTTCAGCTTCTACCATTTTTCCAGCACTACGAACATTATAAGCGGCTTCTCTTTCAATTAATTTGTTGATAATAAATGGCTTAAAAAGTTCCAACGCCATTTTCTTGGGAATTCCGCATTGATAAATTTTGAGTTTCGGACCAACCACAATAACACTACGTCCAGAATAATCAACGCGCTTACCCAAAAGGTTTTGTCGGAAACGTCCTTGCTTTCCTTTCAAAGTATCCGCCAAAGATCTGAGTGCTCTCTTTTGTCCAGTTGAAGCAGCCACACTCACTTGTCCGCGTCGGGCATTGTTATCAAACAAAGCATCGACAGCTTCTTGCAACATTCTTTTTTCATTTCGGGTAATAACTTCCGGTGCGCCAATTTCAATTAATTTTTTGAGACGATTATTTCTGTTAATAATTCGACGATACAGATCGTTCAAATCAGAGGTCGCAAAACGTCCTCCATCTAAGGCCACCATTGGTCTGAGATCTGGTGGAATAACTGGGATAATTGTTGGCAACATCCATTCTAATCTGAGTTTCGCCTTTAAAAATCCTTGAAATAATTTAATTCTTTTTAGTATTTTTTTCTTGTCAGTAATCTCTTCGTCATTCAAATCATTCTTGAGTTTTTTGATTTCCTCTTCAATTTTAATGCTTTCCAAAACCCTCCTGATGGCTTCCGCTCCGATACCAGCTGAAAAGACTTGTCCATAGCGAGAAGACAAGTTGAAGTATTCGAGTTCAGAAATAATTTTGAGTTTTACCAAACCCTTAAGTTCATCTTTGGTGCTGCGGTAAACTGCTTTGAGATCTTCAACCTTTTGATTTCTTTCGGCTTCTTCCAGCTTATTGATTTCTTTGACTTTGAGCTTATATTCCTGATCGAGTTGATTCAAGGCCTTGGTTCTTTCCTCTTCATCTACATTCAAAATCATATAGCTGGAGAAGTAGATAATCTTTTCCAGTTCTTGCGGACTCATTCCTAAAGCCATTCCGATTTTTGACGGAACACCTCGTAAAAACCAAATATGCGAAACCGGGACAGCTAATTGGATGTGTCCCATTCTTTCGCGTCGTACACTTGAGCGAGTAACTTCCACTCCGCATTTATCGCAGACAATACCTTTATATCTGATTCGCTTGTATTTTCCGCAATAACATTCCCAGTCCTTGGAAGGTCCGAATATTTTTTCGCAGAAAAGTCCATCCTTTTCGTAGCGTTGAGTTCGGTAATTGATTGTTTCTGGACGGGTCACTTCTCCGTTGGACCATTCCATAATCTCCTCGGGACTGGCGAGTTTGATTTTTACACTATTAAAGTCACTAACTTTGGTTATAGAATCCATATTATATATAAATTTTAAATTCTAAATTTTAAATTTTAAATCAATGCTTTAATTCCTAAATTAAGAAATTAATTCATCGAAAATTGTTTAGAAATTAGAAATTAGAAATTAGAAATTTTAACTTTAAACTTGCGTTGCGGTATCTCCCACTTCTTCTTTTTTGGTGTCATCTTCATCATCTTCTTTTCTGGCACCCACGAGTTCAACGCTGAGTGACAAACCTTTGAGTTCGTTAACCAAAACATTGAAAGAAGTTGGGATGTTTGGACTCTTGATCATTTCACCTTTAATAATAGACTCATAGGCTTTTGATCTGCCCATTACATCATCGGATTTAATTGTCAGCATCTCTTGCAAAGTGTAGGCGGCACCGTAACCTTCCAACGCCCAAACTTCCATTTCTCCAAATCTCTGTCCTCCAAATTGAGCTTTTCCCCCAAGTGGTTGCTGAGTAATCAAAGAGTAAGGACCAATAGAGCGCATATGAATCTTATCATCAACCAAATGATGCAATTTCATTACATACATTACGCCCACCGTAGATTTGTTATCAAAATATTCTCCAGTTTTTCCATTTACCAATCTGACTTTTCCATCTTCAGGCAAATCAGCTTTGATGAGTTCTTCTTTGATTTGTTTTTCAGAAACACCATCCAAGGCTGGTGAAGCCGCTTTATATCCAAGCTTGGTCGCTGCCCATCCCAAATGGGTTTCCAAAATCTGACCAATATTCATACGACTGGCTACTCCCAATGGGTTAAGAATCATATCAACTGGAGTTCCATCTGGAAGATAGGGCATATCTTCAACTGGAGCAATGCGGGAAATAACACCCTTGTTTCCATGGCGTCCGGCCAATTTATCACCCACTGAAATTTTCTTGAGTTGGGCTACTGAAACTTGAATTTGTTGTATAACTCCGGTAGTCAATTTATCGCCTTGTTCGCGTGAAAATATTTTTATATCCACAATCTTTCCGTATTCGCCGTGTGGCAAATAGAGTGAGCTGTCTTTTACATCTCGGGATTTTTCTCCAAAAATAGCTCGCAACAATCTTTCTTCTGAGGTCAAATCGCCTTCACCTTTTGGAGAAATTTTTCCAACTAGGATATCACCGGATTTTACTTCCGCTCCGATTCTGATAATTCCAGTTTCGTCCAAATTCTTGAGTCTTTCTTCTCCGATGTTTGGGATATCTCGAGTCACAACCTCCGGTCCAAGTTTTGTATCACGAACATCAATAGAAAAATCTTCAATATGAATTGAGCTGTATCTGTCGTCTTGCAAAAGTTTTTCTGAAATGATAATAGCATCTTCATAGTTAAATCCTTCCCAAGGAATAAAAGCTAACAAAATATTTTGTCCAAGCGCCAATTCTCCATGGTCAGTTGAAGCACCATCGGCCAAGAGCTTTCCTTTTTTTATGATGTCGCCCTTTTTCACACGAGGAATTTGATTCATACAAGTAAAGGCATTCGACTTTACGAAATTCTGCAAAGGATATTCTCTGCGAATGTAGGGTTTTTTGGATCCAACTTTGGCTTCTTCTTTTACTACAATATGAATACTGTCTACTTCCACAACCTCTCCGCCTTCCTTGGCGTTAACAACCTGTCCTGAATCAGAAGCTGATTTATCTTCAATACCAGTCCCGACAACTGGAGATTCTGGTTTCACACAAGAAACAGCTTGTCTCTGCATGTTTGATCCCATCAAAGCTCGGTTAGCATCGTCGTGTTCCAAAAATGGAATCAAAGCAGTAGCGACTGAAATCATTTGTTTACAAGAAACATCAATGTAATCAATTTTTTCCGCTTCAATTTCAGCTGCATGACCCTTTACCCTAGCTTCAATAATTTTGTCCATTACATTGCCGTATTCATCCAATCTGATTCCAGCATGCGCAATATTTTTTCTATCTTCTTGGGTAGCATTAACATATTCAATCTCATCGCTCATCCAAGATTTAATTTTAATCGTTTTGATTTTTTTATTACCGGCAATAGCCTTGGCTATTTTTTCATCAATGAAAGTTCCAGCCTTAAAATCATCTTCATTTTCAGCCAAAAATTTATGTAATATTTTTTCTTCAGTGTTTTCTAACTCTCTGTAAACTTTGAAGTAAGGAGTTTCTAAAAATCCATATTTATTTATTTTGGCATAGGTCGCTAAATGACCGACCAAACCAATATTTGGACCTTCTGGAGTTTCTACTGGGCAAATTCTTCCATAGTGAGAATGATGCACATCGCGCACTTCAAATCCAGCTCTTTCACGAGTAAGCCCTCCTGGGCCCATCGCTGAAAGTCTTCTTTTGTGTTCTAATTCCGCCAACGGATTTACTTGGTCCATGAACTGAGAAAGTTGGGAACTGGAAAAAAATTCCTTGATAGCGGCCGCAATTGGACGAGAGTTGATGAGTTGTCCTGGAACCACCGTATCAATTTCGCAGGTGCTCATTCTGTCCTTGATATTTCTTACCATTCTGGCAAAACCGACGCGCAATTTATTTTGGACTAATTCTCCGATGGCTCTCACTCTTCTGTTACCCAAATGGTCAATATCATCAGCCACGGCAGTTTTGTCATTATTCAAACGAATAATTTCTCCAATAATAGCCACCAAATCTTCTCTTCTGAGAACTCGATAATCTTCAGTATTTGGAAAATCGAATTCCAATCTTTGATTGAGTCGGTATCGTCCGACTTCACCAAAGTCATATCTTTCAAAATTGAAAAACATTGAATCAATCATTTGTTTGGCATTGTCTTCAGTGGCCAAATCTCCTGGACGAATTCTTTTATAAACTTCCTTATATCCTTCCCCCTGATTTTTGGTTATATCTTTCTCAATAGTTTTTTGAATATATTTTGTTTCTCCATTATCAATATTCTTGAAGAGATCCAATAAATCTTTGTCGTTGGAATATCCAAAAGCCCGGAGTAATGCTGACACCGGTATTTTTCTCTTGCGATCTATTTTAACGGATAGAACTCCTTCAAAGTCTGTATCAATTTCAAGCCAAGCTCCGCGATTAGGAATAATTTTGGCTCCAAAAAGCTTTTTTCCCTTCTGATATTCCATCGTGAAGAATACACCCGGACTTCTGATTAACTGACTGACAACAACTCTTTCCACTCCATTAATCAAGAAAGTTCCCCGATCAGTCATAATTGGAAAATCACCAAGATATATTTCTTGTTCTTTTATTTCGCCCGTGCTTTTGATAACTAATTTTACTTTACAGCGAAGCGGAGCTTCATAGGAGATGTTTTTATTCTTAGCGGTTATTTCATCATATTTCGGATCATCGAGATAATAATCTTCGAAATAGAGTTCAGAGTCTTTGCCAGTAAAATCAACCACGGGGTTGACTTCTTTAAAAAGTTCTTTTAATCCATTTTCCAAAAACCAATTATATGAGTCCAGTTGGGATTCAATCAAGTTAGGTAGGGAAACCATTTTTACTGGCTTGAAGAATTTTCTTTTGGATAATGAAGACTGCAAGCTAAAGGTATCTTTAACCTTCAATTCTTTTTGGGCTTTAGACATAAAAACAACACCCATCCCTTACTTATTTCGTTAAATTTCTAAGAAATAAGCAATATGGATAGTTTTATTTAAGATATTTAATTTAATTTCTCTTGTTTGAAAAACAATTTTTTCCCCTTTACGGGTTGATATATTTGAAAGGCAATTTTGCAATTGCCACCTACTTGACAAACATAGATCCATTCTACACTAAATAAAAATAAAAGCAAGTATTAAATTCTCTTTTTGTCAAATTTTTTCCAAAAAATCTTCATTTTTAGACTATTTTGGCTTATTCTAGCCTTTTTGCCTAAAATAGGTCTAATTTTATTCCCTTATCTCAGCCTTCCGAAGGGTCACTTCTCCCGAAGTTATCCACAACCCAGCTACAAATAATATATTATATGATAATCTGCTAAGGTTTTGTAAAATTTTATTTAAAGGTGCAATGGCGTAATTCCAATAGGCACTCATTCAGAAGAGCTGCCATGCCATCCAAAAGCAACTCACCAAACCGAAAACCTGCTAAAGAAAATTTTATAAAACCTTAGCAGATAAACAGGCTACTTAAAGAAATTAAAGGTTTTTTCAATAGTTTTTAAAATCCGATAGGAAGTAAAGTTCTCCTTGAGGTCGCTCTTGGTTATAATTTTTTGAATATCTTTTAATTGAAGTTTATTTTTCTTAATAATTTTATCCACCAGAAGTATTAACTTTTCTGTCAAATCTCCTTGCTCTGGAAAAATAGGCATATCCAAAACTCTCCCTTTTTCTTTTAAGGAAATAGTGATGATTCTTTCTTTCAATTTAATTTCGATTATCGGCATAGTTTTTAGTCTATTTAATAGTGAATATACCACAGGCTCGCAAATTTTCCAAACAAAAAGGACTGCAGCTGCAAATGCAAACGCAATCCTTTAGGCTATTCTATTGATATTCGACCGCCAAAATTACGAATCCTCGAGCACCTTTTTCTTCGGAGTACTGATAGACGATTTTAACTTCCTTGTCGCCTTCGAAGACGATGTACGGATAAACACCATCAAAATCAATCTCTCTGCCGTCCTTGAATTTTATCAGGGTACTCCCGATGGCCCTCCCGCCGCCCACAGTTTTTACCACGGTATTTTTTACGACCCCAGTAACACTTTGGATTTGTTTACTCTCTTCAGCAAACGCCAACGTCGAAACAACAAACATAACGATAAAAAGAACTGCGCAAAAAATTTTTCTCATCTTTATTTCCCCCTTCGGCTTTTGATTTTGGTTTCTATATTAATTATAAACACTAGCACCAAAGCTATTTTTTGTCCAGAGATGCCTTTGATATTTGGACATTTTTTGTTTACTTGACAACAACTACAACTAGTTGTAATATTGAAGTATGACAACTAATAAAAAACAACGAGTCACTCTATTTCTTAATTCAGACCTCCTAAAACACGCTCGAGCACAAGCCATCGTTGAAGAGCGTAGCTTAACTGTTCTAGTGGAAAAGTCTCTAATTAAGTACTTGCCAAAAGAGACAATATTAAAGAAGGTCGAAATTAAAACAGATTTTGATTCTTAGGTTCGACACATAAAAAATGTTGAGCAAAAAAATCTGTCCACCAGCCAGCGAATAACAAAAATAGAAAGGCGGTGAAAAATATGACAGAAATTATAAAGGAAACGACAACAACTCAAGCTACCAACAATAGCTCGACTGTAGGCAGACCCATAGAGGCAACTAACTTTCAAACTGTTGAATATTTAGTTTATTTTCTTTTTGGAATATTAGAAGTGCTTTTAGTTTTTCGTTTAGTTCTTAAGTTGTTAGGAGCGGGTGTCGGCGGTGCTTTTGTGGGATCAATTTATGGTTTGACTGGAATTTTCATTGCGCCTTTTGAAGGAATCTTTAGAAGAGGCTTTGCTCAAGGCGTAGAAACAACTTCAGTTTTGGAGCCATCCACATTAGTCGCAATTATTGTATACGCCATTCTAGCTTGGGGAATTGTTAAGCTTGTACAAATATTCTCCGGCAAGCAACAAGCATCGTAGTCTACTTGGTATGTTTATATTAAGCATACTCCCGATCTAATTAATTTAGAATAAACATATGAGTATCATTTTATGGATTGTCTTCGGGGCAATCGTAGGCTGGGTCGCTTCAATGGTCATGGGAACCAAAGAAGGCTTGGTCTTGGACATCATCCTGGGTATTATAGGTGCAGTCTTGGGCGGATGGCTAATGAGTTTTATTGGAAAAACCGGAGTCACTGGATTCAATCTGTACAGTTTTTTAGTAGCCTTGCTCGGAGCAGTAGTTCTGATTGCAATTGTCAAAGCCGTACGCTAAGACTTGTTTAACTTTAATAGAATAAAAATCTCCAGAAATACTCTGGAGATTTTTTAATTTGGAGCGAGTAGGGGGAATTCCGCTAAGCTTCGCTTCTTGCCCTGGGCAGCGCTGAATGCTCGCCTGCTCGCATCCATCGACACTTAACTACGCCGAGGCGGCTTGTCTCGCTCCTGCCCGTCCGATTCCCTCCTGCCTTAATCAAGCAAAAAGAAAATCCCTCAAAAAGAGGAATTTTATTTTCGTGGAGCGAGTAGGGGGAATCGGACCCCCCTCCACAGGTTGGAAACCTGTTATAATAGCCACTATACGATACTCGCTTGAAAATTTTCAATTGTCAATTGACGATCTAAGTAATTTACACAATCGACAATCGTAAATCGCCAATCCTTTGTCGGGGTGCAGGGAATTGAACCCTGTCTAAATGGTCCCAAACCACTCGTACTACCGGTATACGACACCCCGCTTTTTTTCTAAGTTACATTTGTAATGATATAATTTAAAATCAGATTAGTCAACATTTCCTTAGTTTTTAGTTTGTATTTTTTAGATAAAGACCTTAATCTTTTGTTTTTCCCAAAACAAAATCCCTATCAAAAGGGATTTTGTCGCTATCTTTTCGACTCTGCCACAAAAGAATAATCCTTTGTCAGCAGAACTAAAAGACAGTTTTAAATTAGCCTAGGGCTAAACAAAACTATCTTACAGCTTCCTTTAAAGACTTTCCAGCGGTAAATTTAGGAACGGACATAGCTGGGATCTGAATCTTAGCCTTTGTTTGAGGATTGATTCCTTCTCTGGCTGCTCTTTTTGAAATCTTGAAAGTTCCAAAACCAGTCAAAGTTACCTTGCTTCCAGTTTTAATTGTTCTAGTTACAGCTTCCACGAAACCATCGATTACAGCTTCAACATCCTTTTTCGATAAGTCTGTTTTAACAGAAATTTCTGATACCAAAGCATCTTTGTTTACATTGCCTGCCATAATATCACCCGCCTTTCTAGCTTAATCCCTTTGAGAAATATCTCAATGAGAATGTTTTTTGTTTATACTTAAATTCTACTTTTTCCGCTGAAATAAAGCAAATGAGAGTTATCCACAACAGAAAATTTGCGATTTATGATTTTTGATTTACGATTTATTTAAATTTTTTGGTTATATTCTTTTACTCTCATGCATTCATAAAAAAATAATTTACCAATCGTCAATCGTAAATTGTCAATCGTCGATTACTTGGCATATTCCACCGCTCTAGTTTCTCTGATAACATTGACTTTTATTTCTCCTGGGTATTTCAGTTCCTTTTCGATTTTGTCGGCAATAGCCCGCGATAGTTTAATTGAACCATAGTCATCAATCTTATCTGGCTTCACAAAAACTCTAATCTCTCTTCCGGCTTGAATAGCGTAAGTCTTTTCCACTTCTTCGAACGAATTAGCCACGTCCTCCAAATCTTCCAAACGCTTCAAGTAATTTTCTAAGGTATCCTTTCTGGCTCCTGGGCGACTAGCTGAAATAGCATCGGCAGCCGCAACAATCATCGATTCTGGATTTTCAAAAGGATAATCTTCATGATGGGCCTTCATTGTATCAATAATATTCTTTCCCATTGCAAACTTCTGCAATATTTTGATACCAATTTCCACATGCGTTCCTTGCACTTCATGGTCGATCGCTTTTCCAATGTCATGCAAAAGTCCCGCTTTCTTGGCCAAGTTCACATCTGCTCCCAATTCAGCCGCCAAGGCTCCGGAAAGATGAGCCACTTCCAAAGAATGCAACAGGGCATTTTGTCCATAACTGGTTCGATAACGAAGTCTGCCTAAAATTTGAACCAATTTTGGATCAAGTCCAACAATCCCAACATCATAAGCCGCCGCTTCCCCAGCTTCTTTAATTTTATTATTGATTTCACCTTTGGCAAATTCAACCGCCTCTTCAATTTTGGTTGGATGAATTCGTCCATCGGCAATTAATTTTTCCAAAGTAATTCTGGCAATTTCTCTTCTGATCGGATCAAAACCGGAAATAACGATAGCTTCTGGAGTATCATCCACAATAATTTCAACCCCCGTCAGTCTTTCCAGGGCTTTTATATTTCGTCCTTCTCTTCCGATGATTCTGCCTTTTACTTCATCCGAAGAAATACTTATTGTGCTAGTTGTTACGTCAGCCGCGTGTGAGCCGGCATATTTTTGAATAGCCATCGTCATTATTTCCTTGGCTTTTTTGTTCAAGTCTTCCAACCCAGCATCTTCCAACGTTTTTATTTTCTTGGCCAAAAGATCCCGACTTTCTTCTTCAGTCAGTTGAATCAACACCTTTTTAGCCTCTTCTTTTGAAAGTCCGGCTATTTTTTCCAGCCTCTTCAATTCTTGTCTTCTGGCTTCTTCTGCTTCCTTTCTTATTTGTCTGATTTCGTCGGCTTTTTTTCTTAAGATATTTTGTTCTTTTTCAATTTCATTTATTTTTCTTTCCAGAGTTTCTTCCCTTTTATCCAAACGCTCTTCCAGTCTCATTATTTGATTCTCTCTTTCTTGTTCTTTCTTCTTAGCTTCCTCTAAAATATTAACTGCCTTGCTTTTGGCGTCCAACAAAAGCTCTTGAGCCGATTTTTCCGCCTCTTCAATCATCTTGGAAGCCTTGCCTTCCGCTGTATTTAGCTGCTTTTTAGCAATAGTTTGTCTTGTATAATACCCCAGAAATGCCCCTATTACCAATCCCAAAAATCCGATTATAAGAATCGTTAAACTCATTTCCATATGTTTTTTCTCTATTCAATTGATAAGTCATGCTGGATTTTATAAAAATTACATTATAATATCAATGTGAACTGATAGTTTATATAAATTACCTACTTATAGATGATATTACAGGCAACAACTTTTGTCAAAACAACCCCCAGATGCTAGAATAAGAAAGAACATTTATTAAAAACTCTTACTTTTATGTATAAACCAGTTGTTTTGGTTATTTTGGATGGTTGGGGAATAGAAAAAAACGAAAAAGGAAACCCCATTGCCCACGCTAATTTACCAACTATAGAGAAATTAAATAGCTTTTATCCTCACTTATCACTGGAAGCTTCTGGAATTTCAGTCGGTTTGTTTTGGGGTGAACCAGGCAATTCTGAGGTTGGACACAAAACAATTGGCTCAGGAAAAACAAGTTACCAAAGTCTGCCTCGCATCACAATAGACATCCAAAATGGTGAATTTTTCAAAAACAAAGTTTTTCTAGACACCTTCGAGAATGTTAAAAAAAATAACTCCTCTCTTCATTTGATGGGTATGATCGGGGAAGGATCAGTTCACTCTAATCTCGATCATTTCTATGCTTTGCTAGAATTATCCAAGGATTATCCTGACATAAAAACATATCTGCATCTTTTTACGGATGGACGCGATTGTAATCAGGAAGCTGGAAGAAAAATAATCCAAGAAATTTTAAAAAAAATATCTGCCATTTCTAACATCAAATTAGCCTCTCTGGCCGGAAGATATTTTGCCATGGATCGTAATAATAATTGGGATCGAACTGAAAAAGCCTACAACGCCATGACAAAAGGAGGAGAAATAAAAATAACTGATCCGATAAAATATCTTCAAGAGTCCTATGACAAAAAAATATTTGATGAATATTTAGAACCGGCTACAATAGTTGACCCCGAGGGGGAACCCGTTGGTAGCATTTGCGATAATGATTCTGTAATTTTCTTTAATTTCCGAGAAGATCGCGCCAAACAAATTACCAAAGCTTTCATTTTGCCAGGATTTATGAAATTTAAAAGAACTGCCCTTAAAAATTTGGATTTTGTAACATTTACCCAATATGAAGACGGGCTCCCAGTAAATGTTGCTTACCCGCCTACTGAAATTGGTAAAACTTTAGGGAAAATTCTAAGCCAAAAAAATATGCTCCAACTTAGAATTGCTGAAACAGAAAAGTTTGCTCATGTTACATATTTTTTTAATGGTGGCGAAGAAGCTACATTTTTAAAAGAAGATCGCATTCTCATTCCATCGCCCGCTATTGATCGTTTTGATAAAACTCCGGCAATGAGTGCCAAAGAAATAACCGCCAAAGTCCTCGACATTCTTGAGCTAAAAAAATACGCTTTTATTTTAATAAATTACGCTAATGCTGATATGGTTGGACACACTGGCAGTGGGGCTGCAGTTATTAAAGCAGTTGAAACAGTTGATGATTGTTTGTCCCGTCTTATCCCAGCAGTCCTTTTGCAAAGTGGCTGTCTTCTCATTACTGCTGATCATGGCAACGCCGAGAAGGTTCTGGAAACCAATGGAGAAATTAATACAGAACATACTACCAACCCCGTGCCTCTTTGGTTTATAACCTCTGAAAATCATTTACCAAAAGCGCAGGAATCAATTGGCAAAAATGGTCAAGGAGAAACCAAAACATTCGGGCTCTTGAGTGATATTGCGCCAACCGTTCTGGAACTTATGGAAATAGAAAAACCCAAAGAAATGACTGGCGAAAGCTTACTACCGCTACTTAAATAATTTTAAGTTTTAAATTATAAATTCTAAATGAATTTTTAATTTCTTAATGAAAAATGTTTTAAAACTTAGTCATTTGATAGATTTTCTGCCCTAGGCGGATCAGCCTTGGGCTGACAATTAAAATTTAAAATTTGTTATTTAAAATTGCCAAAATAAAAACCGGAGATGATCCGGTTTTATGTTTTTTAATTTAGGCTTTTATTATCTTATCCACAATCCCATATTTTTTGGCTTCTTCGGCGCTCATGAAATAATCACGATCAGCATCTTTTTCTACTTTAGCAATTCCTTGCCCAGTATGTTTAGCCATAATTTCATTCAGTTTTTTCTTGATGCTCAAAATGTGCTTGGCATGAATATCAATGTCCGTCGCTTGTCCTTGAGTTCCACCCATCACCTGATGAATCATTACTTCGCCGTTTGGCAAAATGCTTCTCTTGCCCTTGGCACCTGCTGCCAAAAGCAAAGCTGCTGCCGAAGCAGTCGTACCGATACAAATTGTTGCTACATCCGCTTTTACATATTGCATCGTATCATAAATTGCCAAAGAAGAAGTTACTTGCCCGCCTGGAGAATTGATATATATTTTAATATCATCTTTACCGTTTTGCGAATCCAAAAAAAGCAATTGCGCAATAATACTGTTAGCCACCGCGTCATCAATTGGACCGCCCAAAAAAATGATTCTGTCTTTCAGAAGCCGAGAATAAATATCATAGGCGCGTTCGCCATAAGAAGTTTTTTCAATGACAGTTGGAATGAGATATTGGTTTGAAATTTTATTGTTCATAAAATTAAAATTACAATTTAAATATTAAGTGCAATTAAAATATTTCATTCCGGACGCTGTCGCATTTTTCTTAGCCACAAACACCAGAATGAGTCGCATTGACATATAGTAATCGCGCAACTCAATCGAAAGTCCATTAATAAAATATTTTAATTGCACTTAATATGACAGGCTTTGACCTTTATAGTTCTTCAAAAAACTTCATCACCTTCTCATTTTCCAAAGTTCCTTTGGCAAAAGCGTAGAGTCTCTCCATGTCAATATTTTTTTCCATATCTTTTACATTTTTGTAATATTGCAAAGTCTTGTTCATTTCAGCTTCCACTTCAGTGGCTTCCACTTTGATTTCTTCTTGTGCAATTATTTCCTTGAGCACCAAAGCTGAGATTACTCTTTTTTCGGCTTGTGGCATCCAATCTTTTTTCAAATCATCCTTTTTCTTGCCTAATTTTTCCAGATATTGATCCAAATTCATACCCATAGTCTGAATTTGATATTCAAATTCCTCCAGCATCTTCCCCAGCTCTCTTTCAACCAGAATATCAGGTAATTCTGTTTTGGAATTTTCAATTATTTTTTCAATATATTCTCGTTGTTTTTGATCGGCTTGTTTATGTTCTTCCTCATGCTCCAAACCTTCCTTGATGTTTTTCTTGAATTCTTCCAAATTTTCAAACTTACCCAATGATTTGGCCAGGTCATCATCAACTTCAGGCGTTTGTCTTTCCTGAACTAAATTCATTTTAACTTTAAAAGTAGCCTTTCTTCCGGCTAAATCTTTTTTGAAATAATCTTTGGGAAAATCCAATTCAAATTCTTTGCTTTCTCCCTCTTTCATTCCAACCAAATTTTCTTCAAAACCTGGGATAAAAACTCCTCGACCCAATATCATTGGGTGCTTTTTGCTGGTTCCATTTTCAATTGGAACACCTTCCATCAAAACTTCAAAGTCAATTTCCACACTATCATTATTCTGGGCGGCCCTGGCAACTGTTACCAGTTTCACTCGGCTGTTGGCTATTTTTTCCAATTCCAATTTTATTTCATCTTCGGTTATTTCAATCTTTTTTTCAGAATATTTCTTATTAATTTTCTTGATTTCCGATCTGTATTTTTCAGAAACGGTAGTTTCAGGAATAACAGCCGCCACTGCCTTGTATTTCAAATCTTTTCCCTCTTCGATTATTTCAATTTCAACATTTGGTGAACCAATAACTTCCAGTTTTTGTTCGATCACAAAATCGGCATAACTTTTTTGGACTGCTTTTTCGGCTGCATTATTCAACAAAACTCCCTTGCCAACTTTTTGTTCAATCAAATGACGGGGTGCTTTGCCAGGACGAAAACCATCTACTTTTATTTCTTGCGAAGCTTCTGCTGCCGCTTGGTCCAAATATTTTTCCCATTTGCTCCATGGCACACTTACTTCAAATTCTATTCTTGATTTCGGTAATTTTTTCATGACTATTATCTTTACTAATTATTAAATACAAACAAATTATTTTTAAACAAAAAATTTTAAATAATCCCTCATTATATGTAGAACGAAAATTTTGACTAAAAAATTTTATTTACTGGCCGCGAACGCAACCCGACTAGATTGTCAATTCTTACGCGAGTCATAAATCATTACAATAATTCTACAAAATAAATCGAAGGGCCACTAAAGAAAATTTTTTAATTAAAATTAGAGATCCTCAGTCAAAAACATTTAATGTCTCTGACTGAGGATGCAAAAACTAACCTAGATGATAAATCCGGCAATTAACAAGGCTACGATGTTGATAATCTTAATCATTGGATTAATGGCTGGTCCGGCTGTATCTTTGTACGGATCGCCAACAGTATCTCCAGTCACAGCCGCCTTATGGGTGTCAGAACCTTTGCCACCAAAATTTCCTTCTTCAATATATTTCTTGGCATTGTCCCAAGCTCCACCACCCGAGGTCATAGAAATAGCTACAAATATTCCAGTGATAATTGTTCCTACCAGCAAACCACCCAAAGCTTCTGGTCCCAAAATGAAACCAACGGCAATTGGCAAAACGACTGGGATCAAAGCTGGGATAATCATCTCTCGAATAGCCGCCTTGGTTACGATGTCCACGCTTGTAGCGTAATCAGGTTTAGCTGTTCCTTCCATAATGCCTTTAATCTCTCTAAATTGTCTTCTAACCTCTTCTACCACTGCACTAGCAGCTTTGGAAACAGAACGCATACTGATTGAAGCAAAAAGATAAGGAATCATACCTCCAATCAAAAGTCCTACCAAAACTCTCACATCGCTCAAATCAAAGGAAAGACTTACTCCCTTGTTTGCAAATTCTTGCACATATGATGCAAAAAGGACTACGGCAGCCAATCCGGCCGAAGCGATAGCATAACCTTTGGTTACAGCCTTGGTTGTATTTCCAACTGAATCCAAAGCATCAGTTACTTTTCTGGTTTCCTCTCCAAGATTCGACATTTCTGCAATACCACCGGCATTGTCAGTAATTGGTCCAAAAGAATCAATTGCCACAATAATTCCAGCCATGGAAAGCATACTCATAACCGCAATAGCCACGCCATAGAGTCCAGACAGCATAAATGATGTCAAAATTCCAACGACAATCAAAATAACTGGCAAGGCTGTTGATTCCATTCCCATCGCCAAGCCCATAATGATGTTTGTACCATGCCCGGTTTTTGAAGCCTTGGCAATTTCCTTTACAGGTCGGAATTTTTTGGAAGTGTAGTATTCAGTAATAATCACCATTCCGGCTGTAATAATAATTCCAATAAAAGCTGACAAATAAATATTTACAAAATCATACATTCCGTTTCCGGTCATTAAATATTTGGTCACAAAATAGAAAGCAATAAGCGCAATGGCTGAAGAAGCAGCTAGGCCCTTGTATAAAGCTGACATAATTTGCCCGCTTGATTTTTCAGTAATATTTTTGGCATCTGAGTTGAGTTTCACAAAATATATTCCTAAAATCGAAGCTACGATTGAAACTGCTCCAAGCGCTAAAGGATAGAGAACTGCGTTGGGAAAATTAGCAAAGGCTAACGATCCAAGAATCATCGCTGCAATAGCGGTGATAGCATATGTTTCAAAAAGATCAGCTGCCATTCCGGCACAATCTCCAACATTATCTCCAACATTATCAGCAATAACAGCTGGATTTCTTGGATCATCTTCTGGAATTCCAGCTTCAACTTTTCCAACTAAATCTGCTCCGACATCAGCGGCTTTGGTAAAAATTCCTCCACCTAGTCTCGCAAAAACACTAATCAAGCTTCCCCCAAAACCAACTCCAATTAAAGCCTTAATATCACCAGTAATTGCATAAAATCCGGCAACAACTAAAAGTCCCAAACCAATAACCAATAGACCTGTTACCGATCCTCCTTTAAAAGCGACTTCCAGGGCCTTTTCCAGTCCTGATTTAGCCGCCTCAGCTGTTCGTACATTAGCTCGGACAGCTACAAACATTCCGATATATCCAGCTAAGGCTGACGCCAAAGCTCCAACTAAAAATCCAATCGCCGTATTTCTTCCTAAAAAGAAATACAAAACGATAAAGATAGCTGCAGCCACATAGGCTACAGATGTGTATTGCCTTTTTAAAAAGGCATTCGCTCCTTCTTTGATAGCGCTGGCAATTTCCAGCATTTTTCCTTCCCCAGCAGGAAACTTATTCACTTTCCAACTAAGATAGAAAGCAAATGCAATCGATGCCAATGCGGCAATAATGGAATATATCTCGATAGACATACTTTTTATTTTGACAATCCGATAAAATCGGCTGTCGATTAAAAATTATTAATTAACAATGATTTTGTCATCCTGAACTTGTTTCAGGATCTAATTAGATTAGATTCCGGATCAAGCCCGGAATGACAACTAAAAAAATTATTCTGCCTCTTTCTTCTTCTTAGCTTTCTTCTTTGGTTTTTCCTCTACAGCTTCTTCTCCGCCAGCTGGCGGATTTACTTCTTCTTTAGCTTCCGCTACAGCTTCTGTTTCGATAGCTTCTGTTTTTTCTTCAGATTCTTCGGTAGCCGCTTTAGCTCCAACAATATCAATTTTCCATTCGGTAAGTTTAGCTGCCAAACGAACATTCTGTCCTCTTTTGCCAATCGCCAATGAAAGTTGATCTTCAGGAACAGTGACCACTGCATCTTTTTTGGATTCATTTATATCCACTTTCAAAACTTTGGCAGGACTGAGTGCTGCTGAAATAAATTTGGCAATATCATCATTCCAAAGAATAATATCAATTTTTTCTCCGCCCAATTCATCAATCACGGCTTGCACTCTGGTACCTTTTTGCCCAACGCAAGAACCAATCGGATCGATGCCTTCTTCGTTGGAGAAAACAGCAATTTTAGTTCTTTCTCCAGCTTCTCTGGCGATTGATTTTATTTCAACTGTTTTGGCAAAAATTTCTGGTACCTCCAATTCAAAAAGTTTTCTGACCAATTCTGGATGAACTCGGCTCAATGTAATGCCGGGGCCCTTTGAACCAGCCTCAACTTTATAAACATAAACTTTGAGTCTTTGCCCAATGCGATAACTTTCTGATTCGACTTGTTCTTGAGGAAACAGAACGCCAACTGATTTTCCCAAATCAATAATCACATTGCGGCCTTCGATTCTCTGAATAACTCCGCTCAAAACTTCGCCCTCTTTGTCCTTGTATTCATCATACATTGAATCTCTTTCGGCCTCTCTGATTCTTTGAATAATTACTTGCTTGGCAGTTTGCGCCGCAACTCGTCCGTAATCTTGTTTTGATTCAAGTGCAATTTCAATCACATCTCCAATCACTGCATCTTTTTTAAGCTTCTTAGCTTCATCTAATGTCAAATCTCTTTCTGGATTGAAACGAGGCAATTTTTCTTCTTCAACTTCTGATACAATCTTTGCATCTTTTTGGACAGATTCTGAATCTGTTCCGGCTTTGTCTTTTTCTAGATCTTCTTCCTTAACAAATTCCCTAGTTGTTTCATCCACAACTTCTTTGAGCAAAAAGAATTTGGTATCTCCAGTTCTTTCATTGAAAATCGCACGGATGTTTTGTCCTTTCTTTCCATAATCTTTTTTGTAGGCCGCTGAAAGAGCCGCTTCGATTGTTTCAATTACCTTGTCTTTGGAAATTCCCTTTTCTTCACAAAGAGCCGAAATGGCACTGCCAAAATCTCCTGGATAACCAGAAGTATTTTCTTCGTCTTGTTTTTTTCTCTTAACCATAAAATTATTTAATAGGTCCTAATCGTCCTATTTGTCTTATTAATTGTTATTTTCATTAAAAAAAGTTCGCTCGCGCGAACCTGCTTCTGCATGTCCTCACACCAATAAATTGGTTGTGGGGAAAACCTCTACTCACCAATAATAGCATCCTATCAAAAAAGTGTCAAACCAAAAAATTAGCTGAAGATATCTTCCAAAAACAAAGGATCACCGCTATCAATAAGCCCAACCTCTACTTTATATTTTTCTTCAAAAGCTCTTTTATTTATTTTTTTCTTTTTCCACTTAATTTCATAGGCAGAAATTTTTTCATTTTCTTTTATAACCAAATCAACCTCACTTTTAGCCATTGAGCGCCAAAAATACATCTTTTTCTTTTGACCGGTTAATAAATTGTACTTATATATTTCAGCTACAACCCAGTTTTCCCAAAGTTGCCCAATATCACTTCTCAGTGGATTGAGAGAAAATTCATTCAGCAGAGCATTCCTAACTCCGGTATCAAAAAAATATATTTTTTGGCTTTTGGAAATTTCTTTTCGCGAGTTAGTGCTAAAAGCTGGCAAGCGAAAAATAACATAGGTTGCCTCCAGAAGTTCAATATATCTTTTGACTGTTACAACAGAAATGCCCAAACTAAGCGCTATTTCATTCATGGAAACTTCTGAACCGGCCTGAAAAGCCAAGAGCATTAATAATTTTTTTATCAAATCCGGCGACTTGATAAGTCCGATTTGCAAGATATCTTTCAACAAATAATCCGATGTTAAATTCAATATATATTGTTGCCTGTCAGATGATTCCAGTATTTCCGGATAATTGCCAAAAATCAAGGACTCTAGTAATAAAGAATCCATCTGATTGGCAAAATTTTCGATTAACTTTTTTTTGCCAAGGTTGGGCAAATACCATTTTTGGTTTTCTAATATTTCTGTGAACAAAAGAGGCGATAAAAATATTTTTTCATTACGTCCGGTCAAGCTTTCAGCTGATTGATTTATCAGATCAAGGCTAGACGAGCCTAGTAAAACTATCTTGGTCTTGATTTCAGAATCATACCAACCCTTGGCAATTTGCCCGACATTTTTCAATCTTTGGGCTTCATCAATAACCAGATAATCTGGATTGCCGATCGCCCACATGGATTGCTCTGGTTCCAAAGAAGCGATGGCTAAGAGTCTGTTTTTATCGACTTCGATATCTAAATTCAAAAAGGTAACTTTTTTGTTAGCCAAAAAATGCTTTATTAGGGTAGTTTTGCCAACCTGTCTGGCACCTAAAATCATCAAGATTTTTTTATCCTGAATCGTTTTTTCTAGGTATTTTTCGGCCTTTCTTTTTATATACATATATTTTTTATATACTGTTTCATATAGTCTATGATATCAAATTATATGCTATTTGTCAAGCGGTAGCATAATTTTGCCTTATTTAAAGAAAATATCCACCATTTCATTTATAAGGAGAGCCTGCCTGTCCGGTAGGCAGGGGCTGGGGTGAGGTATTTATGGCTGCAATAAAGCGCTGTATCCACCCTCTCCTTTATAAGGAGAGGGCTGGGGTGAGGTATTTATGGCTCAAATAAAGCAAATAACATATCTACGAACTACAAACTAAGAGCTACAAACCATGAAAAAAGTTGACTTTTTCTCCAAAATATGCTAGTATTACCAGTTATCAGATGGCTGATAATAAGGCGAGAGAATAGAGGGCCTTAGCCCTTTGACAATAAAATATACTGAAATAAAACATATGGAGGAATAAAAAATGGAAGTTATTATCATTGCTATTGGAATTGTTGTTTTTTTGGTGGCTTTTCTTTGGAATGTGCCATTTAGAGTCAGCAACATTTGCGTTGGTCTGCCTTGGAGTATCTTCAGTGGAAGAATGAAAAAAAACGAAAAAGATGCTATGGGACATTCTGTCCCCATCCACAAGCCCTATACAGAAGGGCTCAACGTTAAGCCGCCATGGTGGTTTGTTGATGAGTACAGCAGAGAATTAAAAACTCTGCCAATCGACAAAAATTATCAGGTTAAAAACTCAGGAACTATAATAATCAAGGGAACAATTCAATATAGAGTTTCCGCAATTGCAGCATATAGGTTCGCAGAGGTTGATGAGGACGGGATAAAAAAAGGGATCATCAGCGAACTTGATCAAATCATTGGTGTGTTTCTTCTTTTAGGTAATATAGAAAAAGCCATTGAAAGCAGAGAGCAGATAAGTGCCAACCTTCTCAAACGATTTCGAGATCCATATCGTTCTGAAACTCGCCTAACAAGAAAACTTTTTGGAAAAGAGCTGGAGTATTCAGAACACTCATATGGTATTGAAATACTAAAGGCAAATATTGATGTTGTTGAACCGGCGGAAGACATCCGAAAAGAGCGGGACAAAATAAAGATCGAGGAATATCAACGCGAGGCAGAAAAGATTGAGATGGAAAATAGGCTCTCAAGAATGGCGGAGATAAAAAACGCATTTCCTAGTCTCTCCGATGCTCAAGTTCTTGAAGCTGTTCAAGTCTGGACAAAACAAGCCACCAAAAATATTCAGGATATTAGAATTTCTGATATGGATTCGATCCTGAAATTTGTGGGAGAATTTTTTGCAAAAAAATAACAAGGAGGAGCTTATGGTTTTCATGTTTCTAGCTATAATTGTTGTGATTAGCGGACTTTTTCTGGGATTTGTTTATTACTTCAGATCTCAGGAAAGGAAAGAAAAGAAAAAAGAGGGAGAGGACAAAAAAGAACAGAAAAGAACCCTCCCGATTTGGTCCAAACGGATTATAGTCGTCGGAATTATCGTCTCGATCTTCTTTGTTTCTTATTTTATCTACGGAAAGATGGAGGAGGAAAAAGAAGTTGAGAGAGTATCGGCAGAAAATGCCGCCCTTGCAGTCAAGGCTGCAGAAGAGGCAAAAGAAGCGGCTGCCCAAAAAGCTCTCGCTGAAGCTCAAATTGAACGAGAGGCGAAGGAAGCCAAGGCAGATCTTCAGGATTATAAGAAGCACCTGGCAATTCCTGAAGATGAGTTGCAAGAGCGACTCAGGGAATATGTTGCTCGTAAAGGCAACATCAACTTGCTTGATAAGCATTGCCAAAAACTTTGGCAGGAATATCAAATAAGCAGAGCCGCCGCCAAAAAAGCCGCGGAAGAGAAATTCAATGAATCCCTAAGGGGAGAATGGAATCTCTCTTATGAAAAGCCCTCGGGGTATTCCGGAAGAACAAAAAAACGGCTGTTTAATTTCAAAATAGCTGTTACGGAAACTGGAAACAGCCTCCAAATGTCCCGAGGTTCTCTTGTTTTCACTGGAGAAAAAACGAGAGATGGTCATTACGAGGGAACATGGACAGATGGTCCGGATGAGGGAAAATTCCATTCCCTCGCGTTCTCCAAGAACGTTGCCACCTTCACAAGCGTTACCGCAGGTGGCACAGAAATTCCGATGAAACTTTATCGGAATTAAGCAAAAAAAACGCCAGCAGATCATTGGATCTCTGGCGTTTTTTAATTTTCAAAAAATATTTTCTAAAACCAAAGCGTACCTTGCAATGCCAAATTGATGGCTTGAATAATAATAAATCCAGCCAGAGCAACTGTAATTCCTAAAATAGAATAGGTCATATTCTTTTTGGCCGTTTCCGCTAGCTCTTCATTGGAATAGGCTAACAAATATTGAATCCCTGATATGACAAAACCCATAAGCGCCAGCACTCCAATAATTCCCAAGAGCCAAGTCAGCAAGTTAGTCAAAACGCCTTTGATCGTATTATTCGGTAAACCCAAATTCTCTGGGATATCTATTCTGCCTAAAGGTTGAACTTTATCTCCTGTTCCGCCTCCTTCTCCTGGAGAAGGCGTTTTATCTCCTCCGTCATCTTCTTTTTTAGTATCATCACTACCAGTTTTTGCATCAGCCGCACAACATCGCAAACTTACGCCGCTACAATTATACTCCCCGCCTGACACAAAAGAATATCCAGAAGGACAAGTAGCCATTGACGCTTCCATGCATGTACCCTTATCTCCTGTCCCACAAACTGCTCCCTTGCCTACCGAAACATCATCCTTGCAACATCTATATCCACTCACACAATCCTCTCCACCTGTCCAATGCGAAGAACCATCAGGGCAAGAAAAAGATCCTGAATAGCAAATACCCTTATCACTTTCTCCGCAGCCCTCACCAGGACCTCTATCCGCTGCCTTAGCTGAAAAACTTCCTACAAAAAAAACTAAAGCAATACAAGAGAAAAAAATAAATAACTTATTTTTCATAACAACTTTTGAGGTTCGACCTCTTTCAGCCGTTTTAGTCGTTTTAGTCGAGAGAGGTCGAACCTCTTTAATTACATAAATAAAAAAACTAAAAATTTGTTCCACTATTGAGTGCCGTATTAATTGCTTGAATTATTACCAATCCTACTAGCCCAACTATTATTCCAATCGCTGAATAAGTCATGGCTGTTTTGGCTTTTTCTATCATATTATCATTACCGGAAGAAAGTACATACATTATCCCAGCAATCACAAAACCAATAAGACCCAAAAAGCCAAAAATCATCAAGACCCAAGATAGAATGTTTCTAATAATTCCCGAAATAGAACCGCTTGGCAAACCAAAACCCATCAAATCACCAACGTTCCATCCGCTTCCCCCACCTCCGCCATTGAAACTTCCGCCAAAGCAAAACCCTCCAGTGCAAACACTCCCGCCTCCACTCACTCCATTTTGATTAATATTTAACCCGAAAGCAGCCGAAGAAATTTGCGGCACCAAAAAAATCACAACCATCAACAAGAAAATTATTTTTTTCATTTTTTTGTTTTTTAATATTTTATATTAATCCTTTTTGTTTCTATTATTATACCACGAATTTTTATCTTGCCAAAAATAAAAAACGACCTGTGGATAAGTCCCTCACTAATTTTGCATCAGCACCTTTAGTGCTAAATTTGGCCAGAGGCCAACATGCAAAATAAGTGAGGGATAAGTCCCGGTCGTTTTTAAAAAATATATTTTTTGAAAACTAGAAACTTGAGCTTGTTCCGCCCAACATTGAACTAGCAGCACGAATGATTACTAGGCCAACCAAGGCTACGATAACTCCAATAATCGAATAGGTCATAGCACTTTTGGCAGAATCAATTTTACCTTCATCTCCAGCTGCGGTCAGATATAGAATGCCTGCAATGGCAAAACCGATGACACCCAAAACTCCCACGATTCCCAAGATCCAATTCATGATATTTTTGATAATATCAGAAACTTTTCCTTCCGGTAGATTGGTACCTGTTGGAGCTGCAAACTGAGCCATAGCCAAGCCTGGTAAAGTCATAAGGGCTACGGATAATGCACCTGAGGCTGCTCTAATTTTACTTTTCATAAGACACCTCCTTCCATCCCTCACCATTTCTCGGCTTTTGCCGCAGGCAAGGATTTTATTAATATTATTCTACTTTTTAAAATTATTCGTCAATCGTCAATCACAAATCCTACGCTGCTCCCAGAAGTGCTGCAATTTGTTTCACCAGAATCAGAGCTCCAAAGGCAATCAAAATTCCAATCAAGGCGCTGCCAATAATTTTCTTAGCCATTTCCACTCTCTCTTCACTGCCATACGCAGTCACATACATTACTCCTCCAACTACTAGCGCAATTATACCAAGAATACCAATAACCGACAATAGAAAATTGATAACACTAATCGCAATATCTCTGAAAGAATAAGCATTGTTTACAATTTCATCTGCATTGGCACCCGTGGCGCCTCCACCTAATACTAATTTTATTTGTTTCAAAAAAGACGGTGCCGCTAAAATAATAGCTAGCCCAATTAATGCTCCGCCAATTGTTGTTTTGGCCCGAGTAATCATCGTTTCGTTTCCCGAAGAAAACATATACATTATTCCTCCAACTATAATAATGATAATGGCAATGAGCGCCAGAAAACTTTGCAGATTTACCAGCACCGCCACCAAAACTTCTGATAGAGAATTATAGCCAAGTGGATTAATAAACTCTGTTGGTGCTGGTGTTGGTGTTGCTGTTGCTGTTTCACTCTCTGCAGCAGTCGCTTCTGAAAAAACAAAAAATGTTACCAAAAAAATTATTAGAAATAGTACTTTACTTTTTTTCATTTTTATCGCTTACCTCGTTAAATTTCTTATGAAAAAAATATTTAACTGGTATTTAAAAAATTATTTTATTTTTTCACGCAACATTTAGTAAAGTTCCAAAGCGTTTGTTTTATTCCCTTAACTTTGCAAGAAGTTCCGCCACTTTTTAACCATTCCCATCCATCAGGACACGACTCCTCAGCACCTCCTAACAACGTGCAAACACCTGCCGCCCCTGTTCCACAGCTATAGTACTGTTTCCCATTAGCATCCTTTTTGATTGTATCTGATTCCAATATACAACAGTTTGTAAATCCATCGAAAATACTTTCGCTCTCACAGTTTTTTCCTCCGCTCATCGGGATATACTTATCTGGACAATTAATATAACCTCCATTATAAATACACGTTCCTCTGTCTCCATCGCCACAAGCGACATTTGTATTTATCACATTTTTGCTTATCTCGGTTTTTCCTTTGGTTTTTTCTTTACCAGTTGCTTCTCCGGTTGCATTGCTATTAGCGCTTGTTGTGCTTGAACTTGCCGTGCTACAGCTGAACGTATACCAATTAGTTTTTTGTAGACTCGCCCATAAGTCTGATCTTGTTGGTAAAACATTCAAAATTATATTCACAATCAGCCACGCTCCCAAGACTATGGCGAAACCAATCAAACTCGCACCAATAAACTTTTTGGCTGATTCCATCATACCGCTGTCTCCCGCCGAAATCATATACATCGCCCCGCCAACAAAAATTCCCACAAAAGCTAGTGTGGTTACCAGATACAGCCCATACAAAAATATCCGTTGAATTCCAACAATCAGATGACAAAGAGTGCAAGGCCCCGTCGCATCCGTTCCACAAGGAACAATGCCATTGAAAGTTGGCTTATCTAAATTAAGCCCACTTGATTTTTTGACGACAGGATCTTTAGAATTTTTGGAATTTGATGTGCTCCCAATAGAAGACGCGTATTTAGCTGCTTCGCGTCCATAATATCCATTTGATGCGATAGTACCGCAATCTATACCAGATGGCTTTTCTTCTTTGCAATATTTCGCCATATTATCAAGATACGTTTGCATATCAGTACAAGCTTCAGCTTCGAATTGATTTTTGCATTGTTCAAGAATCTCTGTGTCATTTTTGTGAGTACAGCCAGTTTGTTTTTCGCCATCCGATTGACCACTTGTACATTGAGAAGGATAAACGGATTGGTTGATTGGTTTTTCCGATACCGTAGTCTCATTTAATACTTGGTCATCCTTACTTATTTCCGAACTATCTGCGTTTATAGTTTCTCCAACTATATCACAGATCTTTGTTGGTTTTCCATTGACACTTTTTAATTGACACTTGCCAGTCTTGTCTCCAATAGTACATTCGCTATACATTGCCACACTCTCAGGACAGGCTGCCGTATATTCAACTGCCGAAACAAAATCATTTGCAAAAAAAAGACAAATGACACAAAAAGTTATTGTTAAAAAAAATTTTATATTTTTATCCATCATAAATTTGCTTACTTTTGCATTAATTGTGTCACTCTTATGCCAGCCGATTTGATAGCTTCACGAACCGTAGACTTCCCTTTATTAACTTCGTCAATCATGTTTAGAAAAATTGCTTCTATTGCCTCGGGATCGGCTTGATACCAGCTTCTAGCTGTCAAATTTTGTACAGCAAAAGTTCCCATAATTGGATCATTTTTTTGTCTTTCAATCAGATCTCTGCGAGCCGCTGGGTTATAGGTTTTTTTCAAATACTCTACTGTCGGATCGTAATCCATTGGTATGGCTCCTTTTTGTTTGGCCACATCCAATGACGTTCCAATGTTTTTAGTTGTCAAAAAGGAAATAAGCTTCCAAGCCTCGGCTGTGCGTATTTCATTACTGACTGCTGCTAAATTTTTAGTTTTTAAATAATTTACATCTGCCGTTTTATTTTTTGAAACTGCAAAAGCCCAATAATTAGCATAGTTTATCGTCTGATTACCCTCTAATTGCGGTAGTGGAGCAATGCTGAAATTCAGATTTGGAGACTTGGATTGAATTGTAGCTATATTCCAAGAATAGCTCAACATCATCGCTGCCCAACCTTCAGAAAAAGCATCCAAAGAATAATGCGAATCCATATTCCAGGAATACATCGACGAAGAATTATTGGCAAATTGAGTATAAAAATCCAAAGCATTTTCTCCAGCTGAAACATCCTTCTCTCCGCTCCTGACAACATTATCAAAAAGAGCGATACCTCTGGGCAGATCCGCCATCTGCGTCCCTCCTTGTAGCATCAAAGCAGAAACAATATCCACCGAACGATTAATATTATAGGCAGTTCCCATAACTGCACCCGATCTGGTTACTTTATTGCCAGCAGACACGCGAGTCATCTTCTTGGAATCACTGACAAACTCCTCCCAGGTAGTTGGAGGTGAAACAATCCCCGCTTCATTCAAAAGATCACTATTATAAAATAAGGCCAAAGTATTAATGCTCAGAGGCGCAGCATATGGCTGACCTTGATACAAAAAATCGTCCACCGCAACATCTACAAAATTTTCCCTGAATCTTTTTTCATCTAAAATTTGCGTTGGAGCTGGAACCACCTTATCACCAAAAATAGGTAGCCAGGTATTATGAATGAGGAAAATATCCGGACCCTGGCCGGCTGCCAAAGCATCTAGTAATTCTTTTTTGTAAGTATCCGGAGTAAATTTTCGATAATTAATCCGAGATACATTATTATTTACGTAAGTAGTATAGACACTAAAAATGTCACTATAGACATCGCTGTCATCGAAAAGACCCCAGACTTCTAACTCAACAGTGTATCTTTGTTGAGCAGCTGGTTTACATCCACAACCCGAAAGAAAAATAACAACAAACATCAGCAAAAAAGAAGCTACAATTTTTTGTTTTGCTTTTACCCTGTAAGAATTTTTTTTGTTCATAGTGTAAGTTGTATTCTATAATTTAACACTTTTACAAACCACATTAGATTTAGCCTAAAAAATATTTCTAATGGGGGGGCTTTATCTTCATACGGCTTCAAATATTAACCCATAATGAAAATTACCAGCACTTACTTCTTTTGAAAGTCTAAAACCCTTTTTCTGAGCCAACTCCGTTACACTTTCCTTGTATATTCTGAGTTTCTTTTCTGGACCGATTGAAAAGTCTTCGGAGCTCCATTCTACGATCAAAATTTTTCCGCCAATTTTTAAAATTCTTCTAGCCTCTTTTATTACTTGGTCTTTATTCTTGTTTTGAAAAAGCATGTCTTTCATGATTACATAGTCAACACTTTCGTTTTCAAGACCGGAACCACCCTCATTTTCTAGGTTTACCCTCTTAGCTACAACATTATTCAGGCCCAGAGATTTGGCTTTACTCAGTACCGCTTCCAGCTTCTGAGAGATTACATCCAAGGCATAAACTGTTCCGCTGCCATCAATCTTTTTAGCAATCGGCAAAGTAAAATAGCCAGCCCCCGATCCAAAATCGGCCACGATCATTTCTTTCTGCAAATCAAGTTGCGCTATAACACTCTCTGGATCAATAAACTTCGCCGTAAAAAAAGATTGCCTATCTATTTCTCCCTCCTGAGAATTTTCATTGATTAACATTTTATTTTTTGCCCCAAAGGGGTCCCTTCGGGATTTTTTAACAGCATATTTTTAAAGTTTATATTTTTTTGAATTTAGGAGAAATCCTCGGTAAAAAAATACAAACTTTAAAAATATTCGTAATGCCTGATTCGGATGTTATTATTTTACAATAAAATACCAAAAGCTACAAATGATTATTTAGACTCACTAAATTTCAAGCTTAGCAGGGATAATTTTAGAGGCTTATTGTAAAAAATATAGAATAAAGTTTTTTTCATATCAATTCGGCTCTAAAATTATCCTTGCTAAGCGTTTCTCTGATAAATCATGAAGTATGCTACAATAAATAAATGCCAACAAATTTACTGGAAAAACTTAATCCTGCTCAGCGCGAAGCCGTCGAGACGACCGAGGGCCCTGTTTTGATTATTGCTGGAGCTGGTAGCGGAAAAACGCGTGCCTTGGCTTTTCGTACGGCCTTTTTGGTTTTAGAAAAAAATGTCTACCCACAAAATATTCTAGCCGTGACCTTTACCAATAAAGCCGCTCAAGAAATGAAAGAACGCATCGTCGAACTACTGCGAGAATCTTCTTTTTCCTCTTCAAATTTACCTCTAATTGGAACTTTTCATTCAATTTGTGTCAAAATTCTACGTAGAGAAATAGACAGACTTGGATACAAAAAAAGCTTTTCTATTCTGGATACTCAAGATCAGCTCGCTATGATTAAAAAGGTTTTCAAAGAAATTTCCCTAAACCCCGACCAATTTAATCCCAAAGCAGCCTTGGGAACAATTTCCAAAGCCAAAAATGAGCTTATTGATGCGAGCCATTTTGCCAAAAACAGTGGCAGCTACTACGAAGAAACAATTTCCAGAGTCTACTTGGCCTACCAAAAAAAATGCCGAGAACAATCCGCCTTGGATTTTGATGACCTGATTATGTTCACCGTTAAACTATTCAAAGATTTTCCAGAAGTTCTGGAAAAATACCAAAACATTTTCCGCTATATTATGGTAGACGAATATCAAGACACCAACCATGCTCAATATGAGCTTATTCACCTCTTGGCCAAAAAATATCAAAATATTTGTGTCGTTGGGGATGATTGGCAAGGAATCTATGCTTTTCGCGGAGCCAATATCCAAAACATTCTCAATTTTGAAAAGGACTACCCTAAAGCCAAGGTAGTTAAATTGGAACAAAATTATCGTTCAACTCAAAATATTCTGGATGCCGCCTATGGAGTTATTTCCAAAAATATCAATCGTAAAGACAAGACAATTTGGACAGAAAAAAAGGGTGGCCATTTGATTGAATCTTTTGAAGCTCGCGACGAAAGAGAAGAATCGGAATATGTAGCTTCTGAAATTCAAAGAGAAATGAAACTAGGCAAAAAATTTAGCGACTTTGTTGTTCTATATCGCACCAATGCTCAATCTCGAATCTTGGAAGAAGCCATGCTGCGCTTTGGTCTACCATATCGCATCATTGGTGGTATAAAATTTTACCAAAGGAAAGAAGTTAAAGATGTTTTGGCCTATCTCAAACTGATTCAAAATTTTAATGACCAAATATCACTTGAAAGAATTATCAATGAACCCAAAAGAGGAATTGGTGAGGCTACGATCGGTAAATGGATAAAATTTTCCAAAGATCGAAACCTAAACCTAGTGGAAACCGGCACCAATCTCAAAGAGGAAAAAAATATTGCCGACAATAAATTGGATTACATTTCCAAGTTTTGCGACTTCATTGAAAGGATGTCTGAAATCAAAGGCTCCCTGAAGCTGCGTGAATTTATTGAAAAAGTTTATATTGAAAGTGGCTATGAAAAATATTTGCTCGATGGCAGTGAAGAAGGTGAAATGCGACATGAAAATGTCATGGAACTTTTGACCGTTGCCCAAAAATACGAAGAATATCCAACGCCTGAAGGCTTGGAACTTTTCCTAGAAGAAGTTGCTCTGATCTCTGATACAGATAACATTGATAAAAGTTCCGAAGCTGTGTATCTGATGACACTACATAGTGCCAAGGGATTGGAATTTACCAATGTTTTTATTGTTGGTCTTGAAGAAGGCATTTTGCCTCATTCACGCAGTCTTTTGAGCCCGCAAGAAATGGAAGAAGAGAGAAGACTAATGTATGTCGGCATTACTCGCGCCAAAGAAAAAATATATTTACTCTTTACTACTGAAAGAAATATTTACGGCTCCGTCCAATCTAATTCCCCTTCTCGATTTTTGGACGATATCCCAGAACATCTTTTGCAAGTCGCTAGACCAAAACCTAAATCAGATGGAAAATTATTTAGCTTGAATAATAAATACGCCGAAGTCTCCAACAAAAAAACTGGAACTATTTTCAAAGATGGCGAACGCGTTGAACATCCGATTTTTGGTAAAGGCTTGGTCATCTCCGCTCAAGGTGATGTCCTCACGATTGCTTTTTCCAAAGCTGGACTCAAAAAACTTTCTGCTTCCATCGCCCCACTCAAAAAAATATAAGAAAATATTTTTCTCCCTTTTCTAAAGGGAGATGTCCCGAAGGGACAGAGGGATTTTTACGCAAACAAATGAGACTCTACTATAAATCATATTTGAAAAATAACTCCAGAAAACTCAGAAGCAAAATGACTGAATCGGAAATAATATTATGGAATATAATTAGAAGAAAGCAAATAAATAACTTGCAATTTTACAGACAAAAACCATTGGGCAAATATATTGCTGATTTTTATTGTCCAATTAAAAAATTAGTTATTGAAATAGACGGCGGACAACACTATGATAATGGAGAAATTGTAGAAGCAGATATTGAAAGAGAAAAATTTCTCAAAGAAATATTAAACTTGAGAATTATTAGATTCACCAATACAGATATAAAGAAAAATTTATCTAGTGTAATAGATAAGGTATTAGAAGAATTAAAATAAAAATCCCCCTTAGTCCCCCTTTTTCAAAGGGGGAAATTTTTTTCAGACAAAATAAAAACCGTGATTGTGAATAATACCACAACCACGGTTTTCAGCCCATAAAGCTCTCTAGAAGGTATAGGCTAGCTTCAGACCGAACCAAAAATTATCTTTGGTCAGCCCTACGTGCCGCTCGTTACCTGGCACCACTTCTTCATCAGATCCAAGCGACTCATACCCAAAGCGTTTTTGAAAATTCACTTCGGGAGTGATACTCAGTTCCTTGAATTCAAAGGGAAAGGCCAGAGAAACTTTTCCAGAACTCAGTTCCTCTCTATCTGCACCAAACATGCGTGTATGCCCCGCACCAGACAAATCCACTTCAACATGTTTGTGCAGTTTAACTTTAAGGCCAAGCCGATAGGCCAATCCATCCCGTTCGCTTCTACCGATAATATGGTCGTATTCAGCCATAAAATATGGCGTGAACATTTCATTGATTGACCATTTTACTTTCGCAACCACGGCATGAATGTCGCCCTCTTTAAACTTGCCCAATTCGTAGATATTGTAATACGAATAATACAAATCCACGCTAACTGTTCCGAATTCTTTGGCGATCCCGAAAGTCAGATCGACTTCATTCCCGCCACTGTCTGCTCCATAGCCTTCCTTTGGGGCATACGATGTCCAGACATTGGCATAAATTCCAGTTTTATTATGCGAAACGGTAAAACTTGGTTGCAGAACTGGACCATCGTAAAACTCCGCTCCGCTTACAGATCCAATATACCGACTGTACGCGTCGAAGCCAACAGACGCAGCAAGCACACTTTTCTCTTCTTCTACCTTAAATGTAATGACTTTCTCCTCAGCCGCAAGAGCGCAAACCGACTGAAAAACCACCATCGCCGCTACCAATACAATCATCAATGTCTTTTTCATCTCTTCCTCCTTGGGAATATATAATTTATTGTTAAGTTTCTGTCCTTATTCTACGATTTTTAAGTCTATCATAAAAACCGCCGAAAGTCAAACACCACCCACCATTATTGGCTAATATAAGCCAAAAAATACTTCCCTTAATGGGAAGCCTTTTTAAAAATAATCAAAATACTAGATACAAAATACTAATAGATGAATCCTCTAATCACGCGATTAGAAATATCCAATGTTCTGGTTGATTTTCTGGCCCAACCTTTGTAGTTCATTTCCGAAACAGTAATTGTGCTGCCACTGACTTTTTCAACCAGAGAAACATGCCCCCATCTGGATTCTGAAGAAACCATAATCGCTCCAACTTGTGGTTTTCTGCCAGTTGCATAACCCATTGATTTAGCATTAAATAACCAAGCTCCGGCGTTACCTGACCAAGGCACATATCTTTTCTGAGCTACATACCAAGTACAATAACCGTAAGGAAACTTATGCCCTGTTCCAGCTTTGCCACTGAGTTTTTTACCAACAGATTCAAATGATTCATAATTTCTAGAAGCAATTCTAGAATTGTCCACAGCTGAAGTGGCCGGTCTCCTTTCGACTGTTTCTTTTTGCCCACCAGGAATCATAATTGATTCGCCTTCAGTCAAATCTCCATTGGCTGGCAAATTATTGAAAGCAATAATTTTATCTTTTTCAGCTTTATATTTTTTAGCAATATCCTCTATACTGTCACCCTTTTTGATAGTATAAGAAAATCCGTCTGCTGGTAAAATAAAGATATTATCACCAGGCTTGATGGAATCAACATTGTCGATTTCATTCGCCCAAAGGATCGTATTGACTGAAATATGATTTTTAGCCGCAATACCACTGATAGTATCTCCCTCTTTAACTTCATATACCTCAACACCCCCATCTTCTCTTGGCTCTTCTCTAACCGGTGAAATTACTGAAACCCAAGCATTGTCATCCAGATTATTATAAACTTTTTCCTGATTCAATTCCTTGATTGATTCCGGATCAGAAACAATCTTTGCTTGAGATAATTTTATCATTGCTAAATTACTTTTTTGATTACTGGCTTTAAGCGACATGCTATTTTCCAAAGGATTAGCATAATCTTCTATTTCCCCAAATGAGCCAAACAAAAAACCACTGGATTCTTTTCCTGCGGTCAGATTTGTAGCTGAAACCAGGATAGCACTGCTTATAACAACCACTAGAGCTGAATAATTTCTGAATATATGCAAAACCTTTATGGTTCTGTGCTCTTTGATGAATTGGGCAATATGCTTTTGTGCTATATAAATATTGGAGTTCAGCCTCCTAAAGTTAGCTCCGCTTAATAAACCTCCTAAGTAACTGATATTTAGTTTACTAATTGTCTTAACCTTTCTTTTTGGCTTGAATTTAAGAACTTTTCACCCGAAAAGTGAGTCTGCTCATCGATCCAATCCCTAATTTTTATCACCTTGAAGTATATCTCTCATAGCCTAAGCTGTCAAGGAAAAATATACTCTATTGTCAATGATTTGGCTTAAACAAAGCAAATTTTTTGCATTTAGTGTCTATTGTTTTGTATTTAGCAAGGAATTTTAATAAAATGTTAGAAACCATTCGAAAACCAGTTATCCTTCACAAAAAACATACTAGATACTAAATACTAAATACGTTATACTTGTTATTATGAATCTAGAAGAACTCAAAAATCAATTTTTGGAGTATCTGGAAATAGAAAAAGGCCGATCACGCAAGACCATTGATAACTACGGACACTATCTCAGTCGTTTTTTGGATTGGGCTAAGGTTACTGATCCCAAAGACATCACCGATGAAATGATAAGTCGGTATCGCGTTTTCCTCAACCGCTTTGAAAGCCCAAAAGGAGATGGCCTCAAAAAACTTACCCAAAACTACTATATTATTGCCCTGCGCAGTTTCCTAAAATATCTGGCCCGCAAAAACATTAAAACCTTGCAAGCTGAAAAGGTAGAAATTGGAAAAACTGAGCGCAAGGAAGTAGAATTTCTGGAACCAGATGAAGTGGAGAGAATTATTGATGTAGCCAATGGGGCTGATTTTAAATCTCTTCGTGATAAAGCTATCTTGGAACTTCTTTTTTCTTCTGGGCTGCGTGTTTCGGAATTAGCCAATCTAAATCGTGATCGACTAGATTTGAAAAATCAGGAATTTAGCGTCAGAGGAAAGGGTGGAAAAATTAGAGTTGTTTTTATTTCCAACTCAGCTAAAGCAGCCATTGAAAAATATCTGGAAAAAAGAGCCGACATTGATCCTGCTGTTTTTGTACGAGATGCCAAGGGTTTGGAAAAATTTTCTTCTAGAAAATCTTTGCCAGCGAAACAGACAAAAGAAAATAAAAAATCTGAAAATAAAGACAGCCTTCGTCTTACACCACGCAGTATTCAAAGAATTGTGAAACACTATGCCGTTAAAGCTGGTATCATTAAGGATGTTCACCCACATACTTTTCGTCATTCATTTGCTACTGATTTATTAATGAACGGCGCAGACATTCGAAGTGTACAAACAATGCTTGGGCATTCTTCCATCACTACTACTCAAATTTATACCCACATTACCAATCCACAGCTTAAAGAAATTCACAAAACCTTTCACGGCCGAAGAAGAAGGAAATAAAAAAAATCATTTTTTTCAAAAAATAAAAAACACTAACCAAAATTAGTGTTTTCTGTTTATGTGGGACCAGCTGGATTCGAACCAGCGACCAAGTGATTATGAGTCACCTGCTCTACCGCTGAGCTATGGTCCCATCGTCGCTTCACTCCTCTTTAAAACCTTGCGGTTTTAATATTTCCACTACGGGAAAACTTTCGTTTTCCCGACCCCTTTCCTTGTGGGTCTGTGCAGACTCGAACTGCAGACCTCTACAATGTCAATGTAGCGCTCTAACCAACTGAGCTACAAACCCAAAAATGCTAACTTTTTTAGTTTATTTTAAAAAAACAGATCAGTCAACATAAAACCCCGCGCATAACGGGGTTTTAAAAAAAATATTTTACCCCAGTTACTAAGCCGGAACTCCTGTAATTTCGGCTGCTTTTATTTCTTCCTTTTCAATCACAATCTCTTCTTTTTCAACTTTGGCAATTTCGTTAAAAAATAACACCCAAACAGCCTGAGAAAATACTTTTATAATTGATCCTAAAAACAGAGCCAAAAGAGTAAAAACAATTCCTGCTATACAAGCTACAATAATAGCACCCACTGTATTGAAAATCAGAAATAGCAAACCACCAAGAATCAAGAATGGAATAGCCAGAAAAATAAGCACTGTTAAAAAGAGAATCGCCGGAATAATATTTATCAAAATAAGAAGCAATGACATAAGAATGCTAACCCAAGCATTTTTAAGAATGAGTCGATATCCTTTTTCCAAAGAATCCCAAACGGAAAGATCGGCGAGAACAGCGTAAAGAGACCCGAATATTTGTGTAAAATAAACAAAAAACAAAACTGGAACCAAAAAGACAATTGCTACAAAAACGGAAATGCCACCCAAAATAAAATATTTACTGGAAAAAAGAAACGTGATTGGAATAATAAAAACAAACATTGCCGCCATAGCGAAAATCATACACAAAATTCCAATCAAAATTATTTTCCAAAAATATTTTTTTCCATCTTGAAAGCCCTTTTTGAAGTTCGACATTTTCCCTTCAATATTTTTCTGCAATGATTTTATGAGCGCTCCACGACCGATAACTCCTACCAACAGAAGAGCCAACCAAATCAAAAAAATTATGACAAAAGCAGTAGCAACAAATTGAAAATGTGCAGATACAAAATCTATTACTTGCTGATAATCTTTTTCTTCCTTGGAGTCACCTGTCGAAAAAAATCCTCCGCAACTTGAAAGAATAATGAAAAAACCAAACCACCAAAGGTACCGATTTTTCCAAGTTATTTTCAGGGCATCTTTGAGAATTTGAATGTAGTTTATATTTTTCATATTATTAAAAAAATTTATATTTCTTTAGCCATTTTAAAATTACCCAAGCAATAATTCCGCCTGCAACAGCCGTAGCAAACTGCATCCAGGTCATTATTTGAGCAATTTTCAGGGCCACCGTCTCGCTGGTAAATAATTTAATAATAAAGCTTGCACTCAAAAAAAGGAAAGCAAACTTAAAACCTGCTCCAAAAAAAAGTCCAAACCAAAAGCCCTTTTCTTTGTTTTGAAGATTTTTATAAACATAATCTATAAATAAAATATAGCTTATGTTTCCCACCACAAGAAAGGGAATTGCTATAGCCAGGATAGACGGAAGCAAACCCACTGAGAGAGCGACGAGACTTGGAACAAGAGCAATCAGAATAGCTTTTTTAACCCCGAGCAAGAACAAAGTTACAACTAAAATAGCATTGACTATTGAGCCGGTAATCCATTGCACGTGAAAAAAGGCAGGAATCAAAACCGCCAAACCAGCCAAAGTCAAAAAGTATATTAACTCTTTTATATCAACATTCCTTAAAATTTTCTCCTTAAAGATAATCATTTTTTTATGATTTATTGCCCCTTTATAATTGCATTGAATTCTTCCTGTTCGATTGTTTCCTTTTCCAAAAGAACCCCTGCCAATTTATCTAAGATAATTCTTTTTTCATTGAGAACTTTTTCAGCTACATTATAGGCATCACCAATAAATTTTGTAACCTGATGATCGATTTCTTCGGCAGTTTTTTCCGAATAGTTTTTTTCTTCATGCATCTCTTTGCCCAAAAAAACCAACTCTTCTTTGTGCCCGAAAGTTCGTGGGCCCAATTCACTCATACCGTAACGTGTCACTAAATTTCTGGCCATGGCTGTTACTCGTTCCAAATCATTAGAAGCGCCGGTGGTCACATCACCAAAGACAATTTTTTCGCTCACATAGCCGCCTAAATAAACTGACAATTCATCAATAAAATAATTTTTTGAATAGAGTCTCACGTCTTTGGTTGGAGCGCTTAGAGTGTACCCGCCCGCTTGTCCACGAGAGATAATAGATATTTTTTGTACTGGATCGGTATTCTTAAGACTAGCTCCAATCAGTGCATGTCCAGCTTCATGATAAGCAATTAGTTTCTTTTCCTTGTCATCAATACGACGACTTCTTCTTTCTGGTCCAAGAATAACTTTTTCAATCGATTCAGTAATTTCTTCAATAGAAATAACTTTCTTTCCACGTCTAGCCGCCAAAATGGCTGCCTCGTTCAAAAGATTAGCCAAGTCCGCTCCAGAAAAACCGACTGTTCGATTGGCTACAGTTCGCAGTTCAATATTTTCTTGCAAAGGCTTTGTCTTGGAGTGAATCTTCAAAATTTCTAGTCTTTCTTCAATATCCGGCAAATCCATTACGACTCTTCGATCAAACCTTCCAGGACGCAGCAAGGCTGGATCCAAAACATCCGGACGATTGGTGGCCGCGATGACAATAACATTGGTATTAGTATCAAAACCGTCCATTTCTACCAAAATCTGATTCAGGGTTTGTTCTCTTTCGTCATGTCCTCCGCCCAATCCAGCTCCGCGGTGTCTGCCAACCGCATCTATTTCATCAATAAACACAATGGCTGGCGCATTTTTCTTGGCTTGTTTGAAGAGATCCCTTACGCGTGAAGCACCAACTCCTACAAACATTTCTACGAACTCTGAACCAGAAATATTGAAAAAGGGTACATTGGCTTCTCCGGCTACGGCTTTGGCAATTAAAGTTTTACCTGTTCCAGGAGATCCTAAAAGCAAAACACCTTTAGGAATTTTAGCGCCTAATTTCAAAAATTTATTGGGACTTTTCAAAAACTCAACAATTTCCTGCAATTCTTCCTTGGCTTCCTTAGCCCCAGCCACATCGGTAAAAGTAACTCTATTCTTCTTATCCTTTGGATCGGTCATGCGAGCTCTTGAAGTCCCAAAGGATAGTGCCTGATTATTGCCTCTTTGCGCTTGGCGTAACATGAACCAAATGAAAGCTCCAATCAGAACAAAGGGTAAAAGAAATGGCAAAATGGAACCCAGCCAAAAATTCAGCGATGATTCATTTTTGATATCAATCTTCACTGCCTGTAATTTGGCTTGATCTACACCATAATTTTTGAGAGATTCGGTTATTCCGGCTTCTTTTTCTTTAATAGATTTCTCCGTTGTTCCATCCGTAAGCTCAATTTGCAAATTGTCCGTTTGCACTGTGATTTGCTTCACTTTGTCTTGGTTAATTTGTTCCACTACAGTACTAAGTGGTACTTCTTGCGGTTTAGCCTTTGGAGAACGATACAAAATAAAAACACTAGCTAAGATAAAGATAACTATAAGGAAAACTCCGGCATTTTTAGCTAAATTTTTCATAAAATGTTTGATTCTAAAATTATTTTTTACTTCTTATAGTATTTCCAGCTTATCACCTTTTCGCACTAATTTCAACCCCTTAAAAGATACTTTTTGGCTTTTGTTTTTGGAACTTTTGATGGCTTTCAGGATTTCTTCGGTGTGAGATGCGTCAATATCTCGCAAGTTTTCTTTTGTTCTGGCAATAGCTTCGCGCAAAACCATTCTCTGCAATGATTCTGGCAATTCCAAAATCTTTCGAACGCTTCCCGTTCCGGTTTTGGAAAAAATTTTGGCATATTCTTTCTGCGCTAAATCCAAAAGCAAAGAATAATCGTCTGCAATGGAAAGAGAATTCTTAAAAATCATCTCTTTGATATTGGGATTAAAATTTCTTTCCAACATCGGAATTAAAATGTTTCTGATTTTATTTCTAAAAAATTTATTTTCTCGATTAGTTTTATCAATACGATATTTTATTTTATTCTTTTTCAAAAATTCCAAAATTTCCCTTTTGGAAATATTAAGTAGCGGTCGAATAATTTTCCCGCTTCTAAATTTCATACTTGCTAATCCCGAAAGCCCGGCTCCACGGATAAGTCGCATGAAAAAAGTTTCCACCTGATCATCCAGAGTGTGAGCGACAGCAATATATTCACAACTGTTTTCTTTTCTTATCTTTTCAAAAAAATCATAGCGAATATTACGCAAACTTTCTTCAGAATTTTTTTTACCCAATTTAGGCTGCAAAACAAAAAGTTCCAATGCATATTTTTGCGCCAAATCTTCCACGATTTTTTGATCTCTGTCGCTGTCTTTTCCACGCAAAGCGTAGTTTACATGCGCCAAAATTATTTTGAGATCATATTTTTTCTGCAGTCTCGCCAAAATTTCAAGAAGACTTACTGAGTCTGGTCCACCCGAAATTCCCACAACCAAACCAGAACCTCTGGCAAAAAGGTTTTTCTGAAAAATATTATTCTGAATTTTCTTAACTAAATTTTTCATGACAACTAG
>CAZJOI010000003.1:0-22450 GCA_964547585.1 uncultured Bdellovibrionales bacterium
ATCATTCCAACCACGGCACTAGAATCAATGCCCCCAGAAAGAAAAGCACCAAGTGGAACATCGGAAATCATCCGAAGCTTAACACATTCTTCCAATTTTTTCATTATTTTCTTTTTCCACTCATTCTCAGATAGATTTAACTTCTTAGAATAATCCAATTTCCAATATCTTTCATTTTCTATTTTTTTTGTTTTTAAATCAACAAAAAGATAGTGGGCTGGTTTCAATTTTTTCAGATCCTTAAATCCAGTTAAAGGAGCGGGGCAGTATTGTAATGTCAGATAATGATGGATAGCAATATAGTCAGGTTCTTTTTTGTATTCTGATTGCGTCAGAATTGCCTTAAGCTCGGAAGCAAAAATAAAAACATTTTCATCCAGATAATATTTGAAGGGTTTTTTCCCAACTCGATCGCGGGCACAAAATATTGTTTTTTCTTGCTCATCATAGATGGTAAAGGCGAACATACCACGTAAATGCTCAAGGCAATTTTTTCCAAACTTATCATAAAGAGCCAAGATAACTTCGGTGTCTGTTTTTGATTTGAAAGAATATCCTTCTTTTTCTAGAAGTTCTCTTTTTTCTTGAAAGTTGTAGATTTCTCCATTAAAAACAATCCAATATCTATCTAGGTAGTTCATCGGCTGATGACCAAGAGGGGAGAGATCAATAATTGAAAGACGCCTATGCCCCATCCCAACTTTTTTATCAGGAGAAATATATGTTCCACCATCATCTGGACCACGGTGCATAATTTTTTCATTCATTGCTAAAATATCCTGCTCTTTCACAAAATTATCTCCGAAACAAATTTTTCCAGTTATTCCACACATAGCTTATAATTCTTTTATTATTTTCTTGAAGCTGATGGGTATTTCTCTAGCTGATAAATAAGAATAGGCGACGTTAATCCCAATAAAGATGATTATAGCTGATATTATTAAAGTTTTCAAAAAAATGCCTAAATTTTTATTTTTGATTTTGTCGTTAATAAATTCAAAACTAAACCAAGCCCCAAAAGCATAAAAAACATAAGTAATTGGCCAGAGAAGCAAAAGTGAACGAACAGCAAAGATGTTAATCGATGAAGCTAGAGTAAATATCAATGCGGAAAAATAAATTGAAAGCAGCTTATATTGTTTATAATAAAACAGCAGAAGGATGCTTAAGAAAAAGGGCACTATTGCCAATGGATGAGGAAACACCCAATCCAGATAGTCAGTAGAGATATGCCCAAAGCCGGGGAATAGCTTGCCTTGAGACTGAATGGCATCTGTTTTTGATATTCTTTCTCCTGAATTTAGGATAATGCTCCTCCCCGAATCTCTGATGAGTGATTCTACTCCATAAGGATTTCCTCCATGATATCTAAGATAGCCTGCCATTGAAACGTAAAAGATAAAAGCTATAAATATTGAAAAGAGCACTTTTTTTACTAATAGTCGGTCTATTTTTTTGGTAAAAAAGCTGTAAATTACAAGAAAGGTGGGAAAAATAACAATAAAATAAATGCCGATGAGGTGAGTACAAATTAAGGCTGGAATCAAAATAGATAAATAAATTTTCCAATTTTTACAATTGCCCAAGATTATGGAAAAAATAAGAAGGAATAGCAGCAGAGCAAAAAAGCTAGGTACCACCCAGAAAAAACCATGATATGACCCTGCGCCACTATAAAGAGCCAGAAAAAGCAAAGAAAATGCAATTAATTTTTTATTGGGATTAATATTTTTTAAGAAAAAAATCAATACCGAAAGGAGGATTAATATGCCCATGTAGAAACTCAAAAAAAATGCCTGAGTGGAGTCAATTTTTAATAGTTGAGCAATGGATCCAAAAAAAAGTCTATATGATAGATGTTCAAAGCCAAAATATCCTAGGAAGGAGTGAGCAAATTCTTTACAAAAAACAACTGCATGGCAACTTCTGATACTTTCAATATGATAAATATAAACAGACGCATCATCAAAAAGAATGTTGCCAAGGCCAACCTTAAATTGCGTATATATCAAAAAAAATTTCCACGCAATAAAAATGATACTAATGATCAATATCCATCCGTTTCTTTTTATGAAGCTAAAAATTTCGTTTTGAGTGATCATTTTTTAATAAGAATATTAATTGAAAGTGTTTTTAAGTCATCTTCACCATAGGCAACTTTTAAATTTTCAGGGATTATTCCATTAAAAACGATGACTTTTTTCAAGTCAATCAGTTTCAAGCCATTTTTTTTAATCAGTTCCAGATAGTAGCTCACTCTTTTCCTATTGACATATTCTCCTGTTTTTTCGAAAAATTTTTTAAACCAATATTCTTTTATCTTTAAAAACCACAAACTATTTTGAAAAAAGATGTGATCCCGAAGATCTACTTGATGGTTCATTGTGCCTCCTGTTTTTAGGACTCTTGTCATTTCCAAAAAACACAAATCTAAATCATGAACGTGCTCTAGAACGGCGCAAGAATAAATAAAGTCAACTGAATTATCTGGCAAAGAGTATTTGGATTTTTGGTCTATTTCGATAAATTTAATTTTCGAATCATTGTAGCAATATTTTTCTTCCCTCTGGACAAACAACTGTTTAATTAGCTCAGTGTCATTATCCAGTAGTTTTCGGTAACTTTTCATTTGCTTTTTGGATATAAATGCATGTGTTCCATTATCAATAGCATAATATTTCTTGGCGCCATTTTTAATGCAGAGCAATCCAAAACCAATTGAGCCACCCGGTCCCAATTCTAGGATATTTTTATCCAGAATGTTGGAAACGCCACCTATTTTTTGACAAAAATCTTCAAACTGATCCAGGGAATATCGGGCATGCTTTTCATTAAAAGCATAGGGATTAAATAAATATTTTTCTACGATATCTCTGCTTCTGGGAAACATGGAAAAAATTAGATTTTCTGCTAAAACAATAGGAAGCTTGATGGCTATATTCATATCACTATTTTATGTATTTTATATATTCATTTACGGCAGTATCCCAATCAAAAGTTCTTTTGATTTTTTCTTTGGCTTGGCTTGATAGAGCCTCTCTTGTTGTTGAATTTTCGCATAAAGAAACTATTTTTTTGGTCAATGATTCCATAGAGCTATCTTCCAAGAGAAGGCCAGTTTCATCGTTGATTACCACTTCATCTGCTCCTTCATTGGGTGTGGCAATTACAGCACAACTACAATACATTGCTTCAAGGAGGGCAGTAGAAAGCCCGCCACCCGGAAAAGAAGAATGAATATAAATATCCGAAACCTTAAGAATTCCAATAGCTTCCTTGCGCGTTTTGCCTTTCAGCATGAGAATGGATTCGTCGCTGATTTTTTTGAGTCGCTGAAAATCTTCGCCGTCACCAATAATAACAAATATGACCCTTTTTTTAATTTCTTCCGGTAAGTTTTTTATTGCTTTAATTGTATTTTCCACACCCTTCCATTTATATAGGCGGCCTGCCCAGGAGATTATTATTTTGTCCGATTGTTGCTTTTTAAATTCCAAATCGGGCGATATTTTTTCAATTTCACTGATGTCGAGTCCGCGATAAATAATAGGTGATTCGCGGTTGTCAAATTTATATACAAATTTTTGTACGGCTTTGGAGATTGAAATATTTAAATCAGAAAATTTGAAAACAAGATAACCAAAAGTAAAGTCATATATTTTTGCAATAAAGGTTTTGAATTTGCTGGAAAGCTGAACGAAATCAGATCCATGTTCAATATGGATCCAGTTTACTTTTTTTGTTTTTGAATATATTAACGCAAGCAGAGAAGTATTAAAAAATCTGGTTCTGGAAATCGTGATGTCAAATTTTTGTTTAAGAAGGCCATTGTATAATCTCCAAAATTTTAAGGACCAAAATTTTGGCATAGAATAGTTAGAAATTATTTCAAATGCAGGAAATCTTACTATTTTTACATTTTCATACTTTGTTTCATTTTCAGGTGCTTCCTTGGGTAATTTTGGCGCAAAAACAGTTATATCTACCCCTTTTTGGGATAGATATTTATTAAATTCATCAGCATGAGATTCTAATCCTCCAATATGAGGAGGATAGTATGGACAAAAAATTAATAATTTCATTTCTGGTTTTTAATTTCTTTTAGACTATCAGTTCTGGTTAAAATTGAAATATCTTGTTCTAACCTTTCGATTGCGGAAAGAAGCTTAAATATTATTAAAAAAATCAGGAGAAAACCAGCTAATATTACGGCATTAATGTTTCCTTCGAGACCTACGATTTTGGCCAAAATGTTGGTGAGATTGGGGAATATCGCAATTATAGCCATTCCACCCCAAACTATGACTCTGATTAATACCTTAGAGATCGTTTGTCCACTTTTCCCTTGGATATAATTTCTTATTCCTTGAAAAATCATAATAACTGCAACTACAACGATAATAATTTGGTAGAGATGAAAATTGATCATAATGCTTTTTAACTTTTTTAGTGTATTAATCTTAAAAACATCCCATATAATGTTTTAAAACCGTTAAACATGTTTTGTTTCTCAAGCTTACTCTTGGAATATTCGGTATATTTCACTTTGATTGGAACTTCTTCAAATTTTAATTTGTAAATATAAATTTCCCTAATTACTTCGCTGTCATAATCATATCTATCCGCCTTGGTATTTATGAGATCGGTTGCTTTTCTGGAATATGCTCTAAATCCAGATTGACTGTCGGTTACCCACAGACCAAAAAGATACCAGGTTGCAACATTGGCAATCCAATTGTGAATTTTCTTGTAAAAAGGCATTTCCTTGGTATTTTTAAGACGAGTCCCTAAAACAACATCAAATCTTTGATTGGTTATTGGATCTACGAGATTTTTGATATCTTTGGGGTCATGCTGCCCATCTCCATCCATTGTAACAATGATTTCTGCCCCAAGCAATTTTGCGGCTTCGATACCAGTTTTTGTGGCTGCTCCTTTTCCGCGATTAATTCGATGTCTTAATGTAATTATATTGCTAATTTCTTTTGCTTTTTGATATGTTTGATCCTTGCTACCATCATCAACAACAATAATATTGTCATATCCCTCATTTTTTATTTCCATTACAACATCCCGAATTATAGTTTCTTCGTTGAGAGCGGGGATAATTATAAATATTTTTCTCTTATCAAACATCAGGTTAGTTGATGAATTAATGGGTTAGCAGTTTACTTTCTTTTTGTAATCATTGAGATTCTATTATATCTTCTGTTATTCTGTTTTTGCAAGTCTTCTTCACTCCAGCGTCGCTTATTTGATCGCAGGCTTTGTAATCTTTGTTTTTTATGGCTGAATCCTTGAGACAATAATCTTTTTGCAATCCACTGGCATTTGTGCAGTCAGTGGCATTTGGCTGAATTATTTCTCCTTCCGGATTAGTTTCAGGTATTTCACAAACCTGCTTACAATATTTCAATTCTTCACTTTTTTGGAAATTTGCGCACTCATTATCGCAATCAAAAGGTAATACGGTTATACCAATAGTATTACTAGTTACCCCTTTTTCTGTATTGTTCTGACTTTGCTGGTTGGATTCTTGCTGAATTGGTTCATTATTAATCTTAACAGTTTTATTGCCAAAATAACGATTTTTTATTATCGGGTAACCGAAGTAGGCGAGTGTGCCAAGAGCAATTATAAGGATTAGAAAAAATATTTTAAATTTCATAGGTTAATATTTTGTCGTTATGTTTATTCCAGTGTAATAATATTTCAATATTCTTTGATAATCCCAGCCATAGGAACTTCCGGCAAGTTTTAAAGAACCATTGGCGCTTACTCCAACCATATGATTTCCAGCAGCTTCCAATTGGGCAGTTGTCAATGTGGGATGCTTACCATATGGGTCAGAAACTGATTTACACCAAGGATATTCATCGGAACCCCAACGTTCTTCAAAACTTCGAGTTCTTCCATCAGTCCATGAACTGTAAGGGGTGAGAGCGACATTGCCTCCGTAAGTGGCAATATTTCCCTTGGTATTTTGCGCCGCTAATTTTATGTTAGGATAAGCAATTTCCCAATCATAGCCTCGATAAATTTGAGAACCTGAGTCGCTTCTAATTCTGAATCCATAGGGAACCCATTTGGTTGAAGCCCAGCTGACATACTGATAGCCGTATGTTCTGAAAATTGTTGTCATTAATTTTGTGTGCTCGATTGGTCCAGTTCCTGTTGTTTCTCCCATTCCCCAAACATATTGTTCCATTGGCAAAGTATTTATTATCCAAATATTGTTGCTGTCAGTGTATCTAATTTTTATTTTTCCTCGATATTGATCATAACTCGAATTTGGTCTATGAACATTAAAAATCATGTCAGTACTATTTCCATCAGCTGCGTCAAAAAACACTTCCTTATAAACTAATCTTTCGGGTATAGAATTGTACACTTTTAAATCCTTATTTGCATCGTGGGAAACCTTAGTAATAACTCCACCATCAATAACGGCAATAACATCGCCATCTGAATCTTTGACATTGTATTTTTTATTAGCCTCAACTCTCAGTGGGGTCGCATTTAGACTGTTTTCAGAGTCAACCCACAGACCAACTGAAATTTCTGGACCTGCCAGATTTGTATATGAAATTTCTTTATTAACAATGCCGGTTCCGATCGCCTGTATTTCTGCTGCTGATGTTGCCACGCTTCCCATTGCTTCAGCTAGAGAAATAAGTTTTACATATCTTCCATTTTTGGCTGTGAAACTAATTTCTTTGAGATTTGAATTTGATGCAAAACTTCCGGTAGAAACTGCAGTTCCCCAGTTAGAAGGGTTATCTGAAACATATATTTCATATTGAGTAATTGTTCCAAATAAACTTCCATCTTGTCTGGGTAAATACCTAAAACCATCCACTGGGTATGAATTTCCCAAATCAAGAACAATGTTATGTGGTTGAGGAGTAGTTGATCCAATAAAATGTGTGTGCCAAAAAGTATTTGCGTTTCCATCGAGAGCTGCTGTAGTAGGATAATTTGGTAATTGTTGGCTATCAACTGAACTTACGGAAATGTTTGGTACAGGAAGCGGATCCTCAGGCGTTGGTGGTGTTTCTTCAATGGCAGTTCCATCAGTGTTAAATCCTAATATTTCTATTTCAGCAGCTGCGGCTGCTTCGGTTCCCATTATTTCAGCTAGAGAAACAAATTTTACATAGCGGCCTGTTTTATTGGAAAACAATATTTCTTTTTCGTTTGAATTTTCTGCAAAAGTTCCGTTAACTTCAACTGTTTCCCAGTTTGAATTGTCTGTACTGGTATATATTGAATATTTTGTAATAATTCCGTAAGTACCTCCATCCTGACGAGGAAGATAATGAAGTCCTCCAATTAAATAGTTTTTTCCCAAATCAAGAACAATGTTATGTGGTTGAGGAGTAGTTGATCCAATAAAATGTGTGTGCCAAAAAGTTGAGCTATCTCCATCAACTGCGTTTGCAGCAGCATAAGTAGGACTTTGTTCGCTATCAACTGAACTTACGGAAATGTTTGGTACAACTGATATAGCTGCTTGGGATTTATTAACAAGAGGACCAAAAAAGAGAAAAAATGAAAGCAAAAATATAGATCCTAAAAAAGTAGCTATTTTTATGTTTATTTTTTTCATAGTCATTTTTTTGTGTCAAATATGCACCATAAAGCCAAAAAATTTGTAAATTTTATATGCAAAATCATCTCTATTCTAGTCGAAAAAAGACAAAAAAGCAAACTATCTTTTTGATATTAAAGCGAATTTGTCGGTAAGCTTTTAGCCAAGCAATAGTTTTGGCAATATTTTAAGTCTTCAGGATTATTTTCAAACGACTTGCATTGATTGGCACAGTCTTTTTGGGTTATTTCGACATTGTCAGAAAGATTGAATTTAGGTGGTCCTTCTTCCTCTGGAATTGGCAGCTTTTCTCCTTTGGAAAAACCGGCTTTTCCCGTGGATAATTCTCTGACGATAGCAAAAACCAAAAAAGCCAAGGCTGCGGCCAAAAGGAAATAGGCGAGTATTATTAACTTGGATTTCATTTTTTGAATCATAGGTTAATTTTAGCAAATTTTATATTTTAAATCCACCAGATCTAAGTTTTTGTCTTTCCTAAAGGTACACTTTGGGAAAGATGTCGAAATAGTTGATTTTGTGGGCCAAGAAAAATGGTCCCATATTAAGCCATATAATTGACATATTGACAACGGTGCATCTTTATGATACGATTCCTTTATTGATATAATAATATTAATAAAAGAAATGAATTATTTTGAATTTAGGAAAAAAGCCGAGAATTTGCCTTATTTTGAAACAAAAGAATTGAGGTTGGTTTTGGGCGCTGATTTTAGTACCACAACACTTGTGAATTTAAAGAATTGGGTTAATAAAGGTTATCTGGTTATGCTAAGAAGAGGTTTGTATATTATTGCTGAAGCAACAAAAAAATTTGACTCAATGGTTTATGCTACAAAAATCTATTCACCATCCTATGTAAGTATGGAGATGGCATTGAGTTTCTATGGAATTATTCCGGAAGCGGTGTTTACTATAACTTCAATCACGACACGAAAAACAAAGAAGTTTAAAACTTCGCTTGGAAATTTTAGCTATCAAAAAATCAAAACGGAAGCCTTTGGTGGTTTTGAAGCAAAGAAGCAAGAAGAGATTTCTTTTAATTTAGCTCTTCCCGAAAAAGCAGTAGTGGATTTTCTGTATTTGAATCGCAATGTTCTAGATGGTACCTTAGAACAATTTCGAGGATATCGCTTTAATGAAGATTTCAAATTTGATGCCAAAAAATTGCTCAATTTTTCTGAATCTTTTGAAAATAAAAAAGTATTGTTTTTAACTAAAAATTTTATTAAATATTATGTTGCCTAGCAAAGACTTTTTTAAAAATTATGCCGCAGAAAAAAATATTCCTTGGCAAGATCGAAATATCCTACTGGAATATTTGCAAGCTCAGATTCTCAAAGCACTTTCTTTGAGCAAGTTTAATGATCGAATTTCATTTTTGGGTGGTACCTGTTTGCGTTTTGCGTACGGAATTAACCGTTTTTCCGAAGATTTGGATTTTGACCTGATTAAAAAAGTCGGTTTTAATGCTGAGGAACTGATGTTGGATATTAAAAGCAGGCTGGAATTGCAAGGATTTCAAGTTGATGCTCGGACAAAAACTACTGAGAACATTCATATTATTTTTTTTAAATTTAAAAATGTCTTGCGAGAATTTGGTCTCAGCGCTCTCAAAGACGAAAAAATCTTAATTAAATTTGAAATTGACTTTAACCCGTATCGAGGTATTAGCGTTGAAACAAAATTTTCCGATAGCTTTAATGAGAGATTTCCAATGAAAGTAAATTCACTGGAAACACTTTTTGCACAAAAAGTTATTGCTATTGTTTTTCGTCCCTATCAAAAGGGTCGTGATTTCTATGATCTGGTTTGGTTTTTGAGCCAAAAGAATATTGAACCAAATTATGCGATTTTTAAGGAAAAGGGAATTGCAATTAATAATCGGAAAGAATTGATTGAATTTCTTCAAGCACAAGCAAAAAAAAGCGACTTGAAGCAAGCCGCTAAAGATGTTGAAAGATTTTTATTTTATCCGGAGCAGGCAAAATGGATTTTAAAATTGCCGGAATATTTAAAAAGCTTCGAAAGATAGAGTTTCTTAGAGCGAATTTGTTATTCTTCTAAATGCACCCTTTAGGAAGTTTGTAATAAAAAATCCGGCTTTGCGGCCGGTTTTTTAATTTTTTCATTGTCAGTCATAGCGATAAGATTCCAGAAGGGTTGCATCTTGCCTGATAATGGCAATTGGGCTAAAATAACAATGTTAACTTTTAAACAATATTTATGAGTGAAAAACCATACTTATCAGTGGTGGTGCCTCTGTACAATGAAGAAGAAAATGCTCGAGAACTTCACAAAAAAATTGTTGAAGCTTGCAATCCTTTGGGCAAAGCCTATGAAATTATTTTTATTGACGATGGTTCATCTGATGCCACTGTCAAAAATTGTGAAGGCTTGACTCCGCTGAAGTTGATTAAGTTTCGAAAAAATTATGGGCAAACAGCCTCTTTTGATGCTGGTATCAAAGCGGCAGAGGGTGATGTAATCATTACGATGGATGGTGATTTGCAAAATGATCCCAATGACATTAAGTTGCTTTTGGAAAAAATGGATGAAGGCTATGACGTTGTTTCTGGTTGGAGATTTGCCAGAAAAGATCCATTCATGAAAAAACTTTCTTCGCGCATGGCGAATCTGATGCGTAAACTTTTAGTGGAAGATAATATCCATGACAGTGGATGCAGTTTAAAAGCCTATAAACGTGAATGCTTCAAAGACGTTGATCTTTTTGGTGAAATGCATCGTTTTATGCCGGCTATTCTGCAATTTGACGGATACAAGGTCGGAGAAGTGAAGGTTAACCATTTTCCCAGAATTCATGGTACCACAAAATATAATTGGAAGAGGGGAATCAAGGGCATTGTGGATATGGTTTCTATTTGGTTTTGGAGAAAATATTCCAATCGCCCAGTGCATCTTTTTGGCGGCAGTGGCATGTTTTGCATTTTTGCCGGTTTTGCAGTTTTAGCCTGGATGTTGATTGCCAAAATATTTTTTGATGTTTCTTTATCAGAAAAAATCTGGCCACTCATTGGAGTGTTTTTGATTATGATTGGCATTCAACTTTTCATCTTTGGACTGCTGGCTGATATTTTACTCAAAAATTATTACAAGAGCAGAGGTACGATGAATTATTCAATTAAAGAAATAATTAATAATTAAAATAAAAATCATATGAAAATTGTAGTTATTGGAAGTGGTTATGTTGGTTTGGTATCTGGAACTTGTTTTGCGGCTTTTGGTCATGAGGTGGTTTGTGTTGATACAGATGCGCAAAAAATTGAGAATTTGAAAAAAGGCATTATTCCAATCTATGAACCAGGCTTGGATGATATGGTTGTGGAAAATACAAAATCCGGCAGATTACAATTTAGCACTGATCTTCGGTCGTGTGCTGGCGAAGCTGACGCAATCTTTATTGCTGTTGGAACTCCAACTTCTAGGCGTGGCGACGGCTATGCTGATTTGACCTATGTCTATGCCGTAGCCAAAGAAGTGGCCCCATATCTCAAAGGCTATACGGTTTTGGTAGACAAAAGTACCGTGCCGGTTGGAACAGCTCAGGAAGTTAAAAGAATAATCAAAGAAACTAATCCAGAAGCCGATTTTGATATGGCTTCCAATCCTGAATTTTTGCGAGAAGGTGCGGCTATCAATGATTTTATGCATCCAGATAGAGTGGTGGTAGGAGTTGAGAATAAAAAGGCGGAAGAAGTGATGAGGGAAATATACAAGCCTTTGTATTTAATTGAAACCCCGATTGTTTTTACAAATTTGCAAACAGCCGAACTCATCAAATATGCTGCCAATGGATTTTTGGCCACCAAGATTAGTTTTATTAACGAAATTGCCAATCTTTGCGAAGCAATTGATGCTAATGTTGTGGATTTAGCTAAAGGTATCGGATTGGATAATCGTATTGGCAAGAAATTTTTGCATGCCGGTCCGGGTTATGGTGGATCATGTTTCCCCAAGGACACCTTAGCACTTTGTCGAATTGCACAAGAACATGGCAGTCCAGTGCGTATCATTGAAACTGTGATTGAAGTTAATGCTGCCCAAAAAGCTCGAATGGTCGGAAAAATCAGAAAAGCTTTGGGTGGCAGCGAAGCGGGCAAGAAGATTGCCGTTTTGGGTCTGACTTTCAAACCAGAAACAGATGATATGCGCGATGCTCCAGCTTTGATGGTGTTGCCAGCTCTCAAGGAAAAAGGCGCCGAGGTTGTCGCAACTGATCCGCATGGAATGGAAGAAGCTAAAAAATATTTACCTGAGCTGACCTATGTGGATGAACCCTATGCCGCAATCAAAGACGCAGATGCTGTAGTTCTTATGACTGAATGGAACGAATATCGCTCACTAGACTTGGAGAAAGTCAAAGAACTCATGAAAGGCAATATTTTTATTGATTTGCGTAATGTCTATGAGCCGGAATTTATTCGTAAAGCCGGATTTGAATATGTCGGCGTAGGTAGGAATTAAAATAGTCTAAATATGAAAGTATTATTCTTCAACTACGAATATCCTCCCTTGGGCGGTGGCGCAGCTAATGCTACCGCCTATATTTTGGAAGAATATTCAAAGATTCCGGATTTATCCGTCGATTTAATCACGTCTTCAATTGACAGTGAATATCATTTGGAAAAAGTAGGTAATAATATTTCTATTCACAAATTACCGATTGGAAAAAATAAAAATAATCTGCATTATCAATCGCAAAAAGAGCTTCTGACTTACGCGTGGAAAGCTTATTTTTTTGCCAAAAAATTAATCAAAAAGAACAAATATGATTTGTCGCATTCTTTCTTTACGGTTCCATGTGGGTTTGTTTCATTTTTGATCAAGAAAGAATATAATATTCCCTATGTTGTTTCATTGCGCGGATCGGATGTACCCGGATATAGTGACCGTTTTGTATTTTTATATAAAATCATAAAGCCACTCATAAAACTTATTTGGAAAAATTCTTTTGCCGTTATAGCCAATAGCGAGGGATTAAAAGAATTGGCCCAAAAAACCAATCCAAAACAAGTAGTTGGGATTATATATAATGGAATTGATATTGAAAATTTCAAGCCAAAACCAGAAGCTAGACCAGTAAATAATTTTATTATTACACTGGGCGCTTCTCGAGTAACAGAGAGAAAGGGAATTGATTATTTAATAAAAGCTTTGGCTAACTTGGTTCCGCAATATTCTCAATTACTTTTGCGAGTAATGGGAGAAGGCGATGCTAGGGAGTCTCTGGAAAAGCTAGCTAAGGATCTGGAATTAGAAAAAAACATTGAATTTATTGGCCGCATTCCGCGAGAAAATACCGCACCATATTATCAAGAAGCCAGTATTTTTGTTTTGCCGTCTTTCAACGAAGGTATGAGCAATGCCATGCTCGAAGCCTTGGCTTCAGGCCTGCCGCTGATTGCCACCAATACTGGTGGTACAAGTGAATTGGTCGAAGAAGGAGTTAATGGTTTCATTGTTAAGATGAAAGACAGTCAAGATCTGGCTGATAAAATAGAAATTTTAATGAAAGATGAAGATTTGAGGAAAAGAATGGGCGAAGCCAGCCGCAGAAAAGCTGAATCAATGAGCTGGGAAAAAGTGGCCAAAAAATATGGAGAGCTTTATGATAAAATCAAAGCATGAAAAAAATACTAAAAAACAAAACTGTAAAATTTATCATCAAGGCTGCTGTCAGTCTTGGCTTTGTGGCCTATGTCATTGTTAAAGTCGATTGGGCAGATGTTTTGGATGGAATCTTGAGTGTTTCTTGGTGGCAAGCCATCCTCTATATCTTTGTTCTTTTGGTGGGAATGCTCATTTCTTCTTATAAATGGAAAATATTGGCTGAATACAAGGATTTTAAATTTTCTCTTTTTGATTATTTTAAATTCTATTTATCTGGAACGTTTATTAACAATTTTATGCCTTCTTTCGTGGGTGGAGATGCCTACAAGGCCTATCAAATTGGGAAAGATAGTGGACGTTTTACTGAAGCAACATCCACGCTTTTTGTGGACCGAATTACGGGTTTAGTTGGAGCCATGATATTGGCTTTAGTTTTTTCTCTTTTGAATATTATGGATGTTCTGAAGAGTAGTACTTTGATTGTTGTAAATATCTTAATTATTCTGTCTTTTTTTTCAGATATTGTGATAGCCTGGATGAAAAAATCGGAATTTTGGAAAAAAATAGTTATAAGATTTTTGCCAGAGAAGGTTATTTATTTGATTAAAGAAATTTCCAGCTATAGCCAGAATAAAAAACTGTTGAAAAAAAGTATCCTCTTGGCGATGGTCTATGATTTTATTGGAATCGCCTTGGTTAACTATGTTCTTTTTTGGTCACTGGGTATTCATATTAACATCATAGATTATCTATCTGTGATATTTCTGACTACCATTGTGGCTTCCATACCGATTACAGTTAACAACATTGGTATCAAGGAGTGGTCCTATATCGCTTTTTTTGGGGCTGTGGGCATCGCTTCCTCGCCAGTCATAACCGTAGCCATTCTGAGCCGAATTTTGCAAATGATCGTCAGTTTCTTGGCTCTGCCGATGTATCTGAAAAACAGCCATACTACAAAGATTTCAAAAATAATTCAAGAAAAAATATAGCTTATTTACGCAAAAAACACCTCTGTTTATTTCAGGGTGTTTTTGTTGAAAAAATTATTCTTCTGATTTTATTATTTTGACGAATTGCTCGGGTTTTCTGTTAATTTCTATTGACCAGACAGGGTCTTGTGTGTAGTAATAGGAGCTTGGTTTTTTGGCTATTTCTGGATATCTCCAAACAAATTGATGACGAATGACACCTCTTCTGGAAAGAATAAAATAATCAGGAACGGTTTTATTTAAATCTATTTTATAATCTCTGATGCATCTGCCTTTGATAAACTGGCAAATGGCGCTTCTATCAGTCCAAATTGTTATTTTTTCTGGTTCCGGCAAACTATTTAGATATTTCGCGGCCTCATATTCTCCATATCCCCATGAATCGGTGATAATGAAATTTTTTGGCAGAAGAAAATTTGAATAGTTAAAATAGAAAGGCTTAGACATCCAGAGGGAAAATATGCCAGAGGCTATGATTAAAATAGCGGCAATAATCCTAATTGTTTTTTGATTATATTTTTTGATGTTCTCGGTTAGCTTAAAGACAGCTATCCCTCCCAGAAAAGCAAAAAGGGGATAGAGCATGATGCTGTAGCGGATATTGGCGGAAACATTGGAAAAAATAAGAGCTGAAAAATAGACAATGGGCACCAGTGTACAAAAGAAAACATAGGTTTTGAATTTTTCCAGTCCTTTGAAAAATATACTGGACCAAAGGAATAAAATACCCACAATCAGCAATGGAATTTGAGAAAAGACAAATGGATAGAATTGCATAAGTAGTTCCTTGGAAACTTTCAGTGGAAGAATGTTGTTTTGCAAAATTCCGTCAAAAACTTCTTTACCGTTTCGGTACATATCGTCTATTAGTTTTTCGAAGGGAATTATTTTTTGTCCAGTCAGCGTGTTGAGAATAACAATGACAAAAATCAAAAGCATTAAAGCGCTCAGCGCCTTGAAAAACTTCTGTTGATTTTCAAAAAACCAAGAGCCGATTTTTTTGAGGAAGAAATTTTTGCAAAGAAAAATATCAATGAGAATCAGAAAAACAATCAAAACCAAAGGAATGGCGATGGCTGAAAATCCAGGCGCACCGATAGTACCACGGTAAAGATATTTAATTTTCACAAATACTGCCGGCAAAAAGACAGAAAAAGTAAAAAGACTTCCAATAAAGATGAGGAATAGTTTTGATAAATTTTGAGAAAAATATTCTTTTGTTTTCTCTTTATGTTTTTTAAAATAAATAAAATATTCTGAAAACATAATCAAAAGAAAAAACGGAAAAAGAATGTTAGCCGAATATTTTGACAGCAAGCTAAGACCGGTAAAGAGAGCTGTCAAAAAAATAAACTTTTTCTCGTTGGTTTTTAGTAGTGCAAAATAGGCGAAAATGGCAGCTGCTGAAAAAGTCCAGAGAAGAGAATCGGGGTTCATTATTTGTGAAATGCCAACCAGAATGGGAGACATGGCCATAAAAGCGACAGAAAAAGCTGCAATCCAGTCCGAATCAGTCATCTTTTTAATTATCCAAAAGAAAAAGAAAAGAAAAAGGCCGTTGAAAATAAGAATAGGGAAGCGAAGTGCAAAATTTACCTTCTCGGCTTTATCGGAATCATATACCGTAAAAAGATTATTTTCGGTTATGTTTTCATCCCTGATTCTCAAATTTTCTGGATGGCGATCCAAAAGAAGTCCGGTTCCAGATAGAATCGCCACTGTAATTCCGGGCTTATCATTGACATATGTTTTTTTGAGGTCTTTGGCTTTGAGTGCTTTCCAGTATTGTGGGACTCTTTCAAATTTCCAGAAGTGCTCGTCGACTGTTTCAAATTTGGCCAAGTGATAAAAGCCAAAAGCATAAAAGAATATTACGGACAAAAAAAGAGATACTATGGGAAGTTTTATTTTTTTTAACATATATTTTTTGGGAATGTGAATCATAGATTGGCCTTTTCGGCTTTTATTATCCTAACAAAATTATCCGGTCTGCCACCAAGTTCCAAATTCCATTCCGGATCACTTTCTCCATAGAGCTTATCCAGTCTCAAGAGATCCTTATTTTCTTCACTAATGCGATAGGTTGTCATTTTGCTAGTGCGACTTTCTCGACCTGCGGAAATTACAAAATAATCAATAGGTACTTGGTTTTTTTTGAGACCAAGATTGTTTGTACAAGATTTTCCGACGAAAAAGACACAGACCCCATTTTTATCGGTCCAAATAGAGATGTCCTTGGCGTCAGGCAAGCTATTTAGATATTGAGCAGCTTCAAAGCTTCCATCACCCATATCTTTGAGATTGAGGACATATTTTTGGGGCAAAGCATCACTAGCGTAACTCAGATAGAAAGGCTTAATAAAGTTCAGGCTATAAACAGAAAAAATCAGAAGGATGGCAAAAGCCAAATAGGCAGGAATATATTTTTTGATTTTTTCTGTGTTGAGAAATTGATTCACTCCAATGGCTGCCAAAATAAAAGCGATAGGATAAATGACTATCTGATATCTGACTGTGGCGCTTACATTGTTTATGCTGGAAGCTAAATAATAGAGAATGATGAAAGTTATGAGATGAACAGCGACTGTACCTTCATCTACCAAGAATGTTTTTTTCCAAATATTTTTTGCAGCTAAAAAAATAAGAGCCACAAAGGCAAGAGGCAGAATTCCAAAAATCAAAGAATAAAAATTAGCCAAAAACAGTCCAATTATCTGAGTGCTGAGATAGGCTGACTTGGGCGAGGCCAAAATTGATTCAAAATCAAGCCATTTCATCCCAGAATAGGTGTTAACAAAAGTTGCAGCCATAGAAAGAAGAAAAAAAGAAAAAATCACAGCGATTAATTTTTTTCTGTGTTTGGAAAGAAAATTCAAAAAACTGGAAATTATTTTTCCTCTGATAAGAAAAATGTCGAAAATAATAAAAGCGATTATTAAAATAAAAATGGGCCAAACTTTTTGAAAAGCCTGTGAAAACAGAGTATTTTTCAAAAGTCGAGATATTTCAACCCAAGCGGCTGGCAGCAAAAGCAAAAAAGTCAAGAGAGAAAAAAAGATGAGAGTGAAATAGTCTTTTAATGATTTTTTCAAATAAGAAACAACTGAATTTGCGTAGCGTTCTTGATTGAAAACATATTCGGAAAAAATAAGCAAAAAAAAGAAAACATATAAGATATTGGAGACATATTTAGTTAAAAGAGAAAGGCCAAGGAATATTCCTGCCCAATAGAGATAGGCATTTTGATCGTTCTTTTTATAAATAAAATAACTTAGCATGGAAAGCGATAAAAATATCCAAAGCAAAGCATCGGGATTGATAATGGTGGAAATTCCCAAAAGAATAGGAGAAAGTCCAATAAAAATAATGGAAGTGACGGCAGTTATTTTTCCTAACAATTTTTCAATGAAAAAATAAAAAACAAAAAGCATCAGCGAACTGAAAAGCAAAATAGGAAAACGCAAAAGAAAATTCACATGAAGGATGTTTCTATCGGCATCTTCTTGCCAAAGAATTTTTTTATATTCTTTTGGGTTTGTCCAAAGAAGTCCAATTCCGGATGTCAGAGCGACGGTAATCCCAGGCTTATCGCTTACCTGAGTTTTTTGCCATTCTCCGTCCAAAACATTGTTCCAAAACTTCGGTATCCGATCAAATGTCCAAAGAGCTTCATCAACTACGGCCTTCTGGGTCAAGTGGTATGATCCGAAACCCAGATTAAGGATAAAAACCAAGAGAACCACAGAGATAACTAGCCAACCCTGTTTTTTTATCCAAGGCATGAATTTCGGAGATGTATCAGAGTTTGGTTTTTTTCGGCAATCTACGATTAAATAGGCTAACAGAATAAAATAGATAACTGTTGCAAGGGGCAGGATGTTATTAAAAATCAAACAAAAAGTATTATCCACATTGCAAGTGAGTCGATCTATTCCATAGAGCAGAATTATTTCAGTTGGTAGGTAGGTCCAAAGAATTTTTTTAACGATTTTTTTGAAATCAAATTTTTGAATAAAAAAAACAATAGTTCCCAACGCGAGAACAGAGAGAAGGAAATAGATAAAAAATATGATAGAAAATGAATCTTTCAAATAAAAATAGGCAACTTGTTTCATTTTTAATGCAACAAAAAAAATCGAGTTGACCGTAAGGGCAAGTGAGAGAAAAATCAAAATTACAGTTTCTTTATTTTTGAAGAAGGCCTTAATTTTATCTATGCTCATATTTGCTTGGAAGCCCAAAATAGGCTAAAATTATTAAGTATTTACCATTTTTATATTTTATCATAAAAGAGCGAAATTACAACTAAAATCAATGAAAAACATATTAAACAAAAAAATGTTTTGGGTGGTTATGTTGGCTATCATTCTCTTCGGTGTTTTTTTGCGTGTCTATCACTTTGGAGATTGGCTGCATTTTGAATTAGATCAATCGCGTGATGCCAAGATTATCAATTTGGCCATGAGAGAAGGACCGGAATTTTTGCCACTTTTGGGACCCAAAGCAGCTGGTTCATATTTACGCCTAGGTCCAGTTTTTTATTATTTCAAATATTTGAGTGCTTTGATTTTTGGCAATACTCCAAACGGGATGGCTGTCATAATAATGCTTTTTGGAATTCTGGCTATGCCGGCTTTCTATCTTTTGGTGCGAAGATACTTTATCCGATGGATTTCTTTGGCACTGCTTTTGCTTTTTTCAACCTCTCTTTTCTTGATAATGTATTCTCGTTTTTCTTGGAATCCCAATGCGTTACCTCTGTTTATTATTTTGACAGTGTATTCGCTTCTGCGCGCTGTTGATTCCGAAGAAAAAAAAAGAGGGCTCTGGCTACTGGGAGCGGCTTTTTGTTTAGCTATAGCTACTCAGCTCCATTTTTTGGCTTTTGTTTCAATTCCAGTAATAGCAGTTGCTTTTTTGATTATCAAAAGACCAAAAATAAGGTGGGCATATTGGGCGGGAGCCATAGCCATCATTTTAATTATGAATTTCCCAGTGATTTTGAATGAAATAAAAACTGGTGGAGATAACTTCAAAGAATTTCAAGAAGTTGTGATGGGAAAGACTAATAAAGAAAATAACAGAACTTTCATTGAAAAAGTATTCAAAGATTATACTGAAAATTCCTTAGGCTATTTTTTGATTGTAAGTGCACAAAATGCTGAACTTCCAAAACTTGATCAAAAACCCCAATGGGACATTAAATGTGCTGAAAAATGTCGCAATGGCCTACCACTAGGAACTCTCTCTTTGGCACTTTTTTCAATTGGAATTGTTTTATTAATTAAAAATTTATTTTCCGAAAAAGAGCAAAAAAGAAAAGATTTTTTGATAATAATTTCTCTTTGGTTTTTGGTTGCCTTTGGTCTATTTTTCCCATTGGCTTTTGATATTTCTCCTCGTTTTTGGTTATTGACGGCTGCCATGCCTTTTATATTTTTGGGTTTTACTTTTGAATTTTTAACTAAAATTATTCCGAAAAAAATTGCTATTGCTATCGTGATTTTTGCAACGCTTGGTTTTGCAGTTTTTAATCTCCAACAAACGCAGATCAGATTTCAAGGATTGCAAGATGCACATTTGAAACTTGTTGATGCTTCGGCTGATAGAATTTTAAGAGAAAATCACAGAGTAACTCTCAAACAGCAATACATGATAATGGACTATGTGGAAAGTTTCTATAAAAAAAATGGATATCCGGTTTATTTAAACAGCGACCCACATTATCGCAGATCATTCCTTTTTCATATGGATACCAGAAATATTCCTCGTGATGATTTTCGAAATGTCACAAAAAATAGCATAGTCTATCGAAATGGAAATTATTTTTTGGTTTATCCAACTGATTCTGACTTGACCAAAGAAATAAATGATTACCAATTGGCGTATTCTGAAATTGAAAGAAGACAGTTCGGAACTCTTATGGTTATTCGACTTGTGCCAAAACCAGAAGCTATTAATGCGGAAAAGCAAGAGATAAAATATCAAGAAAAAACAGAAACAACCGAAGGTGTACCCAAAAGATATACTTGGGAAGAGATATTTAATGAGGACAGCAGCGAAGATAATGAAGATGCGCAATAAGCTAAATTTCTAATAAAAATACTAATGTCAAATTTCCAATGACAAATCAACGTCAAAATCCAAAGTTCAAAAATTTTATCATTTGAATTTGGAGCTTGATTGGAAATTTGTCATTTGAAATTCAAATTGTTATGTTTACAAAAAAAAATCTTTTCATTGCACTGGCTATAATAATATTTTTGGGTACGTTTTTACGCTTCTATAAGCTGGGCAACAATTCCTTTGTGGCCGATGAGTTTCTGGATATCAATTCCACCTATGCCTATGCCAAAACTGGGATTTGGCAGAATTGGGATTTTAACTTTGGGAAAGTGAATAATGAGAACATCTTTGAAGCCAGAGATGAACGCGCCTCTGTGTATAAATGGTTTCCCGCCATGTTTTTCAAATTTCTGCCACCAACCGAGGGAGTAGCCAGATCAGCGAGTGCTCTTTGGGGAATTTTAAGTATCATTCTGATTTATTTTGCCGCGACTTATTTTACCAAGAAAAAAACCATTGGGCTCCTGAGCGCTTTTCTTTTTGCGATAAGTATCTCTGGCTTGGAATTTGACCGCCGGTTTCGAATGTATGCGATGTTTTTGCCTGTTTATTTATCTTTTTCTTGGCTAATCTTTTGTTTTCTGGAAAAAAAATATGTTGGAAAAATTAACTTTCTTAAAAACTTTAGCCAAAAATGGGGATTAAATCTGTTATTTTTAATTCCAGCTGTCGTTGTTGGAATTTTGAGTCTTTTGACCCATCAGCTTACAGGCAATATTGCTTTTACAGTGGGAACATATTTACTTTTCTGGGCAATTATGAGCTTTAAAAAAGAAAAATCATATCAAAATAAATATTTCATACTATTTTTTGCCGGAATCTTGGGTTTTGTTGGTTTGAATATTCTAGCTCCCAAGGAAGTTGGATCTTTTACGGCCGGATTATCTTTTTTCAAAGATCACTGGAAATACGTCGGAATTGTTTTGGCTGATTATAGTAATGGAATTTTAGGCGCAATTTTTGCTGTCTTGGGTGTATATTACATTTATCGAAAACAAAACATGCAGAAAGAGGCTTCTTGGCTTCTGCTGTCATTTTTGATTCCACTTCTAGCCGCCATATTACTCTGGGACAGAAATGTCGGAGCGCAATATATTTTCTTTGTGAAATCATTTGAAATCATCTTGATAGCCGCGGGAATATATTTTATAGCTCAATTTATGAGAGATAACTTGGTAAATTATGGCAAAAAAGCCTACCTAACAATCCTGATTTTAGCCATATTGATTTTGCCTAATTATGCCTATTTTTTTCAAGAAAATAATACCTATAAGCAAACTTCATCTGCGGACAATCCAAACTACAGAAAAATATTTACCTATTTTAAGAAATACAAAAAAGACGGAGATGTTTTGATTACTAGAAATTTCCGCAATTATTATTGGAGCGGAGCCAAAGTAAAAGTTTTTGATTTTGGTGGAGAGCTAGCCAAAGAAAAATTATCCCTGAATCAAATTCAGCAAATCATTACTGAAAATTCCAGCGGTTGGTTTATCATTTCCAGTAATGATGAAAGCTATATTGCCAACGACGCTGTTAGTTATATAGAAAAAAACTTGGAAAAAGTCAGTAATCCTCAGGTGAGGGGAGATGTGATGGTTTATCGCTGGGGAAATTAATTTTCTTTGTTTTTTTAAAAGAGTTTTCTGAGCCAGCCTAAAAGACTAAACTGGCTCTCTTTTTTTTGTACAAAATTAATGTTTTTTTCTAATTCCTTTTCGAGATTGCCAATTATTTCATTAGCTAAATATTGATTTTCGGTATTTTTTGTTTCTTGTAATATATTTTTTAGGTTGGATAACTGACTTTCAATTTCTCTTACTGTATTTTTAACTGAAGTTAACTTGCTATTACTTATTCCGAAAAAAACAGCAGAAAAACGATTCTGATCTTTTAATATTTTTAAATTTTGATCGGAAGATGAGATCAAAAAATCATTGGCTTCTTTCTGTTCGGCTAATTGTTCTTTGATAATATTTTCTTTTATTTCTTCATTTTCTTTTTCTTCTGCTACTTCTAATTTAGAAGCTATGTCTGTTATCTTATTTTCTTTTTCCTCTTCTTTATCAACAACTCTTATAATATTACAAAT
>CAZJOI010000003.1:22460-49977 GCA_964547585.1 uncultured Bdellovibrionales bacterium
ATTTTTTTTGTTTCCTTCCATTGTGTTTTCTTTGAGATTTATTGATTCATTCCAATATAGTTCTGATGGACTACCTCCACTTGGAATTCCACAGGTAAATCCAAAGTGTCCATTGCGACTAATAGTATTGTTTATAATATCAATACTACCTGTTTTTTCAATAAAACTGTAAAATTGAGCAGCAATTCCACTGGCCTTATTTTTTTTAATAGAGTTTCCGCTTATTTTTACATTCGAACCCCCGATAATAATTTCTATTCCGCCTTCACCATTTTCAAAAACTTCGTTTTTGGCTATCGTTCCATTGACTTTTTCTCGAATATCAATGCCTTCTTCTGTATTTCCGTAAACCGAATTACCAAAAAAAGAAATAGAGCGTTTTCTTTGAACATATATTCCTTTTCTATTTCCACTTATTATGGAATCAGAAATAGAGGCTTCTTTGCTGCTTTCCGAAAGGTCAATACCTATTTTTGAAGAATTTTTAATTTTACAATTAGTTATTTCTATTTTTCCCAAAGCACTTATTCCATAGGATTTTCCTGAAATGGTTAGATTTTTGACTTTATTGCCGCCCTCGGAGACAATCGTTCCTCGGATTATGGTCTTATCTCTATTTTGTCCAAATAAATCTGTGTTATTTTTCAAGGTAATTGTTTCATCGTAAGTTCCATTTTTAATATAAATTTTTCCGCCTTTTGAGCCTAGCTTGTCGAGAGCTTTTTTTATTGTTGCATAGGGCTTATCAGAACTCCCATTGGCATCATTTTCAGTATAATTTTTATTAACATAGACATCATAATTTTCAGCGTTGGTAACGCCGCTGGCAAGAAAAAAGATAAGAGTAATTGAAAATAGTAAAAGAAGTATTTTTTTCATGCCTTGTGATTATATAATCCCTTTATATCATTAAATCTTATTCTAATTAGGTCGAAGAACATATTAAAAGAATCACGAAAAATTCGAATATGACTTCTGATCGGATTTTGCAGGGTTATGGGAAGTTCTTTTATTTTGCAGCCATATTTATTGGCCAAAAAAATTATTTCAGCATCAAACGCAAACCGTTCAACTGTCATTAAAGGAAAAATTTTCAAAGCAGCTTCATGCTTCATGACCTTGAAGCCACATTGCGTGTCTTGAATTTTGTAATTGTCTAGAATTAGTTTTCTGATTATTTGAAATATTTTTTCCATAATTTTTCGATACCACAAAACTTTTCTGATTACTTTTCCTCCAGAAACAAAACGTGAAGCAATCACGATATCATAACCATTATTTATTTCAACTAAAAATTTTTTCAGTTCTTCAATTGGAATAGCTAGATCGGCATCCAAAAACATTATAATTTCATTGTGACTCTGGAGGATTCCATTTTTCACGGCATTTCCCTTGCCTTTGTTGATTGAATTTTGAATAATGATTAAGGAAGTTTCTTTTTGAATTTTTTTGAGTTCCTCTAATGTTCTATCGGTGCTGCCGTCATTAACCGCGATCATCTCAAAAATCTCAAAATTATCTTTGAGATATTGAAATATTTTCATTAGATTAACGTAGATATTTTTTTCTTCGTTAAAGCAGGGAATGATTATGGATATTTTTTCTCTGTTCATTGATTGAATATGATTATTTAGGCACTCGGCTCATTACCAGAAAGTTCTTTCTCGACATCATCCGGCTTCTTTTTGGCAATAATTTTTTTGAGATAAATGAGGTCTTTTTTATCTATTTCACCAAGGAAATATAAAATCAGAAGATATATTGCAAATAATATAACCGACCAGAGGATAAAAACAAATTCTCCCTTGGAAAAAAATAAGGATATTACATATATTATAATTCCTCCAGCTGCAATTTTCAATAAACTTTTTAATTTAATAATGGTTCCGAAATCTTTCCAGACATAAAAAAGGATAGCGAGCATAGCTACAAAAGAAGTTATAGTGGTAGCGATAGCTGATCCGACAATGCCAAAACGTTTAATCAGAATGTAGTTCAAAAGCGTGTTAACAATAACTCCGAAAATTGAAATCCACATTGGGATTCTTGTTTTATCGGCGCCATTTAAAACAAAACTCATAACATAGAAAATTGTTAAAAATCCAACGCCATAGGCCAGAATTGACATTGGATAGGCGGCACTAAGGTATTCGGAGCTATAAAATATTTTAATAATCGGCTCTGCAAATTGTGCCATTAAAATTACTGAAGGAACAAGTAAGATTGTCATTAGTCTCATTGATTGACTAATAATCCCATTTGTAAGTTTTCGATCATTTTCCGAAGTTGTCTTAGAAATAACTGGCAAAAGCATAATGGTAAGTGCATAGAAAATGTAATATGGAATGCGTCCAACGGTCAGAGAGGCATTGTATATGCCAGTTAAATAGTCGCTGTGCATAATTCCTTTGACCAGATAGAGATCAATGCTTATGAGTAGCTCATAGGCCAAGAAGAACAAAATGATTTGCCAAGCATAATTAACCAATTTTTTGGTTGGAAAAGTGCTTTCTAGGCTCAAATTTTGGCCTTCAGCGGCTTTTTTTATCTCTTTGGCATATCTGAACTGGTCCAGAGTAAAAGCTACTAAAAAGACCGAAAAAGCTGCCAAAGCATAGCCAATTATTGACCCAGGAACGCGGAAGGCATAAGCCAGGCCAACAATGGCAGCAACTTTTAGAATTGAACGCAAAGTTTTGAGAACTGATTGAACATTGAATTTATGGAGGCCCGTATAGTAAGAAAAGTAGAAAGAAGCCATAGCAAAGGCTGGGATAATCAAAGTTGAGATTCGGAAAAGGGGAGTGAGGGTTGGATCTCCAAGTAATTTGCTAATCAGAGGAGCAGCCAGGAAGAATAATATGGTAATAGCACCAATTAAAATTGATTGCAGAAAAATAGCTTTTCTTTTAATAATTAAAACCAATCGGGGATTAGTCTCAAAAATTTCACTAATATATTTAGCCATGGCCGTTGGGATGCCATTGCCAATTAAAATAATAACCATAGTTGTGAGGGTAACAACCAACCCATAGCGACCATAATCAGCAGGACCCAAAATACGCCCCACAAAAGAATGGATGATGTATCCGGAAAGATTGAATATTATTTCTGAGATAACCAGCCAGAAGGTTGACTTTGCGAGATTGCTTGACATAAAATTTTTATTACTTCACTATTATTATAGGTATAATTGTATACCAAAATTCAAGGAGGTCTAATCATGAAAGAAGGGTACGAGGGGAAAATTCCTGTGGGAGTAAAGGCGGTTAAGACGAGAGTTGTGGAAAAAAGTAGCGGAAAATTTTTAGGATTTCTTGTAAACATCCTAAGTCTCGTCGAAGAGGGTTCGGGGGAAAGCAAAATTTTCTGTCTTGTGAAAAATGAAGATGGCACCTCTGGACGTTTCGAGTATGAAAACGTCAATCTGGTCCCCGAGATTTTAGCATAGCAGCTATTTTCTCGAACTTGGAGTTTCTAGGCAATGCTTAGAGACTCCCTTTTTATTTCTTCAAAAATTTCTTCTTTATTTCTATTACCGTTGATAATTTTTAGATTCCAAATTGGGGCAAAATTATCATATAATTCTTTCTTTTTTTGCAAATATTCGATTCCTTGGTCGGGTTTTCTTTCGCGTTGCATGATAATATCCGGATCAGTTTGCAAATATACACCAACATCCGGTCGCTTAACTACTTGGACATTGAATGTCCAAGTAGAGGCTGAGAGAAATTTGATGTTTACAATGCTATCATAGAAGTACCTATCGGAAACAATATAATCATACCCGTTCTTTTCCAACTTTTTGACTAATTTTTCAAAACGACAAATGTCAATTTTCAGAAACACCTTACGTAGCAGGATGCCCAATTTTCCTGATTTAGTATTGCTTTTTGAAGCAGATTTTTTATTGTAACAACAAGAAAGGCTGGAAATCCTATTGGCAATTCCAAATTGGATGGCGTGGAAATAAAAAACCTTCTTACCTTCCGATTCAAGGTAATTTTTCAGCATTTCTATTTGAGTTGATTTTCCAGACCCATCAAGTCCGGAAATGGTAATAATTTTCATATTTTATGTCTTGGACATTCAATGTCCAAGTAGATTTTTAATACATCAATACTGCCACTGGTTCCATTTTGGCTACGACTTTAATTATTTTATTATCCACCATACCGGAAATAACTTCCTCAACGTCTTTGTAGTAGGCGCTATCTTGTTGGATGACACCTTCCGATTTAGCGTTGAATAGTTTCACATTATTTCTCTGCATTTTTTCAAAAAGTTCTTTTTTATTTTTAGCTACATCTTCTCCTTGGTTTTTGCGACGACCTGTCCCATGGCTAGCCGAAAAGAAACTTGACTCATTCTCATCCGTGCCAACTCCAATGTAGGCCGAAGTGCTCATAGAGGATGGGATAAAAACCGGTTCGCCAGTAATTGAAAAAAGTGGATGATCTTTCATTTTTTTCGGACCATTGGCTCGTACTGTTCCATTTCTATGCACCCAGACATCTTTACCAAAATGATTTTCTCTGTCAATGAAAACATGTGGCATATCATATAGCAAATCTAATTGCGGATTTTTGCCCAGAATTTTTTCAATAGCCTGATCCAAATTATGAGTCAAAATAGCTCGATTGGCAAAACCTTGATTGCCAGAAGCCCAATGCGAACGCAGAAACATTTCTCCTTCCAAACTGACTTCATTATAGGCAAAAAAGTCAGAACTGTTTTTATTTTCTTTGATTCTTTTGGAAATTTTTTGATAAACCTTGCTCATTTGAGAATCAAAGAAAAATTTGCCCATTTCCAAAACAATTTTCTGGCTCAGATGCTCTTTTTTCTTGGGCGTATAAAAATATGAAGCATACTGTCCAAGCAAACCTGAACCCGTGTGCATTAAAAAAATATACTGTCCTTCATGGATGCCAAATTTCTCGGCAATTTCCAGATCTTGAATTTCTCCTACTTTCATTAAATCCAAAAAATGATTGCCAGCGGCACCCAAAATTCCCAAACGAAATCTGCCGATTTGTAAAAATAATCTTGGAATAACATTCAAAATATCTCGTTCAGAAGGAATTTTTCCGTCAAAAAAATTGCCTTTTTTGTAGGTATTGGCTATTTCATTTTTAGTGCGGGTCTGAAAATATTTCTGAACAGATTCTGAACCAAAGCGACAAATATCCAGCACGAGCTTATAGGGAATTTTTGTTCCTATGAGTTTTTTGGTTGGAATAACCCCAATCAACTCTGTAAAAAGTTTCTCCAAATTTCCACCAGCCAAATCAGCATCAGTCAGGTTAGTTTTCAAAAAACGCATACCACAATTAGGTGCTGTATCATTAATTTGCGGCAAAAGAAATTTTTCTGAAGCCACTACTGTTCCAGTTGGATTTTTACGGCCCTTTTTACTATGAACATCGCTCATGGCGGCAATGTGATGAAAAACGACTGGCGAAGAAGCGACGGCTTCTATTTCAGAAAGAGTGGCATCGTTAGGCAAAAGATCATCTGAGACATGCAAAATTGCTGGAACAGCCATCAGTTCTGTTTTTAATTCTTTTTTGTGATCAGATATGTTTCTGAGGTTGTAAGGCATAATTTTTTTTACAATATTTTATATATTTCCTTATATGTTCCCGCTATTTTTTTGATATCAAAATTTTCTTCTGCAAATTTACGAGCTGCTTTGCCAAGCTGCTTCCTCTTTTCCAGATTGTGATATAGATCCAGGATAGCCAAGTTTAGTTGCTCCAGATTACCTTTTTCAATTTTAACAGAATTATCTTCTTTTGCGAATTCCCGGAGAATTGGAATATCAGAAATGATAACTGGTTTTTCACAAGCCATAATTTCAATTACAGCTAGCGGCACATCAAATTTTCCGTGCATATTTTCTACTGGAAAAATACTGATGTCACACAAGTTATAGAGTTCAAAGACTGCATACGTCGCATCATCATGAAAGGCCACTTTGTCCAATAAATTATTTTTTTTGAAAATTTCTACGACTTCTTTCTTTTTTTGAACATCCTGTTTATTTTTCAGACGCAAAGCCAAGGAAAGTCTGGCTTCCGGAATGATTTTTGAAATTTCAATGAAACTTTGAACCACAATATCCATGGCATTATTACGCACATATTCACCAGAAAAATTGATGATAAAATCAGAATCTTTAAAACCATATTTTTTGAGATATTCCGGATTTTTTTCTTTGTTATGATAGATATTAATGTCGATGCCAGGATAAATTCTTTTAACATTTTTGAATCCCAATTGGCCAAGTTTATTTTTGGCCCAATCAGAGTAGGTAACTATCAAATCTCCAAAAAGCATGTCCTTGATTTCTTCATCTGAATATAAATCTTCCCGCAATGTAGCAACAGTTTGAATGGTGCGAAATTTTTTCTGTCCGCAATTAACAAAATTTTTCACCAAAAATGAATTTTGCTTGGTAGGAGTAAACAGATAATGTAGAATGTCAAATTCATTTTTAAGTTTTCGCAAATTTTTCAGAAGTCGTATTTTTTGCAAATAAGAAAAACTATTTGTCGTGTAAATTGATTTTTGATGAACGTTTTTGGGTAAATCTGGTAGGATACCATTCGTCAGAAGGCTGATTTCAAGGTCTAGGATATTCTTAGCCAGAAAAAAAGCGAAGTTTTTTGAACCTTCATTCCAAGGTGGAGCAATTGGACGAGTTACTAAAAGAATTTTTTTTCCGCCAAGGGCGGATCCGCCCTTGGCGGAAAAAATCTTATTATTAAATAATTCCATATTATTTTTTTTAGGCTTATTTAAGGGATTAATTTAATTCAGTATTGACAAAATCATTTTTTTATACTAGTTTTAAGGCAGTTAGTACCTTCCCCCCTTTGACTTGGAATCTCGCAGGAGAACAAAAAAGTTGGGACTGCTCCCTGACCACACCCCTCCTGCGAGATTCCGTTTAAATTAGCGTTAGACTCCAATTTAATTGGATTTTGTGAAAACTTTTTCACATTACAATTTTGGTCTACCGCTTTTTTTGTCAAAAATTCTTATAAATTTCTTTTGTTTCGCTATCAGTTAAAACTTGAATGATAATTTTTTCATTACTCTTCGCCTGAAAATCAACGGGGATTTTTTTTGTTTCACCCCTAGGTATTTCTAGACGACCTTCTTGTATAACCGATTCCTTTTGGATGACTTTCCATTGAAAGGTGGTTTTCAGGCTGTGATTCTCAATAACAAAATTCAAATCTTGGCTTTTGGGATTTTCAAAATAAATTGCCCACCAATCGGAATTGTAATCCGGATTCATATATTTTCCAGATATGAAAAACAACCAAAAAGAACTCAAGACAAAAAATGAAATGATTGATAGAAGGATTAATTTTTGTGAATCTATTTTTTGGATCATATTTTTAGTTTATTTTCTATGGAATACAGCAATATCCTTATTATTATAAACCAGATCAAAATTCTGGAGCTTTTTGAATTGAGAACTGTCAAACTGAGGATTAAGCATAATGAAATTTACACCAGTATCAGTAAAACATTTTTTGGCGTCATCACTGGCCGGATTGGAAATCATATATAATGTACACATTTCTCTAGGCTTAGTAGTATCTTCGTATCGCTTGAGATAACCACGGGAGAGCGGATATTTGTAACCGCGCATAAAAAATAATTTTATCCAAGAATCTCCCGTGAGATAGATGTGATCTTTAAGAACGGCATCCTTAGGTGTAGTTGCAGAAACTACATAGGCAGACGCATCAAAGGTTTCCAATAATTTCTCAGATTCAATTTTTTGCTTGAAAAATCCAGTTGAATCCGACATACCTCCGATGAATACAAAACCGATAATCAAAGCAAATGAAATTTTAATAAAATTAGCTGAGAAAGAATTACCAAATTTTTTAAAAACAATAAAAAAAGAATAGGCACTGAGAATGGAAAGGGGATAGCTCAGATAATTGCCAATCCTATCACTAGGCAGATTGATAAAGAGCCAGCTGGGTTGAGATGACATAATAAAAAGCATAATGGCCCAAGCGACAACAATAGCATAGCCCAAATTTTTACGTTTATAATGAAAAGCTAGAATCAAAATTCCCAGAAATCCCAAAGCTATGCGCGCTTCTCCCAGCGAATTTTTGAGCGTATTAATACTTAGTCCGGCACGAGTATTCTTTGACGGAGCACCGACAGCTGTTTCAACAGCACTGGTTTGAATATAGGTCGGAGTAAAAACAAAAAAGAAAAATAGGAGACCCGTAAAGAAAGTTCCCAGGACACATGGAGACAAAAACATTTTACCAATTTGAGGTAATATTTTTTCAATATCTCGGAAATTAGTAATCAGAAAAATTACAACCAAAAGTGCCGAAATAAAAAGAAAAATAAAAGCGGTGAGGTGATGTGTATAGAAAAGTCCGAAAGTCATGAAAATAGCCAAGGCTAAAAATATTTTGGAAGTTAGAGGATTATCAGACATTTTATTCTTCAATTCTCCGCCATAGGCGGATCCGCCTATGGCGGAGAAGGCGCGATAATAAAAATAAAAAGCCATTGGTACAAAAAGATTTCCCAAAATATTGCCAATTACTCCGCCGCTGACGAATTTAGCCTGTGGAGAAGAAATGGCAAAAAGAGCGCCCAAGAAAAGAAGGGAGAGGATAGCTATGATTTTTTCCTTAAAAATGCGGAGAACCAAGAGAAAAACACTCAAAATGCCAAGCATATTGATGAGCAATAGGAGGAGTGGTGGAAAAGCTGAGAAAAAATCCAGATTTCCGATTATACGGAATAACCCAAAGATAATATGTTCTCCAATAATGAAATCCGGCATATCTTCGTAAGTTGGCAATTGTCCATTTTCAGCCATCCAGTTGGCCCAATACATATGATGGCCCAAGTCTGTAGCGCTAGGCAAAATTGTTCCAGAAAGATAGGCGGTTTTGATAAAGAAAATAGCAAAAATGAGAAGCAAAACTAAAATAATTTGATTTTTGGAGAAATTGAAGATTGTCATTCCGGACTCTGATCCGGAATCTACTTCCTTATTAGATTCTGAATCCCTGGCTGCGCCCAATGGGCAAGCAAGTTCAAAATGACATCGTATTCTATAAATTGCATAGCATACTAAAATAAAAATTCCTATTCCTAAAACAGCCGATAAACGAGTAATATGAATGTTCAGTTTGGCATAAGCGAAAAATATAAAATCAACACTCACAATGCTAAGACCAAAAGAAAAAATAAATCGTTCTATTTTGCTAAGGGCTTGGCTTTTTCCCAAAACTGCCAGAAGCAAAAAATACCCCGGAAAAAACAGGACGAATGCGATGAGCAGAAAGAATATTAAGTTAGTTTGGATTAATTGCATGAATTTTGAAAATCAGCCTCTCCTCCTTTGTAAAAAAAAGGGGGTTAAGGGGGATTTTTGTTTTAGAATTTGATGAAAATCCCTCTCTAGCTCTCCCTTTAGAAAAGGGAGAGAACTATTTAAAAATTTTTATTTGTAACTTTTTCAATTTCATTCAAGTATTTTTCCACGATGATTTTCCAGCTGAAATTATTAATCACATATTGTCTGGCCTTGACTCCAAATTCTTGTCTGAAATTGTCATTGGACATAAGTTCGTTGATTTTTTGTGTCCAAGCTTCAGTATTTTCCGATTCAACCAAAAAACCATTCTGCCCATCTATTATAGCATCTTTGAGACCCTCGAGATTAGAGGCAATGACAGGAAGATTGCAGGCACCAGCTTCAATGACGGATATCCCGAAGCCCTCCATATCTCCTTGAATTTTGATATTTGGTTGCAAAAAAAGGTCAGCATTATTCAAAAGTATGTTTCTTTTTTCATCCGAAACATATCCCAATACCATTGCGCGATTTTCCAAATTAGCATTTTTTATCGCGTTTTGTATATTCTTTTTATCTGGTCCATCGCCAGCAATAATGTATAAAAATTCTTCATCGAGTTTTGGCATTACCTTGGAAATAAACCAGGCTACGCCTTTGCGTTTGGCTAATCGACCAGAGGTAAGCAGAATTTTTTTATTAGCAATGGATTGCCCAATAATTTTTTCTAGATCATTTTTTGTTCCGGAAACTAAATTCTTTTCTGTATCAACTCCATTGGGTATAAAAAATATTTTACTTTCTGGAACTCCTTTTTCTTTGGCAACTTTCACCGTTTCATTGCCAACGGCGATAAATTTGTCTATTTTTTTCATAAAAACACCAACCCATAATTTTTGGTAGAAAAAATTTTTGAAAGTCAGATCGAGTCCGTGCACAACACAAATAACTGGTTTTTTGTAAAAGAATTTCAATTTGTAACCGATAACAGAAAGAACCCCATCGCCCAGAAGAATCACATCGTACTTTCTGGCAATAAAGAGTGCCTTAATTCCAACATAAGGCAAAAAGAAAGGCAGAAATTTTTTGCCTCTTTTATTCGCAAGTATCTTTATTTCAGCGATTTTTCCCAGCCATTCTCCTAGTTCATAGTTCTGGTTTTCAATCCCACCAATAATTGGGGGATAGGCTCGAGAAATAAACAAAATCTTCAATTTATCCATAGAAATATTGTACCGCAAAAAAGTATTTATTTCAAGAAAAAAACCGCTACACATAAAGCGGTTTTATTTGGACACCACTTGGACATCCGATGTCCAAGGATTATTTTTTGTATTTGTCTTTTTTAAATTGATACATCAGTTCTTCTTGAATTTGACGGGTGGTTTTAATCATATCGGCAATGAGAGCAAAAATAACCAATTGAATACCAAAAAAAATGCTAATAGAAGAAAAGATAATGTAATTTTGGAAAGGTCTAATTTTAAAATCCTGAAAATAATTGAAAGCAAACATTCCCATTCCAATGAGACCAAGTCCAATGAAAAACAGCCCTGGCCAACCAAAAAATTTAAGTGGACGAACATCCCGGATAGCCTTTAGGATAATCTTGGTTGAATTGCCAACAAATTTCCAGATGGATTTGGTAATTTTACCCTGTCTGTCACTAAAGTAAGTAACTTCAATAGGAACCCATACTAGTTTCAGATTTTTTCCAATAGCATCAATGATGGTTTCCTGCGTATAGGTAAAATGAGTATTAACGAGATTAAGCCTGAGCATCGTTTCACGGTTATGAGCTCTGAATCCGCAAGTAAGATCATTGGTTTCGTGTCCCAAAAAGAAACCAATGATACTGGCCGCAAACTTATTCAAATTTTTTCTTACCCAAGGAATATTTTCGGCTTTTGTTTCCCCAAATCGGTTGCCGATAACCATATCGGCTTGACCAGAGAGAATTGGTGCAATGAGACTTTCAATTTCTTTTGAATTAAACTGGCCATCAGCATCAATATTGACCATAATATCCGCTCCATTTTCCAAAGAACTTTCAATAGCTCTCTTGAAAGAATAGGCTAAGCGCTTATTGGGTTTATAGGAAACAATCAGATTTGCGCCAGCTTCCCGAGCTCTCTGGGCAGTTCTATCTGATGATCCATCATCAATAACCTGAATCAAGACTTCGTCAATCCCACTAAAAGATCGAGGGATGCTCTTTATTGTTTCAGCTATTTTACCTTCTTCGTTATAGGCCGGAATATTAATTATTAGCTTCATGGTTATTGTAATTACCGCGAAAGTGGGAATCCAGTAAATAAATTAACTTCTGGATCCCGCATCAAGTGCGGGATGACATCATAGAAATGATGTCATTTCTTTTTAATTATTAGCTTGTTGATGTTAACACAGTTAAAATCACATTTTACATTATTTGTTCCTTCCTTCAAAACATCCTCACCGCATTTTTTTACTTCCTCTTGACATTTAGCTTTGCTCTGAGAAAAATATTTCATATTTACTTCATAGCCAAAATAACTCAAGACAAATGTAGCAACAACAATGCTGCCGGCTATCCAAATAATTGTTTTCAATAGAGCTACCATAAAAAAATTAAATTAATTAATTATCTTCCAATTCCTTTGTATATTATACCATGTTTTTCTATTTCTTCTTTATTCAAAGCATTCATACCGTCAACAATTACCTTAATTCCATGCTTTTTGAATAGGGCTGGATCAATTTCCAAAAATTCTTTGTGATTAGTGGCCAAAACCAGTGCTTCTGATTTTTCTAGTAGTGATTCCAATGATTCAGTAGTTGAATTTTCTTTAGTGTGCGGGTCAAAAACAAAAATATTGGCCTCATGATGTTTGAGATGTTTGATTATTTTAATTACCGGCGATTCACGCAGATCGGCGATGTTTGCCTTATAGGAAATACCCAGGATTCCGACATTTGTTCCATTGAGAGGCATTTTTACTTTATTCAGCGCATCTTGTAAGAGTTCCACGGTGTACTCCGGCATAGAATTATTGACTTTGCGGGCAATTTTCAAAAATTCATGATCAAATCCAGCCGTCTTGGCTCTTTCGATGAGGTAGTAGGGATCAACCGGAATACAATGCCCGCCAATTCCACGACTAGGCCAATGTGGCATAAAAGCAAAAGGCTTGGTTGAAGCACCCTTTATCACATCAACAATATCAATACCCAGTACATCAAAAGATTTAGCCAACTCATTTACGAAAGCTAGATTGATATCGCGGAATGAATTTTCCACTATCTTTGTCGCTTCAGCCTCACGAATTGATTTCATTGGCATTATTGTTGCATCGACAACATCTTCATAGAATTTTACCGCCCAGTCCAATCCTTTTTCCGTAAAAGATCCGACAACTCGAGGAATATTGGTTACATTCCATTTTGGATCACCGGGATTTATTCTTTCAGGGCAATGAGCTAATTCATAATCCTTTCCAACGGCAAAACCAGCCTGGTCAAACATTGGCTTAATAACCTCATCGCAAACACCCGGATTAATGGTTGATTCAATGACAACCAGTTGACCGGGGTTAAGATTTTTTACAATAGCTTCGGTTGCTGTTTTGACTGGTTCAAGATCTGGATAGTGATTTTCATCAACTGGAGTTGGAACACACATAATAACAACATCTGACTTTTTTATTACCGAGGCATCATTTGTAGCCATAATTTTTACATTTGGTAAGTTTTTTTCCAAAAATTCTTCACTAATAGTGCTTTTGCCAGCATTAATGAGATCATTCTTTCTGGTATCACTTTCCAGTCCATATACCTCATAACCCTTAAGAGCACATTGAACTGCTAGCGGAAGTCCAACATAGCCGAGACCTATAATACACACATTTTGAGAATTTTTTTCCATGCATTTCGTATTAATATTTACCTACATATAGTAAAACATCTTCGATATTTGCACAAGACACAGTTGAGCTATTATTTATGAGGATATTGACAATTTTCTTATTTTATGCTATGTTTTTTAGTTAACTAATAAACTATTTTTATGCAAAAAACTGACAAATTAGAAATTGTTTTTCATCTGGGTTTGTATTCATTGGTTTTATTTGTGGGGGGACTTATGGGTTATGAACTTTGGAAATTTTCAACATTATTTACTCATATAATATTAGCTGCTAAGTAAAAGTTGAAACAACGCAAAAAAGGCGATGATCCTTGGTGATTGTCGCCTTTTCGTTTTGGCAATTTTAAGATATAATCAAATTGTTAAAACAGAAACAAAATATATGAAAATTGGAATTAATGCATCTTTCGCCAGAAAAATAAATACTGGCATTGGACAAGTGACGATTAACTTTCTAAAAGAACTTTCGAAATCAAAAAGGGATAAGTTTGTTTTGTATTTGGAAGAAGATTTGCCAAAAGATATTAAGTTGCCAAGAAATTTCAAAAAACGCATTTTTTTGCCTCTCTGGAAAAGGGATGATTTGGTCAGAAAAATTTGGTGGGAAAAAATAATGCTACCCAAAAAAATAAAGGAAGACAAGTGCGATGTTTTTTTGAGTTTGTATCAATGCCCAACTAAACTGGATAAAAGAATAAAGCACATTATGGTTGTTCATGATATTATTCCAGAACTTTTTCCTGAATATCTCAATAATTCGCGAAAAAGAATGTATTGGAATCTCACCAAAAAGGCCATTCATCAGGCAGATAAAATTATGGCTATCTCCATTCGGACGGAAAAAGATTTAATTCAACATTTGAAAATTGATCCAAGAAAAATAACCGTTAATTACATTGATGTGGATGTGATTTATAAAAAAGAAGTAACAGATCTAGAAAGCAAGAAAGTTCTCAAGAAATATAAATTAAAGCCGGGTTATATCTATTCCGGTGGGGGACTGGAGGTTAGAAAAAATATGGAGGGGCTAATCAGAGCCTATTCATTACTTTTAAAAAACAATAAGAAAAGTCAGACCATCCCAAATTTTCCACAACTAGTAATTTCTGGTAAATTGATGCCAGATCTTGCCCCACTTATAACTGATGCGGAAAAGCTGATTAAGGAATTAAATTTAACCAAGGACATAAAACTATTAGATTTTGTTCCTCAAGAAAATTTACCAGCTCTATACCAGAATGCCCGTATATTTGTCTTTCCATCACTCTACGAAGGATTTGGTTTGGCAGTCTTGGAAGCTATGAATATGGGAACGCCGGTAATTGCTTCAAAGATTTCTTCCTTGCCTGAAGTTGGGCGAGATGCCATTCTTTATTTTGATCCAAGGGATATACAAGATATGGCTATGGTGATAAAAAATGTTTTGCAAAACGAACATTTACGGACTGAACTAAAGCGTAGAGGCAAAGAAAGGGCACAGACTTTTGATTGGAAAAATTTTGTCAAAAAACTATTGGGCATAATCGAAAATAATTCTCCCAAGAAGAAATAAATATTTTTATGAATAACTTTTTTAAGTTTAGCATAAGGAACAATCTTTTGGTGGTTAGTGTGCTGCTGGTCTTTTTTTTGATTTTATTTTTTAATGTTGGCCTTCTGCCCATTGGCAATCTTGGCGACTTCCTCTTTTTTATTATTTTGACTTTTGCTTTTGCCTTTTACCGTCCCGGTTGGGCTTTTTTATTTTTTGTCGGAGCCATTGTCTTGGAAAACATTACTCTGATTCCCAAGGAAATAGGCTTAATGATTCGACCTTATCAGCTATTGGGTTTTTTAATTTTGCTCGCAGTTGCTATTCGATTTTTTACTAAAAGGCTAAATTTCACTTTACCAAAATTAAAATGGTATGATGCAGCAATCATCTTGGTGGGGCTTTCAAGCTTTTTGAGTATCCTTATAGCCGAAAATCGATTCCTGAGTCTCAAACTTTCCATTGTTATTTGCTCTTTTGTTGCTTTGTATTTTTTAACACGTATCTTTATTCAAGATACAGAAGATGTTTTCAAGATAGTTCCTTTCTTTCTGGGTTCTTCTTTGGTGGTTATTTTTTATGGGATTTGGCAAAATATTCTTTTTTCAAAGGGCCTAAATTCATTTGAAGTGATGCCAGGCAGACCCAATGCGACTTTTGCGGAAGCAGATTGGTTGGGAATCTTTTTGGTGTTATTTATAACTATTATTTATTCTCTGATTTTTTATTTTTATGTTAAAAAGGAGGATGATAAAATTTACGATTTACGATTTACGATTTACGATTTGCAAAAATTATTTTATTTCTTGTCTCTCATTATCACCTATGTTTTACTTATAATTACAGTTTCGCGTAGTGCCTGGTTAGGAGCTGGAATCGCAAGTATCTTTTTTGCAATACTAATTTTATTACGTGATCGAAAAATCTTTTGGAAAACGATGCTTCTGATTATTCTTTCTGGAATAATAAGTTTAGTCATTGTTTACGTTTTTCATTTGACCACTTTTCAACTATTTAATCGCGCAGTCAGTACTGGCGGACTGCAAAAAATAACAGTTGCCTGTCCTTCGGAGTTCGACTCCGAATTGGAGTTGAGCTCCAATTTTACAATTAGCCATGTGTCAGAATTGGAAAAATATGGCTGTCGGCACATTAATCTGGAAGATATTAATCAAGAAAGAGATTCGGGACATCGGATACAAGAAATTTATCGCGCTGATCCAAATGTGAATATTCGCGCTGAAATATATAAAAAGTCGTGGCAGCAAATAAAAACACATCCAATTTTAGGAATTGGGTGGGGAAATATTGGAGATGTTCTTGGAAAAGATGAACGGGGTGCCGGGCTCAATTCAAGCAATATTTTTCTCGAAATTTGGCTGGGTGCAGGAATTTTGGGAATCATTGCCTTTTTATCTGTTTGGGTGTATATTCTGTTGAAATCAGTCTATGCATTCTTCAATACAGAAGACAATTTAATTAAAGTTTTTTCCCTATTTATAGCCATTTCTTGGCTCGGGATCACAATTACCAACCTCTTTAATGCCGGGATACTATTGGGATTTTTATGGGTATATATGGCAATTGCGTTAATTGAATACAAGAAAGATGCGAATAGGAATTGACATTCGAAATATTGGTAAAAAAAGAACAGGCGACGAAGTTGTTTTTTTTAATCTGGTCAAAAATTTAGCCGCAATCGATAGTGAAAATAAATATTTTTTGTTTACGGACATCTTGGATAAAGAAAATATTATTGAAATAAAAAAAAGACTGAACATTGAAAATAAACAAAATTTTGAAATTGTTTCTCTGAATACTGCCAATAAATTTGTCTGGAATATTTGGACTTTGCCAAAATATTTGCGAAATAATTCGCTGGATATTTATCAGACGCAATATATTACACCTTGGTTTGTCCCCAAGAATACTAAAATTATAACCATTGTCCATGACATCTCCTTTAATTTTTATCCGCAATTTATTAAATTTTTTGATTTGCTGTTTTTGAAAATTTTGATTCCTGTGAGCCTCCGTAGAGCAGATAAAATCATTGCTGTCTCGGAATTCACTGCTAATAAAATTATCAGATACTATAACATTAATCCAAAAAAGATTACCTGGATTCATAACGCATTTTCCGAAGATTTCTTGCGAGAAATTTCTCAGGAAGAGCTACTCAAAATACAAGAAAAATATAGTTTGCCGGAAAAATTCATTCTCTACTTAGGTACAATGCAACCAAGAAAAAATATTCCGCATCTAATTTCAGCCTTCGCTCGTATTAAAGATAGCTTAACTGACACCAAACTTGTTCTTTGCGGGAATAAGGAGGCACATAATTTTGATAAAAAAATAGAAAAGGCAATTGCTCAAAATGGTTTGCAAAACGATGTCTATTTTCCAGGCTATGTTGCCGACGAGGACAAGAGGGCTATTTTTAAGCTATCTAGAGTTTTTGTCTCTCCATCTCTCTATGAAGGATTTGGGATACCAATCCTAGAGGCCATGGCTTTGGGAATTCCAGTTTTAGCCTCGAAAATTCCACCACACGAAGAAATAGCTGGAGAAAGTATTTTGTTTTTTGAAATAAATAAAAAGGATGATTTTGAAAATAAACTGAAAGAGATTTGCCTGAATAATGATTTAAGAGAAAACCTTGCAAAAAGGAGCAGGGAACAGGCTGGGAAATTTTCTTGGCGTAATTCGGCTGTGAAAATGTTGTCTATTTATGGCAAAACAAAGTAATTGTTTTATCTGTTGACCAAAAACTCGATTTATAGTAAACTAATCAATATTGTTTTTAATTATTTTAAAGAAAAATAAATGTCTTATTTGCGAGATACTTCAACTAGTAATAATGATCTACAAAAACCTAAATTCTACAAGAGAAAATGGGTTATTGCTGTTGGAATAATTTTATTAATCGGCATTGCTTCGGGAGGCTTTTTTCTCTGGAAAACAGGTAGCGTTTTAAATAAAATATCCGGCGGAGGTATGTTTAGCAGCATATTACATGCTGTTCCGGGAGTTAAAGACACTCTTAAAGGTGAACAGGAAGGCAGAATCAATGTCGCACTTTTGGGTATGCGTGGGGAAGGCATTGAAGGTGGAGGACTTTTAACAGATACTATTATAATCGTAAGTATAGATCCGATACAAAATAAAGTAGCAATGATTTCTATTCCCAGAGATTTATACGTCAAAGTGCCAGGAACAGAAGATAATCAAAAAATCAATGCTGTGCATGCTTACGGAGAAGAAAAGAACAGGGGGCAGGGACTCAAAGATATGAAGACTATCCTAAGTGAAGTAACTGGCCTGTCTGTTGATTATGCAGCCAGTATTAACTTTGCAGGCTTTAAACAACTAATTGACACCATCGGTGGTATTGAAATAACATTAGAACAGCCTTTTACAGAAAATTTACAATTCAAGGGGCTCGAACGTAGATGCGATGGAGTTAATTTTACAGTTCCTTCTGGCAATTATGAAATAAAAAGAATTCAAAGAAAAAATGGAACATATTATGCCAATCCCAAAAAGTACCCTATGTGTTTTGCGAAAGAAGCTAGCACAGATGCCCTAGAATGCGGGGGGGACTTTATTATTCCAGCAGGCACTCAGACACTAGATGGAGATAAAGCCCTTTGCTTTGTAAGATCAAGAGTTACATCTAGCGACTTTGAAAGAGCCAAAAGACAACAAATTGTTATTCAAAATGTTAAAGATAAGTTGCTGAGCACAGAAACATTAACGAGCTTCGATAAAATTAATCAGCTGTTTAATAATTTGGGAAATAATGTTAGATCGGATTTTCAACCATGGGAAATGAAGCGTCTTTTTGACATCTATAAAGGAATGGCGAATATTCAAATATATCAAAGAGTATTAGAAAACAGCGAAGAAGGTTTGCTCTATAATCCTCCAGCCAATGGAGCTGGATATATTTTACTGCCTATTGGAGACAACTATGATCGAATTCACGATATGGCACAAAATATTTTCAATCTTCCTCCTCAATCAGACATAAAACCCAAAAACTAAACAATCTTTAATGTATGGAATTATCGATAATTATCACAGGCTATAAAAATCCTGCTCTATTGAAGCTTTGTATTGATTATATAAAGAAATGTTTTTCCTATGAAAAAGAAAGATATGAAATTATCGTAACCTATTCCGAAACAGATGAATCTACAGGCATACTGATGAGAGAAGATTATCCGGAAATAAAATTCTTTCCTTTTTCAGAAAATGTTGGTTTTCAAGCTTTGGTGAAAAAGGGCTTATCGGAGAGTTCGGGTGATTATATTGTGATTTTTAACCACGATATAATAGTCCAGCAAAACTCCATTGAAAAACTCTTGGAATTTCTGAAAAAAAATCCCGAAGTAGGCTTGGTTGGTCCCAAGCTTTTAAGTTTTAATGAGAAACTTCAGTATTCTTGTTTTCGCTTTTATTCACCTCTTACAATTATTTATCGTCGAACTTTTTTGGGTAAAATGTGGTTTGCCAAAAAACATTTGGATAGATTTTTAATGAAAGATTATGATCATAAAAACACAAGAGAGGTTGACTGGTTGATGGGATCTGCCATGCTAACTTCACGAAAGGCCATGGAAAAAGTCGGGCCAATGGACGAACGTTTTCAAATGTATATGGAAGACACTGACTGGTGTCGTCGTTTTTGGGAAAACAATTACAAGGTAATTTATTTTCCTGAAGCCGAGATGTATCATTATCATGGTCGAGGATCAGCCGGAAAGGGAATTATTCGGCTAATTGTTTTCAATAAGCTAACTCGAATTCACATAGTAAGTGCTTTTAAATATTTTTTGAAATATTTGGGAAAACCTTTACCTAAACATAATTAAAATAAGCGCTATCATGGCGCTTGAAATTCCGTCGCTCGTCCCAAAAGAAAATAAATTTTCTCTTGCAGACTCGCTAGGAATTATAAAAAAGCTTTATGGATCAAGAACGAAAAAAGGAGTTGGTTGACGAAATTAATAATATTCAAAATAATCAAGAAATTAAAGATAAGGAACATTTAAATGAATCAAAAAAACTTTTGTTCAAATATTTACTTTTTTTTGCGATTATTTTTGCCTTAATTGGAAGTAGCTTTATTATAGGCTACAAAGAAGGAAAGAATGGACAAGCTTCCAGAACTGATACGTTTATTCCAATTGATAGAACCATTATTGAAAATAAATTTCCAGCGGACGGCAAATCAATAGACTTTTCTCTTTTCTGGAAGGTTTGGGATCTCATAAAATCAAAGTATGTTGATAAATCATCCTTAAATACCCAGGATTTAGTTTATGGTGCTATTGAAGGCATGTTGGAGGCTACTGGTGATCCTTACACGACTTTTTTTGATCCAGCGGAAACAAAATCATTTACTGAAGATTTGGAGGGAAGTTTTGATGGAATAGGTGCGGAGCTGGGAGTTAAAGACGGTATTTTGACCGTAATTGCTCCACTAGAAAGCTCCCCAGCAGAAAAAGCAGGACTCCGTGCTGGAGATAAAATTATAAAAATAGGCGATAAAGCAACTACTGATATGAATGTCTATGAAGCAGTGGATTTGATTAGAGGCGATAAAGGAACGGAAATAAAACTGATCATTTTTCGCCAAGGCGACAAAGATACTCAGGAAGTTATAATCATACGAGACACTATTGAAATTAAAAGCGTTAAACTTGAATTCAAAGAAAACAATATTGCTTATCTCAAAATAAACAAGTTTGGCGAAACTACATACGAAGAGTTCGATAAAGCTATGAATGAAATAATCCTGAGGGAGGCAAAAGGGCTAATTCTTGATTTACGTAATAACCCAGGAGGACTTCTGGATCGTTCAATTTCAATTGCCAGTCGCCTGATACCCAAGGGCAAAATCGTTGTTATTGAAGAAGATGGTTCCGGCAAAAAAACTAATTTGAACACCTCGGGAAGTGACAAGCTAAGTCAATTGCCAACCGTTGTTCTTATTAATGAAGGAAGTGCCAGTGCAGCTGAAATCCTCGCTGGAGCAATGCATGATAATCAGGGCACAAAACTAATTGGTAAAAAAACTTTTGGAAAAGGAAGCGTTCAAGAACTTATTAATCTTCCGGGATCTTCCAGCGCCAAGATTACCATAGCCAAATGGCTCACACCCAATGGAGATTACATTATGGAAAAAGGTATCAGTCCGGATATTGAAGTAGAGATGACAATTGATGATTTCAATAAAAACAAGGACCCTCAATTTGACAAAGCACTGGAAGTGACGAAAGAGGCAATAAAAAGCAAGTCAAACCCACAATAAAAAAGTCAAAAAAGAGGGGAATTTCTCCTCTTTTTTCTATTTTAGAATAGATTTGCCCAAGATTTAATTTCTGCTATAATTAACATATGCCCAGTAGTGAAATTTTGACTGGGCTTCGCCCAAAATAAAATTTGAGATAAGGATTGTAATTATAAAATTTATTTTAAAGATTGACATTATTATTGAACTTATAATGTCAAAATTCTACTACTGGGTATGAAAATAGTTTTATTATCAGATATAAAAAATATTGGTAAACTCGGGGATATCAAAGAAGTGGCAGACGGTTTTGCTAGAAATTTTTTATTTCCCAAAAAATTAGCTGAAATGGCAACTGACACTGCAATCAAAAAAGTTGAGATAGAAAAACAAAAGCAAAATGAAATTGCCAAAAAGAATTTGGAAGCAACTCAGGAATTAGCCAGCCAACTCGATGGAAAAGAAATTACAATTTCTGCCAAAGCTAAGGATGGAAAACTTTTTGGTTCCATCACAGCTAAAAATATTGTAAAAGAACTAAAAAAAGAAAAATTTGATATAAAAGAAAATTCAATCATCTTAGAACCCATAAAAGAATTGGGTGAATATGACCTGAGGATTGAATTGGAACATGGCATTGAAGTTTCTCTAAAATTAATCGTCAAAGAGGAATAAGGATTTTCTGGTTCCATTTAAAAAATCATATTCAAGAGTCGCGGGGATGGCGGCTTTTTATCTAGTAAAATTTATTAAAATTATTCAAAAAAAATATGAAAAATAGAAAGTACATATTCGTGGTTGGGGGAGTAATGAGTGGGGTGGGAAAGGGGATAACAACTTCTTCTGTGGGAGCTATTTTGAAAGCTAGAGGTTTCAATGTTACCGCATTAAAAATTGATCCATATATTAATATTGATGCCGGAACAATGAATCCTACAGAGCACGGAGAGGTCTTTGTATTGGATGACGGGGATGAAACCGATCAGGATATGGGAAATTACGAAAGATTCCTAGATATAACTCTCTCGAGAGATAACTACATGACAACTGGCAGGGTCTATCAGTCAGTTATTCATAAAGAAAGAAATCTCGAATATAATGGAAAATGTGTAGAAGTTGTACCGCATATTCCATTTGAGGTTATTAGCCGAATTGAAAAGGCTTCCCAAAAGGCGAAGTCTGATATCACCTTAATTGAAATTGGTGGAACGGTTGGAGAATACCAAAATATTTTGTTCTTAGAAGCAGCTCGTATGATGAAAATAAAGCACCCAGATGATGTTATTTGCATCATGGTGAGCTATTTACCTATTCCTTCAAAAATCGGTGAGATGAAGACCAAACCAACTCAATATGCCGTCAGAGCTTTAAATGCAACTGGTATTCAGCCAGATTTTATTGTTGCAAGAAGCGAAACCTTTTTAGATGCCAAAAGAAAAGAAAAGCTAGCCATGTTTTGCAATATTCCTGAACGTTATATTATTTCTGCCCCAGATACCGAATCAATTTATGATGTTCCGATTAACTTTGAAAGAGATGACTTGAGTCGCTTGATTCTTAAAAAGTTGAATTTGAAATATAAAAAAACTGATCTCAAGGGCTGGTATGATTTGTCGGAAAATATAAAAAACGCTAAAGAAAAAATAAAAATTGGAATTGTTGGAAAATATTTTGGAACTGGCGATTTTGTTTTGTCTGATGCCTACATTAGTGTTATTGAAGCGATAAAGCACGCTGCTTATAAAAATAAGATAAAACCAGAAATTGAATGGATAAATAGCGAGCTCTATGAAAAAGAACCTCAAAAACTGGAAGAATTGAAAAATTACAACGGAATTGTTATCCCAGGTGGCTTTGGTTCCCGTGGAATTGAAGGAAAAATAAAAGCCATCGAATTCCTACGAACCAATAAAATTCCATTTTTAGGACTTTGCTATGGGATGCAGCTGGCTGTTGTTGAATTTACGAGAAATGTTTTGGGCCTCAAAGATGCCAATTCAACCGAGATCAATCGAGATACCAAAAATCCAGTTATCGATATTATGCCCGAACAAAAGAAAAATCTGGAAGATAAAAATTATGGAGCCACGATGAGGCTAGGAGCCTATCCGGCCAAAGTCAAAAAGAAAACAGTTGCCTTTAAGGCTTACCGTAAAGAAAAAATTTCTGAAAGGCACAGGCATAGATGGGAAGTTAACCCAGAATATATCAAAAGACTTGAAGCTGCTGGCTTGATTTTTTCTGGAAAATCTCCTAATGGAAAATTAATGGAAATTACAGAGTTGCCGGAAAACGTACATCCATTTTTCTTGGGAACGCAATTCCATCCAGAGCTAAAATCCAGTCCTATTAATGCTCATCCATTATTTCTAGAATTTATAAAAGCTGCTAAGAAAAAATAGGGAAAATAATAGACTCATCAAAAAACTACTCCGATTAATCGAGGTAGTTTTTTAATTCTTGTTGCGTATGTAAAGTTATTTCTTTTTAGCCTTAGGTTTAGTTTTGGAAGCTCTCGGCTTGGCTTTGGTCTTGGCTTTCTTTACAGTAGCCTCCTCAACTGAGACGAATCTTCGAGAGGCCAGCTTTCCAGTAAAAAGAAGAACCTTTTTATTGCTGAATTTAACTACGCCATCCTTCATGGCAAAAAGAGTATCATCAGCACCAGAGCGTACATTTTTACCTGCTCTAAATTTAGAACCTCTTTGACGTACAATAATCTGGCCAGTTTTAACAGCTTGGCTTCCGAATAATTTAACGCCTAGTCTTTTTGAAATGGAATCCCTACCTAGTTGGGTAGATCCACCGGCTTTTCTATGGGCCATTTTTTTATAGCTCTAAATGCTCTAATCGTTCTATCGTTTCACTCGTCAGAAGCGAGTTTCATTGCCTAGGAGATTACAACACCTATAACATTAATAACAATTGATAACAGAATTAATTCTACCAAATTATGCTATAATGTCAACATGACTCAGAATTTAATAAAAAAAATAAAAGAATTTTGGCTAAAATATGAAGTCAAAATAATCCTCCTTCTGGGCTTTATCTTGGTTGCTGCCATTTCTTTTGAGGGTGGGTACTTAAAAGGAAAATCTCTTAAAAATGACCTGATTGTGGTCGAAAAGTCCACTGCTGAGGCTCAAAATTGCGAATCTAGCGTAAATTCAACAAATTCAGGTCAATCGACCACCAACACTCAAAACAGTAAAAAAGAGTGCCTTTTTGTAGCCAGCAAAAATTCCAACAAATACCACACAGCTGGGTGCACCTGGGCCAAAAGAATTAAGCCCGAAAACATAGTTTGTTTTTCATCCAAAGAAGAAGCTGCTAAGACTGGACGTCAACCAGATGCCACTTGTATAAAATAACTTTCTTTAGTAATATTATATTTAGGTTCGCCCAATAGGCGAATTTGTATTATATAATTTTTTAATCAAAATTGTTATGAAGAGAGCCAAAGATAAAAATTTAGTTGTAATTTCACTTGGAGGTTCAATGATTGTGCCAAACGAAATTGATTGCGAATTCATTAAAAAATTCAAGAAACTAATAGAAAATCAAATTGAGAAGGGCTACAAGTTTATCATAATAACTGGAGGAGGGAAGACGGCCAGAAAATATATTGAAGCTTCAAGTAAGATAGACAATATTACCAACGAAGATAAAGATTGGATTGGCATTCATGCCACCAGAATGAACGCCCATTTTATTAGGACAATACTGCGAAAAAATGCTCACCCAAGAATCAACACCAATCCTCATGATCTTGAAGATTTCTACAACTTTAAAGAGTCTGTTTTGGTGGCGGCTGGTTGGCGCCCAGGTTTTTCTACTGATTTCGACGCAGTAGTCTTGGCAAAATATTTTGGCATCAAAAAAGTAATAAATTTTTCCAACATTGATTATGTCTGCGACAAGGATCCAAAAAAATTTCCGGATGCCAAAAAAATAGAAAAAATTTCTTGGAAAGATTTCAGGAAAATTGTAGGCAACAAATGGGATCCTGGCATGAATGCACCTTTTGATCCAATTGCTTCAAGGGTAGCTGAAGAAGAAAAAATGGAAGTAGCCATTATGAATGGCAGGGATTTAAAAAACTTGGAAAATTATCTAGAAGGAAAAAAGTTTAAGGGAACATCAATAGTATAGTTTTTTGGGATCCTTCTTAATAAACCTCATTTTGTGATTTTTCAAAAGGTAAAGAAGAATACAATAAGCCAGAAGAGCGATTGTCCCAGCTGTTAGTAAAAAACCAACCATTAGGGGTAGAGCTAGATCAAAAAAAACCGCTTTACTTAATAAAAATTTATAGCCAATGAGATCATAATTCTGGTCAAAATCCTGAATTAACTCCTGGCTATTTTTGTTAAATAAAAAGGCTCCAACGAAAGTTGCTGAAGGCAAAATAAAGAACGTTGTCCACATATTGGTGGCTAGAACTCCACCGATAGCCGCCAGACGATTAAGACGAAAGACTGACGACAAAATAATAGAGGCCGTTATACCTTCGCCGGGGATAATACCCAAAAAAATCCCCAAAGCCGCTCCACCAGCTACTTTTTGAGGCGTATCATCAATAAAAAAAAATTTCAGAAAAAGATTTTTAATTTTTGAAAATATTATTTTCATTTTTTCTTAACGGTCAAGCTTTTAGTTTCTTTGTCAATTACCTTGGCTTTTTCAACATTTTCTTTTACTTCAAAAGGCAAAACACCAAGAATATTGCGTAGGGCGATGCCATCAACTTTCAAAATATCTTCCCATTTGTCCAGTGGTTCCAAAATTTCCTTTAATTTTTTCTCGTCATATTTATATGTTTTGCGTAGCGTTTGAGCAATGACTCCATTTTCTCCAAAAACTCGATCAACGCCCTCCTGATCCATATATTGAGTAATATTCGATTGCAGTTTGGCCAACCTGTCTTTGGTAATGGTTATGGCTGATTTCAACTCTATAAATTCAGAAATAGCTGAGTTTATTTCTTCTGTGTCTATTTTTCTCAGTTCCTTGAATTTATGTTTCCACATTGGACACATATTTTGATATCCACACCAGTCACAAAGAGGGGAGACGATTGGTTCAAATTTACCTGTTTCAATAATTTTTATGGTATCCAAAAAAAGTTGTTGGCTTTTTTGAACACTCTCTAATGTTCTTTGTGATGTCAACTTTACGCCGTGCTTTAGATAATATAGGCTCACTTTTATTTTATCGAGATGTTCAACTTCCTTTGGATAGCGCGCCAAAAAAGCACTGAGATAGACTGAAAGTTGCAGATCATTATCCACCTTTTCTTGAGAAGGCATTTTTTTGGTAGTCTTATAGTCAATAATTTCATAGCCATCTTCGGTTTTATCAATACGGTCGATTATACCTGAGATAATATGCTTATTGTCATCTGCACCTATTTCAATCTGAAAACGTGATTCCAAATCAATAATATTGAAATTAGCAGGATTGTTCTTTCGATAGTAATCTTGAATTATTTTGATGCCCTGAGAAAAAGCTGCCCTTTCCTCATTTTCATCTTCAAAAACTGCAGGATTCCAAGAATTTTGGAAGTGCTCCATCGCTTGATCCAAAGTAGGAGAGAGAATGCCAGGAGTATGAATAAATTTCATTGTGGAATGGACAGTCGAACCAAAAACAGCCTCCTTTGACTTGGGAGTTTTAATTTTATCAATTTCAGAAAACTTATATTTGAGCGGACAGGTTTGAAAAGTATCTAAAGCCGAATAAGATAGTCTCATTTGCTTAATTTTTAGTTGTTAAAATGGCCCTTATTTTCTTAATTTTAGCTTGAAAATGTCCTCGGGTCAAACAATTTTTCTTTGACTATTGACCCCATAAACTTTCTGGGTTAAAATAAAAATATCGTGTGCTTGCAGCTGTCTTATTTAATAAATTTGAAACAATTTTTAAATAGATGTTTAAAAACGTCGAAGAGCCGAAAGCGGAAGAAATGTTTAAGTTTGCGGTAGCAATTTCATCAATAGTTTTTTTGGCCCTCGTAATTTCAGCTTCAATGGAAATATCCAGGTACATATAAATACATAGGGGTTAATAGGGCTTGACTTTCGTCAGCTTTTTTTGTATGATTAAAGCATACTAAAATAGTAGGTTATAAACTTATGAAATTTTCAACTAGAGCCGGATATGGACTGCGAGCTGCGGTCAATCTAGCCAAAAACTATCCTAAACAAAAAAATTTACAAGAAATTTCCAAGGAAGAAGGAATTTCACTGAAATATTTGGAACAGCTTTTTCGGATATTGCGTAAAAGTAATCTTGTGGTAAGCCAGAAGGGAAGAGAGGGTGGCTACATGCTTTTCAAAAAGCCAAAGAATATTAGAGTAGGTGAAATAATTGAAATGCTAGAAGGGCCGATTGCACCCATGCAATGTGCGGAAGGCAAGTGCA
>CAZJOI010000003.1:49987-58115 GCA_964547585.1 uncultured Bdellovibrionales bacterium
CAACATAAAATGTAATTGTGCTTCCAGTATTGTTTGGACAAAACTTCAAGAACAAATAAAAAAAACTTTGTACAAAATAAAATTAAGCGAACTAGTCAAATAATATAAAACTAAGAACTACGAACTATGAACAAAAAACTAATATATTTGGATTACGCGGCTACCACGCCGGTGGATAAAAAGGTCCTAAAAGCCATGCTGCCTTATTTTTCGGAAAAATTTGGCAATCCAATGTCATTGCATTCTTTTGGCGAATTTGCCAAAGAAGCTACTCAAAAATCACGCCAACAAATAGCCAGCTTTTTACATTGCAATTTAGAAGAAATAATTTTCACCAGCGGAGCAACTGAAAGTAATAATTTAGCCATTAAAGGTATAGTTAAAAAATATTTTTTTGGAAAAACAAAAAATTTGGATACCCGATGTAGCATGAATAAGCCACACATAATCACTACTGTTTTCGAACATCATTGTGTTCTAAATTCACTTAAATTCTTGGAAAAATCCGGTCAAGCCGAAGTAACCTACTTGCCAGTATACAAGGAAGGGGTGGTAAGGGCAGAAGATGTTAAAAAGGCCATCAAAAAAAACACTATTCTGGTTTCTGTTATGTATGTTAATAATGAAATTGGAACAGTTCAACCTATCGAAGAAATAAGTAAAATCGTCAAAAATTCCAGAGAAGGAGCCAAAACTCTTTATCCGATATTTCATACGGATGCTACACAGGCCATCAATTATTTCGATTGTAATGTAGAAAAATTGGGTGTAGATATGCTTTCGTTGTCTGGACATAAAATATATGGCCCCAAGGGTGTGGGCGCATTATACGTTAGAAAGGGCACTCCAATTGAAAAAACCCAGGATGGAGGCGATCAGGAGGGTCAAAAACGAGCTGGAACACATAATGTACCAGGAATTGTCGGACTTGGAGAAGCCATAAATCAAGTCAAAAGTCAAAAGTCAAAAGTCAAAAACATATTATCTCTGCGAAATTATTTGATTGAAAAAGTTTTGAAAGAAATTAAAGATGTAACATTAAATGGATCAAAAATAAAACGTTCACCAAATAATGCCAACTTTACTTTTAAAAGCGTGGAAGGGGAGAGTTTAATTTTAATGCTCGATCAATTAGGCATTGCCTGTTCAACTGGTTCAGCTTGTTCATCAGGGTCACTGAAACCATCACATGTGCTAATGTCACTCGGAATCAAAACTGAAGAATCTCATGGCTCAATTAGAATAACTTTGGGAAAATATACAACCAAGAAGGAAATGGATTACGCTATTAAAACGTTGGAAGATGTTATCAAGAAAATCAGAACAATTTCAGGAGATATCCTAAAAGAATTTTAAATAACGGGTTTTAAGTTTTAATTGAAATCTAAATGATTAAATTTTTTTATTTAAAATTTAGAACTTAAAATTAAAAATTTAGATAATTATATGTACAGCAAAAAAGTAATTCAACATTTTACCAAACCGCATAATCAAGGAAAGATGAAAAATCCTGATGGTATTGGTATGGTAGGTAATCCAGTTTGCGGCGATATAATGAAAATTTATATTAAAGTAAAAAAGAACACTAAAAAGAAAAAAGAGATCATTCGGGACATCAAATTTGAAACTCTGGGATGCGCAGCAGCCATTTCAACATCTTCAATGATTACTGATTTGGCCAAAGGTAAGACTCTGGATGAGGCCATAAAAATAACCCGGGCAGATGTATCTGAATCATTAGGTGGTTTACCACCAATTAAAATGCATTGCAGCAATCTGGCAGCCGACGGACTTAAGAAGGCTATTGAAAATTACAGAAATAAAAAATAATTACTATATTTGTACAGCGCACTGCAACAGAGAAGAGGATGGGGAAACTAAAATTCACAAATTAAAATAATTTTATATTTATTTATATATTTCATTGACCTTCTGTGCAATAAGATATTCAGAGGGGAGACAAGGGAAAAAGGTATCAAGCGTGTCGCACAATATATCTTTTGCGACACTGGCTATAAACAAGCAGGGCTCTGACATTTAACCAGAGCCTTTTTTATTGATTTTTGGGATAGGGATGGGTACATGTACCCTAACTCATACAAATTGCGTATAAATTATTTCAGATAGTTTTTTGGATTAACCGATGCTCCAACTGGTAGCATCAATCCCTTAACTTTTGTAGATTCAACAACATCAAATGTTTTCTTGGCAAAGACAGAAAAATGTAAATGTGGTCCAGTTGAAAATCCTGTATTGCCACTGATACCAATAACTTCACCTTCCTTGACTGACTCCCCTTTCGAAACCGAGATTTTACTAAAATGTCCATATAGAGTTACGAGACCATCTCCATGATCAATGGCAACCCATTTACCATAGGCATAACGCCCATTATCTCCCTTTGCAAGTATTTTTCCTTTGCCAGCAGCATAAATATTTTTATATTTTATACTAAAATCTATTCCGTTGTGTAAACCTGAAGCATAGTTTTTTGAAAAACTTGTTTTTCCATAACCTTGAGAAATTACCACGGGATTAACTGGGTAAGTAAAATATCCTTTTTTTATTGGAGGTAGGTTGCTCAAATCAGCACCTGAAGATATGGAAGACTCCAATTCATTTATTTCTTGCCGTACATCATCAAGAAGCTTTTCGTATTTTTCTTTTTCGGCTTGTGTTTGAACCAGCAAGGTTTGCTTTTTACTTTCAGTTGATTGTAAACTTAAATTTTTTTGTTCCAATTCCTGCTTCAATTCTTCACTCTCATTTTTTTTCGCTTGCAGCTCATTTTGTTTTTTTTCCACTGAGAACATCGGAAACTTTCACACTCACTTGACCGGTATAGTCGAGCTGATTAAAAATTTCTGATAAGTTTTTTTCTAAAAAAATAATATCAGATATCCCCTGCTGATCATTTTCATAATATGATTGCATGAGATTGGAAAGAATAATTTCTTGATATTGTATTAGGTATGTTTTTTCTTGTATATTTTTTTGCAAAGAGACAATTTGTTCTGTAACTGTCTGCAAGTTCGCATGGGCTTGATTAAGATTATTCTGGTTCCGCGATTGTTCTAGATTAATAATGGAAAGCTGGCTTTGGATTGTTTTTGCTTGTTGCTGTTTTATTTTGATGATAGCTTCGTAGGTTGCAGCCTTTTTTTCTTTAGCCTCTATTTTATCCTCGCATTCCTCTTTATCATCACCGGTCAATCCCTCACAGGCTGCCCAAGAAGACGAGAAAGAAAAGAAAACAAAAATGCTCACCGTGGTCAGTAATAGAAATGATTGAAAAATAATTTTGTTTTTATTTTGCATTTGTAATTTTTTGTCATTCCCGCGAAAGCGGGAATCTAGTCTTATTTCTAAGATTTTTTTCTGGATCCCCGCCTACGCGAGGATGACAAATTATATTAACGCGATTGCGTTCTCAATTCTTTTTAAACTTTCATTTTTTCCAATTACCCAGGCACATTCAAAGGGAGAAGGCGATTTTTGTTCACCAGTCAAACAAGCGCGTAAAGGAAAAAGTAGGTCGCCGCGTTTTTCTCCTGCCGATTCCAAAAGAACTTTCTCCAAATTTTCTCTAGTCCAATCTTCTTCTGAAATTTTTTCCAAAACCTCTTTGGCTATTTCGAGTGCCTGCCTGATTTCTTCGTTAGTATTTTTTTTCCAACGTAGAAGTTCTTTGTCATAATTAATATCCTGAAAGAAAAACTTATTACTCTCGCCTACTTCAGAAAAATTATTTAGGCGATCGCGTTCTATTGTCAGAATTTTTTTCAAATATTCTTCTGATTTTTTTTCTTCAAAAGCATTGATGTAAAAATCTTTTTTTTCAAAAAACGGTAATGCATTTTCATATAATTCATCGGCATTCATTTTTTTGATGTATTGGGCATTCAACCAATCCAGCTTTTTCAAATCAAAAACTGCTCCAGCTTTGTGAACCTTTGCCAGTTCGAATTTTTCAATAAGTTCTGGCATTGAAAAAATTTCTTGTGTACTCCCCTCTCCAGGGTTCCAACCAAGCAATGCTATAAAATTAATAATAGCTTCTTTGAGATAGCCTTTTTTAATATAATCTTCTACGGCTACATCACCCTGCCTTTTGGAGAGTTTTGATTTGTCCATATTTAAAAGCAGAGGCAAATGAGCAAATTGAGGCACATCCCAGCCAAAATTTTGATAAAGTTGAATATATTTTGGGGTACTGGAAACATATTCTTCTCCCCGCAGAACATGGCTAATTTCCATCAAGTGATCGTCAACAACATTAGCAAAATTATAGGTTGGATAACCATCTGATTTCATCAAAATTTGATCATCCAAAAGTTCATTTTTAATGCTGACTTTTCCACGAATAGCATCTATGTATTCGGTAAATCCTTCCGTATTTATTTTTTGACGAATAACATGTGGTTCGCCAGCAACTATTCTTTTTTTAATTTCTTCTTTGTTCAAATTCAAACAACATCTGTCATACATGGGTGCCTGTTTTCTCGCAGTTTGTTCATTTCTCATTTCCTCTAATCTTTCTGGCGTACAAAAACAATAATAGGCTGTCCCATTTTCAATCAACTGCTGCGCATATTTTTTATATATGTCCAATCTTTCAGATTGAATATATGGTTCGAAATCACCTTTTTGCAAAACCCTTCCATTTTCAATAAAAACTCCCTCTGAGTATTCAAAGCCAGCCCAATTTATGATATCAATCAATTTTTTCAAGGCATCCTGCACATATCTTTTTTGATCAGTATCTTCAATTCGCAAAATAAAATCACCGCCAGTTTTTTTGGCAAAAAGATAGGTATATAATGCCGTTCGGAAATTTCCGACATGCATATACCCCGTTGGCGACGGCGCAAACCTGACTCTGATTTTTTTGTTCATAAACTATTCCGATAAAATATTATTCCCCGTCTTTCTCTTTTTTGGCTTTTTGAATTAACATCCAGTGAATCCAGCAAATAGGAATGGCAATAATAATCATAGTTAACGCATCAATGATCTTATTTTGTCTGGCTGGTCGAATACAATTGTCGCCCAATTGGTTTTCTTTCCAGTTTTGATAATCATTCAGAAGCTCATCAATCTGAATTTTTTGATCAGCCGTTGTGCCTTCCTTGGAAATAACCGAAGCTACTGGAGGTTGATTATTGCACTGATAATAGCTTTTTTTTTCCGCTTCCGGAAAGATGGAATATTTTAATCCAGTATTTAAAAGTGTCCCTGCACCAATAGCTATAAAAAGCAGGCTCACTGCCGCAACCAGATAGAGATAAATAGTTTTGATTAACTTTGTTTTGGATGTCATATTTTTTACATTGTCACTACCCGCAGAAGAAAAGCTTGCAATGACAATAAAAATTAACACTAATAAAATAAAAACAATAAAAATAATCATTTTTTGTTGAATAGTATCTTTATAGGAAAAATAACGACTGCATTCCAAATCCTTTTCCATCTCTGAGGCTGCAAAATCAGCCTCCAAAGCCATTCTAAGCCAAAAATTCGCATCCACTTAGGTGCTCTCTTCAGCTTACCGGTTAGGTAATCAAAACTACCACCTACTCCCATAGCTAATCCGATTATATCATTTTTTAGCGAATTTAGGAACACTTCTTGATATGGAGCGCCGAAATTGCAGAAAACTATCACATTTTTTTGCAGCGGCTCAACCATCATAAAATCTGGAGACATATTCATTCCGCTCACACTCAGATTGGGATATATTTCTTTAATAGCATCAGCCGTTTCTTCCCATGAACTCAAGCCATTTTGATTGGCTACCAGAAAAACATTAATTCCCTTTCGGTTGGCCATTTTTAATATTCTCAGCATCAAATCAATTCCAGTTATTCTGGCTTTGAGTTTTTTCCCAAATCTGTAAAACGCAAAACGAATTCCAGTTCCATCAGCCACATTCAAATCACAATTAGTTATAACATTTCTAAATTCTGCATTTTTTTGAGCTTCTAAGATAAACTCTGGGTTTATGGTCGCAATTTGATGAAATTTATTATCATCTAAAAAAGCCTCCACTTTTTGAAAAACTTCTTCTTTCTCCAAGTTATCAATTTTTACTCCTAATATAGCATCCATATATCCCAATTTTAACCTAATTTTGGCTTGTTTGCAACAATATGATTAGGTGGTATGCTTAATTATATGGCAGGAAAAAAATATATAATTGACGTTGTTCCTCTGACTCGGATTTCTCTTTCAGGTAGTCAGTCTTTTTCCTATTTATCTTCTGAAAAAATAGATTCAGGTTCGCTTGTTTCCGTTCCTCTCTTCAGAAGAACAGTGGAAGGCGTTGTTATTGGCAATCAGCTGGACTTTCCCAGAATTGGTAACATTAAACTCAAGAAGGTCGTGGAAGTAATTGAAAAAAATTTTCTAGATGAAAAACAAATAGCTTTGGCAAAATTTATTTCAGAATATTATTTTTCATCACTTGGAACAGTTCTGAAATTGTTTGTGCCAAAACGCACAAAAACTAGAAATTCAAAGATTTCGAAACAAGACTCGAAGCTTGAGCAGAAAAAAATAACCCTAACGCCAGAACAATCAAAAGCTGTTGATGAAATTATTCTAAAAAATAATCGTCAATCGTCAATCGTCAATCGTAAATTTCTCTTATTCGGTCCTCCGGGATCAGGAAAAACTGAAATATATATCCATTCCATTCTTGAAATAAGAAAAAATGATCCTGAAGCCCAGTTTCTGATTATTTTGCCAGAAATTATGTTAGTGCCACAAGCATTGGAAAGATATGGCGCTCATTTCAAGCCTGAAGAAATAGCCGTCATCAATAGTAAAATTTCCAAAGGAAAGCTTTTTGATTATTTTCAAAGAATAAAATCTGGAGAAATAAAAATCATTATTGGTTCTCGCATGGCACTCTTTGTGCCCTTTAAAAAACTAGGCTTGATTGTAGTTGATGAAGAACAGGATATGTCTTTCAAGCAATGGGATATGAATCCGCGCTATGATGGCCGAAAAGTAGCAGAAAAATTGGCAGAAGTGCAAAAAAGTAAAATCGTTTTTGGTTCATCTACTCCAAGCCTTGAAACATACTTAAGGGCAAAAAATGCGGATTACAAGATGATCAAAGTCCCTCCACTAAGTATTCCTGAGGTTAAATTTTACTCTCCAGAAGTACTTTTGGCAGATATGCGCAAAGAAAGATGGAAAAACCAAGAGGGACGAGCCAATCTGAGTTGTCTTTCCAGAAAATTGCAATCAGAAATTGCCTATGCACTGAAAAATAAATTGCAAACTATTCTATTTATCAATCGTCAGGGAATGAGCGCCTTTTCCATATGCCTTAATTGCAAAACAGTTCTCAGGTGCCCAAAATGTAACCGAGCTCTTGTTTATGACAAAACGGGCCTCTACAAATGCCTGCATTGTGCCTATAAAACTTCCATCATTCCAAAATGTTCAAAGTGTCATGGAATTTCTTTTAAGAACATCGGACTGGGAACACAAAAAATTGAAAAAGAAGTAGCCAATTTTTTTCCTGAGGCTCAAATTACTATTGCCGATAATCAAAGCATGCAAAGTAAGGGTGCTCAGGAAAAAATATATCATGATTTTTCTGAGGGTAAAATTGATATTCTGATCGGCACGCAGATGATTTCCAAAGGCTGGGATTTACCTAATGTAGCTCTCGTTGGCGTCATTGATGCCGATAATCTTCTCACTTTTCCTGATTTTTCAGTCTCAGAAAGAGCTTTTCAAAATATCTATCAAGTCGCCGGTAGAACTAACCGGCCGGGGGCTATTTTCAAAGGAGAAGTTATAATTCAGACTTTCAATCCAGAAAACTATATTTTCAAAGCCATTCTGGAAAAAGATGTCGAAAAATTTTTGGAAAAAGAATTGACTGACCGAAAAAGTCTTTCCTTCCCGCCCTTTGGCAAAATTATTAAGCTTGTTTTTCAAGAACGAAATTTACAAAAAACCAAAAAAGCATCCGAAGAAATTTATTCTTGGCTAAAAAAATTTGCTGGAAAAAATATTAGCATCTCAGAAGCTCACGCTCCCCTAGTTTCAAATGTACGAGGAAAATTCAGACAACAAATAATTATAAAAATAAAAAAGCAGGAAAAAATTC
>CAZJOI010000004.1:0-50723 GCA_964547585.1 uncultured Bdellovibrionales bacterium
TTGGCTTATATCTGGCATTAGTGTTCTGTTGTTGGAGTGGGTATTTTCGGTCGGGAAGGTTTTTTGGGGTGGGATTACGGCATCAATGGGGGTTTCTTTTGGGGAAACAAGAGAGTTCGTGATAATTGCACAAGAAACATCCTTAATGTCGCCTTGTACGTTGCGAAGCGCCCGTAAAATATAGAGTTTATACTTATTTTCAAGCCATTCCTTGGCAAAGCCGTTGGGTACGCCAATACAAATGTGCCCATCTTTATTTGATAAAATGCAGGTGTTTTTAAACCAAGTAATAAAGTTAGCCTTTGAAATAGAAATTTCTATTTCTCCGAGGGCTGCCTGCCAAAGTTCGTCATAAAGCATAGTGGTAAAAAGATTTTTTAGCTGTAGTAAAAAGTATACCAAAAAAAAAAGACAAAGACTAGGGCTCAAAGTGGATAAAGATGTTGATAATTTGTTGATAGTGTTTTTTGGTGTTAAAGAGAATCAGTATAAACAGGCTCAATGCTAGGAATAATTGACTAGTTGCTTAATAATTGGTAAGCTTTAAATTAGTTAAAGCGAGTTAACAAGGGGATAAATTTTTATTTAAACGTATGAGCCAAACATATAAACCCAAGAGCGGTAAAAGAAAAAAGAAGCATGGCTTTAGAAAAAAAAGTCAAACTAAAAACGGGAAGAATGTCTTAAAGAGAAGAAGGCAAAAAGGCAGAAAAAAACTAACTACCGTCTAGTTCCTATAATAGTTTTGGACAAGAATGCTCAAAACTGTTGTTTAAAAGAGATGTTTTTATTAAAAAACAGACTAAGAAAAAAAGAAGAATTTGAAAATGTTTATAAAAAAGGGAAGTTTTCTTTATATGAAAATATTACTCTTAAGTTTGTTAAAAATAAACTAGGTTATTCTAGGGTAGGCCTTGTGGTAAGCGGAAAGTTTTCAAAAAAAGCTGTCGAGAGAAATAAGATAAAAAGACAGCTGGGCAATATTTTACAAAAAAATAAATCTTTCTTGAGAGCTGGAATAGATATTGCGGTCATTCCGAAAAAAAAAGAAAAACTGACCTACCAAGAATTGCAAAAAAATACAGACGAAGCCCTTAAAAGAGCCAAAATAATTAGCTAAAAATAAGAAAATGATGGGAATTTTTGATTTATTTGTCTATAATCCTGTTTATAATTTATTGATTTTTGTTTATTCGGTCTTTTCTTTTCGTGACTTTGGGATAGCGATCGTTATTGTTACCTTGGTAATAAAATTTTTACTGATTCCTCTCAGTAAAAAACAAATTGAATCGCAAAAAAAGATGCAAGAACTTCAGCCAAAGATAAAAGAAGTTCAAGAAAAATATAAAAATGACAAGGAAAAGCAAAGCCGAACTCTTCTGGAGCTCTATAAGGAAAACAAAACAAATCCTTTCTCTGGTTGCCTACCCTTGGTTGTACAATTGATTTTTTTAATTGCTATCTATAGAGTGCTTTTTAATATCTCAAGTGCCGGTCTTAAGGTTGATCTAGGCGCTTTATATTCTTTTGTCCCAGATCCAGGTCAAATCAATAAAATGTTTTTAGGGATAATTGATCTTTCTTCGACATTAAATATCAGCAATTTGGCATTTAGGGATGTGCCGCACATAATTCTTGTTTTGTTGGCTGCCGGTTCTCAGTATTTTCAGACCAAAATGCTCATGGTAACTAAAAAAGAAGAAAATAAAAACAAAAAACAAACCGATGGTAAACCAGATTTTTCAGAGATTATGACCAAGCAAATGCTCTATCTGGGGCCTCTTTTGACGCTTTTTATTGGGGTAAAGTTTCCGGCTGGGCTGGCCCTGTATTGGTTTATTTCTACGGGTTTTATGATAGCTCAGCAATATTATTTGACTAAAAATACTGAAAAAATCACAAAAGTCGCGGATAAAAAAGGGTAACTGTTTAATTTGAACCCCACATCTTTGAAAAAGATAAGGGGCAAGTAATCTCATGAAAACTCAAGAACAAAAAGATTTAACTGAAGATGTAATAAAAAAAACCATTCAGTCTCTTGTTGAAAAAATGGGCTTTTCTTGTGAAGCAGAGATAATTGAGGATCAAAATCAAGAAAGTATTGAAAAAACCTTAATTTGTAATATAAAAACCAAGGAATCCAACTTTTTAATTGGACAATATGGTATAAACTTGCAATCCCTTCAGCACATTGGCAGAATAATGATTAAACAAAAGATTGAGCAAAGAATCAACTTTATTTTAGATGTAAATTCATATCGGCAAGAAAAGAATTCCTCCATAATAAGATTGGCAACTGAAATGGCCGAGCAGGCTTTGTGCGAGAGAAGATCGGTTGTTCTGCGACCAATGTCTCCCTATGAAAGAAGGATTGTTCATCTGGAGTTAAGTAAAAACGACCAGGTTAAGACAGAAAGCGTTGGAGAAGGAGAAAACAGAAAGGTCGTTATTAAGCCAGCCGATTTGGCTTAATTGTCTTTTGATAAAATATACTTATGGCAGTAGCTAAAAAAATAGCTTATAACGTAGTTGTTAGTAGTGTTTCCAAGGCGCTAGCAACTGTTTTAGCGCTTGTTTCAATTGGATTTATCACGCGCTACTTGGGCAAAGAGGGGTTTGGAGACTATGCTACTCTCTTGGCATTCCTGGCCTTTTTTACGGCCATTGCCGATCTGGGACTTTATCATATTTCGACTCGAGAAATTTCACGGGTTGGGGCTAATGAAGAAAAAGTAATTGGAAATATTTTTTCTTTAAGATTAATTGCGTCTCTTTTTGTGGTGATTATTTCTCCGATAATAATTTTCTTTTTGCCATACCCGCTTATAGTTAAGCAGGGTATTTTTATTGTGGCGCTTTCTTTTTTGTTTTCTTCCTCCTACCAAATGCTTAATGGCGTTTTTCAGAAAAATTTGGCCATGGATAGAGTTGTTTTGGCGGAGCTTATTGGAAAGATTATTCAGGTTATAGTTATTATTATATCGGTTAAGCTTAAGCTGAGTTTGCTTTGGATTATTTCTTCTCTGCTCTGCTATATGATTGTGAGCTTTTCTATTGTATTTTTTTGGTCGAAAAGATATATTCGATTTAAGCTGCAATTTGATTTCGATTATTGGAAGGATTTTTTAAAGGAGTCCTTGCCAATGGGCGCGGTGGCCATTATTACTTTTATGTATTTTAAAATGGATACCCTTATGCTTTCTTTTATGAAGAGCAATGCAGACGTGGGTATTTATAATGCGGCTTATAAGGTTTTGGAAAATATAACCTTTTTTCCGGCTATGGTGGCGGGACTAATGATGCCAATTTTTTCCAAAAACATATTTTTAAACAGAAAAGAGTTTGAAATTGTTGCCAACAAAACATTTAAGTTCTTTCTTGTGATTGTCATTCCTCTGATTGTCGGTGTTCTTTTTTTGTCAGATGGAGTTATCGGAGTTATTAGTGGGTCGGGTTTTTCGGAATCGGCTAGTGTTCTGCGAATTTTGGTTTTTGCGTTAGCACTCATATTTTTCGGGCATTTTTTTAATATAATTTTAATTGTAGGAAATTTGCAAAAAAAACTTATGTTGATTTTATCTTTGGCGGCAGTAGTCAATATTTCTTTAAATTATTTTTTCATTCCCAAATTTTCTTATCTGGCTTCGGCTTGGACCTCAGTTTTAACAGAACTTATTGTGGTTATTTTTACAGCGATAATGGTCTTTATTAAAATTAAATATTTTCCTCGAGTCGAAAAAATTTGGGGGCTTCTTTTGGCGGGCATTTTAATGGGGGTATTTTTAGCAGTTTTTAGAAACCTTAACTTCTTTGTGCTTATTTTGAGTAGCACGGCCATATACTTTGTCTTTATTTGGATTTTTGATGTTGTAAAAACTTCTGAAATAATTAGCTTAATTAGTAAAAAAGGGATACAAGAATATGAAGAGTTGTCCTAAGGTGTTTATTGTGATTTTAAATTATAATGGCAAGAATGTAATTAAAAAATGTTTGACCAGTGTTTTTAAGATTGATTATCCTAACTTCGAAGTCGTCATTGTGGATAATAATTCCACAGATGGGTCCTTTGAAATTGCCAAAAGTACTTTTTCCAAGGCAAGCTTTATCAAAAATGAAGAAAATCTTGGTTTTTCTGCTGGCAATAATAGGGGCATTCGCTTTGCTATTGAAAGAATGGCAGACTACGTGCTTGTTTTAAACCCAGATACGGAGGTTGAAAAAGATTTTTTAAAAAAGCTTATAGACGAGGGAGAAAAAAATAGCCAAACGGGCATCTTAAGCCCTGTAATTTTTAAAGGAGAAACGAAAGAAGTCTGGTTTTCTGGAGGGACAATAAGTTGGCTAAGAATGAAATCCATACACGAAAAGGACATAAAGAAAAAAGAAAGCTACGAAACAGAATTTCTAACTGGTTGTGCAATGCTGATTAAGGCAGAGGTTTTTAAAAAAAACGGTCTTTTCGATGAAAACTTCTTTCTTTATTGGGAGGATGCTGATTTTAGTCGAAGAGCTTGGAATACTGGATTTAAAAACGTAGTTGTGTCCACTAGCTGGATTTATCATTCCGAAGAAAGCGAAAAAAATAATAAAAACAAAGTTTATTGGTTAGTTTTTTCTGGGCTACTTTTTTTTAGAAAAAACACTCCTTCCTTTTTGCGATTGTGGATATCCGTTTTTGTTTTTTTGCGAAAGATTAAAAACAAAAGCGACATTTTAAGAAGAAAAGGAAATCAGGAGGTTTCTAGGATGGTGCAAAGTGCTTATGTTGATTTTGATAAAGCAAAAGACGGTTTTTAGGACATTACTTTCTCGGGATACAGGATGATTTTTTGGCAAGTAGTAATGTTTAGAAATAAAACTAGAAAAAACTCTTTTTATGGCTGAAAAAATATCTATCATCGTTATAAATTATAAAAGCAAAAAAAATCTTTTGCTGTGCCTTAAGTCTTTGGAGAAGTTTTTAATAGGGCTTAGCTATGAAATTATTATAGTTAATAATGATAAGGAGGAATCTTTAGGCGAAATCAGGGAAAGTTTTTCCGAAGTTAAAATAATAGAACAAAATAAAAACATTGGCTTTGGTTGTGCGGTCAATGCGGGAGCTAAAATAGCTGAAGGAGAGATTCTTTTTTTTCTAAATCCAGATACAGAGATGGTTGCAGGTAAATTACAGGACATTGGGAATCAATTTATTGACAATGAAAACGCAGGTATTTTGGGTTGCCGGATAGTTGACGCAAGAGGCCAAACTCAACCCTGGATCTCTGGAGTGAAAAAAGATTTTTGGGATCTTTTGAAAAATAATTTAGGACTGAGAAAAAGTCAAAAAATATGGGAGGCTCGGAAAAAAATCGAAGCTGACTGGGTGGCTGCGACAGCTATGTTTATAAAGAAAGATTTGTTTGATAGACTAGGGGGCTTTGATGAAAATATTTTTATATACTTTGAGGATGTAGATCTTTGCGAAAGAGCTCGAGGTCTGGGCAAAAAAGTGATCTACTTTCCTGAGTTCGTGGTCAAGCACATAAGCGGCGCAAGCTTCGAAAACAAAAAAAATCAAAAAAGATATTATCATATTTCTCAAGAATATTTTTTTCAAAAGCATTGTCAAAAATGGGAAGCAACTATTATTAAACTGATTGGCAAAATATTCTATGCTCTATAAACTTTTTTTAATTCTTTGCATCTTACTTCCTTTTCAGATAGCGCTTAATCCGACAGAGGGAGTTGACTTAGCTTCTGTTAGAATTTTTGTTTTATTGCTTTTCTTTTCCTGTTTGGCAGAAGGATTAAAAAACAAAAAACTAAAAATTCCATTTAACATTAGAACTGGACTAATTTTTTCCTTTCTTTTTTTGAACACATTTTCAGTTTTTGTAGCCAGAAACAGTGATTGGTCAATTCGAAAGTTAATGTTTCTTTTTTCCATTTTTCCTATTTATTTTGTGGCAGTATATTTAATAAACAGCAAAAAAAGATTGGTTACTGCTACCAAGTGGATTGTTTCTGGTGGAACGCTGGTGGCCTTTTTAGGTATAGCTCAGTTTTTAGCACAGTTTGTTTTTGGTCTAGAGCGTGTTTATAAATTCTGGGCGGACCACATAATCGTGCCCTTTTTGGGAAAGACGTTTGCCCTAGCAGTTTTGCAAAATCCTAGCTGGTTAGTCAATATTTCAGGGAAGACTTATTTGCGGTCCACAGCTACCTTCCCAGACCCTCATATGCTGTCTTTTTTTCTGGGAATTATTTTATCTTTGGCTCTGACTCTTTTTTTAGTAGAGAAGAAAAAATTTTTTTATGGTTCTATTTCTCTTGTTTTAGTAATTGCGGATATGTTAACTTTTTCGAGGGGTGGATATTTAGGAATAGCCATTGGCATAATTTTTTTGGTAGTTTTTTTCTGGAAAAGAATTGATTTGCGAATGAGAATAATCTTTATTGCCATTTGTTTTTTGGTCGGGTTGATCTCGACAATTCCTAATCCGATTTCTGGAAGATATGCTTCTATTTTTAATCTTAGGGAAGGTTCGAATATGGGGCGAATCGAGATTTGGCAAAAAACACTTAGTATAATCGAAAATAAGCCCTGGCTAGGTGTTGGCATTGGTAATTATTCTCTTGAAATAAAGCCTACAGCGGCCTACAGGGAGCCTTTCTATGCCCACAACACATATTTGGACATAGCAGCCGAAACGGGTGTAGGTAACGCATTTGTTTGGATTGGCATTCTCTTTCTTTTTTGGCGAGCTTTTAAAAGAAAAGCTCAAAAAGAAGTGTTCTTTTTGGGTCCAGCACTAGCCATTGTTATTTTTGCTACACACTCATTGGTTGAAACAGCCATATATTCCTCCACCGTCCTAGTTTTGTTTTTGATTGTTCTTAGTTTTAGTAATATTAAATCAGATGAAGCTTAGTGTAATTAAAAAAAATTATTTAGAAAGAGTTAATTTGGAAAATTGGCTATGCCTTTCTATTTTTTTGTTGCCAACTTATCTGATAAAGGTGGATATTTTTATTTTTCCAACAAATATTTTAGAAATTATAATAGCCGTCGGATTTTTTTGGTGGTTTTTAGATAGAAAGCACACCTTCTCTTTCAGAACTGCGCAGATAAAGTATACAAAATATCTGCTGCCACTGGGATTAATTTTCTTTGGGTTAATCACAGGGACTATTTTAAGTGGAAATTATCGTGTGGGCCTGGGCATAATTAAAGGCTGGTTTATTTTTCCTCTTTTGTTTTTGTTCGTTTCCTCGGAGATTCTAGATAGCCAAAAATTGAAAAGGCTTTTCCAATGGTTTTATTTTTCAGCTCTAACAATTGCCTTGGTCTCCGTTGGCTATTGGTTTTTTGGCCAAATGACATTTGATGCCAGGCTCAAGGCTGTTTTTAATTCTCCTAATTACTTGGCAATGTATTTGTCGCCAGCTATAGCCATTGGGTTGGTCTTATTTCGAGAAAATAAAAAATTCTATTTTGCGTCGCTGGGCTTGATTTTTTTAGTCATTTTTTTTACTTATTCTTTTTCTGCTTGGATAGCAGTTGCCGCTTCTTCCATAGTGACCATTTTTTTGACTAAGGGAGTCAGCAAAAGAACTTTATGTGGGTTAGCTGGTATTATTTTATTTATTTTAATTTCATTTTTTGTTTTTGAATTAAAAAATAAAAAAGTGCAAGATGTTGTTTCTTTTTCTGAACGATCTTCTGTGTCTTCACGATTAATGATATGGAGGACGGCCGAAAAATTGATTCAAGATAATGTTTTTTGGGGAATTGGCCCCGGAAACTTCCAAAATAAATATTTGGAATATCAAAAATTTTACCCACCCTATTTGGAGTGGGCGGTTCCGCACCCGCACAATATATTTTTGGCTTTTTGGCTCTATTCTGGGATAACTGGGCTTTTTGGTTTTTTGTTTTTGTTGAGCATCTTCTTCAGAGAATTTTTTAAAGAACAAAAAAACGCCCTAAAGTTTATGGCGTTGGGTATGATGATTATTTTTCTTGTCCAAGGTCTTGCGGATACGACTTACTTTAAAAATGATTTGGCAATAATTTTTTGGTTAGCTTGCTTGGGGATGATGAAAAAACTATAGGCTCATTTTGTAAAGCCGATTGTCAATACGATTCACAAAGAAAAGAAAACTTTCATTGGAGTTGAGAAAAAGACTAGTAACATCAAGCTGGCCTTTTATTTTATCTAAATCCACTAATCTTGTTTTTTCTCCAGTGGTTATGTCGACTCTCCAAAAAGTATCGGTGGTGGATATCTTCCCGTTTATGTAGTCATTAGGCAAGATAGAATTATCCGGAATAGATCCGGGCAAGGCATAGTAAATTGTTTTGTTGTCCTTAGACCAAATGCATTTTGAGGCAAACGTCGGAATATTAAGGGCTCGGTAATCTTTCCCTTGGTTATTCAAGAGGTAGAGAGAATTTTTCGTTCCACCCTTTTTATCAGAACTGCTAAATAAAACATAATTACCGTCATTGCTCCAGAGATAGTCAGTTCCAAAATTTCCACTAAAGAGAGTTTTAGTTTCCCCTCCGAGAATAGAGACTGTTCCTAGGATCGTCTCCGTGTTTGCGTCAGGTGAATTCCAAACGGAAAGTAATCCCGATTTGGGTATGGGGGTCATGGAAATATACTTTGTGTTTATGGGTGTTAACTTGGTCCAATTTTTCCCATTGGGATCGGAAATATTTAGAGATCCGCTTTTTGTCGTAGAGTCAAAATATTTATAGATTATTCTAGAATCACTTTGCCAAGTAACTGCATCAATATTTCCGCTCAGTAAAGATCCGGTCGAAGTACTGTAGTCATAAAAACCAAACTGAGAGTAACCGCTTAAAAACTTAGTCTTGGTTATAACCTTGTTTTTGTCGGGAGACCAGAGAACACTTTCGAGCCCCGGCAATGTTTTTTCAGAGAGAGTTTTTTTATTATTGCCATCTAAGTCTGTTTGATAGGCTTTGCCGTCATTTTTTGAATAATATTTAACATTGGATCCGTCGCCTGTGAGGGTTGGGGCTAAAACAGGACCATCGGAAATGGCAGTTATCAAAGAGTTACTTTTATTTACATTAACGGCGGCACTTTGTGTTGACTGAATTGGCAGGGAATCTTTTTTAAAAGCAAAAAGATAGATCCCTCCAAAAAAAAGGATAACCAAAAGCAAAGAGGAGGATATAATAAATATTTTTTTAAGAAGAGACATAAATTTATTTAGATAGGGGCAATGCGAGGCTATTTGAGCAGAAACTCAGGCCATAATTTTTAGCAGCAGATTCTTCGATGGTGTTTGATACGGTTAGAGAAACATCGAGCAGACAGGCCTGCTCTTTGGTTATACCTAATTTTTTAAGAAAAGAGTCCTCGGCGTTTTTTCGGCTCGTAACTAGTGCGGCGGCATTCTTTAGGTAGATTAGAAAACTTTTTTTATTGTTATAATTATATGCAAGTATATCAAAATTTTCATTCGTCTCCATGAGAACGTCTTTCTCGCTAAGAATAGTAGAAGATGTGTCTTTGTAGTAATTATTTACAGGAATGTTGCTCTTTTCTGTCGGTATTATTATTTGTGTGTTTGTCAAGACATTGTCTGATGGTATTGGCACAACAGAATTTTGTTTATTTTTAAAAAATAAAACAATAAACAGCGAAATGGCCAAGATGACAAGGACGGCAAATGAAATCAAAATCCATTTTTTCATATTTTTAAATTAAAAAAGGTATTAATTATATGCCACATATATTAGCAGATGTTTCCCAGTGTTTGTATTTGCCATTTGAAAATAGCACAGAGGCGGCTTGAATATTTGTAGTGCCGTTCATTAATTTTGTTTTGCAGTTGGCGTAGGTCGCTTCTTGTCCAGCTTTTACCTTGCATTTTCTGTGTGCACAGTACCTAACGCCACTGCTATTTGTTGTATAGTCATTGCAGTCATAGCTACTCGATCTGGATCCGGTTCCTTCGAATATTGAGCTGCCGTCACAACCAATTGAATTGGCGCTAGTCATTATGTTTATTTGATAAAGACCAATTGAAAATGAGTTGCCATCCATACAGAGGTCGGTACTGCTTGCCAAAGCTGCATTCCCGCGGCTTTCTTTGTTGCATATCATGGACATTTTTTTTGCGTCGTCTGAAAAAGTGCTTTTGAGATTTTCAACAGAACATGGGCCAGAAGAAAGCACCTCACATTTGCCATTTCCTGTGCCAGATGAACTTATCGTTGTCGACGCTTTTTCTGCGGTAGTTAATGCGGGATTTATGTTTATCCTCTTTATTTTTACCAAATCAGGATTAATGATGTAAAGAATTAAATAAGATGAAAAAGCCAGAAGCAAGCCAACAATGGCATCGGTAATAACTCCCTTGGCTTTTTCCATCGAAGCGTTGTTGCCAGCTGAAGTTATATACATATATCCGCCAATAATGATCATGAGTAGGGCACAGATGCCAATAGCACCAATACCAAACTTATAAATAGCACTAATGTAATCATAGAAGTTGCTGGGCTTTCCAAGTCCTGGGATTTCTTCCATGGGAGTGTAGGTCATCGATCCTGTAGCCGAAGCTCTTTCCCCTTCAGATTTATAGACGGTTGTAGCTGCCAAAGAAATATCTTTTTGGCTCACAATTAAAACAGGCGCGACTAAAATTACCGCAAAGAGGAGAACTTTAAATGTTGTTGTTATTTTTTTAATCATTTTTTTGTTTTTGGAAAAAGAGAAAAAATAAAATAACTAGAAAAAAGGAGCACGAAACTTATTAAAACAATTTTTATTAGAAAGAGTAATTGAGAAGGGGCGCTTGCGAGCAGAGCGGCTAGGGTTGTATTTTTTTTGCTTTCTGGCAATGTGCTTATCTCGTCTGATGATTCCAAATATTCAACTACGTTAATTTTAATTGTAGCATCAATTAGTTTTTCATAAAAATCATTTAGTCCAACCCCCCAATATTTATTGAGGGCTTTTTTCGTAGCTTTGTTTGGAGTGTAAAGGGTTGAGAAAGTTACATCATAAGAATAGCCAACTTCTGTGTCTGAGGGAAAAGAGATGGAACCGTCATCATTTATTACTATTCCATATTCCCTTCCGTTTATTACTAGTCCGTATTGTTCAGCCGTTTGTTTTGTTACAGAAGCAATATCAATGGTCCAAGAAATATCGTCTATGTTTTGTACTTTAAAATTAGGATTAAGCTTAACAGTAGATCCGGCAATGGCTTCAAATTCGCTTTTGCTGTAGTCTGGAGTGAGATTGTCATCTAGGTCCTTGAAATAACCCAAAAGAATCGGGGCACAAGTTGTTTTGTCTTCGGATTCTATGAAAGCAGAAGGTTCCGTTACAATAAAATATTGTTTAAAATAGACCATTTTCCCTGTTTCCTTGATATTAGCCGACACTTCCACCTCGTATTTCTCCTGGGCATCTTTTAGCACAGGAAAAACAGCCTCATTGGAATCGCAATCACTCAAAGGACACTGGTTATACTCAAAAGGATCGCCGTCTATTTTCCAAGTAAAATTAGTTAATTCAGAGGAGTCTACTCTTAGCCCAATTATTTCGTTCTTAATTACGGTGCAAGGAGAATCTTCATTTGCGCCTAGGCATATTTGATCTTTAAACGCGATGCCAGAATCTGTTGCAGAAACAGAATAAGCTGACATTTCATTGGAAATTGAGTTAAGAGGTATAATGATATCTCCCGTACCCTTATTAATATTCCCCAAGGAGGTTGTTTCCTCAACGTCTAGTTTAACTCGAATGAACGTCAAGTCCTTATCAAAAGCCAATTTAAACCTAAGCTCATCTACTCCAAAGCCGGACATTTTAGTGACTTCAATAAGATCTTTTTTTAGTATCTCTTCCCAGTCTCCAGGATTGTTTTTCTTGGTGCTGCCATAAACTATCCAAGTATAATCCACTTCATTAGCTGGATTTTTGCCGGCAACACGGGCAGAAATACTTATTTCGGTTGGGTTTGCCGGATTATTTATGGGAGATTCAGGCAGGTAAGATAAGGAGACATTAATTTTGTCATCCCAAAAGTCTTCAGTGGCCTGCGTTTTTGAGACGTGAGCAAAAGAAACAAAAAGCAGAGAAACAAACAAAAGAGTTGGAAAAAACTTTTTCATATTATTTATTTTGAAATAAAAATTAAAAACGAATCAAGTAAAATGACAGAAAGCAAGCTTATTGCATAGGCTAGCCAGATAGACCTGTTTTTATAGACCAACCAAGATCCAATGAAAGAAAAAATGATAAGGGGAGCCATTTGCCAAATAAAAGATTTTTCAATAAAAAGAACAAAGCAGTAAAGCAGGGCTGTAATTAAAATTGACCAAAGTTTGAATTTTTGGGAAAAGGAGTGTAATACAAAACCTTTGAAAAAAATCTCTTGAGATAGAAATAAAAAATTAAAAGTAATGAGTTCAAAAAACAAAAATGCTCCAAAGCTATTTTGAATAACTCTGGCAATGTGATAGTTTCCCTTAAAATCAGTAAATCTGAACAGAAGGAAAAATATTACCAAGTAAGCCAGCAGAACTCCTCCAGCCCAAAGAAAATCTGATTTTTTATTTGGGCAACCAAAACCAAATTCTTGTAATTTTTTTTTGAGAATTACTTTAATGTAAAAAAGTGGGACAACCACAAGAAAAGCCAAGCCCTTACAGGTTTCTTGAAAGAAATTATCCGCGGGTATCTTTAGGAAAAGAATTAAACACGCCAAAGCCACTAGCAGGTTGACCAGCATCTCTCTCCAAGTTAATTCTTTTTTTATTGAATCAAATTCAAGCATAGGCTTGTTGTGTTTTTTCTTGTTTTTGTGATTCTTTTTGCTTATTTTCTTCAGCCTTTTCCTTACGTTCTTTGAGAATCATAAAAAATGTGATAATAACGACAGCTGTTTCAATGGGAAAAAAACTTATGAGTGGCACAGTGTCAATTAGTGTTCCGACAAAAATTATAACTAAACGCTTGGCTAATTTTTTGTTGGCACCCGCTCCTAAAAAAAACATAATCAGAAAAATAAAGATGGCGCAAAAAACAGAAATAAACAGAGAAAAAGCAAGACCAATAATGGGGATAAGGCTAATGAACATATCGGCCAGATCTTTGAGGAGTGCAAATATTAAGACAAAAACAAAAAGCATATCAAAAAGTTCAACGTAGGCCAAAAGTGAGGCCAAGTTTGCGGGGGAGATGCTTTTTATCGATTTTTTTAAATCGATAAAAGATTTTGGTTTAGGGGTTGATTCTGCGGACATAGAAATAGTTTATTATTCCTCGGCTAATTCTTTTTTGGCCCGATCTATTTCCAGCAATTGAGATGGGTCAGTAGTAATAATTTGATCTTCACTATAAGAAGCGACAACTTTAATGGCAACGTGCTTTGTACCTGCGAAAAATATTCCTTCTCCGACGTTACTTTCCAATAATAAAAATTTTTCTTGATCAGTTAGATAAAATGTTTCCATAATAGTTTCAATAGCAGCAGGAGATTGTTTCAGCAGAAGCTGAATGGAGGAGTTGGTTACGATCGGTTTTCCATAGCGAGAAGATAAAAAGTCATTGACATCCTGAGTGATTGTAGTGAGACCAGTAAAATATTTTCGACATCTTTTGGCAATTCCAAAAAGAAAAGAAGCGGCATCGTCGTATTTCATCATAATCCAAGCTTCATCCACCAGAACAATTCTTTTTTTCATATTAGTTCTCATTTCAGCCCAAATAAATTGCAATACGACATACATTGCTATTGGACGTAAATCTTCTTCCATATCGCGAATGTTGAAAACTACCATTTGATTGTCAGCTTTAATGTTGGTTGGATTATTGAGAAATCCAGCAAAAATTCCCTCAGTATATTTTTCCAATCGAGTGGCCAAATCTTTAGCTCCATCCATATTACGTAAAACATTGTACAGATCAGACATAGTTGGGAAGGCTTCCTTTCCAATATTATTAAAATTCGTTTTAGCAGAAATGTCTCGGATGGCATAGGTTTCATGCAAAGCTCTGTCCAAAATAGAATCTTCTTCTGGAGTGATGCTACCAAGCATCAAATGCAAAAGACCAATTAGGTTGGCAATATTGTTGCGCAAAACATCTTCTGGATCTTCATCTTCCTGGATTTTTGGTAAATCAAAAGGATTAAGGTGGTTAGATGAGTTAAGCGAGATCTTAATAAAAGTTCCTCCAACTGTTTCACATAAATGTTTATATTCATTTTCTGGATCAATAATAATTACATCCGTGCCTATCATCAAAGAACGCAAAACCTCCAATTTAACGGTATAGCTTTTTCCAGCTCCGGATTTGGCAAAAACAACCATATTGCCGTTTTCCATTTTAAAACGGTCGAAAATTATCAAACTGTTATTGTGTCTGTTTATTCCATAGAGAATGCCTTCGTTGCTGGAAAGAGTTGAAGAAACAAAAGGAAAGGTAGTGGAAAGCGGTCCGCTATTCATATTGGTGCCAATGTCCAGTTCATCGTTAGCCAATGGTAGTGTTGAGTTGAAGCCTTGTTCTGTCTTGAAAACAGCCGGTTTTACATAGACTAATTGAGCTTCCAAGATGGAGGTTATGAATTTGTATTGTTTGTCTAGCTCCTTCTCATCTTCTCCATAAACAGTGACATATAGTCCGAAGCGAAAGAATTTTTCTGTGCCTTGTTGCAACTTATCTCTCAACTCCTCAATGTCTTGCATAGCAGTTTCCAAGGCGGGATCACGCACTAAGCCTTTTTGTTGTTCAATGTGGACCTGAGATTGAATTTGAGTAGCGCTACGGCGAAGAGTTTTCAGGAGAGAGGCTGTTTCAATTGGGTGAATGAACATGGAAATGTCCATTGGCATATCAATGTTGATGATGGGGGAAAACCAGGTGCTATGCAAATATCTCGGATAAGAAATGACAAAAAGAGTTTGGGCGTATGACTCCCCAATCTGAATATATTTGGGTGCAATTTTTATCGCCGAAGGTGCAATTAAATCAAAAAGTTTTGAAATTCCTTCTTGATAAATTTTTTCAGCTGAAATTGTCTCATCAGTGTTGGGTTTTTTTCTAAATAGCATAAATTTTTTTAATATCCTGATCTTCAGGTTTTTATTTTATTGAGTTTGTTTTTTAACTTTTTTCGAGATTCAGACGCACTGCAGAAAACAAGTTATTGAAGATCAATTTGCTCGACATCTCCCAGTGAATCTGAATTGAAAATATTTGAATTGTAGGCGTTGTACATCAGTTCTATTATTTCCTGAGTTCTTAGAGGTGTTACGCGAACACCCAGTCCCGAAAGTCCGGCGGCAATATGGTCCATTCTTTGAAAAAGCTGAGTTTTGTATGTTTCAAAATTTTCTTTTTTTTGAGCAATATCATTTTTAGCACTGAAGATACTAAAAATATTGCCAAAAAACCCTTTATTTTTATTTTCAATCGGTGAAAAAGGCAGGATGATGTAAAAGTTTTTATCCATAATGTTGGAAACGGAAACCAGTTGTTGGATGAAATTTCGATATTCGGCGGTTTGAATTCGCAGTAGTTCACTGGTTTGATATTTTTCTTTATTGTCGAGAAATTCAAGGTAAGAACTGATGTTGAGCTTTCTGGAATTTATCAAAACTTGGATTGGAAAGTCCAGAGAATTGAGAAAATTTTGATACTGGTTAATGATGGCATCTTGTTCCTCAGATGACTTAAGATCATAATTTATTGAAGAAACAGCCAGAATTCCTCTAAACGATCCGTTTTTTAGGACAATGACATCTTCTTTTATCTCAGAAATATCTAGAAATTGTTGAGTGGCAATTTGAGATGAGGTTTTGGTTATTTTTTTTGAATGTAATTTTTCCATGGAGTTGTTATGACAATAAACTAAAAATCAATTTAATAATTATCCAGTATTTTTGATATTTCTTCTATTTTATTTTCAGAGATTGTTTTTTTGGTTATTTTTTCTTCTGTTTTTTTTGTGGTAGTTTTTTTGAAAGGAGTTTTTGTTCCAAAAGCATTCTTAATGGGGACTCTTTTCCAGAGATAAAATTTGGGTTTAGCAGCGAAACTAAAAAGAGAGAGAAGAAAAGATAGGAAGGTTTGGTTATAGGGACGGTAAAAAGCAAATGCTCCAACAATACCAGCAACAACGATGGCGGCTAAAATAAATCCAGAAAAATCTAGCAAGTTCCATAGGACCAAGAGGATGGCTCCCCCACCAAACATCCAGCCTAGTTGCTTGGCAGTAAAGGGTCCGACGATCTTATCTTCCTTATCAATAAATTGTGGAATATTAAATTGCATAAACTTAAAAATGACGAATGACGAATGACGAATGACGAATTAAATCTAAATGACTAAATGACAAAAATTTGAGTTTTAGGTTTTGACATTGATTTATCATTGGGAATTTGTTATTTGACATTACTCTTTAAGATTTACTACATTTGGTCCTAAATTGATTTTTGGTTCTGGCTTGGGAATGATGATTGGTGGTGAGGTTCTTTGCGTGACAGATTTCTGCGGGTAGGAAAATTGAACTGATTGGATGTTATTTTTGGGTTCAACTGGTGATGGAGAGGGTTTTTCGAATGCAGGGATGCTGGTTTCCTGTAATTGCGGAAATATCACTTGTTTTGTGTTTTTGTTTATGGTTATGGGAGTATTTTCATCTAGAGACTTGAGAATAAAGGCCAGTTTATGTCGATCAGAAGAGGAAAGATTTTTGCCATTTTCGCTCTGGAAAAGATAGCTGCTTCTTTTGACGGCATTGCGGTCTTCGCGTCCGGTAATCATAACGTAATCTGCCAACCAATTCTTGAGGGATGGTCGCGCTGGTTCGGGAAAATTTTTAACTCGGATCCTATTTTCGGTAATGAGTTGTTCGCCCAGATCAGGATATTGCCGCAGGGCTTCAGGAATGAGCAATTTTTCCAGATTGGCTTGGTAGGCCTTCTCCTGCGAATCGTCATTGATTATTTTGGTAATTACGATTTGAGTGATTTCCTTGGCTTTAGTCAGGTCAATATTCATTTCTTTGGCCAGAGCGAATGGCATATCATCTAATTTCAATTCACCAAAATAGTAGCTACGAATAGCACGAGCAATATCTGAAATTTTAACTAAATCTAGGTTATAATTTTTTCCAATAGTTTGAATTTTACTGGAAGTTTCTGGCGCGGCCAACTTATTTTTAGTTATTTCATCCAAAGCAATAAAACGATCATGGGTAACAATAAATTGTTCCTCTGTTTCATTGTCCGGATTTTTTGTAACTGAAACCAGCATTGGTGATGTGTCAGCTAGAAACTGAAAATCTTTGTCAAATAATTTAAATCTTTCCCTTTTCATAATTATTGATTGAAACTATAAAATAATTTTAAAATCATGCAAATTCTATGTCGTCTTGGCGCCCAAAGCTTCTGAATTTGTACCATTCATTCTTTTGAATGCTTCCACCTTGGCTTCTTTTGATAGTTTTGTAAAAGCTTTTGAGGCAGCTTCATGTATCGGTTCATTCATAAATTGTTTTGGCAGATCTTGTTGTTTTGCCCAGTCTTCTGCTTTCATTTCTCCATATTTGCTTGCTGCTACATCACTAATATCATTCCAATTTTTTGCACTTTTATCTCCATTTCTCTTTTTTGCATCATTCATTTCAAGTCTGTGTCGCAATGTGAGATCCATTCTGGTGTCACCTACCTTGCTTAACAGAGACTCTCTTGTCTTGGTATCTGTTATGTTTTTCATAGAGTTGGTGAATGTTTCTTCATCAATCTTCCCAGCATTTGCTAAAGCATAAACTGCAGCTGCATCACCTTTTGTTGCCCAATTTTTTAAATCACTTTCGGATATTTTATCTTTTTCATATTCAGCCGCTCGTGTTTTCATGTTTCTTTCTGCAGCTGTTTTATCTCCAAAAAATCCAGCTACCTTGGCTTCTTGGTTTTGGCGGAATCTATCAGATGGTTGAGCTATTTTTTGCTTCCAAGCTTGTTGAATACCTCCTGGTACACCGGTTTTTTTGGCCCCCCACCAAGCAGCTTTGCCAAACATTTTCGGGGTACCCTTCATAGCTTTTTGCGCGAAGTCTGTGATGGCACCAGCGCCAGCAATGCTCATTCCCTTAGCTATTCCCATACCCATCCAAAGAATGACAACGGGGATAATGAATGAACAGAGATTAGCAAGCCAATCTGGTTCGCTGGAATTTTTTGAAGCTAATTTAGAAATTGTTTTTCCTAGTTCAGTTGACATGCTGCCAGCTAAACCTGTTGCAATATAGAGCATAAAAATCATGATGGGAGCAAAGAAAGAATAATTAAACAGCTCTGTCCACCATTTTGAAGCCTTGTCCTGCAGTCCTGGGATGACGGAGCCAGTAAAAGCGACAGGTGAAAAAATAATCAGAATGGCCAGCGCTATAATTCGAATAATAAAAAGCAAGGCCATAACCAAAAAGGTCACTCCAAAAATAAAAAGAAAAATATCCGCTACAATAAGTGGGGCAAGGTTGGCATTTCCAGGATTGATAATGTCTCCCAGCTTGGAAATTCCGGCAAGACTACCGGAAAGATTATTTATGCCAAGAGGAAACAAGGAGGATATTAGGGTATAAGTTAAGACATTTGAAACATCAATAATAAAGCGAGCAATGGGAAAACTGAAATTAACCAAAAGCGCCATTAAAACTAAATTTAGAAGAGTGCTTTTGTAACTATATTTTTGGATTTGAAAAATAGTACAAAAGGCCGAAAAAAGTAAAAAAAGAATAAAAGCGATATTCAAAAAATCTCTAACATTTTTCCAGCCCAAGTAAACGCTGTCACTGCTTATAATGGCAGTCATTCGAGATGGATCAGCTGCCGCCCAGCCAAATAAAGTTACAGAAAGGGAAACAAAAACAGTTAGGACGCTAAAAAGGGATTGAGCGAGGCAAATGAGAGGAGAGCTAGCCCATCCTATAGCGTCGCAAGAAAATTCGTCAACCTTCTGAGCATTTGCGGGGACGGATGTAACGGCTTGAGTATAGTCTGCACTTATTCCAAACAAGCCCACAAATAAAAAAACAAAAAGAAAAATCGCCAAAAATATTTTGACTGATTTGTTTTTTTTGTTTATTTTCGGCGAAACTATATTCATGAAAAATCTGTGATCTAAATTAAAATAATAGTGGTATATGTTCCCATGGTCCCTAGTCACCATTCAGAGTTCTGAAAAGACTTGGCAACAAAAAATCTTCAATGTCCATGCTTCCCATAAGATCAAATTCCTGCGAGTCCCCCATCAAATCATCCATCTGGCCTTGCAAGTCATTTTTCTTACTGCTGTTGTCTTTTGTTTCTTGTTTGCTTTCAATCCCGTCCTTGATCGTTCCTGCGGCCATAGTGGCTATCATAGAAATCATAGCCGTTGGAATGTCTTGGGCATTAGCCAAAACATCATTGCCGACAGTTTTGCTTTTAGAAACAATATCTTTGGTTGTGATGGCTGGTGTCTTGATATTTCCTTTACTGTCCTTGGTTGGTAAAAATCCTTGTCCGGCGATGTATTCTGTTTTAGCTTGTTCTTTGGCTGTGGCTAATTTTTTTTCATAAACAGCGGTAGCATTAGACTGAAAGGCCCAAGGATTATTTATGCCGGAAGCATAGGTATTCAGATTTTTAAAATTACCACTTTCAAACATCTTTGACGGATCACCGGCATAGGTTACGGCTGGCTCAACCTTGTTGATGGTTGCTTTTTTGGCGTCCTCCACCATCTTATTTAGATAATTTCCAGCGCTTGAGGTCATACTGCCAGAAGTTGAAGCTGCGCTGGCCGACTCAATGAAGCTTTCAATTTGCGGATTGTTTTTATAGAGACCTATCCTAAATGAATCGGGACCGACTCCTTCAAAATTGGAAGCATAAGCATTCGCATTCTTACTGTTGATCTGAGCTATGTTGACATAGCTTGATGCGGAGCTTTTGCCTTGGGCGATGCCTTCTTTTAGGTATTTGTCAAATTCCTTATTAACGGCTTTTGTGGGATCACTTTCTAGAAACTCATTGGTATTTTTAACATATTTAGCAGCGCCGCCCACCGAATCACTAATCATGCTAGCTCCTTCTTCCTTCAAAATGGCTAGTAAGGCAGACTTAATCATATCCATAGCTTGTTCAAAAATACCATCACAAGGGATAAACCAACAATCAACTGCTTGAGCTGGTTTTTGAGAAGGAAAAAAACCGATTATGGCAAATAAAAAAATGAAAACTAAAACTTTAATTTTTTTATTAATTTTATTTTTCATTCTTTTTAGCTTAGAGAATATTTTTTACAATTAAGAATCCGAGGTATCAATGCCTAATTTTTCCAATTCATTTTTAATATAGTCGTTGTCCAATTCGTACTGGTTGCTTTTGGCTCGAAATTCCGCGAGAGCCTCTTGAAAAACATCCAGAAAACTATTTATTTTCGAAAAATTAATCAGACTTGCAACCGGATCACTCGCATCTCTTTGAATAATTAGATCAATAAGTGAAAGACCATAGCCAAATATATTTATCATTTTTGCATGAGTATATTTGAATTCTTCCGGAACCTCTACCTCCAGTATTTCCCTAAGAACTTTTTGACCTTTCCCACTCAGATTTCTGAAATAGTTGATATCATTTTCAAGTAGGGCCGTAGCCGACTCACTGAGTACCTCAGATAGTGTTCTTTCAAAGTCAGTAGTACCGAGGATTGGCTTTTCAGAATTTAAAGATAGGACATAGAAAACAGAAACAACATAGTCCGTAAAATCCTGGGCTCTTAGTCTGGTTGCTTCTTCTCCGGAAAGGCCGGAATAATCCTGTTCTTTTATTTGAATATTTCCGACAGTTATGGTGGAATAGACACCCGTGGTAGATGTTTCATTCAAAAAATCCTGGACTAATGATCGCAGGTTTTCTGTGGTTATTTCTTCAGGAATTGTTTCTGCGTCACCGCCGACGCCCATTTCCATCGAAAGCTTTTCGTTTAACTTTTGGGTTAGATTAACTTTCCCTCCTAGAGCGGAAACAATTTCAGGTGTTTTTTTATTAGAAACTGTTTCCAGTTTATCTCCAGGGGATGGTTTGAGTGGATCATAGCCAGATTTTACTTCTGCCCCATCCGTGTAACCGTCTCTATCAGAGTCAACACTATTTGGGTCAGTTCCATAAATTCTTTCTTCTTGATCGGAGAGCCCATCATGATCGCTATCCAGAAAAAGATTGCTCGAATTGTCCTTGTTCTCTGCAAAAGTCAAAAAAGCTTGTCCCAAAATAAACAAACTGGCGACAAACAATAGCGACAACTTTAAGTCGGTAACTTTTATTTTCACATTAAGTTTCATTGATAAGATTATAACACAGAAACTGTTTTTTGTAGAACAGGTTTTTGCCTAGTTATCCACAGGAGAAGGGGTTTTTTATAAGTTAAATTAAATAATAAAATACTGACAAAAGTTGTCAGTATTTTATCGCCTGATTTTTTGCAAGAACTATAAAGTATCTAAAAAATTTTTCCATTTTTCAACACTCAGTTCTTGAGCACGAACATTTGAAGACAGACCAATTTTTTTTAGTTTTTCTTCAACCAATTTCTTGTCTATTTTTAAGCTGCTAGTAGTGTTGTTCGCCAAAGTCTTTCTTTTGGCGCAAAAACCTGCTCTGACCAGTCGAAAGAATTTCTTGGTTTCTTCCAAGCTCGTGTTTTTTTGGCTTATATTAACTATTTTTATGACTGCACTGTCCACTTTGGGAACTGGGCAAAAAGCTTTTTTGGAAACTTCAAATAATAGCTTGGGTTCGGCATAATATTGCACTGAAACAGCCAAAATACTCATTTTTCCAGGTTTAGCCACTATTCTTTCGGCTACTTCTTTTTGTACCATTAAAATCATCTCCCTTGGCTTTATTTGAGCCTCAAGAAGCAATCTAATGATTGGAGAAGTTATGTAATAGGGTAAATTGGCGACAACTTTGTATTTAGTATCTGGTATTTTGTATTTTGCAGCTAAATCTGGTAAGTTTATTCTCAAAATATCAGCCATTATTATCTCAACATTGGGTGTATTTTTAAACTTTTCTGCAAGTTTTTTGGCTAAAAATGGGTCAATTTCTATGGCAATAACCTTTTTAGCATATTTGACCAATTCTTCAGTCAAGACACCTTCTCCAGGCCCAATTTCAATTACAAAATCATTGGGCTGCAAATCAGCCGAATTAATGATTTTTTGGATAACATCAGCATCTCTTAGAAAATTTTGACCTAATTTGGTGGGCATACTATTGGTTTGTAGTTTTTAGTTCTTAGTTTGTAGCTTGTGGAGTTGGTGGTTTGTAGCTAGAGGACTTTTCTAAAAACTACCAACAACTAAAACTACTAACTAATTAAGGATTTGTTCGACTTTAACTCCAATGACTCCGGCACCAATGGAAGCAATTTGGGCAAAGGCAACCTTATCAAGATCGATGATGCGACCCTTACCCTGAGGACCATAGTCATTAATTTGAACGATAACAGTTTTACCATTGGCTGTGTTGGTAACCTTAACATATTCTCCCTTAGGAATGGAAGTGCTGGCCGCGAAGAGACCACCTTTCCAAGCATACCACGTTCCCTGTCCTTTGGCGGCTTTGCCGAGTTGCATGTAGGTTCCCTTAACGACAGTCTGCGCCACAGGCTTTTGAGTAATATTTTTTTCTAAGACTACGCGAGAAATTTCTTTGCCATTTTGATAAGTTATTTTATATTTTACCTCGCGAATACCTTTTTCCCCTGGCTCCTGAATTTTTTCTTCTCTCCAACTAAGCTTTGAATCATTTTTATAAATAATTGGAAAATCAATATCTTCGGAAATAATTTTTTCTTCAATATTAATACGAGTAACTACTATTTTTAAATTTTGGTTGGGAGGAAAAGTTTTATTCGGCGAAACCTTGTCGAGACGTCCAAGGATTACTTTGTTTTCATGAAGTGTGTCTTGAATATTATTTTGCAAGGTGTAAGTATTGAGAGTTTTTCCGTCAACCTCAATTTTTATTTTTAGAGCTCTTTTAATTTGCAAATTCATTCCAGAAAAAATCCTATCTTTTTTGTTGGGAATAATTTCGTCATGTTCCTTCAGAATTATTTTATTTTCATCCAGCCACTCTTCAACTGTTTGACTGTGTGTTTCTATAACGAAATTCAGACCGTTGTCGTTAAGATGGACTGTTTTTTGGGCAGTTTCAATACCAGCCAAACTTCTGGAAAAAACTCCAAAATAAGCCAAGAATTTGTATCCGGAAAATATAAGGATAACAAAAAGAGTAAAATATAAAATTTTTTTATTGAAAAGAAACATAGATTATAAGGAATTAATTTTTTGTCATCCCCGCGAAGGCGGGGATCTAGGCTCCAGAAATTTTTTATTATATCAAATCGAATTATGAATAATTATAGCTGAATGTTTCTGGAATTTTTGCACGCTTTTATTTTCCATTAAGTTTGGTGGTAACTGGATTCCCGCCCGCCTTGTTGTCGAGACAGGCCTTCGCGGGAATGACACTAGCTGTATATTTGCAATAAGCCTCTAAAAATACTCTTTCGGTTTAGTTTTCGAAAATATTATGGCAACTTTTTTATTCCGTCTTAAATCTATATTGAATTGCTTCAGCAATGTAAGCGGGTTGAATTTCTGGGGAGCTTTCGAGATCGGCAATGGTTCTGGCAACCTTAATTATTCGATAATATGATCTGGCGCTGAGATAAAATTTGGAAACGGCATTTTTCATGAGTTCAATGCAAACTGAATTAAGTGAGCAAAATTCTTTGATTTCTTGGCTACTCATTTCACTATTAGTAACTGTTTTGGAATTTTCAAATCTTTCCTTTTGAATGTTGCGCGCCCTTTCGACTCTGTCTCGAATTGACTTAGAACTTTCTGCAGCAATGTTTTCTTGGAGTTTTTCAAATTTGATTCTGGGAACTTCTACATGCAAATCGATTCTGTCGAGAATTGGTCCAGAAATTTTTCTTTGATATTTGATGATACTGGCTGGGCTGCAAGCGCAGAGTTTTTCTGGATCAGTGGCATTACCGCAAGGACAAGGATTCATAGCGGCGACAAGCGTAAAGCGAGCCGGAAATTCCAGTGAACCCTGAGCTCTGGAAATAGTAATTATACCATCTTCCAATGGCTGTCTCAAGTTTTCTAAAACGGCACGGGAAAATTCTGGAAATTCATCCAGAAACAAAATTCCTCGATGGGACAGGCTTATTTCTCCTGGACGTGGAAAAGTTCCTCCGCCGACTAACGAAACTGCACTAGCACTGTGATGAGGCGATCGAAATTGGCGCTTGGTTATCAAAGCTATTTCTTTGGGAAGTTGCCCAGCTACTGAAAATATTTTTGTAATTTCCAGCGATTCATTTCTGGTTAGTCGTGGCAGAATGGATGGCATAGTTTTGGCTAACATGGTTTTCCCTGATCCTGGGGGGCCATTCAGCAGAATATTGTGTCCTCCGGCTGCCGCAATCTCCATGGCCCTCTTGGCATGTTCCTGACCACGAATAAAAGACATATCCACCGGGTGATCCTCGTTGAGAAATAATTTTTCCAAGTTTGTTTTTTCGGCTGGTTGCAAGATGGTTTTTCCCAGAAGATGCGCAATAAGCGAAAGCAAGTTTTCTACTGGAAAAACTTTGATATTTTCAATAATTGAAGCTTCAGAAGAATTTAGCTTCGGAACATATATTTCCGAAATGCCTTTTTCTTTGGCCAAAATCGCCATTGGCAAAACTCCTTTGACAGGGCGTATTTTGCCATCAAGGGATAACTCTCCCAAAAAAAGTTTATTTCTATGATCAAATTCTATTTGTTTGGTAGCTAAAAGAAAACCCAAGGCTATTGGCAAATCATAAACCGGACCTTCCTTGCGCAGATCGGCTGGAGCCAAATTGACCGTCACTCTCCCGCATTGATGGGGTGAACGAAACTGACTATTACGGATAGCCGCGCCAACTCGGTCGCGTGATTCTTTAACAGCGGCATCGGGCAAACCCACAATATTAAACTGATGAAGTCCAGACGAAATTGTATCCACTTCCACCTCGACTACTTCGCTTTTGAGACCAATTGTTGCTGCCGATAAAATTTTTGAAGACAATAGAGTGGAATTTTTTAATTTTGTAATTTTTAATTTTTAAACGGGCGGTAGTTTATAAATTTTTAAATGTTTAAAAATTAATATTTATTTACAAAATTATAAAATTAAAAATTTTTTAAAAGATATTTTTTTAAATTTATCAATTAATATTATTGCAGCACCGATTGTGATGAAACTATCAGCCAAATTAAAGATTGGCCAAATTTTGATATTAATGAAATCAATAACGCAACCAAAGAATATCCTGTCCAGTAAATTTCCAATTGCTCCGGACAAAATTAGCGACAAACTGGCTAAGAGAAAAATATTCAATGATTTTTTTTGAAAAATTTCTGAAAAAATTAAATAAATTAGAAAAATAACTATAACTATCCAAAAAAACCAAAACAAAAATGAAGGCAACTTTATTCCCCAAGCCATACCGCTATTGCACAAATAAAATCCGCTCGAAAAGCGGACTAAGAATTTGGATAACTGATCAAGCAAAACTAAAGAAAGTAGAAAAACTAAACTCAAGACTAAAATTTTTGTCTTATTCATCAGCTTATTTACACTTTATGCAAGTTTTGGCAGAAGGGTTTATTTTTAAACGTTCAATGTCAATTTCTTGTTGGCAATTCTCACAAACTCCGTAAGTGCCATTTTCCATCTTAGCAAGAGCCTCAATAACATCTTTGAGTTTATTTTCCAGAGCTGTTTCCACCGGCAAATTATCGGCATATTGTTCAACTTCAGTGGCATTATCATCCTTATCTTCTCCAATTCTTTCAAAGTTTGTTTCATATTCTCCGTCTCTTTTGTCGATAGGGCGGGCAATCTTTTGTAAGTCTGTTTCGAGTCTTTCTTTTTCTTCTAGGAGAGACGTCTTTAATTCAGCTAATGTTTTTGGATCTATTGTCATAGGATTTCTTTATTAATTAAAAACTGTTATTTTCAGCATTTTGCATTCTTATCTTATCAAATTACGCATAGGTTGTCTATTTTATATTAATAGAAGATGCTTTTTAAGTGTTTGATTTTGGCTCTTCTGGTTGTGTAATCTAGCCAAACCGAAACAGCATCAAATCGGTAGTTTGCATCTCTCAGATTTTTTTCCTGAAGATAACGGGTGGCTATTTTATTTAGTTTATGTAATTTAGATGGAGTAATATTTTCTTCTGGCAAAGCATCTTTATATTGTTGGTATTCTCTGGTTTTTACTTCCACGAAAACCAGCTCGTTCATTTCTTTGTCTTTGGCGATGATATCAATTTCTCCAATGACGCGACCGGTTATGTTTTTGAAATTCCGATCCAAAATATCGTAGCCTATATTTTTAAGAAAATTAGCTGCCGCTATTTCTCCATCTCTTCCTATATTATTCATAAAATTTAAGTAAATTTGAGTACAAAAAAACACCTCTTGTTCTGGTGCCTAGTTAAAGGGATTAACCAGGGCGTTCGAAGCCCCAAAATATATAAATTTAGGCTGAACGCCTCTGGCCGTTTGTCATGTATTAACATATAACACGGAAATTTTATAGCGGGTGAAGGCATCTAAAATTATAGTGTATATGTATTTTATATACATGTTTCTGTGTTTCTCTTACCGTTCTCTGGCTTTCGCCTTTTGAAAGAACATGTTTATTTTTATTTTTGTTTTGTATAAAAATTTTTTGTTTTTGTTTTAGGGTCCCGGCTCTTTTTTAAAGGGCTGGGCGGTTCAAGTACGTTGACTTAGAACGCTTGAACAGCAAGAGAGTTTCAATCGCAAATAGGGGGAAATTGCGATTGAAACCCTATAGCTGTTCATTGAATATTCGATTTTTAATGAAGTATAGTTTCATTATAGCAGAAAAAAAGCATTGAGTCAAAGGTTGGCTGTATATTTTTCAAAAAAACTCTTATCTGAGCCTTATTTTTTTGAGAAATTAATTTGAGTCCGATTTTTCCAAAAAATCATTTTTTTGATTTTTTGAAAAGTAATTTTCTTTTTTGAAATATATCCCAGAAATTTATCATTTGCTTTATTTAAAGCAAATGATGCTGTGGATAACTTGTTTTTTATTCTTGGACGCTCTTTTGGGCGGTATCAATTGCTGTCGTATTTTGAATAATTTCTGTTGAAGTTTTGTTTTCGGAAGTTTTAATGGATTCTGATACCGATGTTTTGGCGGAAACGGGGGTTAAATAGTCAATAATGGCTCGGGACATGTTTTTGGTAGTTACGATGATAAGTTTTTTCTGAAAAACAGCATAATCAATAGATAAATACTCAGGAGAAACAATATTGGCATATCTAATGTTTACATTTTTATAGATATTTTGGGAATATTTTTCTTCTTTAAGTAGGCCTTTGTTTTCTGGGTTTCTGAGGATTGGCTCTAGGGCGTCAACAAGAATCGATTCTTCTTTGAGTAAAGCAGCCTTAAGATTTATATCATTTGTCGAATCAATGGCAACTCCCAATCGATAGTTGCCACTATCATTATAAATAAAGAAGCTGAAGGTATCTTTGAGTGCGGAGAGGGTTTCTTCTGAAAAGCTGATTCCGACTTTTCCAGCGAAAATTTTAAAAGGAATGGGGTTATTAGAGGAATCAGTGAAGATAAATTCAATCGGAGTAGTTATTTTTATCTCTGCAGCTCTTTTTAAATAAGTGTCGATATGTTCAATTATGGAATTTTTATCAGCGATTGCAATGTCTATTGAGAAGTAGTTTGGTTTTTCAGTAGAAAATTCAATTATTTTTTCTGGTTTTATTTGCGCCACAGGCTGACTATCCAATTGTTCATTTGAGACTTGATTATTCTCCGGTTGAACTTTATTTTGTTTGGCTATCCAAAAATAATAACCACTGGCTCCGACAACCAAGAGAAAAAAGAAAACTGCAAAAATAAGAATAATTTTATTTAAAGCAAAGTTTTCGGCTGATTTTTTTGGCAGATCTTTCAGGAGTTTTTTTTGTTGAGAAAAAACAGAAGTTTCTATTTTTTGTGGAGCCTCTCTTTTTATTTCTCTCTGAGGTTCTTTGGCAGGAGAAGGGACGACGGGAGAGATGGCAGCTGTTTCAGTATGTGCTGCTGCAGACGGTAGGATAACTTCTTTTGGCTTGTTTTCGGCAATTTTTTGCGGCTTGGCCGCATTAAAGAAGGGGCTAGTTTTTTGCTCTTCAGAAAGATTGGGAAATGGTTTTGTTGGCTCAGGCGATCCTTTGGATATTTCTTTTTTAGGATTTTTTATTTCTGCCAAATCATTTTTCATCAGGTGGATTGGGGACATTGGCACCAGAGAAGAATTAAAATCAGTCTGCTTATTATTTGTGTTTTTATCCTGAAACATTTTTTTGTTTTTTTAACGTTTTTATTAAAAAGTATTTTTATTTAAATAAAATAAAAATAGGAACGATTTTCTCATTCCTATTTTACAACAAAACCTAATTTTTGGCTAGACTTGTTTAGGCACAGCCTTGGCGGATAAATTTATACGGCCCTGATTATCAATTTCAATTACTTTAACCGGAACAATATCGCCAACTTTTACCAAATCTTCAACTTTTTCGACTCGATGATCGGCTAAAGCGGAAATATGGATCAAACCTTCTTGTCCAGGGAGAATTTCAGCAAAAGCACCAAAGTTCATGATGCGGGTTACGCGAGCATTGAAAATTTCTCCAGCCTTAACTTCATGAGTCAAATTCTCAATCCACTTTTGAGCCTTAGCAGCGGAATCTCCATCAGGAGAGGTAATGAAAATTGAGCCATCATCTTCAATATCAATTTGAACTCCGGTTTCATCGATAATCTCATTAATGATTTTACCACCAGAGCCAATAACATTACGAATTTTTTCTGGATTGATTTTCATGACAATAATGCGAGGAGCGTATTGTGACATTTCAGTTCGAGGAGTGGAAATGGCTGCGACAATTTTTTGCAAAATTTCCAAACGATTACCCTTTGATTGCAAAAGGACTGCTTTTAGCATTTCTAAAGTTACGCCATCAACTTTCACATCCATTTGAAGAGCTGTAATACCATTTTCCGTACCAGCTGCTTTGAAATCCATATCGCCATAGTGATCTTCCAAACCTTGAATATCAGTCAAAACTTTGAATTTTTCATCTTTACCAACAATGATTCCCATGGCAATGCCGCTCACAGGTCTCTTGATGGGAACTCCAGCGTCCATTAAGGATAAGGTTGATCCGCAAGTAGAGGCCATTGAAGAAGAACCGTTTGATTCCAAAACTTCTGAAACCAAAAGAATGGTATATGGAAATTCTTCCTTGGAAGGCAGAACTGGAACCAAGGCTTTTTCAGCCAAAGCACCATGACCAATTTCACGTCGGCCAGGTCCACGCATCGGTTTGATTTCTCCAACTGAATATGGAGGAAAGTTGTAGTGATGAATATATCTTTTTTTCATATCCACTTCCATGGTGTCGATAATTTGTTCATCTCCAGGAGAACCCAGAGTTGTAACAGTCAAAGCCTGAGTTTCACCGCGGGTGAAAAGTCCAGTGCCATGAGTTCTGGGTAAAATTCCAACCTTACAATCGATGTGTCTGATCTCACTGAGTTTTCTTCCATCTGGTCTTTGTTCATTCTCTAAAATATTTTTGTGAACGATTTCATCAGAAACTTCTTCGAAAACTTGTTGAGCAATTTCTTTAAGTTTATCAATATCTTCAGTAAAAGATTCTTTGATGTAGGCTTCCACCTTTTCATTGATAGCTTTGGTTTTTTCTTCAATAACTTTTTTGCTTGGGTCATACAACGCTTCGGCCAAACCTTCTGAAAGCAAAATTTCTTTAACCTTGGCTTCAAATTCAGGTGTGCCCTGAAGCAAAGCGGGTTCTGATTTTTCTTTGCCAACTTCTTTGGCAATCTCTTCAATGAAAGTTGCGATTTTAACAATAGCTTCTTGTCCAAAAGCAAAAGCTTCCACAATTTCTTCTTCGGGAACTTCTTTGGCTCCAGCTTCAATCATATTGATTTTGTCTTTGGTTCCAGAAATTACCAAATCCAAATTACTTTCGGCAATTTCTCCATTAACTGGATTTAAAATGAAGCCATCACTAGATTTTCCAACGCGGACAGCGGCTACAGGTCCATTCCAAGGAATGTTGGAAATAGAAAGGGCGGCTGAAGCGGCGATAACGGCTAGTATTCCTGGGTCATTTTCTCCGTCATAGGAAAGAACAGTACAAATAACTTGTACTTCATTTCTCATGCGACCATTGAAAAGAGGTCTAACAGTTCGATCAACTACGCGACCGGAAAGGATGGCATCGTCTGAAGGACGACCTTCTCTTTTGATAAATCTGGATCCTTTGATTTTTCCGGCAGCATAATATCTTTCTTCAAAATCAACCATCAGTGGAAAATATCCACTAATTCTGGAAGCGCCTTTGCTCATCACAGCTGTAGCCAAAACCACCGTGTCGCCATAACGGGCGGTGACTGCTCCTCCGGCTTGTTTAGCCAAAAGACCATTTTCAATCTCCAAAATTCTTCCACCAATCTGGAGGGACCATTTTTTATGTTCCATATGAAACGTTTAGCCTTACGCTAATGACGTGAAAGTAAAATCAAAAATGAAGATTCAACTTCTCCCCCTTTGTAAAAGGGGGACTAAGGGGGATTTTTATTTTTGCAAAAATAAAATAAATATTTTCGTAAAAATCCCTCTCCAACTCTCCCTTTAGAAAAGGGAGAGAGTTTTTTGAACTCTCGTTTTTGAGCTTACCGACGCACTAGAAAAGGCTTATTTAATTAATTTGTTAACACTACTACAATACTTTATTTTAGCGATTTTGTCAAAGTTTTTAGGCTTTGAGAAAATAATCTTCGTCGCTTTCTTTTTCACTTGAGACTTCGTCGGGTTTTTTTCTTGGCTATACTAGAAAGCGTCTATTTATTATATAATTTAATTGATTTATTATTAAACTAAAATTTATGGAAAAAATATTAAAATCAAATGAGAAAAATAAATTGCCAGAAAATAATTTTGCTGGAGCTTTGGGGGGTGAACGTTTAACGTCAATCAGTTCTCTGATACCACATCAGGAAAAGATGCAAAATTTAGTCGAAGATACATTGCGAATGTATTCGAAAGAGTCATCTCTGAAAGAAATTCAGGCCATTGAAATTGGCACAGGGACTGGGCTGACTGCCACCAAGATCATTGATGCGGACAAAAGAATAAAACTAAAAAGTGTCGACAATGAACCCAAGATGATTGAGGTTGCTGGAAGGAATCTTAAGCAATACATTGAAAGCGGAAAAATAGAAATTTTTCAAGGAGATGCGTTAGTATTTTTGCAAAAATTGGCTGATGATTCCGCTGATGTCGTGGCTTCAGCGCTTACTTTGCATAATTTTGAAAATCAATATCGAGAAAAAGTCTTGAGGCAGATATTTCGCATTCTAAAAAAGAACGGAATATTTATAAATGCAGATAAATATTCTCCAGCAGATGAAAATGAAGCAAAAAAAGAATTTGAATGGCAAATGCAACAATTAGAGAGTGCTCCTGACAGCGAAACCAAAAATGGCTGGATCGAACATTATATTGTTGATAATAAGCCAGAGATAATTATGAAAGAAGGCGAAGCGCTAGAGGTAATGAAAAAAATAGGTTTTTCAAACTTGAATATATCCAATCGAGAACACTTGGAAGCCATGCTTACTGCTAGAAAATGAGTTACTAAAATAAAAAAACAATCTCACGAGTGAAATTGTTTTTAAATTGAGGAATCTTTAGATCAAAAACTTCTTTTTGTTATCGGAAAGATTAGTGAAGTCATCCAGAGTTTCAACGAGTTTATTGCTGGTGCTTTCTAGAAAAGCCATACCTTCTACACGACAACCAGTTGTGCTTTGGATGTATTGTACGAGTGGAATATAATCTCCATCGCCGGAAACCAAAATGATAGCATCCAAACTTTTAGACATCTTGATAGCATCGACGGCGATACCTACATCCCAATCGCCTTTTTTAGCTCCGCCAGGGAAGATTTGCAAATCTTTGGTCTTGACTTCAAAACCTTGTTTTTCCAGAGCTTCAAAGAACTTTTCTTCTTGGCCTTCCAATGTTTTAATGCCATAGGCAATGGCACGAATTAGTTTTCTATCCCCGACACCGGATTTCAAAAGTTGTCCGAAGTTAACTTTCTTTTTGTATAGTACTTTGCCCGAGTAGTAGAGATTTTGAATATCTACCAAGACTCCGACGCGTTGATCTTTAAATGTTGCTGGCATATTTTTTATTTGTGTCATTCCCGGCTTGATCGGGAATCTAGTTATAAAACTAAGTTTATTTCACTGGATTCCCGCTTTCGCGGGAATGACAATAATTTTAAGAAAAATAAAACAGGCAGAGCCTGTTTTATTTTAAACCCAAGTTTTTGATTAATTTTTTGTAAGCTTTTTCGTTGACTTTTTCCAAATAGAGCATTAATTTTTTTCTTTTGGAAACCATCTTTAGAAGTCCACGTCTAGAATGAAAATCCTTAGCGTTCTTTTTCAAGTGGGAAGTTAGTTTTTTAATCTTTTCTGTAAAAAGGGCGATTTGATATTCAGGAGAGCCCGTGTCTTTTTCGTGTCTTTTTATCTCTTTGGTGACACTTTCCTTTTGTCTGCTTGTTAGAGCCATATTTTTTCGGCGAAACATTCGTCTCGTTTATCCCTCACCATTTTTTACAAATTTATTGGATTAATTTTGTGAAAAATGGTGAGGGACGAGTCCGTAGACCAATGTTTGCTATTTATTGATTACTAGAGAAGGATAACATGAAAAAGTTGATTTGTCCAGTGTTTTTATATAAGATGTATTTACCGGAGAGTTGCCAGACCACCGCTAGAGCGGGGCCCCGCCAGAGGCGGTGGGTGGTTGAGATAAAAATTAATATATTTGGAAAGGTGGCCGAGTGGTTGAAGGCACAGCTTTCGAAAAGCTGCAAGGCAGAAATGTCTTCGTGGGTTCAAATCCCACCCTTTCCGCCTTCGGTTCGCCGAAGCGAACCTTCGGCGTGACGCAGTCCGCCAAGGTTTGCGAAGGCAACTATTTTTGCTTTACCCCAACACCAAATTATTTCATATAAACGTAGGTATAAATAAACAAATATTCAGAAGACAATCGACTCTTTTGACCCAGATTATAAATTTGGTGCGGGGGTTTACATAAAGCAATTTAAGTGTTAGCCTAAGATAAGCAAAAAATATTCCAATTTATATGTTAAATACGCAAAATATTATATTTTTTCTACAAAATAATTGGTTAATATTAACCTTGGGATTTTTCTTGGTAACAGAGCTGATTTGGATTATTGTCTTGCAGATAGGCCTAAGTCGCCTAAAAAAGAAAAAAGGACCGGTAGTAAAGGGCGATCCAGAAGCTTTGGAAGATATTTTGACCAAACAAGGGCAAGCCATTAAAGAATTGGATAAGGATATTTTGGAACTTTTCAATATTTCTAACCAAATCAACGAACTGGCTTTTCGCGGCTTGCACAAGACAGGCGTGGTAAGATTTAATCCTTTTAAGGAAGTTGGCGGAGATCAAAGCTTTGCTATCGCTCTCTTAAATGGAAAAAACAGTGGTATTGTGATTTCTTCTCTTTTTACTCGCGAAGGCACTCGAATCTATTCCAAGTCGATTGTTGCGGGAAAATCAGAAAAGCATCCTTTAACTGAGGAAGAAGAACAAGCGATCAAAATAGCCATAGCTAAAGGAAATAAAAAAGTATAAATAAAATTTTAAATGGAAAATGTCATAAAAAAAGCCAAACTTCCCTCAAAAGTCACTGTAAAAAAATTCAGTGAGATTTTAAATTTGCCTGTTGGAACAGTTATTTCAGAACTGATGAAAAATGGAATATTGGCCAATATCAACGAACAAGTTGATTTTGAAACAGCCTCGATTGTGGCTCAATATCTGGGTTACGAGGTGGAAGAGGAAGTTTTGTCTGAAGATGGCCGAATGACTTTGGAAAAACTCTTGGAAATAATCAAAAAAGAAAAAGAATCTGGAGAAACACTGAAATCTCGACCTCCAGTGGTAACAATTCTGGGACACGTTGATCATGGAAAAACAACTCTTTTGGATACAATCAGAAAAACCAATGTAGCAGACAAAGAATCAGGTGGAATTACTCAGCATATTAGTGCCTATCAAGTTAAGAAAAAAGGTCAAATCATTACTTTTGTGGATACTCCGGGACACGAAGCTTTCAGTGCGATGCGTGAACGTGGCGTGAGTATTGCAGACATTGCCATCTTGGTGGTAGCAGCTGATGATAGCGTAAAGCCACAAACAAAAGAAGTTATCGCCTATCTTTTGGAAAAAAAGTTGCCGGTTATTGTGGCTATTAACAAAATTGATAAACCAGGAACTAATTTGCAAAGAGTCAAACAAGAGCTAGGAGAAAATGGTATATTGGTTGAAGATTGGGGTGGACAAGTTCTTTGCTCGGAAGTAAGTGCTAAAAATAAAATTGGTATCGACGAACTTTTAGATAATGTTTTGCTTCTGATGGAAGTGGAAAATTTTGTGGCAGACTATAAAAGAGAGGCCTTGGGGATTGTATTGGAATCTCATCTGGATCCGCAAAAGGGTCCAGTTTCAACAGTTTTAGTCAAAACAGGTACGCTTAAAGAAGGACAGGATATTATTGTGGGCGCGGCCTTTGGGAGAGTTCGCAGAATGGAAGATTTTGCCGGCAAGAGACTGGCTGAAGCTGGCCCTTCAGTTCCCGTGAGTCTCATTGGCATTAACACGACTACTAATACTAATGACATCTTGCAGGTTGTTTCCGGAAAAGCTGGAGCCAAAATTAAACATGATAAAGCTAATGATTTTGGAAGAAACGTGAGTAACGGTGATGGTTTCAGTGCACAAAAAATTTACAAAAACATTGCTGATGAAAAAATAAAAAAACTGAATGTAATTTTGAAATCGGATGTTCAAGGTTCAGTTGAAGCTATTCAGCAAATTCTTTCTGAAATAAAATCAGACGAAGTGGCGGTAAACTATATTGACGCTGCTGTCGGAAACATTACTGAATCGGATGTAAGGCTAGCGCAAAATGCTTCGGCGATTGTCTATGGATTTAATGTTGAGGCGACTCCAGTAGCCAAAAGAATGGCCGATGGCAGCAAGGTGGAAATAAAAAACTACAAAATTATTTACGAATTAGTTGAAGATATCAAAAACAAATTGATTGATATGATGGATCCGGAAATCGTGCGAACTGATTTTGGAAAAATGAAAATCGTGGCAATTTTCAAGACTGGCAAAAAGGATATGATTGTGGGAGGAAAAGTTTCTTCAGGGCACATTGCCAAGGGATCGCAAATAGAAGTTTTGCGAAATGAAAATATAATTGGCAAAGGTAAACTTCTTAATCTGCAACAAAATAAAATAGATGTTGATGAAGTTAAAGAAGGCAAAGAATGCGGAATTACTTTTGATGGAGAAACGAAAATAAAAGAAGGAGATATTCTTTTGTCCTATAAAGAAGAAGTGAAGAAAAAAACCCTTTAAAATTTAGAACTATGAGTCTAAGAATAGAAAAAGTGAATGAGTTAGTAAGGTCCTTGATAGGCGAAATATTAACCCGAGAGCTTAGTCTCAAGCCTGGGGTTTTTATTACTGTTTCCAGGGTTGACACATCTTCTGATCTTCGCTATACTCGTATATTCCTCAGTATTTTCCCTGAAAAAGATATCGAGTACGTGGAGAAAACTCTGGAAAAAGAAATCTATAAAATTCAAGGAGAACTCAATAAAAAGCTTTCAATGAAGCCTTTGCCGAAGATTCAATTTAAAACAGATATGACTGAAGCCAAGGCGGATATTATCGAAAAGCTGCTAAAAGAAATCTAGATAAAAAAACAAGAAAATAAATGCGACGGGAGGTCGCATTTTTGGTGGCTATGAAAAAATTTACGCAAGAATTCAATACGCTTAAATATGTAATTAATAACTCGGAAAAAGTTTTGCTTTTTGCACACTCTCATCCGGACGGAGATACTATTGGTTCTGTTCTGGCGCTCAGTGAATATATAAAATCATTGGGCAAAGAAATTGATGTGGCTTGCTTTGATCCATATCCTGAATCGTTTAATGTTTTTTTTCAAGAAACATTTAAATTTCCGGATCAATTGGACATTAAAAAATATAATTTGATTATTGCTTGCGATAGTGTGGAAAGGGGATTTCACAAAATCAAAGACAGGGTTAGCGAAAATCAAGTGGTGGCCCTAATCGATCATCATCCGGACATTACAATCAAAGGAGATATTAATATTATTGATGCAGATCTCTCTTCTGTTTGTGAAATTATCTATGATTTTTTTGAATTCAATCAGATTAATGTCAGCAGAAAAATTTCTACTTTCTTGATGCTAGGTATTCTGGGTGATACAGGAATGTTTCAACATTCGAATACCACTTCCAGAATTATGGAAATTTCTTCTGATTTAATGAAGAAGGGTGCGCTCATTACCAAAATTGTTGAATTTAATTCTGTTAATAAAACTATTTCGACTTTAAAGCTTTGGGGCTTGGCTTTTGAAAAAGCTAAAATAAATCAAAACAGCGGAATGATTTCCACAGTTCTAACTAAAAAAGATTTGGATGAATGTGGAGCCAGTGAAGAAGACATCGCACATATCGTAGGAATACTTAATACTGTTCCTAATACTAAATTTGCTTTGGTTCTTTCGGAACGAGTTGATGGAACAATTAAAGGCAGTTTGCGTAGCGAGGAATATAAAGGCGTGGATGTTTCAGCTGTTGCGGCTCAGTTTGGTGGTGGCGGCCATAAGCTAGCCAGTGGTTTCGAGATTAAAGGAAAGATAGTCGAGACTGATGAGGGATGGGAAATAATTTAAAAATTTCTAATTAAGAATTTCTAATTTCTAATCAAATCCCAATTTATGAATGATTAATGACTAAAAAATTTTAGATAATAAACAAGGCGCATTAGATATTTATTAGTAATTAGGTCAATTAGAAATTAGTAATTTGAGCATCTTCATTAATGGCAATCAGTATATATTATGGTAAAATTAAGCCATAAGGAATAATACTAAATCTTATGAATGTGGGTTGCCACGTTTCCATTGCCGGTGGTGTGCAAAATGCTCCTGAAAGAGCAGCTAATCTTGGCTGTGAATGTTTTCAGATGTTTACTCGTTCGCCTCAAGGCGGCAAAGCCCCAGAATTAACCCCAGGAATTGTTAAAGATTTTAAAATACAAAATACTAAATACAAGATACAAAATACTTTTGTACATACCCCGTATTATATTAACTTTGCTTCAGCTAATAATCGCATTCGTTACGGCAGCGTCAGTGTCGTGCGTGATGAACTGGAACGTGCAACACTACTTGGTGCCAAATATGTCATGACTCACTTAGGTAGCGGAGGTGAACTTTCGGAAAATGATGCGACGGAAAAATGTGCCGAGATGCTCAAAAAAACTTTGGAAGGATATACTGGATCTGCAAAACTTTTGATTGAAAATAGTGCAGGGTCTGGAAAAATAATTGGCGCAACCTTTTTGCAAATTGCCGAAATAATAAAAAAGACAAACCATCCTGCACTGGTTGGAATTTGCATGGATACTCAACACTCTTTTGCATCTGGATATGATTGGCGTGATTTTGAAAACACAATTAAAAAGATAGATTCTGAGATTGAAATTAATAAGATAAAACTCATTCATGCTAATGATTCAATGACCGAACTCTCTTCATACAAAGATCGCCATGAACATATCGGCCAAGGAAAAATCGGCTCGGAAGCCTTCAAAAATATTGTTGCTTTTGCTAAAGAAAAAAATATCGACATGATCCTCGAAACCGAACATGAAAAAGTCAAAGAAGATATCGAACTTTTGAAATCTTTAAGAAAATAAAAAATGCAAATTGCAATTATTTCCGATGTCCACAATAACGAAGTTAACCTCAAAAAAGTTTTGAGTTATTGCGTGTCCCATAAAATAGAAAAGATAATTTGTTGTGGAGATTTGGCGTCGCTCGAAACTTTGGATTTTTTGAATGACAATTTTTCAGGAGAAATATTTTTTACTTTTGGAAATATGGACAATGATTTTCTGCGAAATAGTTCACTTGGACATTCAATGTCCAAGTACAAAAATACCAAGATATTCAAAGAGTTTGGCGAGGCGGAATTCCCGAAGGTTGAGCCTTCGGACGAAGGCTCAACCTTTATTAAGATAGCCTTTGTACACTTTCCGGAAGTGGCCAAGAAATTGTGCGAGACTGGAAAATACAAATTTGTTTTCTATGGACATACGCATAAGCCTTTCGAAGAAACTATAAACAACTGCAAAATGCTGAACCCAGGGAATGTGGCTGGAGATATTTTCCCACCAACATTTGCAATTTGGAATACAGACAATGATGAGTTTGAATTAATGAGAGTGCATAATTTAAAATGATATGGAATCAAAACAAGAACAATTAAATAAGCTAAATGCAGAAATGAAAGCTTGTTCTCAGTGTACCTTGCGAGCTGGCTGTAATCAGGTTGTTCCCGGTGATGGCAGCGTCGAAGCCAAAATAATGTTTATTGGTGAAGGTCCAGGAAAAAAAGAAGATGAATTGGGAGTTCCATTTGTGGGAGCGGCGGGAAAATTTTTGGATGAAATGCTTTTATCCATAAAGCTCAAAAGAGAAGATGTCTACATCGCCAACACGGTCAAATGTCGTCCACCACAAAATCGGGATCCTTTGCCAGAAGAAAAAGAAATTTGTTGGACATGGCTTTTGAAACAAATAAAAATAATTCAGCCGGAATTGATTGTGACATTGGGGCGCCACAGTATGGAAATATTTTTACCGAATTATAAAATATCTGAGATTCATGGAAGTGCAATGCGACGTAATTTTCCGGGTATTGGTAAACAGGTCTTTTTTGCTCTCTATCATCCAGCGGCCGCACTGTATAATGGATCAATGCGTGAAGTGCTTCTGAAAGATTTTAAAAAAATTCCCAAAGTCTTGGAATTAATTGAAAAAGATAAAAAATAGTAGTTGCATTATAAAAAATAAAATCCCCTTTATCGGGGATTTTTCTGTGGGCGGAGAGGGACTCGAACCCTCATGCCATAAATGGCGCGACATTTTAAGTGTCGAATGTATACCAATTTCATCATCCGCCCTTAATTACTTTTTTCTATTTCGTCCTCTGTGTGTTGGCTTAAGACTATGACAGTTTGGACAAAGTACTCTTAAATTTTCAATTCTATTATCTCTGCTATTTCCGTTGATATGATCCAACTCTAGCGGCAATCTTCCATCTTTTGACTTTTGTTTCCAACCACATTCTTCGCAGTGCTGTGGCTTCAGTTTTGCTGCAAATAATCTTTTCTTTAATTTATAACTTTGAAAATAGCTATCTTTTTTTAAAATATCTTTTAATTCAATTCTTGGTTTTCCAATTCCTCGCAAACCCTTATTCCATCCCTGACCAGTAAAATGATTCGTGTTGATTTTATACTCCTTGATGTATTTATTAATCTGAGTATAATTACCTCCGGCCATTTTCAAATTTAAAAGCTTGAGAACTTGTCGGATACTTTTTGATTTTTTAACAGAAGTTCTGAGTTTGTTCTCATCCCAGCTGCGGTTTTTATTCATAGTGGTATACGCAATAAAATATACTTACTTTATGAGTATACCATTTTTAAACAAAAAGCAACAGTGAGGTCCGAAGCGGAATTGAACCGCTGTACAGGGTTTTGCAGACCCTTGCCTAACCGCTCGGCCATCGGACCAAAATATTACTATAACCAAGCTTAACAAAAATAGATTTACTGGTCAATAAAATTAAGAAGCACAAAAAAAGACTGCATTTGATTGCAGTCTTTTTTCTTTACTTCACAACTTCCGCTAAAAGAATTTTTCTTCCAAAAGAGAAGGCTTGTTTTTTGGTTTTCATATAGATATCAAAGTGGTTACCCTTGATCGCACCCCCACGATCTTCGCAGGTATAGGTTCCCATTCCATCGATTTTGACCTTGGTTCCAAGGGCAAATTGTGGAGGGCAAGCCAAGGTCCTTTCTTCCATTACTTTGAGACCACTGGCTGTGATACCATCGCTTTTGCCACATTCATCGGCAGCAGCGGTATAGGCAGAAGCATTGATTTCAAATTTTCCTTCTGGAAGATTGCCTTTAGCCTTTTTCTTATATCTAGCTAAAGCATCATCTCGAGAAGGCTTAACCGGCTCATAATCAGCAGATTTGTAGGGAGCACTGGCTAAAAGTATTGAATTTTCATATACTTCTCCATTTAAGATAATCTTATTGTCTTGTATGTTTAGGTTTATTTTTGTTTCATCAGTAATGTTTTCAGCTGCCAAGACATTCTGAGGAACTGATAATACCAGCAGAATAGACAGCAATATCATCATACCAATGATACGCATAAGTTACTTTTAATTGTTAATTTGCCCTTGTGAAAAGCTTTTTTTCACAATGACTAATTATTGTAGCAGACTTGGGTCGGGTTGTCAAAGGTAAACACCAAAAAATGGCTAAAACAAGCCATTATAATTTTAGCCGTCAGTGTCCCTTGGCTTAAATAAAGCAAAAAGATGCAAAATGCTAGTCCAAGTTAAAAAAACAAAAACAGCCCAATCAAAGGCCGTTTTTGCAACTTGGAGCTGTTTTTATGCGGAAGCTCGAACTTTTTTTGAAAAGAATTTTTGATTTTACGCTCGGGCGGGCAAAAAGGGAAAGGGTCTGGGAAAAGGAATTTTTGCCCGCCCTCGCTTTCCGATTCCGATTTTTCCGCCGCCGCCGAATTTCGTGCCAATTTCATTGGCGCGCCGCCTAAAATTTATGCAAAAACACTAGGCGTTTTTTTGGTTACAAATATTTTCTATAAAAATAATGAATTTTTGACTAATACTAAAACTTTCTTCAACTTCTTTCCTTTCAAATATTTTTCCTTCATGAGCGACATCATTTCTTCTTTTCCGGGCTATCTCACGCCATCTCTTGCATTCATCGCTCTCTTTTAGAAAACCTTCTTTCTTCGCTTTTAATGCATTTGTAATCAAACATTTTTCCAATTGGATAACCCTCTTATTTGTTGTTGAATATTCACTTTTATAATCTTCAAATAAATCTGTAATCTCTTGATCATTTTTTCCATCATCTTTAAGAAATTTTCTAAGATGGAAACTAACAGTCATATCAACAGCTGTATCAAAATCTACTATTGCTGCTTGATAATCGGCACTCAAACTAATTCTTTCAAGTCCTGAAAGTAACATTCTTCTATACGGTCTTATTTCTGATCCAGAAAGGCATTTAAGAAAAGATTCGTATTTTGAAATATCAATCATAGGCTCTTTAATATCAGTTTTAGATACCGAAGCATATCTTCCACGAAAAAGAGGGCTATCGTCTTTTTCGCTTTTATCACCTCTCATTGGATAAGAGATGAATTTACGCCGCTCCTTTTGAAGTTTAAATAAATTTTCCGTTGGATTATTTTTTTCAGTTTCAGAAAATTCACTTATGTAACACAATGTATAAAGTGAAAAATCATCCTCTATCGACAAGAATCTATTTCTTACGCTACCAATTTGTCTATATGCGGATAAAAATTTATTAAAAAATGAATACATGCGATTGAATGCTTTATTGCACGCGCTATCATCATGTAGGCAAAATATATCATCTGTTACAAAAACAATCTCTATTTCAGAAAAAAACCAAGGATAAATTACATGACCACCTTCGCCAGCCACGATCTGCGTGACACCTCCGTTTTCTAAGACTAATTTAAGGTAAGCACTCTTATCTGAAAAGTGTAATTTTTCTAGAAATGAACTCTCGCCAGTTCTTTCTCTTTGAACATACCTTTTATCAAAAGATTGAATGCCTTCTTTACGAAAAATCTTAACCAAAGCAACATCTTTTTTTGGGAAAAGTGTTACTGGATAATAAAAATTGGATGAAACTCCCAAATCGAAAGGATAATCAAAAACAAATTTAATTAATCCTGAGGTTTTTTTATCCATGTAAGAAAGCTTAGACAAGTAATAAAACAAAAAAGAATTTGGTTGCAAAGAAAGTTATAATAACGCTCAAAACGGTAATCAAAATGGAAATACTGGGAAATAATCGCTTTAGAATAAATAATGGCATCGCAATTAAAATGCTAGTAAGAAACAATCCTCCTATTAAAAATAAAGTTGCCCATATCCAACCACCAACATCACCGCTCACAGTAAATACCATATAAACATATGAAATAAAAAAGACCGCCATAATTAATTTGCTAAAAGAATTGGCTTTTGCATTATAGTCTGGCTGGCTAGATATTTGTTGTAATTTATTCATATTTTTTAGTTTTAGTAAAAATTGATCCTTATTTTATTCCGTCAATAGTGTCCGTCTGATCCTTTTCAGCCAGAAGAACAGCGAGTTCATCAAATAATTGACGGTCTGTGTTAAGTAATTGATGCATGCTATTCATATTTTTTTCCACAATAGAAGCTAAAAAATAACGAAGAGGAGCAACTCCTTTTGTTACCTCTAACAAAATTCGCATTAAATCAAGGTTATTATATATATCTACATTATGCGCATAAAACTTATTGAATCCCCATGTGTATGGAAATGACTGGCAAAGAAACATTTTTGCATAACGACTTTCTTTTTCCCCCATTGATGGTATGAGAGCAACATAAGCATTACCTATTAGTGCTAAGGGAACTCCAATAATTGAAGATAGTGGTCTTAAGATTTTTATTTTTTCATAAACATAAGATAGTCCAAGGAGTGGTCCTAAAAATATTATTGTCCACACCGAGCTCATTAGCAAAAGTAAAAGTACTCCGATAATAGGTATGGAAACGAATAATCCTAAAATTAAAGTTGTCAGCATCTGAACAGGAACAACAATAATTCCTGTAGCCCCCACGAGTATTCTTAAAATTTTGTTTGTAACCATGGCTTTTTAAAAAATTATTTAATCAATTCATCAACACTAACTTCAAGCGCTTTGGAAATTTTTTTAAGCGTATCAAGTGTTGGATTTTGATTTTTTCCAGCTTCAATCTTGATAATTGTATTATTGGCAACATCGGCTAATCTTGCCAGTTTTTCTTGAGATAATCCTTTGGCTTCTCTAAGTTTCCTAAGTGTTTTTTGAATGTTTGACATACTTATATTATAGTAGTAGAATTATATTATTAGTACTATTTCCTTTCAGCTACTTTTCAGCTACTTTAATGCTACACCAAAAATCAAAAATAGCAAATACAAAAGGGAGTTATTTTGCGTTGTGTGCGCAAGGGCGGGCGGGGCAAACACAACCACATATGCCTTGGTGGCGCTTTTCGCAAAGCGAAAAACGAAATTTGGCGGCGGCGGAAAAATCAGAATTTGAAAGCGAGGGCGGGCAAAAATTCCTTTTCCCAGACCCTTTCCCTTTTTGCCCGCCCGAGCGCAAAATCAAAAATCCTTTTCAAAAAAAGTTCGAGCTTCTGAATAAAAACAGCTCATTTCGGAAAATCGCATTTTTGAAAGCGCGATTTTCCATTAGTTTAGGGCTTGAAAACTCACGATTTTGTTTTGGAGAGTCCAATTCATTTGAGCGAAGCTCAAATTTGAATAAAATTCAACAGCCGATTTTTTGCATTTTCGCCAAAGGCGAAATTTCCAAATTTTCAGAGTAAAAAAAGCGCCAATTTTTGTCCAAAAGCAATTTTAATAATCAAAATAAATAATATGAATCAAACCAAAAAGTATTTTATCTATGCCAGAAAATCAACTGATGAAGCAGAAAGACAAGTTTTGTCTATTGAAGCGCAACTGACTGAAGTGCGAGAATTTGCGCAGAAAGAAAACCTTTCCATTGTGCAAGAATTTGTGGAAACAAAATCAGCCAAAAAACCAGGGCGTGATGTTTTTGAAAAAATGATTTCTGGCATTGAGGAAGATGAAGCCATGGGAGTTTTAGCGTGGCACCCAGATAGATTGGCTCGAAACGCGGTTGATGCGGGAAAAATAATAAACTTGCTTGATACTGGAAAACTGGAAATGTTAAAATTCCCCACTTTTTGGTTTGATAAAACTCCACAAGGACTTTTTATGCTTTCTATCGCTTTTGGACAATCAAAATATTACATTGATAATCTTTCTGAGAACATTAAGCGTGGACTACGCCAGAAGCTTAGAAATGGCGTTTATCCTGGATTTGCTCCCATTGGTTACACCAATGAACTTAGAAATCACACCATCCTTAAGGACCCAGAAAATTGGCAGATTGTGAAAAAGCTTTTTGAAGAATATGCCACTGGCAAATATTCCTTGGAGCAAATCCAGAAATTGGCGCTTTCTTTGGGCTTGATGAGCCGACGATCAAAAAAGAATTTATCACTTTCTCGAATTCAAAGAATGTTACAAAATCCTTTTTATTATGGATTGTTTCAATTCAAAAATGAAATTTATGAAGGAATTCATGAGCCAATAATTTCCAAAGAGCTTTTTGAAAAAGTGCAACGGATAATGGCGGATAAAGGAAAACCAAGAAAAGAAAAACCAAACCATAACTTTGGATTTCTGGGAATTTTCAAATGCGGAGAATGTGGACGAGGAATTACTGCTGAACAGCACATCAAAAAAAGCGGTTTGGTTTTCCGCCATTACCGTTGCACGAAAAAGAATACTGATTGCAAACAAAAATATGTGAATGAAAAAGACCTACATTTGCAAATCAATGACATTTTTCAAAAAGTTTCTTTGCCTCCTGAATGGCTGAAACCGATTTTAACAAAACTAGACGCCGAAGAAAAAGAAGCCAGCCAAAACTCGAAATCTTTCGCCCAAAATGTTGAGAAAGAAATTATGGAAATTGAAAATAAAGTTTCAAGACTTTTGGATATGCAGCTGGAAAATACCATTTCACTTTCTGAATATAAAGAGAAGAAAGAAAAACTGCTGAACCAAAAAACGGACTTGAAGCAAAAACTTTTGAATTTTGGGCGAAAGGGAAATTATTGGCTCGAACCCATGAGAAATTTCATTTTGTCGGCTCATCAAGCCAATTCCTTGGCTAATTCTGAAAACTTGGAAGATAAGCGAAGCTTCTTGCAAAAAATCGGCTCGAACTGGACTCTCCGAAACAAAATTGTGAGCTTTCAAGCCCTAAACGAATGGAAAATCGCGCTTTCAAAAATGCGATTTTCCGAAATGAGCGGGTAACGGGAATCGAACCCGTCTCTCGTCCTTGGCAAGGACGTATAATAGCCACTATACGATACCCGCATATTAATTTGTGCCAGATCCCAGAGTTGAACTGGGCACGCAAGGATTTTCAGTCCTTCGCTCTACCGCTGAGCTAATCTGGCATTTTTGGGTTGTGGGCAATATAGGACTCGAACCTATAACCCCCTCGGTGTAAACGAGGTGCTCTAGCCATTGAGCTAATTGCCCTAATTACAATCATTGTGTCCTCACCGAAGAAGTAGTGCCTTCGACGGGAGTCGAACCCGTATGCCATAAGGCCACGCCCCTCAAACGTGCTTGCCCCGCACCAATTCTCTTGTGGGGATAGCGGGAGTCGGACCCGCATGCCATAAGGCCACGCCCCTCAAACGTGTGTGTATACCAATTCCACCATATCCCCAAACAGTATACAAGAGAATTAGTGCGGGGTGAATATACCAATTCCCCGCCTCGCATCGACGAGTGTCTCCATGAGTCGAGGCGGGCACCACGAAGGCTCGAAAAATATTCAAATTAAGTTATTATTTTTCCTCTGATTTTTTTTCTTCTATTTTTTCAGTTTCCTCTTTAGCCGCTTCTTCTTTCGGGGCAATAAAATCAGAAATGTCCTTATATTTCATTCGGCTTTTTTTAACAGTCAAACCTCTGAGATAATAGAGCTTAGCTCTTCTGACGCCAGCTCTTTTGACTAATTCAATTTTTTCAATACCCTTGGAATAAATTGGCAAAACCAATTCGACTCCCACTCCTTCGCTGACTTTTCTGACAGTAATCATGGGAGAAGAGCTTTGCTTGCCTTTGATAGCGATAATAAGACCTTCGAAAATCTGGATTCTTTCCTTTTCTCCTTCTTTGATTTTTCTATAAACTTTAACAACATCTCCAGCTTGAAAGTCGGGCATTTTTTTTGCTCTTTGCGCTAAGTTGAAATCAATTAATTTCTTATTCATATATTTATTATATCCGAATTTTTGAATTAAAAACAATCCCGATTGCGGAATATTCTAACTAAAATTCAGTCATTTATGTAATTATTTTAACTGTCTTATAGTACCTTTTTACTTGTTTTTAGTCAAGAAGAGATTGGTTTTTGACATTTATGACAAGGTTTTGAGGAACTTTTGAAAATCTTCTGGGAGCTTTTTTTCAAAAGAGTACTTTTTACTGAATAATTCAAAGGCTATTTTTTGAGCATGCAGAAGCTGTCTGGCTGGTAAGGCTAATTTTGTAATTTTTTTGAGTTTGTATTTTTTATCTCCAGCCACAGGATTGCCTAAAGAAAACAAATGAATTCTGATCTGATGTGTTCGGCCAGTTTTAGGGCTGGCTTCGACTAGGGAAAAATCCGCAAATTCTTGAATAACTTCGTATTCTGTTACAGCTTTTCGTATTTTTGTTTTAGTTTTTCTACTAGCAATTGTTTGTTTTTTATACGAACTTGATTTGGCAATTGGTTTTTTGATGATGCCTTTTTTATTTTGTATTTTTCCAATAACCAAGGCTAAATATTTTTTGATGATTTTTCGAGTTTGAAAAAGCTTTTTCAATTCATCAAAGCTTTTTTGATTTCTGGCAACGACTATTATTCCGGAAGTATCTTGATCAAGGCGATGTACAATTCCGGGTCGTAAAATTGAACCAGAAGAACCATCACTTACGTTTTCTATCTCTGAAAATTTGGATAAAATTCCATTTATCAGCGTATCAGTTTCTTTAGCAAAACTCGGATGAACCTTTAATCCTGCGGGTTTGTTGATAACAATGATATCTTTATCTTGATGAATGATTTCAGGATTAATATTTTTATTGGGAACTAATTTTTCAGAAACAGTTTTGAAATTAATTGTGATGGTGTCGTTTTCCTTAAGAATGTAGCTGGGTTTTATTTTATTATTATTAACCAAAACATTGCCATCCTTTATGTTTCGAATAATTTCTCCGCGGGTATATGAAAAAAACTCCTTAACGAGGAATTTATCGAGTCTTGTTCCAGTATTGTTTTTTTGGGTAATTAGTTTTTGCATATTTTTATTTAGAACAGCCAGAAAAATAATGGATGGGGGTGCAAGAAGATCTTGCAGCCCCCTTTGTCGGATAGCATTATCAGGATTAGTAGCCCTGTTCATTGACAATTTCCGATGTAAATCCAGAGCACTGGACAAGTTTCGGGTGATCATTTTTCATTTTTTCCCACGCCCTGTCTGGATCGCGGTAAGATTCTCTGTATTTTTTAAAAAAATCTAATGAATGATCGCCTTGTGGATGTCCACAATTTTTACAAAGAACTTTTTTCTCGCTCATATACCAAACCTCCTTTTTGATTGAGCTTTATTTTTGTTTCTGACTCCTTTTCTATTTTCTGTTATCTTTTTAAAAAATATGTGCCCAAGAGAGGACTCGAACCTCCAATCCCTTGCGGGAACCAGTTCCTAAGACTGGCGCGTATACCAATTCCGCCACCTGGGCATATTTCACAATGTACATTTTATCCTACAGTTTTATTTCATTTTTTGCAATATCAGAGGCTATTAACGCTATTTATTCCAAAAATGTTTTTAGCCTGCGTACTTCTTCTTTGAGGGCTCCATCATTTTCGTATTCTCCATGATGACGGGTGTCTTCTCCATAAGTTCCTTTTTTTTGATCTAGATGAATATTAATAGTCAAATCCGATCCGCTCAGTTTGGTGTAAATATGAAATCTGGGATAACCAGCGCTGGCCATAGGACGAATAAAACTCATCTCTTCACTGCCCTTAACTTTGTGTTGAAAAGTATATCCCAAACGACGCAAGGTGTTGGTGGGATTTTCTTGAATATTTTTGGCTTCTATAATCATAATATTTTTATTACTTTAATATTTCTTCTGAAATGTTTTTTAAGATGGTTACGACTTTTTCATTTTTTCTCAGTTTTTCAATAGCATCCACAATTTCATCTGCCTTGTCTTTGAGAAAAAATTGCTTGGTAAAAAAGATATGTTGAGATTTTTTGTCTGGTTTTCTTTCAATATATTTAGCTAGAATGGCATACCAGAATTCAAATGTTTCGCGTGGAACATAAATATCTAGGTCTACCTCAGGTGCGTTGTTGAAGTACAGATATATTTTTTCCCAATTATTGTATTGGTCGTAAAGGATCTCATCCTCGAGATATTTGGCGGGTAATGATTCAAGTGGGGAAGTATCTTCCAGTGAATAAAACTTTTTATTTTTCAAAATCTCTTCTCTCTTCATATCGCAATAAATATGAAACTTCCAACCAGCCTGAAAAGCAGTGAGGCCAGTAAAATCCATATTTACAGGATTGGTATTTTCTTGGATATTACTTTTTTTTAGAATTTCATCGGGTATGTGGGTGTCTTTTCTTTTGATATTTTCGCTTACTCTGCGAATGTCTGGAAATAAACATCCCAAGATAAACTCATCCTTGTTGATGTTGGATGGATTTTTTTCAAAATATTTCTTGGCGTATATTATATGGGAAATTGGAGAGGCCATAAAATTGGTTGGTAGTTTTTAGTTGGTATTTTTTTTGAATTTTTTTGGTGTCGCGTAAAATGAAAATTTTATAAAATTTTCATCACGCGACTACCACGTGATGAAATTCATTGCCAATTAAGTTCATTTTACGTGGTGGACGACACAAGATTCGAACTTGTGACCTCTGCAATGTGAATGCAGCGCTCTAACCAACTGAGCTAATCATCCAAGATGACGAACATTATAACTGGAATATTCAAGTTGTACCACCTATAATGAATTTCATGTTCAAAACCATCGGCGCTTTTTTCCTAGATATCATCGAGACAGTTGTGATTGCCTTATCAATTTTCCTGATTTTATATCTATTTATCATGCAACCGCATCAGGTAAACGGTCAATCCATGGATCCAACTTTTCATCATGCCGAGTATGTAATGACAGATAAAGTGTCCTACAAACTGCATAAACCCCAACGTGGAGACGTGGTTGTTTTTGAAGCCCCAGTAGCTGCCAATTGCCCAGAGGGGACTGGTTGTGACTTTATTAAGCGAATCATTGGTCTGCCTGGAGATATGGTTGAAGTTAAAGATAATCACCTCTACGTCAACGGCAGTTTCGTGGAAGAGCCCTACCTAGAAGATACTGTTTTAACTAAGGCGGGCACATACACCTTCAATGGCCCCGTATCGATTCCAGATGATAATTACTTTGTTGTCGGTGATAATCGCCCTCATTCGAGCGATTCTCGTGCATGGGGACCAGTTCCTTTTGATCGAATCGTAGGTAAAGTCTTTTTCCGCTACTGGCCGCTAGATCGAATTGGGCCAATTAGTCATGCCACATACACCAATCTTTAATTTTTTAAAGTAATTCATGGCCAACCAAGTTATTTCTCCTCAGTATTCATTACGAAAATCACTGCCCTCATTCAACACCATTGTAACCGCCGTTATTCTGATCTTCTTAATTTGGGCATTTTTTTCAAAGCAAACATTTCGGTTTTATGCTTCATTCCTGTTTCTGTTTTATAGTTTTACCCAATCAATGTGGATTTCAGTCATCCTTTTGGGTATTTTCCAAACTTTACTCCTAATTCCTTTCAGAATTATTAACCTCACTAAATCTAAACACATTAGAGATTTTGAAGCCGAAGTTAATCGACTTCAACAAAGAGGGGAGCAAAGCTTTTTAATCAAAAAGAATGCTAAAACCGGCAATCGAGTATTTCTTTACTATATCGTCGATTTTTTTGTCCAACTTACGTCCTATGTTTCGATCGGTCGCTTATTTCTAACAGACTTTTACACTTCAAAACTAGAACCAAATCTGCTCTATTCCTTTGTCAATTACCCAGAATATCCACTTAAAGACGTTTGGTTCAAAATTCCCTATCCCCAAATTATCGAAACCAAGGACTTGGGAGGACATGTAATCCTCATTGTCTGTTTGGTCATATTTGTTATCTCTACTCTGATCACTATATCGATGCGTCTTATAAAAAAACAATCATCCATTAACCTCGATTCAGCCCCAGAAAAACTAAAGTCGGTTCTCGCTTTTATTAGTGGATCAAGTTTGTTACTGATGATTATCAGTTTCTTTTTGTTTAAAAATTTTCCCACCCAGTTTGCTTTAGCCATTTTTTCCGGCGATGTTAGTCGACCTTTCCCCCCTTTAAACACCATTACTGCATTGGGCACCTTTTTTACCATTCTCTGGCTAGATATACCTACCATTCTTAAGAAAACAGAGTTAGCAAAGGCCGCTGGTTTTGATCCTCAGATTGTTAGACATACCCAAACCCAAC
>CAZJOI010000005.1:0-49061 GCA_964547585.1 uncultured Bdellovibrionales bacterium
AGCTGCCAATCAATCTCAATTCTTTGTTGATATTGATATAGGTGGTGATACTGAAAGAGCCCGAAACATTGACCGTATTGCTTGCGCCTTCTTTGATTGCGTCTATACCAGCTTGAATTGTATTATATGCATTCCAACCAGAAACATAACCGCAATTTCCACTTTCACAAACCCAGACTTCCGTTGGCACTACGCTGGTTGTGTCAGTCGGAGTTTGCACGATTGTTTCATTGCCCACTGAATCTTTGGCCTGGATATAAAATTCATAATTGCCAACTTGCGGTGCGGTAAAACTGATCGCACTGTCAGCTCCGGTATAAGCAACATAGCCATCACCAGAAGGACTATAAAGTGTCCAGTCTCCGCCATTAACTTTATAATAAAGTCTTCCAAAAGCTACGCCATTAGCATCAGTTGCCGTATAAGTTATGTTGAATGTTTGATTGCTGGAATCCGTTGGTGCTAAAATAGCATCTACTACGGGTGCAGTTGCATCAATATTGATATCATTAGCTGAAGCTAAAGTCGACTTGTTGCCAAGAGCATCCGAACCATAAAGACAAATCAATTTTCCGTTATTGGTTTCATTATTCTGAACTGGAATTGCGGTGCCATCCGTATAGCCTAATGGATCATTAGAGCAAGTTGCATTGTCATTATATTTCCACTTACTTACTGTGGCATCTCCCCACCCTCCAGTAATCGTATCGCTAGTGACTGGTCCAGCTGCAACATTATCTGTAAATGAAAGTGTCGGGCCGGTTATGTCGATATTAATGTCATTTCCGCTAACCTGATACGTTGTATTTCCAGCATTATCTGTTGCTTTGGCACAAATATACTTTCCATTATTGGTTTCGGTATTTATTACAAAATCTGCACCAGATGTAAATGCATTCCCATATGTATCTGTTCCATCGCAAGTTGTATCAACACTGAATCCGTATTCAAAAGTCGCAGTATTTGGATTAGTTTCAGTCACAGTTATCCTGATTGTGTCTGAAGTTAATGGACCTGCTTCAACATCGTTGGTAAATGCGATGACTGGGAAAGTTTCATCCCAAATCAAAGTCATTGTATCTGAAGCACTGTTTCCAGCATTGTCAGTTACAGTCAGTTTTATGGTATACGTTCCGTCAGTATCAGCTTCAATTGTTGTATCTTCTGTATTGGCTGATCCGAAAGTAATCGTTCCAGGACCAGATTGTTTTGTCCAAGTATATGTTGCAACTCCCATACCAGCATCACTGACTGTTGCATTTTGAGTAAATTGGGCATTTTTTGATTGATCATCTCCTGCATCTACGCTTGGTGCAGTTGCATCTTTTTCAACTGTATCTTCTGTTTCATTACTATGATTCCAGGCGCTGTCTACAAAATATACTGCCACAGCTACTGTTCCATCATTCAAAGTAGTAAGATTTATATCTGGGCTAACCGTAGTCGTATCAGTCATAGTAAAATGACTGGAAACTTCATGCGAATCTCCCTCATCTGTAATTTCATAATAAGCTTCTGCTCCATTTTCACCGGTAACAGAAACATTAACATTTGCAACATTGGCAACATTTATTGGATCATCAACAAATGATACTGCGCTTGGCTTGGCTGGCGCACTAGTGTCTTTGGTAGCTGCTGAACCGTCTGTCCAATCAGAAGAGTTGGTACCAGCATCTTCTACTCTGGATTTAATAGTTAGTGCTCCTTGCTGTAAAGACGACGCATCCAAGATTACTTCTGTAGTAGTAACAGCACCAGAAATATCTTCATCACCTTCTACTGAATTTCCCAATCCATCAGTAATTTTTACATAAGCTTTTCCGCCATCCAAAGTTGCCACGTGGGTAACTTTAACCGTAACAGACTCATTATTATATATATTTATCGTATCCGCTGGATGACCATTATCTAAAATTGTTCCCACTAGTTCAATAGTTTCATCGCTTGGTTTAGCAGGTTTGGAAGTCAAAAGAGAAAATTGTTTGTATGCGCTAACTTCATTGGATGGTACAAGATCATCCGATGCAGAAACTTTTATACAATAAGCGGTTTCATCCAAAAGAGCTTCGCCTGCCGCTACCTGATATTGAGAAGTCGAGCCTGTGTCTTTATTCAACAAAGCACTTCCATAGTTCTGATCGGCACAAGTATCAGCTGTTTTGGCAATCAGCCACATTCCGTATTCCACATCTGTTCCAGAAACATCCGACCAATTGATAAGCGGGGTTGAATCATTCGTGCTTGATCCCGGAGAAGAAAAAGTCGGCGCAGTCAAATTGTCCACGTCGAAAGCATTGCTATCGCCAGTTTTTCCATCTGCACTAGCACGCAGGACAACATTATCTTCCACTTTATTATATTTAAGCGTTACTGTATCATCCCCGTCGCTGGAAGTATCAGCTGAAGTATCGCCTACCAAAGCGCCTGACCCAGTCTGAACTGAAATAGCTACTGATCCACTACCAGTTGTTGTATTATTGTTCGCATCCTCGGCAGTAACCGTCACATTAAAATCTACACCCACTGTTTTGTCTGTAATTGCGCTAATAATATAATGATCAACAACTCCCGGTTCAATTTCCACTGAAGCTTGGCTGTCGGCAGAATCTTCAAAAGATCCATCTAAAAGTTTCGATTCGGTGGTAAATTCGTAATTGCCAATAGTCGTTGGCATAGTTGAAGTTACTTTATAGGTAACAGTAAAATATTCGTTGGCTGCCATAGTCGTAATCGGAATAGTTACTTTTCTATCACTGATACTCACATTATCCAAATCCAAATTAGCTCCGTCTTTTTCAACTATTACTATTTGTCCATCACCTGCTTCGGATTTAGGTTCTGGAAACGGAGAGGGAAATTCAATTCTGATCGCCCCGCCATCCATATCTTCCGACGGATCAAATGTGAATTTGAAATCTTGTGCTGCACCTCCAGCCGTTACCTCATCATCATTAACGGTCATGGTGCCACTGCCGTCCGCCGCGTTGGCTTGCATCATTCCCATCATCAGGAAATTCATGCTCGTCATATAGAAGACCAGGATTGGCATCATTACTATAGCCATAATTCTTTTTGCCATCACGACTTCTTTGGCGGAAAGATTCAGCTGAAAGATGTGTTGGAGAGTTTTCATATTTTTTATCCCTCACCACTTTTTGGCTCACGCCTTTGGCGGAAGGGTTTTATAAAAATTTTTAAATTATTGCTTAATTACTTTTAAAAAATATCTACTATTATTTATATTTAATCTATAAGCCAGAAAGTGGTGAGGGATAAAAAAAGACCAATCAAAATTAACTAACCCTAATTAATTCAAATTGGTCTTTCAAAAAAATTTGAAAATTTTTCACCCGCATTTTATTCATTTGTAATCCCTTCCTCGTTTTATTTTTTATCTTTTGCTTGAAAAAAATTTCGACAAAAACAAAAACCAGGCGCCTTGTCCTCCCTTTTTTATTTTTGTTTTTTTTAGCTTTATTAATTTTCTAAAAAGCGAATCAGAATTCAAGTTTCATTCTGTATAATTATTATCTTATCTGGGGCTTTTTTTGTCAAGATATGCTTACCCCTACCTTGACAAAAAAATAAAATATTTTTTAGCTGTAGCGGAAATAAGCTAAAAAAACGAACTCTTCTCAAAAAAGTTCGCTTTTAAATTTGAAGTTTGAAGTTTCAAAAAAAATCAGTATCCTTTCATCTGCGCAATTTCATTTGTTCCAAGTAAATAGTCTTGCTATCTCCGGAACTGATTGAGAGTCTCTTCAAAAATTCCAAATATTCTTCTCGACTGATGGTATAGAGATTAAAAGAAGGATTACTTATATCCAATTCTTTCTTTTTGGCACCAAAAAATGAATCGAGGATAATCCACAAAAGAATCAATGAATTGAGAAGGATAATTACCAGAATGACTGTGGCTGATCCGTCTCCCAGATATTCCATAAATTTGGTTTTGTTTTGAGCTCCCATAATTGAACCTGATAATTTTTCTCCAGCATCCAACAACTTACCATTAAAGTTTTGCAACAAATTCATTTGAACTTCCGGCAAAGAATTTTTAGCTATCACAGATTTCCCTGCTCCATTTCCAGCATAGGCTGTTTGGGTTCCAAATTCTTGAACTGTTACAGTCGCTAGCTTGCCATTAATGAATCCTTTTTTAACAGCCAATCCAACTTCTTGATAATTCGTATCCAAAATATTTTTTCTGTGAGTTTCACTCTCCATCCAAGCTTTTTGCTGATCTTCCGCTGAAGAAAAATTGATGGCCAGGTTTTCTCCGGCAAATTTATAGTTGTAACCTTCTTTATCAAACCAAACCCAGGGCGTAATTCCTTTGGGTGAAGTATGAGCAAAATAATTATTTTTCAGCATATCATCGGCCTTGTCTGAAGCTACTTGAAAAAGCTTGTTATTAGCCTCTAGGGGCGCAAGCCCTTTTTCAACTCGAGCTTGATTAAGCAGTTCCAAAACACTTCGTTCCGTAATCGGACTAGCCAAAACTTCATTCCCCCAAAAAGCAAAAAAACCCAGAAACACTAGGTAAAATACGATTTTATTGGATTTTATGTGTATTTTTGTCTTCATGGGAATAAAAAAAGCGTTTCACCCATCTGAAACACCTTTGTAAAGCTTTATTTGCAGCACTTCTGCCACTCCTACCTTTCTATTATACTCTTTTTTAGGGTAAAAGTCAACAGAAAACTACTTGTTTAATTTTTTGAAATATAGATCTACATCACTTATCCATTTTTTGACTGCGACTGGATTGTCCCATGAGCAATCATAGCCACATTTCCAAACCACCATTTTGGCTGGAGTATTAAGCTTCTCATTAGAAACTAAGAATTCAATTCGCTTAGCCACCGTATTTACAGCATCTTCTGGGCTATCGAAACAAGTGTGTCCGCCAGTTCCCATTCGGTCGCGAATACCACGATAACCCCAATAATTATAACAGTCTTGTCCATTCAAAACTGGTACACGTTTACCCCAAGCACTTTCTTTTCTGGCAATCGCTACCAGAAGTGCCGCCACTATTTTGTCCTTTTTGACAATATAGGGAACCATTTTTTCAATTGGATAGCCCGCAACCATTTTATCTATTTCTCCCTTCATCGCTTTTTTAGCATCGCTTTCTTTTTCAAACTTATCATAATCACTGAGAAGTTTTGTCATAAACTCAGGATCAATATCATCACTCAAATCTTTCTCATCTGCTCTGGTCGCATAGGCTCCCGCCACTTCTCTGCTGATCGTTTTACTTTCTTCTATTTTAGCTGAGACACTGCCGCCCAAATAGCGATAGATCAGAGTCATCGTAATCATTCCAAAAATCACCGCTCCGACAACGGAAACATTCCACATTCTGGCAGCTGACAAACCCTGAACTGAACCCTGAAGCAGATCCGCAAGATAGTTTTTTAAACTGGAATATCTTTTTCTGATAGTAAGCTGGACAACATCAACCCGACCCAGAGAATAAACTCTGGTTTTTTCAAACTGACTGGAATTCAAACTGTCCAAACGTCTGGTTATTCTGAAAATTCGTTCTTTTTTCAATAACCGCTCATATTCATTTGGAGTAAAATAGAGCTTGGAATCCTCAGTAAAAAAAGCTTCCGTCCTCCCGTTCTTGGAAAACAGAATAGATTTGCCTTTGTTCTTTTTTGCAAAGCGATACAGCGGAAAATCAAAAGATTTGGGAGACTGAATTTTTCCCGCTAAACCATCAATGAAAAGTATGTTTGTTTTTCTTTTTTGACTCATTAGCAAAATTGTCTTAACTTCCAGTTACTTAGATTATTATACCGTTTTTGGAAGATTTTAACAAACTTTACTGGCCATTAGCCTTGTCTTGAAAGAATTTTTCTATCTTGGGTGAACCAATCAAACACTCGCCATTGGAATAAAGAAATGGTACGGCAATTTCCTCTTTTTTCAGATTACATTCCAAGGCTTTTTCCTGCAGAAGGGCTGCGTTTTTTTTGTTATACCAAACTTCCAACAAATCAAATTTAACTTTCTCGGCAATGTTATTCTCTGCTAGGAACTTCTCTGTTTCAATGCAATGGGAACATTCCTTGCCATAGAAAAAAATAATATCGGAGATAATGGGTGTCGCTTCTTGATTTTCATTCAAGTTGCTCGAGTGTGAACTCCAAATCCAAAGCCCAGCAGACAAAGCGATAATGGAAATTATAATTACCGCAATTGTTACAACATTCTTTTGCATAAAATACTTTTTTGGATGTTAAATATTAATATTGTATGGTGTAATTTTAACATACCGAAAAATAGTGTCAAAAAAAGCCTTGGAAAAATCCGGGACTTGAGTTCTAAAAGGAAAAACAGGGTTTCCCCTGTTTTAGATTTTATAACATCATCTCATGCTCTGCAAAAACAGCTAATCTCTATTTGATTTTTTCATAAAGCTTAGAATATCCAGAAAAAATTACCAAACCTGCAGCCGTTACCTCATTTTCTTTAGTGTCTGTCTGCTGTGAAAATACTGCAAAAATAGGATCTTCCAGAGACTCAACTTTCAAATCATCCAACGCTATATCGGTTTCATTTTCAAGCGTATATTTACCTTCTGGTAGAGAGCCTATGGTAAATTTTTTAATCTTAGTCTCATTGTTTAGAATAATACCTTTTAAAGGAAGTGAAGTGGCAGCTTTTTCATAGTCTGGATGACCAATAAAATCAAAGGTTGGTTTATTATCGACTGTCCAATGACCACGCAGCATTATTTTCTTGCTGTCACCTTCTGCTTTAATATCTTTAATTTCTGGCAAACCCAGAAAACCACCGGCTTTTTCTGGCGTTTTTACATCAAAAGATTTATTGTCCCCTTTTACTATTTCTGCTGGTTGGTTTGGAAGATTTTTAAGAACATCCGATGCTAAATTTCCTATTTTCTGATCAATTTGATTTCTGCCTAGATTTTGATACATAAAAATACAGGCGGAGATAGAAATTATCGAAAATACCAAAGAAATAATGACTATTATTTTTAATGTTTTGTCTGGCATATTTTTTTATTTTATTTTTTTAATATTTAAAAATAAGAAGGCATAAAAAAAGGAGGTCCGCATAAAATAGGTGTTTCTTCTCCACAAGATATAGTTGTTGCGGAAGCTGTTAAATTTCTGTCATCGCAAGTGTATGTGGTTATTGTAGCTGTTCCTCTAGTATCGCAAGTCTCAAGGTGGTAATAGCTTTCATCCTGACAAGAACATGTTGCTCCACCAGTACATGCACTGACTACTTGACTGGTACCTCCATCAAGTAAATAGCTGCTACCAAAGGTACAATAATTATCCGAAGCTAAGCAACACAAAGTATTTAAACCCTGTACGTTGTGGTCCACATAAGCTGTAGCAACTGTTCCTGCTGAATAATAACCTGCAGCACAATAGCTCGTCATGCCAGCACTGTAGCATGCGCCTTGGCCTAATGTTACGCCCCCACTTGGCATTGGAAGATTCCCTCCTGGAGGAGCAACCGTTGGCTCCGTCCAAGCCTTGGAAAACTGGAGAGTTAGTCCGAATATTATTCCAATAACCACGACACCGATCCAATAGGCTGTTTTTTTTAACATATTTTTTTAAAATAAAAAATTATTTATTTGATATTTAAAATTATGGAGCAACTTCTTTCCATCCTCCGATTTTTTGGAAGAAGCAATCCTTATCACTTGAGCATTCCGAATTGCAAGAGCTGGCGTCTGAAACTCCATATTGAGATTCTTCATTGCATGTCCCGCCTCCACATTTACGTTCATTACAAAATGCCGAAACCATAACTGTTTTCGTCGCGCTTCCTCCTGGCCCCGTACAGTCAAGTTGATACGATACGATCGGAGAAGATTGGCTTATGCTTTGATTCCCATTCATTGATGCCAGTGCTCCCGTCCATAATACTGAACCTCCGCTTTTTGTACAGCTTGACGCGCCAATTACCGACCAAGATAATGTAATGTCTTGAGGCAATGATACTGCGTCAACATTTATAGAAATTGGTAATGCATTAAATGTAATTATTGGTGGCCCTGAAAACATAGCCCTAATTGCCCCCAATTCATCAGACCAAGCGAAACCCATCAATGAACTGCCTGAAACAGAAAAACCATAGGGAGCTCCGTTCATTGCAGTTCCATTTAATCTTATCCAGCCTTCCCATCCATCTGAATTTCCCTCTTCAAAGGCAGTTTTGATTGATAAGATCCTCGCCCATCCTTTTATATCATTCCCTATTCTCTGAGGAGCACAAGGGACAACAGGACAACCCACAACATCAGCCGCATTGAAACTAATCCAACCGATATTTTCACTCCAAGCATAGCCAGAAAGATTGCCGTCTGAAGTTGGAACTTGAACACCATAGGCAATTGGTCCGGCCGTATTTGTATTGCTCAGACTTATAAGCCCAACACCTGTGTGTGTTCCGTCCCAAGGCATTGCTCCATCAACTTCAACTCCACCGCCCCAAAGCCAACCAGCCACAGAAGCAGCTTTTGTCTTTATTGCTCCTGCCACAAAAAAAACAATAAAGAAAATAACTATTGAAATGACTATTTTATTTTTCATACCTTCTTGGCTTATTTTTATGTTTATTTCCAGTGCTTTTTGAAGTTTTCAAAAGCATAATCAATAAACATTCCTACGGTGCAACTTCCCTCCATGATTCATAATGATTGCATGTCATTTTTTCATCAAAAATACTGCTGCATGGATTAGCAACACCATCAATAACAAGTTTTGCACCAGCATTATCACACGCTAGCAAATCCTCCGCAGTTGTTCCGTATGTAATATTGCAATTATCTGTTTTCAAACAAGTCACTTGTTTTTCTATGATTGTTTTTCCAATATTAGCTGAGTCATCGCATGATTCATTTGTAGTTTCTTTAGAACAAGCAAAAGTAACCATGGCAGGATTAGAAACACAGCCAGTTTCCTTTGCATCACCCCAATAAATCCAACCAAATATATCTGACCAGGCATAACCATAAAAAGAGGGTCCGGCTGTAGTTGCAACTTTCGTTACTCCATAGGAATCACCACCAGAAGTTGTTCCTGCCAAGCGTATCCAGCCATTCGTTTGTTGCATCATTCTTGCCCAACCACTCAAATTACCACTTGCATCCATACTTGCATTACAACTTCCACTTGGACATCCAATTAAATCGCCTGCGTTAAAACTTACCCAACCAATATTATTTCCAGCCCAAGCATAACCACTCAATGTTCCACCCGCATCAGGAATAGTAACAGTATAGGGATAGCTATTTGAAACACCAGGATTTGTGCTACTCATACTTACCCAGCCAAGTCCGGTTTCGTTGCCATTTATACTTCCGTCTTCAGGAGTATATTCACCTCCACCCCAAAGCCAACCCAAGGTAGTGCCGGCTATGGTTGTTTTTGTTTCTCCTATTACAAATACAGAAAAAATTGCCAAAAATAAAACGATATAAAATATGCTTTTTTTAGTCATTCTTTTTATTAATTTAAAACAACTTAAGGCTTAACGACAGTTATTTTTTTCGCCTCAAATTTGGTATCATATTTGATATCCTGAGCACTCTCGACAGAAATTATTGTTCCTTTTACAATCTTATTCAGATCTGTTTTTTCTAATTTTTTTATAGGCACATAGGTATTGGTTTTTTGTTGAGCAGCGACGGCTAGAGCGGCAGGATCGGTCGTATCGGAAGGCGCATCTAAAACAGCTTGGCAAACGTATCCGCTCTGAACTATTTCAGCATTGTCAGCAACAACAATTTCTCTCGCCATCGGAATTTTTGTGTCAACTAAATATAGTGGGTTGGGAGCAGCTTGCATTCTGATTACATTGCCCTCTACCGATTCAACAACTCCACTTATGAAAGTCATTTCTTTGAACATATTTTCTTTTTGAAGCATACTGCTAAGTTTCTTTTTGTTAAGAAAACTGCTAGTAAAGAAACCGCCAACAAAAAGCCCGCTGACAACCACAATACAAACTAATATTTTGATAATTTTTGACATATTTTTATTTTTTTCCACGCTAGAGCAAAAGCACAAGCGAGTTATATTAATTAAATTATTTTTTATTGGTTAGAAACAGCCGACAGCCGTTTTTTGAGCAGTGCAGGGAGTATTGTCAGGTAAGTTACATGCGGTGATACCCTCATAGGAAGTGACATACCCAATAGTTGTTTCGCAAGATTCTATTGTTGTATTGCTAAAACTGTGACTTCCGGTTGTGCAATACTGAGGATCTGAAAAATTCGATAGTACAGTCGGGTCTGGATAACAACCCCCCCAAAAAGAATCAGTTAGACATGTAGGAGAACCGCAAGGAGCCGTATTAGGAAAGAGATCCATACCCACCCAATAAAGACCAGTAGTACAAATCAACGGCGCTGGAATTTCTCCGCCACACAATTGAAGGCCATACGACTCCAGAACAGCTGCAGTATAAGGAGTGCCCCATAAATCTAATGTTGTATTATATTTATCGCATGTTTTGGCTGACGTTGCACTGTAATTGCCATATTGAGTCCAATTGCTGGGGCAAGTAGCACCTGCAAATTTGCAAATTTTCCTTCCATCATCAGCGTCTTCTATTGTCCCTCCAGCGATTGTACAGTCATTTTGTGTATTTGCTGTAGTGCCATCACCTAATAAACCACCTCCCGTAGTAAAATTACAGCAAAATGCATCTGTTTTTATATTCACACTTATGGAATAATCCTCGCTATTATTACCCATGCCACAAAGAGTTGTTTGGATGCCATTTATATATTTTCCATCAGGACAGCTGGCCTGAGAAGATCCATAAACCCAATGGTTTGCACCAGTACACGGTCCTTGAATCCACGAACACCCGTTACTCCGGGTATGTGTTCCAGTACCACTACTAGATGGGGAGCTTATATTTGAATTGGGGGGCAATTGGTCTGGCGAAACCCAAGCCTCAGCAAATTGCAGAGAAAACCCCAAGATTGCCCCAAAAACAATAACGCCAATCCAATATGTATTTTCTTTAAAAATTAATTTTGCTTTTATTTTCATTTTTATTTTTTATTGTAAATTAAAAAATTGATAACCCATCTTCTGTGCATCCTGCTTTCAAAAAAATAAATTCAGTATTAAAATTTAACATTAAATTATATCAACTGACTAATCAATTTATTTTTCATCAAAAACTGCAGCAATACGCTCTTGCCCTTATGTAAACAGTAGCAGAATAGTCATTACTATTATTGCCCATGCCACAAAGGGTATTTTCGACTCTTGCTACATATTTTCCGTCAGAACAAAGAGCCTGAGAAGATCCATAAACCCAATGGCTTGCATAAACACAACCGCCATCAACCCACACGCAACTACTTTGATTGTGTGTTTCACTACTACTAACCGAAGAAGTTATACTTGAATTGGGTGCTGCCTGATCTGGGTTGACCCAAGCACGAGCAAACTGCAAAGAAAAAACAAGGATTGCACCAAAAATAACAATGCCAATCCAACGGACACTTTTTTTGGGGTTGATTCTAATTTTTATTTTCATTTTTTTTTAAATTTAAAAAAGTAAACATTAAAATATTTAATATTGATATTATACCACAAATATCAAAAAGTTTGCAATATAAAAACATAACAAGCCTGGCCAATAACTTCTGGAGAGTAAACTTTGGTATTTATTTCAAAAATAATTTCATCATTCTCTCTGTTTATTTTTGCAGTTTTTATTTTTTTAAAAAAACCAATAAATTAGCCTTACCCTTGTTTCATCTGATTGCCAAAGGTGCCTCTTTTTATAAAAATCCAGCCAATTGTTGCAATGACCATCATTCCTATTGAAAAAATTTGTCCCAGAGAAAGAAAATTGAAAATTAGTCCGATTTGCGTATCCGGTTGTCGCCAAAATTCGATTACAAACCGAAAGAAGCCGTACAGAAAAACATAGAGCGGCAGAAGGTTTCCGGACAGCTTCGGATTATTGCGTAAAAACCAGAGAATTAAAAATAGAATTATCCCCTCAAACAAGGCTTCGTAGAGTTGTGATGGATGGCGCAAAGCAACTACTGAATTTTCATCCAAAAAATACATTCCCCAAAACTTGTCTGTCAATCGGCCATAGAGCTCCCCATTCAAAAAATTACCCACACGGCCGAAAAAATAGCCCAAGGGAATGGCTGGTATCACAAAGTCCGCAAAAACCCAAAAATTAATCCCGCACCTTCTTTCACCTTGATTTGAAAGTGAAAATAAACAAAAAATACTCTTTTGCTTTTTAATGTTTGTTATTTCAGAAGAAGGTGAGGGATAAATCCTGTATTTTCTGACAAAAAATATTCCAGCCAAAATGATACCCGCAAGTCCCCCATGATAGCTGAGCCCATAAATTCCAACAAAATTTCCGCCAGTGTCAAAGGGTGAAATAACTTGCCAAGGATTTACTAGAAAAAAATACGGGTCATAAAAAATAACATAGCCTAAACGCGCGCCAACAACAAGACCGATAATGGCATAAATAAAAAAGTTTTCGATATTTTTGGAAATATTCGAAAAATCTGAAGAATTTTTGTAATCATTTTTAATTCTCCATTGCAAAAGAAAGTAGATGACTAGAAATGCCACCAGATACATGAGAGAGTACCAAGTCAAAGAAAAAAACCCGATGTTGAAAGCAATCGGATCAATGGCTAGTGGCAAATTTTGATAGAAGCTTAAAAAATCCATCAATTATATTCTTCAAGCTGATTTTTAAATTCCAAAGAATAAATATCCAAGAGAACAACAAAAAATGACATAACAATCGGACCGATAATAAAACCAGTGACGCCGAAAAGCGTAATCCCTCCCAAAGTTGAGAACAAAATTAAGAGTGGATGCATTTTTGAACCTCCTCCAATTAATTTCGGGCTCAAGATGTTATCGACTGAGGCAATGACGAGAGCTCCTACTAAGAGAATAATCAAACCTGGTATAAGTTGACCAATTATAATCATGGCTATTCCTACTGGAACCCAGATAAAGCCCGTACCAACATAGGGAATAACGGAAGCAATCGCCATCAGAATTCCCAGAAGAACTGGCGAGGAAACACCAGTTGCCCAGAATAAAATCACTCCGATTGTTCCTTGAATCAGAGCAATTAGAAAGGTTCCCTTGATGATAACTCCGTATGTAATTGAATTAAATTTACGTATAAGTGTTTTTTCGTAGCTGTCTTTCAGGGGACTCAACTTCATTATCTCCTTAACCAGTTTTTTGCCATCAATAAAAAGGAAAAACAAAGAAAAAAACATGATAAAAATGGTGAAGATAAAATTGGCTAGACTACTGTAGACACCTCCCAGAACAGAAAGCGAGTTTTGAAAAAAATTCTTAATTAAGGTGCTAACTGTATCTTGATTGATCATTCCCTCAATTCCCAAGGTTTTGAAAAATTTCGAAGAATCAAGTGCAATGATAAATTGACCTATGCTATTTTTTGTTTCAGAAAAATTACTGACTACTTCTTGAATTTCACCTACAACTAAATAGATAATCAGGGAAAGCGGAGCCACAATAACAACTGCTACCAAAAAACATGACAATATTGAACTCAAGCCTTTTACACCTGTCCAATTGAGCAATTTAGTGTATATGGGGTAACAGGAATGAGCCAAAATAATTGCCAAAATAAAAGGAATAAAAAACGGCTTCAACATAAAAAAGGTCAGAACGGTTATTCCAATCAAAACAATGAAGAAAAAATAGACATTGTAATTTCTGAGTTGCATGGGTTTATTATAGCATTTTTCAAAAAAAACGCTATCCTGTTCAAAGGACTGGCCCTAAGCTTTTTTACTGTTTATAAATATGCTAGAATCATTGTGTCCTGAATACTGTCTAAAATAATTTTTCATAAAAACGAATGAAAAAAAACAACCTGATCATATCCGCTGATGATTTTGGCATAAGTCAAAAAGCGAATGAAAATATCCTCAAGCTTATTGAACTGCAAAAGCTTGATCGAATATCAGTTATGACTGATGGACTTATCAGCCCACAAGAAATAGCCAAACTTCTGGCATCCGATGTTAAATTGGATGTTCACCTCAATTTAAAAAAAATAGATCTGTCCGCTACCAGAAAAAATAAAGAAGGTGTTTTTAGCAGATTATTTTATTTCTTATTCTTGTATTTTAATGGGACTCTGGGTGCAGCCTCAGCTGAAGTTTCTTGGGAAGAACAAGTCAAAAAATTTGAAACACTCTTCGGGAAAAAACCGGATGGGCTAAATTCTCACCAGCATATCCATTTCTTTCCAGCTTATCTGAAAATACTCTTAAAACTTTGCAAAAAATACAATATAGGCTACTTGCGCTTCGGAAAATGTTGCCTCCGAAAAAACATCAATCTGATTTGTTTTATTCTCAACACACTTCGATTAAAAAATTTAAAAACTTTTTCTCAATCTGGAATTGCAACCTCAGATCTGCTTATTAGCTTGGATTGGATAAAAAATATTGAGAAATTTTCCAAAGACTTTCCGCAAAAAACGACCGAGATTGCCTGTCATCCAGAAAAAGATTTGGAGTTTGAAATTATCAAAAAATATTTTTAGTTTTGTAACTGTACCTTTGATAAAAGCAATTCGAAAAATTGCTTTTTTATTTTTCTTTTTCGCCGTCCATTTCGCGCAAAATATTCCGCATAGTCAGTATTCCGGATAATAACAAAATGGCAAACAGAACCTTGAAAATCATTATTAAATAATACGCCCAATTCCCTATTTTAAATTTAAACAAGTCTAGAATTTCCCCGAAAACAAAAACGATGATAGCCCCGAGAAGAAATTTGTATGAGATGTCCAGTTCTTTTTCCACCCGCCAAACTATTCCGAAAACAAAAATGATGGAAACAAGCAAGAGAGCAATAACGAAACTATCCGAAATTATTTGATAAAATTCGATTGTCATCTATACACCTCCTTTCCCAAGAAACCATTTTTTTTGAAGATACTTTCTGTAATTTGTGTTTTGGCATCTTCTGCCAATCGATGCTCCAACACAAGCAACAGCAGAAATATCAAAATCAAAGCTAAAAGAAGCATAATCAGCCAGCCTAGACCAGAGAATATTTCTGTTAAAGTAACTACCCGTCCGGAACTCAAATATATGAAGGGTTTTTCTTTTAGGTAAAATTCGTCCTCAGAAAAAATATTAAAATTTTTATAGGAAATTTTTACCGAAATCTTATATTTTTCAGTTTTGATCAGCTTGGATAAATTTATTTTTTTATAAATTTCCTGATTATCAAATATATTTACCTGATCTGAAGTTTCAATTAATTTATTACCACTCAAATCTCTTATTTCATAGCTCAATGTTCCCTCCCAGGGCTCAAAATATCTCAATTTACTTATGGTAGTTTTCAAGTAGAGCTCTTCTCCAGCATAGACAATTTTATCTGGATTTTGCACTTCCATTTTAAAATCAAAGGGAACAAGACATTGACCCACAACAACCTCAACCAGATCAGAGGAAACATCAATGCCATTAGCGCCAACGGCCGTAACAATATATTGATGTGTGCCAGACGCAACAGCACTATCAGTATATTCGGCACCTATTATTCCTATTGCCAAAAGTTCACCATCTCTTATTACCTTAAAGGATGCGGCTAGCGGATCTTGGTCCCAAGAAATCTTAAGGTATGGATTTTCTCCATTACAACCACTTTCTGACTGAACTATGGGTTTTTGCGGATCACCCGCTACCAATACACCCAGCTTTACACTCACACCCTTCACTTGACTAAATTTGTTTTACAAGTCTCTTTTGAAAAAACTGGAATCCAAAGAAAAAACAGCCAGAAGATACACCACGGTAAAAACTGAAAATGAAACAACGCCAACGTTCAGCATTTTTTTTATCCAGCTTGTTTCTTGCCCACATTTTTTCGATAGTTTTATTTTATTCATTTTTCTGATATGATAATTTTTTGCCCTGCCACTTTAGTCATTTCTATGATATCATAAACAGTGTCATTTTTCTATGAAAATATGCTATTATTAGAGAGCCTTCTAAACAACTTAATTAGTATCTATGGATAAAAAAAAGTCTGGTTTATTATTGGCAAGTGTAGGTATTTTTCTGATTTCCGGAAAGGCTTTAGCTGTTTGCCCAGTTTGCACCATCGCTGTTGGAGCCGGTATCGGACTTTCTAGGTGGCTGGGTATTGATGATACTATCACCGGCCTTTGGATTGGCGGGCTGACAATTTCTTTAACTATTTGGACAATTAATTGGCTTCGCAAAAAAAATATAAAATTCAAAGGTTTGGATTCACTCATAGTTTTGGGTTATTATGCTTTAACGATTTTGCCTCTTTATTTTTCCAAAATAATCGGCCACCCCTATAATACCTTCTGGGGGCTGGATAAATTGCTTTTAGGCATAGCTCTGGGAAGCATCTTTTTCTTTTTGGGAGTTTGGACCTACAACCTCATTAAGCAAAAAAGAGGCAAGGCCCACTTCCCTTTCCAAAAAGTTGTTATGCCGATTTTCCCCTTAGTAATTTTGAGCATTATTTTTTATTTCCTAACTAAATAAATTATACTTATATGGAGGATCAAAAAAACATAGAAAAACTAAATGAATTTATCCAGAAAGTGGACACCCTGAAAAAAGAAAATAAACTGGACCTTTCTTCTGATCAAGATTTGTCGATTGCCATAATGAACCTGGCTAGCATTGAGGAGCATTTCTTTTTCACGGGTGGCAAACTAGAAAAAACTGAGTACTATGATCTGATTAAGGATGTTCGGGAGATGAGAAAAGAATTAATGCTAAAAATAGTTAAAGAACCCGAAGGCGAAATTTGGTGCATATCGAAACATTTACTCGCAGCTTCTTATCGCTTAATGGAAGTTGGAACCAAACAGCTGGGTCGAGATAAAAAAGAAGAAGCCTACGGTTTATTTAACAAAGCCTATCAGCTCTACTCCCTTTTCTGGGGATTGAATATGAAATTAATACCTGTTAGCAATATAAAAAAAATAGATGAGGAATCTTTAAATAAACATGATGAAGAAAAAAACCTTGCCCGCAATGCTACGCCCGCCAGCAACGATGTTGCAACTTCGGGCAGGCATAGCGTTGCCCGCCCGCATGACTCGCGCAGCGTGTCGGACGTGGCAGGCGGGGGATTTATGGGCAAGCTTGGGCTTTTGGTCAAAAAAGCTATCGATTGTTGTATAGAATAGTAAGAAACAAAAAAACACCGTCGATTTATTTCTAATGGTGTTTTTATTTTTTACAAAAAATTATTTTTTGCTGGCATAGGTTCCGGCAGCGTGTCCTGTGCTCCAACAGATCTGCAAATTGAAACCTCCTGTTGGTCCATCCACATCCAGAATTTCACCGGCTAAAAATAAATTTGAAATAATTCTGGATTGCATGGTCTTGGAATCAACTTCATGAACATCTATTCCTCCACTGGTTATAATAGCCTGATCAAAATCGGCCAGCTTTAATGCCGTTACATTCAAATTTTTCAATAGATGCAGCATCCTTTTTCTTTCGTCCTGAGTGATAAAATGGATTTTTTTCTTGGCATCAATTTCTGAGAGTTGAATAAAAGTTTCAATCATTTTTTGTGGCAAAAGTTCGCTCAGATAATTTTTGAAATCCTTTTTACCGTTTTCTGCGAAATCTTTTTGAATTCGCTTGTCTAGTTCAGGAAAATCTAAGGCTGGCTTCAAATCAACTTCAATCCGCACTTCTCCAAGTTGCAAAAGTTCGTCAACTTTTTTGCTGACATCCAAAATAATTGGACCACTCAAACCAAAATGAGTAAAAAGCATTTCTCCAAATCTCTCATCCTGTTTTTTGGTTCCTTGAAAAATATTTATCTTAACATTTTTAAGGCTGAGTCCCTGCAAATTTTTCACCCAATCCTCTTTTGTTTTTATGGGTGTGAGTGCCGGTCGTGGTTCAATTATTTTGTGACCCATCTTTTTGGCAAAGACATAGCCTTCACCAGTTGATCCAGTTGCTGAATAACTTTTGCCACCCGAGCAAAGAATAAACTTATCAGCATATATTTTTTCCGTACTTTTGCCATTGTCTATTTTTACCGATTGTATTTTACCCTTTTCTATTTCAAAACCTTTAACCCGATTATCGAACATTATTCTGACGTTTTTTTCTTTCAAATAGGCTACCAATTTATCCAGAACATCCTGTGCCTTATCGGACATCGGGAAAACGCGTCCGCCGCGTTCTGTTTTTGTTGGCAGATTTCTTGTTTCAAAAAAATTAGCTACTTCCTTTGGCCCAAAAGCCGCAAGAGAAGAAAACAAAAATTTACCATTCTTACCTAATTTTTCAATAAATTTTCGATCATCGAATTCAGCTTGTGTAATATTGCATCTCCCTTTGCCAGTTATCAAAAGTTTCTGACCCAGAGTTTTATTTTTTTCAATCAAAACTACCCGAGATCCCAACTCGGCTGCGCGTCCAGCCGCCATCATGCCGGCTGGCCCTCCACCAATTACAGCTATATCGAATTTTTGTTGAATTATTTTCATTTAGATAAATTTCGCAGAGCTAAGCTCTGCGAAATTTTAGATTTATCTTACTACTCCGATTCCCATATACCAGCCCTGCGGTTTCAGACAGAGTGGACATTTAACAGGTGCACTTTTACCTTTGTGAATGTACCCGCAATTCAGACATTTCCATTCGATTTCATCTTCACTTTCAAATAACTTTCCTGCCTCCAGTTTATCTGCTAAAATTTCAAAACGCTCAGCATGTTTTTCTTCCACCTCAGCCACTTCTTTGAATAAAATAGCTGCGATTTCATCTCCCTCTTCGCGTGCCTCTCTTTCAAATTCTGGATACATCTTGCCAAACTCAAATTTTTCTCCCTCGACCGCATGACGCAAATTTTCCAAGGTTTTCCCAAGCGGATAAATATCATAGGTATTAGTCATCTCAGTTTTGTTCTTGATTTTTTCTAATTCTTCTTTGGCATGTACTCTTTCATTGTCTGCTGTTTCTTCAAAAACCCTGGCAATCCAAACCAGGCCTTCTTTCATCGCCTCAGCTGCATAGTAAGTATATTTATTTCTGGCTAATGCCTCGCCCGCAATGGCTTTCAATAAATTTTCTTGTGTTTTTTGCATACCCAGTAGTAGAACTTTGACAATTTTTAACTTTATATAAATTATTAAGTTCTAGGTTAAATTATTAATTATTTTTATTATTCTAAAATTTAAGTCACTTTGGGCGAAGCCCAGTCAAAGATTCACTACTGGGCATATGTTTTTTGTTAATTTTTTTAAAGAATTGTGGAAATATCTTTTTTGAAGCTTATTGCAAAAATATCAATAAAGTTTTCTTCTTATCAATTCGGCTCAAAAAATATATTTCCACAATGATATGCCCTTATCTTCTTCTATTTTAACATAAAAGCGATTCACTGGGGAACCGCTTAAAAGATTATTTTCTGCTTGCTCTTCTTCTGTCTATTTCAGTTAAAAATTGTTTTCTGAGACGCACGCTATGCGGCGTAACTTCCAAAAATTCATCTTCCGCCATAACTTCCAAACCTCTCTCAATCGAAAGCTTTAGGGGTGGAATAAGCTGAATAGCTTCATCCGCACCAGAAGAACGCATATTAGAAAGCTGCTTACCTTTAATTGGATTAACTGACATATCCAGACCCTTGGATGAATTACCAATAACCATACCCTCATACACTTCCGTAGCTGGATCAATATATAGAACTCCTCGGTCTTGCAAGTTCCAAAGAGAAAATCCCAAAGCTTTGCCCGTTACACAGGAAATCATCGAGCCAACATCACGTTTCTTGATTTCTCCAACGTGAGGACGATATCCAATAACTCGCGAACAAAGAATACCTTCTCCGCGCGTATCAATAATAAAATCACTGCGATATCCGAGCAGTCCGCGGGTTGGAACTTCAAAAAGCATTCTGACCTGTGATCCAATTTTTTTCATATCGATCATAATACCTTTTCTTTTTCCAATTTTTTCAATAACCATCCCGGAATACATCTCTGGCACATCGACTGTAGCTTCTTCAAATGGTTCTTGTTTTTGTCCATTTATATCTTTGATAATTACTTGCGGTTGAGAAACTTGAATTTCATAGCCTTCACGTCGCATATTTTCCATTAAAATCGCTACATGCAATTCTCCCCTGCCATAAACTTTGTATGAATCGGCAAAAAAATCAATTTTGAGTCCGACATTAACTTCTAATTCTTTTTCCAAGCGTTCACGAATTTGTTTGTTGGTTACAAACTTTCCTTCGCGTCCAGCAAAAGGAGAATTATTAACCATAAAACTAAGCGAGATTGTCGGCTCGTCCACCAAAATAGCTGGTAAAGCCTCTTGCTCGGGATTTTCGCAAAGTGTTTCGCCAATATCAATAGTTGGAAAACCGGAAATCATTACAATGTCGCCAGCATAAGCTTCAGTCACTTCTTCTCTTTGCAGCCCTTTGAAGGAAAAAAGTTTGGTCACTCTGCCAGTTTCAATTGCACCAATCATTTTTTTGAGAACCAACGTCTCTCCATTTTTAACAGTCCCCTCATAGATTCTGCCGACAGCCAAGCGTCCCAAAAAATTATCATAGCCCAGATTAAAAGGTTGAAAACGAAAAGGTGCGTCCGTTTTAGCAGCGGCTCGTTTCACTTTCAAAAGAATGGTATCGAGTAACGGCGACAAATCGCTAGACTCATCTGTCAGATGATTTTTAGCAATACCTTGTTTCCCAATAGCATAGACAGTGGTGAAATCAAGTTGTTCGTCAGTGGCTCCCAAATCCATGAAAAGCTCGAAAACTTGCTCTTGAGCCAAATCCGGATTTGCGGCTGGTTTATCAATTTTATTAATCACTACAATTGGTTTTAAACCAAGTTCCAAAGATTTTTTGAGTACAAATCTGGTTTGCGGCATTGGACCTTCTTGTGCATCAACAACCAAAAGTACGCTGTCGATTGATCGGAGAACACGCTCTACTTCTGAACCAAAATCAGCATGTCCTGGAGTATCCACAATATTAATTTTTGTGCCACGATAAAAAATCGAAGCATTTTTGGAATAAATGGTTATTCCCCGCTCCTTTTCCAAGGCATTTGAATCCATGCTCACATTTTCATCACTCTCCATGCCAGTCTGTTTCATGATGGCATCAGTCAGAGTGGTCTTGCCATGATCTACATGAGCAATGATAGCTATATTTCTAATTTCCATATGCTTAGTCTGAAGTCTGTAAAGTCCATAAAGCCAAAAGCCACTGATAGAAATATTTTTCGACTTTCATCTTGATAGACTTGAATGACTTTTTAAATTTAAAAAAACTGCCGCCAAGCAGTAAAATCTCCAAAGCCACTAAACTATAGCAGGAATTAAAGAAAGTGTCAACAAAAATATCTAGAAAACCTTTTCTACTTTTTCTTGATAATAGGCCACATCTTCAATCCATTTTTCAACAGCCTCAGGATCATGACCAGAACAATCTTGACCACACTTCCAAACTACCATCTCAGAAGGCGTATTAATATCTTGATTCATCAGATCTTGAATTCTGGTTCCAACCACATTTACTGCTTGCTTGGGATTCTTAAAACAACTATACCCAGAATCTGTTTGATTAAATGTCCCGCGATAACCCCAGTAATTGAAACAGCTCCTTCCATCTTTTTGTGGAGAATATTTTCCCCAATTACTTTCTTTCTTAGCAATCGCTACCATATAGGCCGCCACTCTTTTATTTTTCTGTGCAATAAAAGGAATCATATCTTGAATTGGATGATCGGAAACCATCGAAGACATTCTTTTTTCAAATGGAGATGGTCCCGCATTTTCTGGGGAATGTTTTTCATTCTTAATTTGATTTCCAATACCGAACAACAGCGCACTAAATGTCATGGAAAAAATTATCAAAAAAGCCAAAAAACAATCTTCAATTGAAGGTTTTTCAACTTCAATTTCTTTTATCTGATTTTTTATTTTTTTTCGCCAGTTGACGAATTGTTTTTTTATTTTTTTCATTTTTTAGCTTAAATTTATCCCTCACCATTTATCGACTATTTCTAACTCTGGTTTTTTTTAAATTAAAAGATAAACAATTCAAACAAATAAACTCTTGTTAACAAGATCCTTGCCTACGGCAAGAGTCGATAAATGGTGAGGGATAAAGCAAAAACGGGCTGACACCCGCTCTTTTTCTTACCTACATATATATTATAGCACATTTTTCTCCATAAATCAACTTTTTTAGCGAGACTTCACCTCGATTTATTTTTTTCCAGAAAGAATTTTATTAATCGCATCTTCATCCTGACAAGAATATTTGTTGTCTGGAGAATAATATCTTTTTTTCGGTCCGTAACAACCGCCATTTTCCTTATCCAAAACCCCAAACATGGGCATCAAAAATCCCATATTGCGAGAAGTGAAATATTTGTAGACATTTTGCAGCGTTTTATTTCGAGTTTCTCGATCCATTCTAGCAAAGATATCCAAATCATCAGTTTTAATGCCCGTCCAATCCAGATGCAGCAAAACGTTTTTGGCATTTTTGGCATAAACTTCGTCCCAAAGCAATGCCCAGCAGCCGCCCCAGCGATCCAAACATGGCCCGCTAGGCAAATTACCATCTGCATCAATGCCAATTCCGCCTTCAATATAATCGAACACGGAAAGGAACTTTGGATCTTTCATGGTTCCGGTTTGTGCTCCAATAACAATATTTACTCCCTTATTTTTGGCATATTTTCTCATCTCCTTTATAACTTCAGAAATTCGATCTTCACCGTTGCCTCTTTGCAGATGCATTTGACCAAAAGTGAAGCTTTGGATTCCAAGATCGATGGCTTTTTGAGTAATATGACTCAAATAATCACGGTATTCTCCGCTGCCAAAATCAGCCTTGCATGAGTGCTCGCCCCAAATATTTTCGCTGCCGTTTTGGCACATTTTATCAAAATCAAAATAGCGATTTTCTTCTTCGTTCCAATATTTGGCGTTCTTCCTCAAGGCTTCCGCCAAAAACATTCCATAGACCACATCTTTTTTCGTTATTCGACCCATCACATAATCGATAGTATCGAAGTCTGGAGGAGTCATCCAAGTTTCCACTGCACGATGCAAATAATAACACTCTGAACGGTTAATAAGATTGATATAGTCTTCGCGATCTGGATTATATTCAGACAACAGTCCATCAGCCACACAGCCTTGCCTTTTGAGCCTGTCCATGGAAACTGACTTTGGCTTGGGTCTTTCAATTCTGCTAACAGATAATGGCCTTTTTTGCCTTCTTTCTATTTTCACAAATTCAACTTCTTTTGGGGTATAATATTTTTTTTGCACCCAAAGTAAACCTGCCACTAATAAAGATAGGATTATTATAATAAAAAAAGCGTAGAAAGGATTTATTTTTTTTCGAAAATCTATATGCATATTATTTTCTTTGCATATTACATTATATTACAAAACCCAACAAAAATCCAGAGTAAAAAACAACCCCGATTGCTCGGGGTCGTTTTGTTTTTCAATTTGAAAAATTGAACTAGCTTCTTGATACGTTGGTTGCGTTTGGTCCTTTTGGGCTTTCGCTTACTTCGAACTCAACTGAATCGCCTTCTTTCAAATCATTGAATTGCACACCTTGCAATTCTTTTGAATGGAAGAAAAGATCCTTGTCGCTTCCTTCTGGGGTAATGAAACCAAAACCACGATCAGTCAGCTTCTTTATTGTTCCTTTTGCCATTTTTATAGTAAAAGATTAGTTAAATGCACACTTGAGGTTTAGAGCCTAGGGCTCTTATGCAAGAAAAGTTCGACTAAACTGCTTTTGCATGCCACTGTGGCACCTAATAATAGTAGCATGTCTTGAATAAAAAGTCAATTGGCCCTTTATTCATAGCGCAATGCCTCAATTGGACTCAGATTAGCAGCGCGTCTGGCGGGATAAAAGCCAAAAATAATTCCAACTCCGGCCGAAACTCCAAAAGCTAAAAAGATTGAAGACATAGAGATGCTAGTCGTGAGACTACTGACAAAATGCGTTATGATCAAAGAAGTCACCCACCCCAAAAAGACTCCGATTGCCCCTCCTAGAAAAGTAAGAACTACCGCTTCTGCTAAAAACTGTAGATTGACATAGACCTTTCTTATTCCGACTGCTTTTCTGAGACCAATTTCCCGAGTTCTCTCTGTTACAGTTGTAAGCATCATATTCATAATCCCGATGCCCCCCACTAAAAGCGAAATGCCTGCGATAGAAGAAAGTAAGATAGTAAACGTGCTCGTTATGCTAGTAGCAGTTGCAATAATATCATTTTGATTCATCATATTAAAATCAGCATTAGCTGAGTCGATAATTTTATGTCGCGAAAGAAGCAGTGTTGAAATCTGATCTTGAACAGAAGTCATAGAAACTTGATCAACGGCAGCCACACTTATATTACTGAGATATCGATTCCCAGAAAAATAATGTTGAGCTGTAGCCAAAGGAACGTAGGCCACATCGTCTTGATTGCTGAAACCACTTCCACCTTTAGCCACTGTTACTCCGATTACCATAAAATCCATTTTATTAATACGAATGACTTGGCCAACGGAATCCATACCAGTTCCAAAAAGATCCTCACTAGTCGTTGGACCAAGCACGACCACTTTAGCCGAACTTTTAAGTTGCTGTTCGCTAAAAAATGTTCCAGAATCTATTACCACATTGCGAACGGTCAAATAGTCTTCTGTTGTTCCGACAATCTGAGTATTTGTATTGTTACCCTTGGCAGTAATTTGAAAACGTTTAGTAATTGAAGGTGCCACTGCACTTATACCGGATATTTCATTTTTTATAGCATCCGCATCTTCAATCGTCAGTGATTGAGCACTGCCACCACCTTGGCTTATACCACCAACTCTTTGTGACCCTGGGCTTATTAAAATCAAATTGGATCCAATGGCCTCAATATTTTTCGCAATTGAATTTTGGGCACCTTGTCCGATGGCTACCAGGGCAATCACCGAAGCAATGCCAATGACAATACCCAAGATAGTCAGACCAGATCTGACTTTATTGGCTGAAAGTGACCAAATCGTTTCTTTTAATAAATCTTTTAACATACTATTTTTTATACCTTGTGATCGTTGGGAACATTTACTTCATCCTTTTCTATGGCTCCGTCTCTAATGTGGATTATTCGATTGGCGTAATCCGCTACGTCCATTTCATGAGTTATCAAAATTATGGTATGCCCTTTTTTATTTAATTCCTGAAGTGCACTCATAACCAAGTGGCTGGTTTTTGTGTCTAAATTTCCTGTTGGCTCATCGGCTAAAATTATCGATGGGTTATTTATTAGGGATCTGGCGATAGCCACACGTTGCATCTGGCCTCCCGATAATTGATTGGATAAATTCAAAAACTTACTTTCTTCCATGCCGGCATATTTCAAACATTCGCGTGCACGTTTTTCTCTTTCCTCGTTTGTCATTTTAGAATAAAGCAAAGGCAACATTACATTTCTGAGAGCTGTCGTTCTGGGAAGCAGATTAAAAGACTGAAAAACAAAACCAATTTTATTTCTGCGTAAATCTGAAAGTTCGTCATCATTTAGTTTAGAAACAACGTGCCCATCCAAAGAATATTCTCCACTTGTTGGAACATCCAAAGCACCCAAAATATGCATCAGAGTTGATTTGCCTGACCCAGAGGGACCAATAATGGAAACAAATTCTCCTTTTTTAATACCAAAAGAAACATTTTTCAAAGCATCGGTGACAATGTCTCCATTAACATAAGTTTTGGTAATATTTTTACATTCAATCATCTGCAAATTTACAATTTTCAATGAATTTTAAACTTTCCAATTAATTAATTTAAATTCATTGTAAATTGATTATTGATCATCGAGGATTATTACTAGTCAGGTCTTCCCCCGCCACTTAGACCAGGTATTCTTACGCTACTTCCGGTTGATCTTGAAGATGCAGTGGATGTGGTACTGCCTGAACTTGTGGTTTGAGTGATGACCTTATCACCAACATTAATTCCACTTATAATCTCGGTTTGCATATCATTAGACAAGCCTGCCTTCACCGCTACATTTTCTGGAGTTTGACCTTTGAGTATCTGAATATATGAGCGTCCCTTTTGTGTTTTCACTGCACTGTTGGGAACCAGAATAACATCCTGTTTTACGTCCGTAATAATTGCAGCTGAAACACTCATCTCAGGCTTAATTCTCGGGTCGAGAGAATCAAAACCGATTGTTACATTATACGTTACAACTCCCGAAGTTAATGTGCCCAAGGAATCAATTTTTTCAACTTTTCCGATTGAAGTAAGCCCGTCAATGGCGCTAAATGTAAGCGAAACATTTTGCCCAATGCTGACATTGACAATGTCAACCTCATTAACTTCCACTTGTGCTTTGAGCGTATTTAGGTCTCCGATAATTATTGGAGCTGATGAATTACTATTTGATGAAAGCCTACTCAAGTCGTTTCCATTCTTAATATTTATGGCATTGACTGTTCCGTCGATAGGAGAAACTACCTTTCTTTTGGAAGCGTCGGTTAGTGAACTCTGATATGAGCTCCAGCTGGTATTAACGTTTCTTTCTGCTACTTCCAATGAAATTTCAGCCGCTTCGAATCTTTTCTTCATTATTGATTTTTCACTGGAACTCGCATCATCGTAATTTTTTTTAGCTTCCTTTTTGCTGGCCATAGCCGTTTCGAGAGAAGCCTTAGATTGAAGATATGAAGAATAGGCCCTGGAAGCATCAATCCCTAAATCTTCATTTTCAATCAAAAAAAGCAATTGACCCTTTTTTACCTGATCGCCCACACTCACTGCCAGGCCATAAACTGTTCCAGTAATGGTCGGGTCCACTGTGGAACTTTGATCAACAATAACATTTCCGGATCCGGAAATAGAAGTGGTCAATGTTCCTTTTTCAACTTCGGCTGTTTTATATTGAACAGTAGTTTTAGCAGATTTTGATTTACTGTACCAATAATATCCCCCGACAATTAGTACAATAATAATTCCGATGTAAATATATTTATGTTTTTTGAATATTTCCATCATTTTTTATTGATTATTATTTTGAACACTTTCAGTGACACCATTGAAAACTCTGATTAAACCAGCCTGAACAACACCATCCTCTCCGGGTCTGCCGATAATAACTACTTCTTGGTCATTTTTCAAATCTCCGATTTTAATTGTGTTTTTTCCCTGATTGATAATCGTTTTATCATTTACAGAAACAGCACTCTCCTTATTGTCCTTATCTTTTATAACTAGGTTCTTGTCTGAAATTGAAATTATTGTTCCGGCAATTCCGTGGCCATTACGCATTCCTCGGCCTTCGAACTCTCCTATTTTTTCTCTCATCATTCCCATTGGACCAAATTCTGGTCCTCTAGCATCAGGACGTGGACCCATGAAATTTCTTTCATAATTTTCACCAAAATGAGAAGAAAATCTGGCCTTGTGAAATCCAACGGATACTCCAGCTGCAAAACTAATCAGCAGCAAAAGAAACAATCCAATTACCACGGTAGCCACAATAATTTTTTTATTTTCAACAGAAATTATTTTTTTTGTCTCTATTTTTTCATTATTCATAAATTTTTATTTATTTGATTAAGCTGCTAAATTATTTTTATACAAATTAAAAAGATTATGACTATGCCCATATTTGTTTTTGAAAAACAAAAGTAAATTAAAAAACATTAGCATTCCAAATATAGGAATCCCTATTGCGAAAATATTCATAATTGGCAAAGTTTCTCCAAGTGAAAACAGATACTCCTTCCAACTTCCGGCAACTACCACAAAATCTGAGAAAATAAGCGAGACAATGCTCCAAAATTCCGATTGCAAGAAAGCATCTCCGAAAGTAATAATCGCCCAAAAACTGGCTAAAAAAGAGCCTCCTAATCCCATGTCCAATAAAAGTATTCTGGCTTTTAGTCTTTTTTCTTTTACCCTCTCTATGCGACCAAAAACAGCCGCCTTTAAGTGCATTGGCGGCTCAATAATAGGCAAAATGCTTGAGTTTTGATGGAGTGATTTATTTTCTTCCATGCATGTACTACGCAACAGGTAGCAACTCGGGTGCAATTTTACATTCTCATCGGAGCTGAGCTCCGATTTTTCCGATTAAGCTTTTTTGGCAGAATATTTTTTGCGGAGCCAGATGATCGCACGGCGATACTTACTTTTTATTGTGTTTGGCGAAGAACTCAGAATTTCAGCAATTTCCTTCAAAGAAAATCCCTGATCATGGTATAGCGATAGAATTATTTGATCCTTTGCTGGCAAAGATGCCACAAATTTCTGCACATCTTTCACGTTGTCCATATTCTGCATTAGTTCCTGCGAACGTAGAATTGTTTCATCTTCAATACACTCCAATATATTATTTCCATCCTCACCTGCAAAGGCAGAAAAAGGTATGGTTTTTTTCTTTTTTAAAAAATCGTAGGCTGTATTTTTAGCAATGGCAAATATCCAGGTGCTGAATTTCTTTTTGGTATCAAATTTGGACATATTTTTCCAAACTTTCACAAAAACATCTTGTACGATATCTTCCGACGCCTCTTTATTGCGCGTTAGTTGATATGTAAAGTTATATAAAGGCTTCAGATATTTATTCACCAGAAGCTCAAGCGATTTTTCATCGCCAGTCAAAAAATCCTTAACTAACTGTTCGTCTGTATAATTCATTCTTATTGAAATTTTTTGTTTAGGCGCTTGGAAATTTCTCTATCCAATTGGTATAATTTTTGAACGCCGTTTTCCAAAATAAAGTAATGTCCGATGTAAAATCCTAACATCACCAATAAAATTGCAGAAGTAATCAGAAAACCAAGACTATTTAAAATCAATTGCATCATAACTGACCCGAGAAATATCAGCCCGAAAAAAAGTGTCACCAAAAGGTGAATCAATCTTTCATGTTGAAAAAATCCAATTTGCACCCGATGAAAATTGCCGAGAGCTTTCCAGTCAAAATTATCATTTTTATTTTTTAAGATATCTTCGATAAAAATAGTGTGTTGGTTTAATGTTTTTTTCATATTTTTATTTTTAAATATAACTTATTATTCGAATTAAAAAATACTTTAATTCTGTTTTCTATCTTAACAATTCGTCATATTTTCTTTTTATCTCCTGAAATTTTTCCATTTGTTCTCCGGCTAACGGCGTACCTTTGGGTAGTTTTAGTGACAACGGATTAACCGGACTGCCATTGAGTTTCATTCCGTAATCAAGATGTGGACCCGTTGACCAGCCCGTCGAACCGACATAGCCAACGACTTGCCCTTGAGCTACGTCCACTCCAAATCTAATGCCCTTTCCAATGGCACTTAGATGACCATAATGAGTTGTGTAGCCATTATCATGCCTGAGACGAACCATCTTGCCCCAGCCACCTTCCCAACCAGCGCTAACAACTGTCCCTCTGGCCGTGGATACCACAGGCGTTCCAGATGGCGCAGCATAATCAATTTGATAATGAGCCATGATTGTTTTGGTGATAGGATGATAGCGTGCACCCGTAAAACCTGAGGAAATATAGCGATAACTGAGTGGCGCTCTCAAAAATTGACGCATCAGTTCATGCCCCTCTGGATCATAGTGACTGCCACTATCATTTGTTTCAAAATAATAGGCAGCGTATTCTTGTCCCGAATTCGTAAATTTGGCTGCTAAAACTTTTCCATCCGGTGCTTTTTCTCCACTTCTTGTTCGTTTTTCGTAAATTATTTTGAAACTATCACCCGCTTGTATTTCAGTCGTAAAATCAATATCAAAAGAAAAGATATCGGCAATTTCCAAAATGGTTGCATCGGAAAGTCCCAGACCTTGCGCATCCACATAGAAAAAATTTTCAATTTTACCATCCACTATTTCAGTTGAAATATCATAGGCTATTTTTTCCTCTCGACACTCAAAAGCATTTCCTTTTCGCTCGGCAATTACAACTTCTTCCTTATTGCAATCATATTCCATACGCACGGCTTTTTCTTCCTCATTAAAATAAAAACGCAAAGTCTGTCCGGATTTAATTTGCGAAAAATCATAAACATCTTTCGCTTCCGTCAGCAATAATTCTACGTCATTGCTATCAAATTTTCCTTGATCACTGAAAACTTCAGCTGGAATGTCACCTTCTGAAATTGTGTATGTAACAACTTTCTCTTTAGAATTTTTTTCTTCACTCTCTTGGTTGTTCTGATTGTTTTCTTGCTGTTTTTCTGGAGAAATATTTTTATCCTTAGAAAGTATCTTAAAGACTCCATATCCAAGCAAAATTAAAATGACAAAAAGAATAACCTTAAATGCAAGGCCCTTCTTGTTTGGTTTAGATTGATAGTTTTCGGGGTTTTTTAGGTACATTTTAGATAAATAAACAACTTTTTCTGATTTTCTAATTTTCTCATTTTTCAAAAAAATAAGCAACTTACAATGCTTTTTGAAAAATATTTCAGTCATTTTCAATCTTCTCCTCTTGTGTTAAAATAAAAAAACGTTATTAATTTTTTACCGAAAACAAAAATATGCAAAATATCCAAGAAGTTTTTGATCGCATCCAAGAATTCAAGGAAACCCGTAAAGAAATCGGCCGAGAATATCGAGAAGCTCTCACCCAAACTCACGGCTATGAAGACTTGAAAGAAGAAATTAAAAAATTGCGTGAAAAAAAGAAACTATTGGAGTCTGAAACCCAAGCCCAGATGGGAATGCGTTTTGAAACTTTCGAAAATGCCAAAACGGAAATCGCCAGTCTTGAAGAAATGCTTACTGACATCGCTCTGACCACAATTATGAAAGGAGAAAACATCAATATCAAAGATAAAAATAATATCGAATACGAACCTTCATATAAAATCACCTTCAAAAAAATAAATTAAAATATTCTTCTTAATAAATAAAAAGGGTTGCACCTGTAAAGGGTACAGCCTCGAGAACCAATGAACAAGAATAATTAATCTTGACTGATGGTTCTCATTTTTTGATGTTTCGCTTGTTTTGACAGGTTTTCCATTCTAGCAAAAAAGCTTAAAAAAGAAAATAAAAACAGGTTGTCGATATCATTTTGTCATGCTACATTATAAATAATCATTCTTCAAAAATTTAACAAAAAGAAAGGAGGTAATAGTTCTTTTTATTGATATGCCAATACTTAAATCAGAAAGGAGGTGCTTACTAAAAAAAATAAACTCAAAGCACCGAGAAACACCAACAAGGAACAGAAACGACTTGCGAGGGCACTGAGACTTGAAGCTGATCTTATAGAAAGGCTTAAAAGACTCAGGCAGACCAGAATATTCAGAAACAACCAGTTTGTTGTTGCGATCGAAACTTCTGAAGGGAAACTCCCAAGGGTTGCCCCTCGGAAAGATAATAATAGAAAGAAAAATGCTGAAAGTCGAGTAGCTATAGCGACTCAACCCGCGGCAACATCCAAGAGGCAAAAACGATCTTCGATGATTTATAAGTCCTTGGAGGATGCCTGTGAAAGATTTGAGAGCTATTGCTGTGAATGTGGGAAAAAGATGAAAGTACATGCCCATGGGATAGGTTACCCGATAAGAGAGGAGGTTGTTTCAGCTGCTTGTTGGAATGAAGTCTGTTTGCATAGAGGAACAGAAGTAAGATATAGCGGTGCACAGTTGCAAGGGCAAAACCAACCGGAGTTGATTGTCAATGCAAAAAAGGAATTGGGAATTTTATTGGAACTTCCCATTCCCACGAGAATGTCAATTTAGACACAAGGGATAGCGGGGTGCAACAGCACCTTCCCATCCCTTTGTTTTTTAACTAATTTTATACCATAAAAAAACAGAAAACCCACCAAGACGGAAGGTTTTCCGTGGTGGGTCTCATGAATAAGAACAGAATCTAGTCGAGGACGGTCCTCGACTGAGAAAAAAGTTATTCCAAAAAAATATTTTTGGTCTCTTTGTTTTCTCGCATGCTAGAAATTTGATTAAGTGCATACTTACGATATTCTTCCTTATTCTCAAACTCTTCAAGAACAACTTCTCCTCCTGAAACCACGACACTCTTATCTTTTACATATTCTGAAAAACTTGACCATAAATATTCTTCTGCCCTTGCGAACCCATGAATTTCGCAATTGCAATTCACATATGCAGAGGTATATAATAGCTGCTCATTTGAGCCAATATGCACTGACTTGAATCTTCCCTGAAAAAGAACGCCCACATGATTATATTTTTTATTGAAATACATAGCATATCCAGTGCAAATTTTTTTCATAAATTTAGCAATGCCCCCTTGCTTGTTTTCCTTTAATATCAGATGGAAGTGATTTGAGTTAAGACAATACGCTACCACATCAGCAAGCATCTCTTCCTTTTTGGGATGAGCATCAATTCCAGATTCTCGTAAATCGTTAATGATCCAACTTGGGTTTTCCGTATTGAAATAAATCAAATAATCAATAAAACGCAGAAAATCCTTTTCTTGAATAAAAATATTTTTCTTTTCTACTCCGCGATTGCAAATGTGATAATATTCTCCAATCGCAAATTCTATTTTCCTCCTCATGAATGAATATTACCATTTCTTTTATTTTTAGTCGAAAAAAATAAAAAAGTGAGCTCAAGGCTCCGCGACCAGGACTCGAACCTGGAACCAATTGATTAACAGTCAACTGCTCTACCATTGAGCTATCGCGGAGCCTTGAGCTCACTTTTTATTCTTTTAAATTTTCTTTCTGGCTATTTTTTTAATGATTCTTTTTTTGCATCGGAAATATTGCGGAATCCGCTAGTCAGCGGATTAATTTTCAAAACAAACCTATTATATCAGAAAAGATAAAATAGGCAAGGATTTGACCTTTTCGCCTATTTTACCCTACATAAATCCTAATAATCTTTGAGCTTTTTAACCGAGACGTGTTCTCTGATTCTTTCCAAAGCCTTGGCTTCAATCTGACGAATACGTTCACGAGTTACTCCAAATTCCTGTCCTACTTCTTCCAAAGTATGCACCACTCCATCCTCCAATCCAAATCTGATTTTCAGAATTTTCTGTTCTCTCGGAGTCAGTGTATCCAAAATTTCGCCAATATGATCTTTTAAAAGTTTTCGCGAAGCCGATTGGTTCGGCATAATGGTTTCTGTATCTTCAATAAAATCTCCGAGCACACTGTCTTCTTCGCTATCACCAACTGATGTTTCGAGCGAAACAGTTTCCTGAGAAATTTTCATAATGTGTCTGACTTTTTCCACTTCAATTCCCATTTCCACTGCAATTTCCTCCGGCAACGGTTCGCGTCCCAAATCTTGCACCAAGCGTCTGGTTACCTGAGTGAATTTATTGATAGTTTCCACCATATGCACCGGAATACGAATAGTTCTGGATTGATCGGCCAGAGCTCTCGTGATGGCTTGGCGAATCCACCAAGTCGCATAGGTTGAAAATTTGTAACCCTTGCGATAATCAAATTTTTCTACTGCGCGGAAAAGACCGATATTTCCTTCCTGAATCAAATCAAGTAATGACAGATTATGTGATCTGCCAACATATTTTTTGGCAATAGAAACCACCAAACGCAAGTTCGCTTCGGTCAGCTTTTGCTTGGCTTGCAAATCGCCCTTTTCAATTCTTTTGGCTAGTGACACTTCTTCTTCTGACTTCAAAAGGTTTACTCTTCCAATTTCTCGCAGATACATTTGGACCAAATCTGAAGAGGCTTCTTCAATATCCCCAATTAAATCTTTTTTCTTTTTCTTGCCGGATTTCATTGACTCCATTTCCTCGCCAATTTTATCTGTTTCTATTTTCAGCAAATCTTCTGAACTCAGAACGTTGATACCACTTTTTTCCATTCTTTCGTAGAATTCTTCCAACTTATCAATATTTTCTTCCGCGTTAGGAATGGCATGTAAAATTTCATCCTCTGTAATGAATCCTCTCTGTCTTCCGCGCACAATCAAATCTTCCAACAAATTGGTTCTTTTCTTTTCAGCCATCTCTTTTTCTTCTGAAGTCTTGCGGACAGTTTTGTGAGTTTTCTTAATAACTCTTTTGGCTTTCTTCTGAGTTTTTTTGGCCTTTTTTTTCCTTACAACCCTCTTAACTGTCTTCGTTCTCTTGGCTACCTTTTTTTTGGCCTTTTTCGCAACCTTTTTGATTGCTTTTTTGATCTTCTTTTGAAGTTTTTTGATATTTTTCTTCTTGGTTTTTTTGACCATGTTTTTTTTAAAACAAAATTTAAATTTATGTATTAATTTCTCCTAAAATGCGACTGGCTTCTTGTCGCAAGAACAAGACAGCCTCTTTGTCTTTTCTCTCTTCAGCCAGCCTCAGATCGTGCTGAATTTTTTCCAGTTCCAATCTCTTATCTTCTCTTTTTATTTCTTCGAGTATTTTTGTGAATTCACTTTCCGGATTATCAACAATAATTTCTTCGATATTATTATTTAAATCGAATTGGTATTTTTTTTCAAAAAATATTTTTTCAACTCTTTTTTTATTTTCTTCTTGACTAATGCCCGCTCGCAAATTATCCAAATCAAAATCAAATTTCTCTCCATTTACAAGCATAAAATTCAGCAAGGCTTCTTTTTGAAAAACAGGATTTTCTTTTTCTTCATTAAAAGCTTTTTTCCAAATATTTCGATAAACCAACATGAGCCCAATAATTTCTTGGACTAGAGTTTCTTTCTTGGTTTTAGAAGAAAAAGTCTCCTCACTTTTTACGCTCCCCCCTGAAGTGTTCGTTATTGTGCTCTTAATATTAGCTTTTTTGAGCATATCCGTCAATATACTCTCTTTCACTTCTACAATTTCCGCCAGCTTTTTTAGCCAATGGCTTTTGGTTATTTCATTGGTAAGATTTCCGATCATTTCCAGAATTTCATCAGTAATTTTATTCTTACCCTCAACTTCTTTCTGATCATGTTTGGTCAGGTTTTTTTGAAAAAAATATTCCATCGCCTCAGTCGCAACTGCTATGGATTTTTTCATCGCCTCTGGATTAGTTTTGGCTAGTTCCGCCACATCTTTTCCAGACGGAAGCTCAACCACTCGAGCCTGCACATCTTTTTCAAAACACAGTTTCATGCTTTTTTTGGTCGCAGCTTCGCCAGCATTATCCATATCAAAACACATCTCAACTTTATTTGCATATCTCTTGATAACACCCAAATGATCACTTGTTAGAGCTGTTCCGGAAACAGCTACTACATTTTTAATACCCGCTTGACTGGCTGCCAAAACATCCAGGTTACCTTCTACCAGAAGAACTCCATTTTTTTGTTTAATCTCACTTTTAGCCCTGTCGATTCCATAAAGAACCTTACTTTTATGATAAACCTCTGTTTCTGGAGTATTAATATATTTGGCTTGTGATTCATCTTGCCCCGGGGTCACTCTGGCACTAAAACCAACTACTTTGCCGTTTGTATCGGCTACCGGAAACATAATCCTCTCTCTGAATCTATCATAATATTTAGTAGTTTGTAGTTTGTAGTTTGTAGTTTGTAGACTTTCCTTATTCTTCTCAACTAAAAGCCCGCTCCTGAAAATTTCTTCTACGGCGTATCCTCGACTGGTCAAGAATTTTAAAATATTTTCCCAACCTTTCGGAGCATAGCCCAAACGAAAGTCTCGAATTGTTTCATCTTTTAGTCCTCTCTCCCGCAAATAACTGAGAATTTTAACTTTGCCTGGTCCTTCCCAAAGCTGATATTCATAAAATTTAGTAGTGATTTCCAGAATTTCAAAAATTCTATTCTTATTGACCTCGGATTTTCCATCATATCTCTTGAGCTCTACTCCAGCCTTATCCGCCAAAAGTTTCAAAGCTTCTTTGAATTCCAAACCTTCCATTTCCATCACAAAACCGAAAATGTCTCCTCCCTTTTGGCAACCAAAACAATGCCAGATCTGTTTTTCTTCGCTCACCATAAAAGAAGGACTTTTCTCATTATGAAAAGGACAGCGAGCCTTATAGTTGGTCCCCGCCTTATCCAATCGAATATATTCGCCTAAAATATCGACTATATTAAGCCTATTTTTGATTTCTTCGACATCAGAATTCATAGTACATATACTATATTATAATATTTCGCCTAAAGCAAAGACTTCTTCGTTCCTCTCATTTCCCTAATTATATTCTTGTAATCGGGTATAGTTTTGGCTACTAGATTCCAAAATCTCTTGGAGTGATTAAATTCCCCCAAATGACAGAGTTCATGCACAATAATATAGTCTGTAATTCTTTCTGGAAGCAAAGCAATTTTGTAGTTGAAGTTCAAGTTGCCTCTTCGCGAACAACTCCCCCATCTGGTTTTTTGATTTCTAATGCTGACCCGACTAAAACTATAATTGTAAAAACTATTAAAATATCCCATCTTTCTGAGAGCCAACTCTTGGGCCACATTTTTATATTTCAACAGTTCTTTCTTGGAGCCTCTGAAAAAATATTTATTTTGATGCTGTTTAAAAAACTCGAGCTTATCAATAACCCACTTGGCTTTTTCTCGGATAGCTCTTTCGGCTGAACTTTCGCCAAAAAACAAAGAGTTTGGCAAAGTTACAACCAAATTGCCGTCGCAACTTATTGTCAGTCGCATCCTTCTGGCCCTTTTGCTCTTGCGCAGAGTATAGACGACTTTTTCATTGTTGATTTCAATTTCTTTTTGCATAATTTCATTTTACCGCACAAATATAAAAACCGCTAAATAATTAACGATTTTTTTCTAAAATATATTAAGGAGTCTATTTTTCCTTGGGCTTATCAAGTTTATTGATTTTAAGTATTTTTACACCAAAATAAATTACCAGAGCTATAACCAAAAAATCAATAACCACGCTAATAAAATCCCCGTAAAGTATTTGAGCAGATCCAATACCAAAAGAGGCTGTTTTTATTCCCTCCTTGGTACCCAGGGCAAAACTCAAGATTGGATTAATGACATCCGTAATTAGAGCCGTGACCACTTTAGATACTGCTCCACCAAGAAGAAACCCAACTGCTAGGCCAACTACTCCTTGTTCGCGAATAAAGTCTGCAAATCCCCTCATATGTTTTGTATAAATTTATTACTTATCTCGCTAAGGTTGAACCTTAGCAAATCTTAGTAAAATTTAAGACTTGGATGCGGAAGCGGAGAGATTTGAACTCTCGATGCCCGTTAAGACATGCCACCTTTCCAAGGTGGTGCACTAGACCACTATGCGACGCTTCCATGTTTTTTTATAATTTCAATTTTTTCTAAATATCCTTTGGGATGTTTCAGATGCCACTCCCTCTTGTACGCTTCACTTTTCCCCAAATAATTTTCATAATAGATAATCTTTTTTGTTGATTTAGTTTTTGCTGAATTATGCTCTTTAATTCTTTTTTCCAAATCGCTTGTGCATCCTATGTAATATCTTTCAGCTATTAAACTTTTTAAAATATACACTTTGTATTCCACATTATTTTCACTAAATTAAGCACTCGACCAACCTGACAGGTCCACTATGCCCCGAAGGGGCCCCTTTGGGGCGACCTTTCCGTATTTTTTAATTTTTAAATCAGTCATCCAAGGTAGAATCTTCTATTTTCTTGATAATTTCTCTCATCATCTTCACTGCTTCTACTGGATATTGGCCATTGGCAGATTCACCCGAAAGCATCACCGCATCCGCATGATCAATGACTGCATTGGAAATATCGGAAACTTCTGCCCGCGTTGGAATAGGATTTTTTATCATTGATTCCATCATTTGAGTAGCCACAATTACTGGTTTATTTTTTTCATGACACTTGGCCACAATTTCTTTTTGATAGATAATAACTTCACTCTCTGGAAGTTCAATGCCCAGATCTCCTCGCGCCACCATCACCATATCCGAAACATCAATAATTTCATCGATATTTTTGAGAGCTTCTTTTCTTTCAACTTTGGGAATGACTTTAGCCAAAACATCTTTATTTGGAGAAAGTTCTTTTATTTTCTCGCGCAGATCACGCAAATCTTTTGCATCTTTGACAAAAGACATTGCTACAAAATCCACCCCTTTCCCCAGAGAAAATTGCAAATCGGACAAATCCTTTTCCGTCAAAGCCCCAAGCTTAATATTGGAATCGGGCAAATTTACACCTTTATGATTTTTAATTATTCCCCCATTTGTAACTTCGGCCAACAAAACACCACTGGCTTTCTCTTTTACAATTAATCTTAACAGGCCATCCTCAATTAATATCTGATCTTCTTCTTTTATTCCGTCTGTTATTTTTTTTGCATCTAGGATAAATTTTTTGTCATTAGAAATTTGATCATTGGAAATTGTTTGGAAATTGGAAATTGGAAATTGGAAATTAGGCGCCATTTCAATATCACTAACTAAAATAAATTCGCCTGTTTTAATTTCTACATCCGATTGAACTAATGTCCTTATCCTTGGTCCCTGTAAATCAGCTATAATTTTTATTGGCAAGTTCAATTCTCCGGCTATTTTTTTTATCAAATCAATAATTTTTCCATGCCAATCATAATTATTATGAGAAAAATTGAGTCGCGCCATGTCCATTCCTTCAGTTATAAGGCGTCTTAAAATTTCTTCTGATTCGGACGCTGGTCCAATGGTGGCGATAATTTTAGTTCTTTTTTCATCGGGAAGATTACTGGCAATATTCATATTTTTGTTTTTTTAAAATTAGGCTTACTTCCAGTATATAATAAACAAACAAAAACAGGCAACTTCAAAAGAAATTGACCTGTTTTTTGAAAAGGAATATTATTTGATAAGTTGGAATCCGCCAATTAGTGGCAGCTTTTTCATTTCACCCTTGGCTCCATTGATAATTCCCATAATCATAAAAACAATCAATGCCAGTGATCCTAGCGGAAGAATAATAAACCATCCAAGGACAGGGATAATTGTACCAACAATATTTACTGCAATCGCAGCCAGCAACAAATTCAATTGTTGATTAGCGTGAAATTTGGCAAACGGACTTTTCTTTGATTATTCTGACAGAAGCGGAACAAAAAACAAAATCGGAAGGATGTAGCCCACAATGGCCATAACCTTATTTTTTTCAGCATCCGTTGAATTGGTTGGTTGAGCAACTGGTTGTTCCGGTTGTTGCTCTTGTTGAGTTTGATTCTCCATAGCGATTTTTTTTAATTTAAAAGTTAACTTTTTTTTATTATTTAAAACTGGTTAATTCCTCTAGAATTTCCTGCGGTATTGGATCTCTTTTGGGACTGACCCCAGGGTATCTCCAGACACTTATTATTTTAAACTGTTTTTGTTTATTTAACAAATTACCTTTATTTTCCTGCTTAGCACGGCTAACGCCTTTTAGCTGATACATGGCCCATATTTCGCTTGTCCAAGCCTTTTTACCGTCTTTTTTGTTCATCGAAGGAGGTTGCATAACTGCAATAGTATTTTCCACAATTCCCTCCTCAATTCTTTGGGGACTCTTGATGACTCGGGTAATTCGTTGCTGACTCAAACCATAATATTTCAATTTCATCAAAGCATGCTGAGTCCATTGGTATTTATCTGTTTTATTTGAAAGTTTAAATCGCATACTATTATTCTATTTCCATTCCCCGCAAAGCTTTTACCCTATCCTCTATTGGTGGATGTGTTTGAAATAGTTTGGAAACTTTTTTGCCTTTGAAAGGATTGGCGATATATAAATGGGCTGTGGCGCGGTTGGCCGCTTCCAGCTTTTCCGGATCAGCGGAAATTTTTTCCAAAGCTCTGGCCAAGGCTTCCGGATGACGAGTCAGAAGTGCACCATCGGCATCGGCCAAAAATTCACGTTTGCGAGAAATGGCCAGCTGCATTAGCATGGCCGCGATTGGGGCCAAGATCGATAAAACTATCGCTATAATAAATAATATTAATTGTAATTGTCCACCGCCATTTTCATTATCTCTGGATTTATTGCTAAAAATTGTCCAATTACGAAACCAGTCCGCCATTAGAGTTATAAAGCCTACTAGAACCACAACTACTGTAGAAAGCAAAATATCGCGATTACCAATATGAGAGAGTTCGTGGGCAATCACGCCCTCCAATTCTGCTTTTTCCAGCTTGGCAATTATGCCAGTTGTCAAACATACAACTCCGTGCTCTGGGTCACGACCAGTTGCAAAAGCATTCAGCGCGCTATCTTCGATGATGTATATTTTTGGCACTGGTAGCCCAGCTGTAATACAAAGATTTTCGACAATATGATAAATCTCCCGACCTTCATCATGTGTGATTTCTTTGGCCTTACTCATCGCTAAAACGATTTTGTCGCTCCACCAATAGGAGCCGAAGCTCATAATTATAGAGAATATTACACAGCCGTAAAGAATAGCGCTATTATTCATGGCTCCCGCAAAAACATAGCCAACTCCAATCACAAATACCAAAAAACCTGAAATATATATCCAGGTTAGTCGGGTATTTTTATCAGCTTGATTATATAAAGTTGCCATATTAGAATTCTACTTTTACTACTTCTTTTTCTTCGCCCTTAGCTTCAAAAAATTCACGCTTGGTAAAATTCAGCATGCCAGCAAAAAGATTAGTTGGGAAAACTTCAATTTTCGTATTAAAATCTCGCACATTGCCATTGTAAAATCTGCGTGAGGCTTGAATTTTATCTTCTGTATCGGTCAGCTCTCTTTGCAATTCCAGAAAGTTTTGATTAGCTTTTAGATCTGGATAGCTTTCGGCTACGGCAAACAAACTCTTGAGAGCTCCGCTCAACATATTTTCGGCTTCAGCCTTTCCGGCTCCTGTTCCAGCTCCCATGGCTGCCGTTCTGGCTGCCGTTACTTTCTCAAAAACTTCTTTTTCATGCGCTGCATATCCCTTGACCGTGCTAATCAAATTTGGAATCAAGTCGTATCTTCTCTTGAGTTGTACATCAATATCACTCCAAGCTTCATCTACTCTGTTCTTGAGTCGGATAAGCCCGTTATAGACAGCAATGACCCAAGCCGCCAAAATAACGGCAACTATAATCAAAATTAATCCTACACTCATATTTTTTCACATAAAGAACTGCGGGCAGTTTTTATGCATTTAATTTGTTACCTTATTTAAATTATAGTATAATTTAGCTTTTCTTTCCAATTATGATAGAATAAGCATATAAAAAATATTTAACAAAAAATATGCATACTTTTTTAAATCTTATTTCTCCTTACTATGTTTTTATCATTCCAATAGCTGTTTGGATTTTTATTTCCGGAATTAAAATTTTAATTTTTTCGCTAAAACATGGCTGGAACATCAAGCACAATCTTTTTCATGTCAGTTATGGGCATATGCCTTCTGCTCATACTGCCTTTGTTGTTTCATTAGTTACTTCTGTAGGATATTATAAAAGCACCGTATCGGGTGCTTTCGCTGTGGCTGTGATTCTAGCTATTTTGACTATCGACGATTCAATTCGATTAAGAATGTACATCGGCGACCAAGGGATTCAACTAAACAGGCTGGTTGAGCATCTTAACTTAAAAAGCAATGATTTTCCTCACCTAAAGGAAAGAATGGGACACAAAATTTCTGAAGTTATTGTTGGTGGAATTTTAGGCTTCACCGTTACTCTAATTCTAGCAAAAGTTCTCGGATAATTTTTTTATCGTTCCAAGGAATTCTTTTTTTACCGATAGCCATTGTTTCTTCCGCACCCTTGCCAGTCACAATAATAAAATCTCCAGGCCCCGCCAGAGCGAGGGCTTTTTTAATCGCTTCGCGTCTATCCAGAATTTTCCAAAAATTCTCACCTTCAATTTTATTTTTAATTCCAGAAGCTACTTCATCAATAATTTGCCGAGGATCTTCATCGTATGGATCTTCGTTGGTTAATATGACAAAATCAACATTTCGAGAGACGATCTCTCCCATCATTGGCCGCTTGCCGCGATCTCTTTCCCCACAAGCACCAAAAACAGCAATAACTTTATTTTTATTTATATTTATTTCTTTTATCAATTCATACAGTTTTTCTAGAGAATCAGGCGTCAAAGCATAGTCAATGACAATGTTCAAACTCCTATTGTTTTCAATCTTCTCTATTCTCCCTGAAACAAGCTCTATTTTGCCCAAGGCAATTTTTATTGTTTCTATATCTATTTCCTCTGAAATACCCACGCAAGTCGCAGCTAGCGCATTTTCAACATTGAATTTCCCAAGCAAATTTAGTTTGTAGTTTGTAGTTTGCCCGTCTGTCGATGAGGTAGATAGTTTGTAGCTAGAATAATTAGCGCCTAGCTTAATATTTTCTGCTCTTAAAACTTGGTAATTGAAATTTGGAAATTTATTGGAAATTGGAAATTGGAAATTGGAAATTGAAGTTGTAAATCCAAATTTAAATTTTGATTTACAACTTAAGAACTCTTCTGGATTTTCCATATCCAAATTAACAACAACTGTTTTGGCTTTTTCAAAGAGCTTGAGCTTGGCTTTTCGATATTCTGCCATCGTCTCATGATAATCCAGATGTTCACGTGTAACATTGGTAATAACTGCCGTATCATACTTCACTCCCCAGACCCGATATTGATCCAGCGAATGAGAGGATGTTTCCAATACCAGATATTCACAGCCGTTTTTTACCGCTTTCCTAATAAATTTTTGTACTGCAAAACTGGAAAGAGTCGTAAATTTTGTTTTGTTTATTTCTTCCTCATCATTTATTTTGAAGTTTATAGTTGAGGCTACAGCCACTTTCTTTCCAGCTTCTTCCAAAATTTTGGCGATCATTTGCACAGTCGTTGTTTTGCCGTTGGTTCCGGTCACTCCGATGATTTTAATTTTCCCAGAAGGCCCGCCAGCAACGCTATGAGCGTAGCTCTTGCGGGCTGGAAATCCATACCAAACATTCGCCAAAATGGCTTGAAATAGGTGGTATATATTTTTAATAGCCTGTGGGATGATTTTTTTCATTAGAAAGCTGCTCTTATTTTTTGAATAATTTTATACAGGAGATATCTTCGTTGACTTAAGATAATATCATAACTCCCCGAAAATTCAACTGGCTTGGTTTGCGGAGAGAAACCAATTTTAAATTTTGTTATTCCCGCCCAATCTTTGCCTTCTTTGTCCTCTCCAGTTTTGACTCCTCCGAAGTCATAGAATTTACATCCTACCCTTTTAGCATCCAGAATGGCTTGCCACTGTAAAAGGTAGGGCGCCATAGCATTGCGGTATTCATCATCAGTCGCTCCGTGAAAATAGATAGCCGTATCACCATAAAATACAACTAGGTTAGCCGCAATAATTTTATCTTTGTATTTGGCAACGTAGAGTTTTATAATTCCATCTGGAATTGTTTCTAGCATTTTGCGGTAGTAATTTTCCGGATGAAAACTCACTCCTTTTCTCTCAGCCGTCGCTTTTACCAATTTCAAAAAGTCCTCGATATGCTTTCCCTCTTCTTCTATTTTAACTTCTTTTTTTTGTGAAAGTTTTATATTATATCTTGTTTTTTGGCTCATTTCAGACAAAATTTCTTCTTCTAATTTGGAAATATCAACAACAAAAATTTCTTTCGGCTGCATATCATGTGGTGCCTTTTGAATTTCATATTCAGTACTATTCTTTATCAGGCTCAATATTTCTTCATTTTTTGGATCAATCCGAATCCAACCAATGTTTTCTTTCTTAGCTAAGCCAACAAGTTCATCAAAAAAATTCGACAATCGACAATCGTCATTCGACATTCGCACTGGTCCTCGCGGACAATAAAAATATTTACCAACTATTGGTAGCTTGTGCTCAATGATGCTCGCCTGAAAACTTCCGACCGAAATAAAAAAAGTCCTCCGCCCAACAGACTCTTGAAATTTCCGCCATTCTTCAGATTGAAGAAAATCCAAGTTGTTATTTTTTTGACTATCTAGCATAAAATTTTTGAGCGAGAAACGGGAATCGAACCCACGTTTTAAGCTTGCCTGCCCGTAGTGCTTCGCTTGAGCGAGATACCAGAATCGAACTGGCGCTTTAACCTTGGGAAGGTCACGTACTACCACTATACTAATCTCGCACACACGAAGCAGGCGGGGGAAGCTTACATACTACCACTGTATTATTCTCGCAAAAGACGAGAAAGGCTCGCCCATTATTTATTCTTGTGCTCCGCCACCAACAGTTTCTGAATCAGAAGACGCACTATTTGCAGATACATCCTCTGACGTAATCACTCCGACTTGTGTTTTTCCCTTGCTTTCTTCATCCTCACTTGTTCCCATAGTCACCATAGCATCCAATTGGCCTTTTTTGAAATTAAGTATTTTCCCCTGTATTCCCATATCTGCTTCATTTTCTTTTTGCCAGCCATTCTTGGCCATTTCTTCTTTATATTTATTCATCGCTTCCTCCTGAGTAGCAGCTGTGAAATAGGAAATTGAATAACTTTTTTCAGAAGCACCACCACTCATAGCAAAACTAATTTTAGCATCAGAGAATACGAAAATGTCTTTGGGAAAATTATCTGGAATTTTGACATTTTCTCCAGCTGAAAATGACCCGTCTTTGGTATTAACGTTCATCGTCCCGTTGTCCGCATCAACATCAACCTTTCCGCCTGTTTGAGACTCAATAGCTTTTTCCATTATTGTTTGCCCAATTTTTTCACTTGATGGGAATGGCCAACAACCCGAAAGAATAACAACAGCACCAAGGGTTACTGTTATAAAAAACAATTTTTGTTTCATATATTTTTTTAATAATTATTAGAAAATACCAATCTCTCAAAAGCAAGCGATTATTTTTTCCCTAAATTTCTGAGAGCCAACTTTATTCTTTCGCTAACTTCTTTAATGTCTTTCGGAACCATTTTCAACGCTTCACGTGCTTCGGTTACAGAATAGCCCATACCCGCCAAAGCTTCGATGGAATCAACATCACTCACCGCGTCACCCTTTTCGCTTTCCGGCATATCGGCAATTTTATTTTTGAGTTCCAGAATAACCCTCTCGGCTGTTTTCTTACCTACGCCAGAAACTCTAGTCAAAATTGATGAATCTTCATTGAGAATAGCAGTTTTAATTGTTCGAGGAGTAGCCACTGTTAAAATACCGAGTCCCGCCTTGGGACCGATACCTGAAATAGAAATCAGCAATTCGAACATTTCCAACTCTTCTAAGGACAAAAATCCATACAAGGCCAAGGTGTCTTCTCTTACATAAGTATGAATAAAAAAATCAACCTCAGTTTTTCCAGCTACTTTGCCCAAAGAATAAGGTGTAGCAAAAACCTTATAGCCCACACCCTGAACATCCACTACTGCATAGTTATCTTTAATATATTCAATTTTACCTTTAATTTTAGCAATCATAAACTTGTTTTAGAGGTTCGACCTCTTGCGGCCGCTTTGGTCGAGAGAGGTCGAACATCTTTGATAATGTAAGTTTATTCTAGCATTTTCGATTATTCTTGCCAAAAAGCAAACATTATGCTAAAAATAATAATGCTCTCAACTATTAAGTAACTATTAATTAATTTCAATTATTTTTCATTTCATTTAAAATTGAAAATTTAAAATTGAAAATTGCCTAATTATGCCAATCAAAAAATCAGCTAAAAAGTATATGCGCGTAACTGAGCGCAAAACCGAAAAGAACAAAAAAATCAAAGGTCTTTTTAAGAGTACTATTAAAAAAACCCGCGAATCAGTTCATGCTGGAAAAACAGATGAGGCCAAAGAATGGCTCAAAAAATCCCTGCAAGCTCTTGATAAGGCCGCTCAAAAGAAAGTTATCCATAAAAATACCGCTGCCAGAAAAAAATCTAGACTCAACAAATTCGTCAAAGCAGCTGTAAAAAAATAGATTACTTCAAATCACTAAAAAAATCCTCACCAGAGGATTTTTTTACTACAAACTACGAACTAGGAGCTAAGAACTAGTTATAGTTCAGCTACGAATTTATCCAGTGCTAAACGAATATTTATTTTTCCGGTTTTGATTTGCGTATCCAAATCGGATAATTTTTGATAAATGATTTTTAATTTTTGCAGTGGAAAATTTCTGGTTTGTGCAAAACTTTTTCTGATCACAAAAGGATGCATTTTGGTGATTTTAGATATTTCATATTCATCTGCGTTGCAATTTTCCTTTAAGTCGGCCACTTTCAGCAGATTGCGAAATTGATAAATAAACATAGAAAAAATATAGAAAGGATCTTCACCTTTTTGCAGATGATTTTCCAAAAGCTTTATGGCTTCTTTTTTATTATTATTGGCCAAAGCATCAATGGTATTAAAAATATTAATATCCGTTTCAGCTTTAACTATTTCTTCAACATCTTTTTCACTAATTATTTTTCCGTCTGAAAAATTGACGAGTTTTTGGATTTCTTGATCCAAGCAAAACATATTACCTCCAGTAAAAAGAATCAACTTCCCCAATGCTCCTCTAGATATGCCGCATTTTTCATTAAGACTTTTTATTCTTTTGACAATCCAGGCATTCAGTTTTTCTCCGGTTAATTTTTCAAAGCTTTGTTTTTTCACTTCCTCACCCAAGGATTCCAAAAATTTATACAAAGCACTGCTTTTTTTGGGACTATCTTTTTCCCAAAAAATTATCACCAGGTCTTTGTCAGAAATCAATTCCTCTTTTTTCTTTTTCAAAAAATCCAACATTTCTTTCTGTTCACCAATTAGCCCTTGACCAATCAAATTTTTTACAATTACCAATCTTTTAGGTGCCAGCAGGTTAGCTGTTATGAAAGCCCCGAGGACGTCCTTGGTCTGTACATTTTCCGTAAAATCAAAAACGGACAATCCTGAAGAAGAACTGTCGCTTTTGAAAAATTTGTTTTTTATTTCAATTGTTTTTTGGCTAGATCTAAAGGAATCCGCACCAAATAGAAATATAATCATATCCTCGGAATTTCAAATGACAAATACTAAATCAATATCAAGGTCTCAAATCCAAACAAAAAAATTTGTCATTGTAAATTGATAATTGAACCTTACGAAGTAGGTGTCCACCTTAAGGCTTGTCCTGGATCTATAATTTCCACCCAAATTTGCCCGGGAACAAATTTAATTTCCTGTCCTGATTCATCGTAGAAAAATAGTTTGCTATCAATCCGGCTCTTGTCTTTTTTCCATGTTCCCTTGTATTGCTGTCCATTCATATAGTAGAAAGCGGAACCTGAATCAGCTTGGTCGTACCATGGCTCGCCTATTTGAACATTAACATATTGTTCTCCAACTTTTATCGGCGCTGCATCGGCTATTAAGACAGCAACATTTTTCGGTGCAATTCTTTGCTTGGTATTTCTGTCAGTATCAGCCACACTTCCCCAGGTCCTGAAATATGAATTACTGGCCTTATCATAGTCATATTCCACATCATAGGGTTTGGCAAAAGCGACTCTCAAATTTCCACCATTTGGCCTTTGATCCAATGATACATCTCCTTGATGAGGATACCCAACAAATTTATTTTCCAAACTATATCCAAAATCTTTCGCTCCTTCCAAAATTGTAGCAAACTTGGTATAGCCCGAATCAACTCCGCGTGCCATACCCTCTTTTCGGAAACAATACTGTCCCGCTGATTTACCCGCATCATTATTGCAGTTCATATTATCTATAATGCCTTGATCTAAGAGAGCTTTAAATTCTTCGATATCAGCTCTGCCCCAATGCACAAAAATAGAACCCAAGCTCTTGGCAATATGCACAAAATCATGTCTAGCACTACGCATCGATCCAATTTCCTCTGGACTATTACAACCATAAACTCCCATCAATCGAGTTATGCTACCGTAAACGGCTGGCATTTCAATAACCATGTCTGCCTGAGAAAGTCCGGCAAGTGGTCGCGCAGGAACATCGGCTGGTTGCATAAAAGCAATCGTACGACGATTCCAACTTTCGCAAGTTTGGCCAGTTATTGGACTCACATCACCCTCATTAGCAATCGGATAACTCTGGTCTGTTTTTTGAGTTTCTAAATTTATTTTCTTGACTGCTGCTTTTTTTCTGCTTTCATACAAATAGAAAGCGCCCGCAACGATAATTAGGGCCATTATAGCAATGACTATTTTTTGTTTCGTATTCATGGTTTATTTTTTATTCTTGTTAATTTATTTTTGGCATTTCGGACAGTAAAAAACACTTCTCTGCCCTAATGTCATTCGCTTGATCATTGTACCACATCTTGGACATTTTTTTCCAGCCTTACGATAAGCTTTTAAAACTTTTTGAAAATTCCCTGGCGCACCATCGGTATCACGATAATCACTGTCTGATGTTCCACGCATTTTTATGGCTTTCTGGAGCACTTTTTTGATATTTTTATAGATACTCTTTTTTTCATTGAGACTCAGGCTGCTTATTTTTCTTTGTGGCAAAACCCCCGATTCAAATAAAATTTCACTGCGATAAATATTGCCAATACCAGAAATTAATTCTTGATCCATCAGTACCACTCCAATAGGTTTGCCTTTCTTATTATCCAATATTTCTGTAAATTTTTTGAAAGAAAATTCTGAACTCATAGCATCCACTCCCAGTTTTTCGATTTCTGGAAGTTCAGATATTTTTTGCGTATCATCCAAAACAATTTTGGCAAATTTTCTGACATCAGAAAATTCCATAGTTAAGTCGTTTTCTTCCATATTACTCCCTCTCCTTTTTAAGGAGAGGGTTGGGGTGAGGTTTCTTACTTTATTCTTTAGATACCAAATGTGGTGAATGTAACTATTAACTTTATCTTCAAAATAATCTTTCTGCGCTTTTGACTTTATCGACTTTTGACTTTTGACTAATAAGTGTCCTGTCATTTTCAAGTGTATATATAAAGTTTTTTTACCGGACAAATCAATAAAAATATTTTTACCAATTCTTCTCACATTCAGAATTTTTCGGTTTTGGATTTCTTTCTGAAAAACAGACAAAGTTTTGTTTTTGATAGCTTTTGCCCAATCACTCCAAAAATTGACGACAGTATAGCCGACAATTTTTTCATTTAAGTCATTAACAACAGTTTGAAC
>CAZJOI010000006.1:0-2314 GCA_964547585.1 uncultured Bdellovibrionales bacterium
CTTATCGTGGCGGAGATATTCCAGAACATTTGGAAGATGGTAAAACTGGAATATTTTTTGAAAATCAGAAATCGGAGGATATTGTGGCAGCGGTTAAAAAATTTCAAGGCATAAAATTTGATTCTGAATACATCAGAGAAAGTGCGCGAAAATTTGACAAAAGTGTGTTTAAGGCTAAAATAAAGGAATATATAGACAAAGAGCTGAAACTCTTTGCAATGACCAATGACCAATTTCCAATAACCAAATAATTTCAAAAAACATGGAGTTTAAAGAATATTTACAGATTATTAAAAAGAATATACGCATGTTTATTTTTGTTGTGATTTTGGTTCTGGTTTCTGGTCTCACTTACTTTTATGCAAGACCAATTTCCTATGATGCATCTTTGGCACTAAACATTACACGCAAAGGAGTGGACCAAACAACAGACTATAAATACGACTATTATTATAGACTAGGTGCAGATGAAAAATTTGCGGATACAATAGTTGAATGGCTAAAGGATCCAGGAACAGTTGCCAGAATATACGAAAATTCTGAAATATCTTCGAATGATTTATCTCTGAAAAAATTAACAAAATTACTCAAGCCAGAAAAGCGCTCTTCTGAATTAGTTTTAGTTTCTTTCTCATCTTCTGATGAAAAAGAATTAAAACATATTTCTGATTTAATAAAAAAAGAAATATCCAAAAATATAAACGATCTGAATTATTTGCAAAAAGATATGAATTGGTTTGATATTTTTGGAGAAGAACCCGTAATCGTGAAGCATTCCTTTAATTTGTTTATAGTTAGTGCGGGACTATTATTCTTCGGAATATTCTTGGCTTTCTGGGTTGTTCTAATAACGCACTATTTTAAAGAGGCATAAGGTATAAAAATGAATACAGAAAATTGGTGCGGGATGCTCATATTTGTAGCTACTCGTACCTCGTAGACAAATATGGCAAAGATCGGTATTGATGCAAGATGTTTGATGGAAGGGAGAAAAACAGGAGTAGAGGAATACACTCTAAATTTTTTGAAGCATCTTTTTGAAATTGATAAAAAGAACAAGTATGTTCTTTTTTTGAATTCTTTTGGTTTACCCCTTACCAAATTTAAAGTATTTGCCAATCTATTATCTAAAAAAGAAAGTTCATTTTTTGAAAATTTGGTGAGGGACAAGTCGTCAGTTGATTTTGGCTGGCTCCAAAAATTTACCCATGTTTCGGTTAAGAGATTTAATTATCCGAATAAATTGCTCAATTTTTTGTTTTGGTATTTGGACTGGCCCCAAATTGATAAAATGCTCGGCGGAGTAGATTTTTTATTCATGCCGAATATAATTTTTGGAGCAACAAATGGAAATACAAAACTAGTCACTACTTTTCATGATCTTTCGTTTGTGAGATATCCGGAAACATTTTCCTGGAAAAGACGATTTTGGCATACTTTTGTTAACTCAAAAAAAATAGCGCAAAAATCAAAAAAAATAATTACTGTTTCTACTTCAACAAAAAATGATCTTTGCTCTATCTTTGGGATAGATCAAAATAAAATATCCATTATTCCGAGTGGAATTTCGGAAAAATTCAGAATAATTGATCGAAATGATGGAAAGCTTTTGCAGGTCAAGCAAAAATACAAGTTACCCTACAAATTTATTCTTTATCTCGGAACAATTGAACCCAGAAAGAATATTATTGGAATCATCCGGGCTTACAATCAGCTGCAAAAGTTTGCCAGTCACGAAAAAATGGAAAATATAGCCAATTATAAATTGGTTATTGCCGGATCTTCTGGTTGGCTCAGTGAAAAAATATTTGCAGAAATTAAAAAATCAAAGAACAAAGAAAATATTCAAGTCGTTGATTTCATTGAAGATGAAGACAAAGAATATGTTTTTAATCTGGCTTCACTTTTTGTTTATCCCTCTTTTTTTGAAGGTTTTGGTTTTCCGCCATTGGAAGCCATGAGTTGCGGAGTGCCAGTGATAGTTTCCAATTCTTCGTCTTTGCCGGAAGTTGTGGGTAATGGCGGAATTATGATTGATCCAAATAAGCCAGATGAGATTTTTGAAGCCATGAAGGAAATTTTGACTACTCCAGAGCTCAAAAAGAAACTAATAGAAAAAGGACTTGAACAAGCCAAGAAATTTGATTGGAATAAATCGGCCAGAGAATTTTTAAAAATCATTTCTTAAATCTTTTTTTATCCACACGTCAATGCTCGGTCTGTGTGGTTTTATGTTATAATTAAGCCATATGCGCATTGGAATTGATGCCCGTTTTTATGGAATTATTGGAAAAGGTTTGGGCAGGTATACACA
>CAZJOI010000006.1:2324-45860 GCA_964547585.1 uncultured Bdellovibrionales bacterium
ATGAGCCAAAAAATTCCAACTTTCACAAAATTTTGGCGCCTTACAGATGGTATACACTCAGAGAACAGATTGGTATGCCGATTATTCTAAATAAATACAAACTTGATTTGGTACATTTTCCTCATTTTAATGTGCCTTTTTTATACCGAAAAAAATTCGTGGTAACTATTCATGATTTGATCTTGTTGCAATTTCCAACTGTCAAAAACACTACATTGAATCCACTTTTCTATAAAATGAAATTTTTAGCTTACAAGCTTATAATTTGGTCAGCTATTGGGCGAGCTCAAAAAGTGATTACGGTTTCCAATTTTACCAAAAAGGAATTGTTGAAATATTATAAAAAAAGTCTGAAAGAAGAAAGAATAGCCATAACCTATGAAGCGGGGAATGATAACGAAGAAACTGGTAAATTTGATTCGCAAAATGACCTAGAAGTATTGAAAAATTATGGTATACTAAAGCCATATCTTTTATATGTAGGGAATGCCTATCCACATAAAAACTTGGAAAGGCTTGTTTTGGCTTTTGGTGCATTGAATATAGCTCAAAAATATCAATTGGTACTGGTAGGCAAAACTGACTATTTTTATTCTGCGCTGAAAAAAATGATCCAAGAAAAAGATATCCAAGATGTGATTTTTTTGGAGCAAATATCCGATGAAATTCTGGACATCATATATCGCAAATCCAAAGCCTTTGTTTTTGCTTCACTCTACGAAGGTTTCGGAATTCCGCCACTGGAAGCGATGAGCAGAAAACTTCCAGTTATTTCTTCAGATCATCCTTGTATGAAAGAAATTTTGGAAGACAGTGCCTATTTTTTTGATGGACAGGATGAAAATTCCATTACGGAATCTATGAAAAAAATATTGGAGAATGAAGAAATGAGACAAGATTTAATAGAAAAAGGATTACAACAAATAAAAAAATATAGTTGGGGAAAAATGGCCAAAGAGACCAAAAAAATTTATTCAGAAATTAATGAAGAAAAGAAATAGAATAATTCCGCAAATGTTCGATGTGCGTCCAGTGAATGACACTGGAGATTTGGACTTGGAAAAAATAAAAAAAGTAGGAGGTTTTCTGGCAATTGAGTCAAAAAAACCAGTTGCTAAGAAAAGTTTTTCAAAAAGTGAGCCCATAGCACTGAAACAGGGGAGCTTTTATGATATCAAAAAATATCAAAAAGAAACGCAAGAAATTGAAAAAGCTCTCAGACGGAAGTTTTTCGAGCAGCAAGAATTAAAGAATAGACTCAGACAGAGTAAGATCGAATTGCAAAAAAAACTCGAAAAATCTTTTAGACAGAAGTTCTTTGAGCAACAAGAACTAAAAGAAAAATTGGGGCAAAATAGAATTGAATTACAAAAAGAGCTAGAAGAGGCAAGAAATGGAAACAATAAGATTATGCAACTAGGCGTCTCTCTTAACTCCAATGAGGTGCCAATAATTTATCGAATCAAACACTCTCCAAGAGATATTTCAGAGATTAAACCGAAAGTTAATTCGAAAATTCAATTAAAAATTCAGCCAGATATTCAATCGGAAGTTCAAGTGGGTATCAGATCGGAAATTAAGTCAGATATTTTTCCCTCAAAAGAGGAATTTATTTTGGATAGAGATGAATGGGAAGAGAAAGACCAGCGTCAAATGATTGAATATTTTGCCGAAGAAAATAAATTTTCTTGGAAAGAATTTTTTTCAGAATTTTGGGAGAAATTACCTAAATTTAAATTGCTAACATTACCTGCATTTCCCGACTCGGTTAACCTGCAACCAAAAAGAACTCTTTTTTCTTTTGCTATGGTGTCCAGCTTTATCTTCTTAGCTATTTTCGGAGTTGGTTTTTTCAAAAAAAGTTTGGAGGTTAAAAAATCTGTTTTGGGAACGAGCCAGGCTGCTTATGCCAATCTGGTGCAGGCCAAGAATGGTATTATGAAAAATAATTATAATGATTCATCTTTTCAATTTAAAGAAGCTTATGATAATTTTGATAACATTTCTAATGAGCTGAGCAGCCTGGGCGGCATTTTCGTGGAGGGTTCGCGCTTTTTGCCATACGTTTCTAAACTTTCCTCGGGAAAGTATTTGGCTGAAGCTGGGAAAAATATTTCGCGTATTGGCATTCTATCCGGAGAAGTAATGAAAGTTTTGGAGCAAATAAAAAATCCATTGGAAAATACCACTGGAGGCGAGGATTCGGTTTCATTTTTGAAAATATTTAAAGATTCAAACAAAAATTCTCAAGAAATTTTAAGTTTAATCGAAGATACGCGAAAGGATTTGGATAAAGTTAATGTGGATGATATCCCAGAAGAGCAAAGAACTCAATTTGTTGAACTCAAAAACAAACTACCTCAAATGGAAGGATATGTGCGGGGATTTTTGGATAATAGCCAAATTTTTACAGATATTCTTGGTGGCAATGGACCGCGAAAATATTTATTTTTATTTCAGAACAATCAGGAAATGAGAGCAACAGGCGGGTTTATTGGAAGCTATGGAGTAATAGATATTTTCAATGGCCGAATAAATAAATTCTTTATTGACGGCATATTTAATCCAGACGGACAACTCAGAGAAAAAGTAGTTCCTCCAGTGCCTATTCAAAAAATCAGTGCAGCTTGGAGTTTACACGACAGTAACTGGTTTCCTGATTTTCCTGTTTCAGCGGAAAAGGCTATTTGGTTTTACGAAAAAACTGGCGGTCCAACAGTTGATGGTATAATCACGATGACACCAAATGTGATGAAAAAATTACTGGAAGTGAGCGGGCCAATTGATATGCCGGAATACGGAGTTGTTATTGATAAAGATAATTTTCTGGAAAAAGTGCAAAATGAAGTCGAGGTTGAATATAACAAAGAGTTGAATCAGCCAAAAAAGATTTTGGCTGACCTAGCGCCAAAAATATTGGATGTAATTTTCAATTCCAAAAAAATATCCAGCGCAGTTAAAACACTCGATATTTTGATGGAAAGTTTGAATGAAAAACAAATTTTACTTTATTCCAGAAATTATGAGGTTGAAAAGAAGATTTCGGAAGAAAGCTGGTCAGGGGAAGTTTTGTCTACGGATAAAGATTATTTGAGTGTTATCAACTCCAATATTAACGGTTTCAAGACTGACGGAGTTGTTGATGAAAAAATTGAACATCAAGCGGAAATCAAAAGCGACGGATCGATTATTGATTCTGTGACGATTACCAGAAAACATAATGGGGGAGATTCTCAATATGATTGGCTAAATAAAGTTAATGCAAATTATATGCGGGTTTATGTTCCAAGGGGTTCCAAGCTGATTTCGGCGGAAGGTCAGACAAGAGAATTTAACTCCGCGCCTCTGGATTATACTGCACTCAAATTTAAACATGATTCACAGGTTGAAGCTGAAGAGGAATCAATAAAAATAGATGAGGAAAGTGGAACCAGAGTCTATGAGGATGCCAATAAGACAGTCTTTGCCAATTGGGTTTATGTTAGTCCAAAAGAGGAGGTTATGGTAAAATATTCATATTTGCTGCCTTTTAGGGTCTTTGTAAATGATAGCAATAAGCCAGCGGATACCTATTCGCTCTTGGCTCAAAAACAGTCCGGAAGTCTCGGATCTGATTTTATTTCAAGTATAATTTATCCGGAAAAGTTTGATTTGACTTGGAGGTATCCAGATGATTTAATTAGTGATTCTGATGATTCATCAAATGAAACAAAGAAGTTGAGAATTGAAACAAACCTGAAAAAAGATAAATTCATAGGCATAGTATTTTTGAATAAAGAGAACTAAATAAGACAAACCATTGATAAAAAGAATCCTAGATAACAATTTTTGGAATGCTCAGCCGTCGAAATCTATTATTTCGGCCGCTTTTGTGATAACTATGTCGGGATTAGCTAGTCGTTTGCTGGGGCTACTGAGAGATAGAATGCTGGCTTCCCGTTTTGGAGCCGGCGACACAATGGATGTTTATTATGCGGCTTTTCGTGTTCCTGATTTGATTTACAATTTTATTGTTTTAGGAGCTTTGAGTGCGGCCTTCATCCCAGTCTTTTCTAGTTTAATTTCCAAAAAGAAAGAAGGTGATGAAAAAAATTTAGAAGAGAATATGCGCGACAATGAAGAGGCGCAAAAATTGGTGAACGGAATGCTAAATATCTCTCTATTTTTTATTATAGTTCTTTCAATCATCTTCGCTATCTTCGCGCCCATTCTAACGAAATTCATCACACCTGGCTTTTCTCCTGAAAAAAACGATATGGTGGTAATGTTTACTCGCATAATGTTTTTGAGTCCCTTGTTTTTGGGAATAAGTGGGATATTTGGAGGAGTTTTGACATCTTTCCGTCGATTCGTCATATATTCGCTAGCTCCGATTTTGTATAATCTGGGAATTATTTTTGGAATATTTTTCTTTGTTGATTTTTGGGGGCCGATCGGGTTAGCTTGGGGAGTAGTTTTGGGAGCAGTTTTACATATGCTAATTCAGTATCCAGCAGTCAAAAATTTAGGATTTCGCTATCAAAATATTTTTCGGGAATCTTTTAAAAATGTTAATATTAAAAAAGTTTGTACTTTGATGATTCCAAGAATGATGGGAATATCCATAAGCCAAATTAATCTTTTTGTGATTACTATTTTTGCCTCAACTTTGGCGGGAGGAAGCTTGGCTATTTTTAATTTTGCTCAAAATTTGCAAAGCGTAGCGCTGGGAATATTTGGTGTTTCTTTCGCCATTGCGGTTTTTCCGGTTCTCTCAAGTCTGGCGGCGCAAGAAGAAAGAGAAAAATTTATCAGTACTTTTTCCAGCACTTTTCGGCAAATTATTTTTTTTGTGGTTCCCACAAGCATTTTTATGTTTGTTTTGCGAGCGCAAATTGTGCGCGTAGTTTTGGGTTCTGGAAAATTCGATTGGGAAGACACCATCCTTACTTTTGAGTGTTTGGGTATCTTTGTGTTTAGTCTTTTTGCGCAAAGCACAATTCCATTATTAGCTAGATCCTTTTATGCTTTACAGGATACTAAAAATCCATTTTACATCGCGCTGGCCGCCGAAGCCGTTAATATTGCTCTAGTGATTTTATTGATTAATAAGTTTCAGGTCGTTGGTTTGGCAATTGCTTTTTCAGTTGCCAGTGTTTTGCAAATGGCACTGCTCTTTATTTTTTTGCGCAAGAAAATAAAGAACTTAGATGAAAAAAATATTATTGTTTCTTTCGGAAAAGTTTTGTTGGCATCGGCTTTGGCTGGTGGCGCGATTCAGTTAGTAAAGACAAAAGTAGCGCAAGCGATGGACATTGATACTTTTATTGGGATATTTACTCAGCTCTCTGCTTCTGTCGTTGTGGGTATTTTGGTTTTTTCTTTGGCCAGCTATGCTCTGAAGTTGGAAGAATTTTTCAATTTCAAACATTCTCTCACTAAGAAGATATTCCGAGCCAAGAAAGTTATTGTAGAAGGTACCAGTGATGTGAGCGGAGTTTAAATTTGTTGAATTATTAAAGCTATGGAAGATAATCAAAAAAACGTTCGAAATTTTTGTATAATCGCACATATTGATCACGGTAAGTCAACATTGGCTGACCGTATTTTGGAATTTACTGGAACTGTGGAAAAACGCAAAATGAAAGAACAACTCTTGGATCAGATGGATCTTGAGCGTGAACGTGGAATCACAATAAAGTTGCAGCCGATAAGAATGTCATATAAACCCCTCCCTAACCCTCCCCTTGGAAAGGAGAGGGAAGATAAGGAATATATACTCAATCTTATTGACACCCCAGGGCATGTGGATTTTGGTTATGAAGTTTCAAGGTCTTTGGCCGCCGTGGAGGGTGCGGTTTTGTTGGTAGATGCGACCAAAGGAGTACAAGCGCAAACACTTTCCAATTTATATTTGGCCATCGAACAAGGACTGGAAATAATTCCGGTGGTAAACAAAATTGATTTGCCCAATGCTAATCCTTCTAAAACTAAAAAAGAAATTATTCATATTTTGGGCTGTAAAGAAGAAGAAATTTTAGAAGCTTCCGGAAAAACTGGATTGGGTGTGGAAAAAATTCTGGAGTCTATTGTGGAAAAAATACCATCTCCAAGAGGTGAAAAAGACAAACCTTTACGCGCTCTTATTTTTGATTCCAAGTATGATACATACAAAGGAGTAGTGGCCTATGTCAGAATTGTTGATGGGGAAGTGAAAAGAGATGATGAGATTCGCATGATGCAAAATCACAAAGAAAGTACGGTCATTGAGGTTGGACATTTCAAGCCTGGATTTTCGTCGACGGATTTTTTGACTGCCGGAGATATTGGTTATATTGCGACTGGTCTCAAAAGTGTTGAGCATTGTAGGGTTGGAGATACAATTACAGTTGAAGGCGATAAAGCTTTGGTGCAAAGCTTGCCAGGGTACAAGGAAGTAAGACCAATGGTCTATGCGGGACTTTACCCCCTTGAAGGGGATACTTATAATCTCATGCGCGATGCTTTGGAGAAATTGAAATTGAACGATGCAGCTTTTGTTTTTGAGCCAGAAAGTAATCTGGCTTTGGGCAAAGGATTTCGTTGTGGCTTTCTGGGATTACTGCATTTGGAAATTATTCGAGAACGATTGGAAAGAGAATTTAATTTTTCTCCAACCATTACCACGCCCAGTGTTGTCTACGAACTAAAATTAAAAAGTAAAAATGAAATAAAAAAAATTTATTCAGCCTCACAAATGCCTGACCCAACATTTTTGGAAGAAATTTCAGAACCTTACGTAAAATTGGACATCATTACACCAGCCACTTATCTTGGATCAATCATGGAGCTCATGAATTCACTTAGATCAAATTATGTGAATACGGAATACATTGACTTGGAAAGAATATTGCTCACTTTTGAAGTGCCACTTATGGATATTATTGTGAATTTCCATGATGACCTCAAAAGCGTGTCTTCCGGATATGCTTCGATGAGTTATGACATTATTGGATATCGTAAATCCGATCTGGTAAAGTTGGACATTTTGCTAGCCGGAGAAATAGTTGAGGCACTTTCAAGAATCGTTCCAAGAGAGAATGCCAATAAGGAAGGCAAGAGAATTGTAGAAAAACTCAAAGATGCCATTCCGCGTCAGAATTTTGTAATTCCGGTTCAGGCAGCACTAGGAGGAAAAATAATCGCCAGAGAAACCGTAAGGCCATATCGTAAAGACGTAACCTCAGGACTTTATGGAGGTGATGTTACTCGAAAAAATAAACTCTTGGACAAACAAAAAAAAGGAAAAAAGAAAATGAAAAATGTTGGAAAAGTCCAAATTCCGTCCGAAGCTTATCTGGCTGTATTAAAGCGATAGCACAGGTTGATTTTATGCTAATTTTTAAGTATACTTTACTTGATATGAGTTTTCGAAAAAGAAATAAAAAGATGTACAAGATTTGGGTAGTAATTTCTCTGCTAGCCGTTTTGGCTATGCTGGCCTTTACACTTGCTCCTCTTTTTTATTAAGAAAAGAACTAAAATATGCTGAAAGAAAAATTTAAAACGAGTTCTTTTTTTGTAAAATTTTTTTTGTTGCTGGCTTTTGTAGCTTTAGTTTTTATTTTCATTTCTATTTTTAAAGAGACATATAGGAAAAATCAGGTCAAAAAAGAAATAACTGATCTTCAGGAAGAGGCGCAAAGAATAAGTAAAGATAACGCTGACATAAAAGAAAAAATTGCCTATTTAGAAAGTCCAGAATATCAGATTAAAGAAGCTAAGGATAAATTGGGTCTGCAAAATCCGGAAGAAAATGTTATTGTAGTAAAGCCAAATGTGGAAAAAGAGCCAGAAACAAATTCCTTGGAAAATGAAAATTCAGAAAATATACCACGGATCGAAGAAACGCCCAACTATCTAAAGTGGTGGAATTATTTTTTCAAATATTAATCTAACTTTATGTCAAAAAAAATAAAAGAAATCAATCTGCTAGCGCTAGCTATTTCATTGCTTATCTTGTTGGTCGGTTATTTTTTGGTGATTACGGTGATATTTTATGGATTTGGAGTGGAGAATAGTTTTGTTAAAAAAACTCTGAAATTTTTGCCATATCCTGCGGCCTTTGTGAGTTCGGCAGGATATGTTTCCATTGGTGAATTGGAAAGTGAACTGGCAGCTGTTAAGGGTTTTTATGAAAACCAAGATTTTGCCAATCTAGGCTATCGGGTTGATTTTTCCACTGAGGACGGAAAAACTCGGCTGATGATTAAGAAAAAAAGAATCCTCAATAAGTTAATTGAGAATAGAGTCATTGAAATGTTAGCTAAAAAAAGAGGAATGGAAATTGATAATGAAATAGTTTCTCAGGAAGTTGACAAAAGCATCGAACAGTATGGAAGCGGTGAAAAATTGTTGGAAAATCTTGAGAAATTTTACGGTTGGAACTTGAATGATTTTGAAGAAAAAATAGTTAAGCCGGAAATGTATAAAGAAAATTTATCTCAGTATGTCCGGACAGGAGACTCTGATGCCGTGGTTGCTAAAAATAAAATCGAGACTGCCTTATCAGAAATAAATAGTGGCAAGGATTTTTCAGAAGTGGCTTCAGAATATTCTGAAGGAGAAAGTGCCAAAAATGGTGGAGATCTAGGGTGGCTAAGTGTGGATCAAATGATACCGGAAATTGCTTTAACAGTCTCTCTTCTTGAAAAAGAAAAAAATAGTAATGTGCTGGAATCTCCCCTGGGTTTTCATATCATTAAATTCGAAGATAAAAAAACCGAAAATGATGTAGAGATGTTCAAATTAAGTCAAGTTTTTGTGAAAGCTAAAAATTTTTCTGAGTGGTTGATAGAACAAGAAAAAGATATTAAAATATATATACCTCTCAAGGATTTCTATTGGGATACAGAAATTCAAGAAGTGAGGTTCAAGGATGAAAAAATTGAAGAATTTGAAAAAAATATTAATGAAAACTCAGCCGGAGATATCTCGGTAATATTCTAGTTGTAGTTAATAAAAATTAATCTTAGAAAAAGTATGATAAAGGTGAATGAGGATTTGTGCATTGGATGTGGGGCTTGTGAATCAATGTGCCCCAAAATTTTTAGAGTAGAAGACGGAAAATCAAAAGTAATTTCTGAAGATTTAGCAGGATGTGGTTGTGAGGTTGAGGATGTTGTAGATGCTTGCCCAGTGAACGCCATTTCAAAAGAATAACTTTATTTTTTCAAAAACAAAAATAATAATTAAAACAAGAATCTCTTTTATTTTAAGACCTATTTTTTGCGTGTGGGTCTCAAAAATAAAGGCTGAATTTTATTTTATTTATGGAACAAGAAAACAATAACAAGATTATTCCTGAGGAAAAAAGAAGCCACGGCTGTTTGTGGGTGGCTATGATTTTGATTACAATTTTATTGTCTTCAATTTTCGGTGCTGTTTTTGGTTTTATGTCAGGAGGAATAGCTCAAAAAATGTTGCCTAGTTTTTTTCAAAAAGTATTGTCTAAAAATCAAAATGTTGAAATAATTAAGCAAAATATCGTCCAAGAAGATTCAGCTGTTATTGATGTGGTTGAAAAATCTTCTCCAGCGGTTGTTAGTATAGTAGTTTCCAAAGATGTTTCAGCTAGAGGAATCTCACCTTTCGACCAATTTTTTGGTATTACTACCCCAGGTAGCGGTCAAAATGGCACAACGAAACAAACAGTCGGAGAGGGTTCTGGATTTTTAATTACAACCGATGGAATGATTGTGACCAATAAGCATGTCGTATCTGATGAGACGGCTGAATACACTGTTGTAACAAATGACAGTCAAAAACATCCAGCCAAAGTTTTGGCCAGAGATCCAATTAATGATATAGCTATATTAAAAATTGAAGGCTCTGATTTACCAATTCTTGCCCTTGGAGATTCCGATAACCTGAAAGTTGGGCAAACAACAATTGCCATTGGAAATTCTCTCGGAGAGTTTGCTAACACGGTGAGTCGAGGAATTATATCTGGTCTTGGAAGAAATGTGGTGGCTGGTTCGCCTATGGATAGATCGGAAAGATTAAATGGCATCATTCAAACTGATGCTGCGATTAATTCGGGTAATTCTGGGGGACCGCTGCTTAATATTGGTGGTGAAGTTATCGGCATAAACGTGGCTATTGTTCAAGGAGCTCAAAATATTGGTTTTGCGCTTCCAGCCAATCAGATCAAGAAAGTTGTTGATCAGGTGAAGGCAACCGGAAAAATTTCAACGCCGTACTTGGGTGTTCGGTATATTCCGATTGACAGTCAAATTCAAAAAGCCAATAATCTCGATTATAATTACGGAGTTATCATAAAGGGTGGACAGTTGCTTACGGATTTGGCGGTTATTCCAGGTTCTCCTGCCGATAAAGCTGGCTTAGTCGAAAATGATATTATTCTGGAAATAGACGGGACAAAAATTGATCAAGATTCTTCCTTAACTGATTTGATTTCCAAATATGATGTGGATGATGAAGTGATGCTCAAAATTTCACATAAAGGAGAAGAAAAAACAGTCAAAGTTAAATTGGAAGAGAGAAAAAATTGAAATTTTAAATAACCTCAGCAAGATATGGTTTATAGATTCAAGTTAGTTTTAATGAGTTTGATTTATTTCCTTGGTTTGGAATTGATTGTCTTTGAATCGAGTTTACTGCCAATTGTTTTATTTTTTTTGACGACCGCCGCTCTATTTGAGGGTAAAAAAATGGCCAAAAAATGGAAGTTTTCTATTTTGCCTGTTTTTTTTGTTATTTCTTCTATAGCACTATTGAGTCTTATTGCCCCAGTTTACGAACAACAGATTTTTATCATCCTATCCTCAGCTATGTTTTATTTGTTGGTTCTGGGAATTTGTCGCTTGGAAGCCTATTTGGGTGATCAGACGGCCAGAGGAATGCTGATGGCCGTGACTTCTACGACAATTTTCTTTTCTTTCACGTCCTCTTACGGTCTATATTTAAATTTCTTGGTTCCTCTTTTTGTGCTGATGTTGGTTTGTCTTGCTGTTACTTTTTTGGTGAGCTATCAATATTTTTCTATCATAGAAAAAGAACGGAGAAAGATCTTTCTTTATAGCTTTATCTTAGCTTTAATCATGACGGAAATCGTTTGGACAATGAATTTTTGGCCTTTTGGATATTTGACTACGGGGGTAGTTATGCTTATACTTTATTATGTCCTATGGGACTTGACTCAGAGCTATTTTCTTAATCTCCTGAGTCGCAAAAGAGTAATTGCCAATATGATATTTTTTTCTGCAATGATAGTTTTGGTTTTACTGAGCGCAAAGTGGATACCGGTTATATAAAAAAAGTCTAAAGTCTAAAGTTAAAAGCTTAAAGTCTAAAATTTCTATGTCTAAGATTAAAAAAATATTTTTTGTAATATTTATCTTGATTCTTGGAGGATTGGGCGGGATTATTGGCAATCGCTATTTTTTTCCATATATTAGTACAACTTCACTTTTTTCAAAGTATGAATTTTTAAAGAAATCAGCTGAGGATGTTACCATCATAAATAAAACTGAGCAGATCTATGTTAAAGAAGAAACTTCCATAGAAAAAATTTCCAGCAAAGTGGCTTCTTCGGTTGTGGATGTTCTTTCCTATACTGAAGCATCAGTTAAAAATAAAAATATCGCAGCTGTTTTTAATAATACAACGGGAACAATTGTAACTAGTGATGGGTTGATTATGACTTATATGGAAAATGTTATTCCTAATTCAAAATATAAGGTTGTTCTTCAGGGCGGGGGAGTCCATGAAGCAGAACTTTCAGGTGTAGATTCGTATAGTAATTTGGTATTTCTAAAAATAAATAACAACAATTTGCCGGTTATTTCTTTGGGAAATTCAGATGATTCGACTCCGGGCGAAAAAATCATAGCCATTGGCAGTAGCTCCAAGACATTTACCAATCGCTATACATCCGGCCTTATTAGCACATTCGATCCCACCTTTAGCTTGTCAGGAAAAGCTATTTCGTATTCTGACAAGATGAATGGAGTTTTTCAGACAGATTTTAATAGCGATTCACAGCAATATTACACAGGAGGACCGGTAGTTGATTATACTGGCCAGGTAATTGGGATAGCCGGATCCAATCAAAAAGATTTTTTCTTTATTCCTTCTAATAAAGTTAAGAAAGTTGTCGACAAGGCGGTTAAAAAAGAACTAGAAACTAGCGTTTCTCTGGGCGTGTATTATATTCCGCTTACCAAGGCCTATGTGCTCAGTAGCAACCTGAATCAAGAAAGTGGAGCACTTATTTTTTCTGCTTCAGGGCAAGAAGGCCTAGCTATAATTTCCGGATCGAATGGTCAGAGAGCTGGTCTCAAAATAGATGACACCATTACTGCAGTTAACGGTGAAAAAGTTTCTTTGCAAAATGATTTGTCGGATTTGCTCTATAAATACAAAAAAGGGGACAAGATTGAGTTGACCATTCAAAGAGACAGTCAGGAAACAAAAGTAGCAGTCCAGTTCTAGCCGAGATTGAGATCTAAAACAAACACAAATAAAAAACCATAACTTTTTCGAGTATGGTTTTTTGACTTGACAAAAGTTCGGCTATATGCCATTATTCACAGTTAATTAATTTATTTTTTAATTTCAAACATATGAAGATAAAAAAAGGCTTATTTTATGGCTCAGCGATGGCTATCTTAGTTATCGGCATGTTTGTTGGTGTCAATAGTACTCTAGCTGACATTGATATTGATAATGACAACACCAACACAGCTACTGCAACAGGTGGTAGTGCTACTCAATCTCAAGATCAATCCCAAAGCCAATCTCAAAAGCAAAAACAATTGAGTCTGGTAGGAAGTCAATTTCAGTCACAGTCACAGGCATCTTCTCAATCCCAAAGCCAATCTCAATCAGTCACAGGTGGTAGCGCAGTTACAAATCAAGAAACATCTTCTGATGTTGATATTGATGGTCGTAATAAAAATGGCCATCATTATAAATATGATAAAAATGGAAAAAGATTGCCAGCCACCGGAAGCGATATGTTTATCTTGGCCGGGCTTGCATCTCTTGCTTCCCTGATTGTGTTTGCTGGAACAAGGGGCGTTGCTAAAGTTAAATAAATTCAACAAGGTTATTCTAACTTTTTAAAGATGCTAAAAATATTTCAAAAAATAAGTTTGAATTTAAAAAAGGTTGTGCTCTTTGCCAGCCTTTTTTTGGCTGTTTTCTTTGGGCTATTTTATTTGGTAAATTTTGATTTTAGTCGGACCAAGGAATATTCTCCTGAGAAAAATGTTATTTCAGACTTCGATCTGAATGAAGAATTCAAGAAAAGGCTCGGTGGCACTGTTTTCTCTTTGGAAAGCTATGCCGATTGGGCAAGTCGTTATGGTTTGAGTGGTAGCAAAAAAGGCCTAGACGAAGATTCGGATAAGGATCTTTTGCCAAACTATTTGGAATATGTTCACGGAACTAATCCAATTAATGCTGATACGGATGGTGATAAATACACTGACAAGCAAGAAATAGTTAATGGCTATGATCCGGATGATTTGACTGGGAATTCAAAAACAATCTTTTTGGTTCGCATCGACAAAATCAATGTTGAAGCACCAATGATTTGGTCAAAAAGTGAAAATGAAAAAGAAATGCTTACTGATTTGGAAAAGGGGGTGAGCCACTACGCAGGTACAGCCACTCCAGGACAGCTTGGTAACGCGGTAATTTCCGGCCATTCTAGTAATTACATTTGGGCAAAAGGAAACTATAATCACATTTTTAAGGATCTGAATAAATTGGAAAATGGCGATAAAATAAACATCAAAACTATTCAAAAAAATGGCAGGGTTATTACCTATGAATATATGGTGAGTGGTAAATATATTGATGCTCCAGATGATGAGAGAATCTTTGAAAATACTGATAATTCAATTTTGACTCTATCTACTTGTTGGCCGCTTGGAACTAATCTGAAAAGATTGGTACTGAAAGCGTCAATGGTCAAATAAATATTTGAGTTGTCATCCCCGCGAAGGCGGGGATCCAGTAAAAAAATAATTTTAGACTAGATTCCCGCCTTCGCGGGAATGACAATTTTGACTAACTTAACTTTGTACTAATTTTGGCCGCAGTAGGCCATTTTTTCTTAGACTACGCAGATAGTTGACAAAAACCCTGTTTTCTGCTAGAATGCTCAGTTCTGATAACGCTATGTCTAATCTGTCTTTCTGCTATTTTTCATAAATTTTTTTACGGAAAATAGTGGAAAGGCGGAAAATAGTGTTGTCAAGATTTCTTTGACAATTGAATATAAAACAAAATCATAAAAATAAAAAAAGAGGCCCATGGGGTCGAAGGAGGAAGAGATGAAAAAGTTTTCTTTGGCCATTGTGGCCGCGGCGTTTTTAGTGTTCTTCGCAAGCTTCGCGCTTGCGCAGGATATAAGTATTAGAAACACCAACACTGCTGCTGCTACAGGCGGAAACGCCTGGCAACAGCAGCGGCAGGAGCAACTGAATCAGCAGAAGCAACGTCAGGAGGTGAGCGGGGTAGAGGGTAACCAAATAGTTACCACGCCGTTGCAGGCGCCTTTGATGGGAGTTGGTGTTGGCCCCGGCGGGAGTGTATTTGGTAAATGGGAAATGATTCGATGTGATTATTCGTATCAATCGTTTTCTATTAAAAAATTAGAAAGAGCATCTTCTTCCGGAAGATTTTTGGACAAAAGAGGATCGTTTTTCGATGCTCTTTCTGGCCAGAAATTGAAGTCGACCGTGTATGAAAAGAAAGAAAAAGCGACAAGCGATGAAATTCGGATCTTAAATCAAATCCCGAATGCAGCATTGCTCGGAGAATTTTCTTGTACGGGGGATATAGACTGGACTCTGGGAGAAGTTCTTTCAAAGTGCCTACTCGAGGCGCGCCAACAAACAAACACTTCAAACGTAGTTGTTATGAGAAGGGATGATGTTGATGCGGCAAATAGTGGCACTGCAGTCGGTGCTGGAACCGGCATGTCTAATCCGTTTGGAGGTGACAGTGTTGGTGCTGGTGCTATCGGGGCGTCATTTGGAAAAACTCACTCCTTTAAGGAGCGAGTTATTATGCTGGAAGTTCGTGCATATGAAGACGTCGTTGAGGCGTCGAATGTATGTGGCGGCGGCCAGCAAGTGAATTATTACCCGCCACCGCAGGCGAAAGATTGCGATCCGCAGAGCATTTATATCGCTCTGGAAAAAAACCGGATTGCAATCTATGGAGACGGCAAGAAAAAAGGTTGCGACTTTTACAGTCTCAACAATTTACGTCTCCGGGCGGAAAGAGGAAGGTTGTATCTTGACCTGTACGGGTGTACAGGCGATAGAGAAGCCTTAAATGCGGCGAAGGATAATTTTGAAATCGCCGCGCGGAATTATAAGTTCGGTTCTGATATCAAGAAAAATCAGGCCGAAGCAGACAAAATCATGAGCCAAGTCTTCGCGGACTGGTCAGAAATAAACGGAGGGAAGTAAACCATGAAGAAAAAAAATCTGGCCATTATGGTCGCGGTTATTATTGCAGTGCTTGGGATGTTTTCATCTAAGGCGTTAGCGTTAACGTCCGCTCAAAAGGCGGACTTAATCCTTGCCAGCAATGGCAAGACAACCAGCGATCCGGCCGTGCAAACGGCACCGACAGGCTCCGAAAATTACCTAATTCGGCATGAAAAATTGGCCGAGCAGGTCGGGCTGTTGACGCGGAAAGTCAACAGGGCGGAAAAGAAATTCGCCGGTAAGGCAGACAAGAGGTACGTCGACAATAAAATCAATGCCATTAGCAAAGAGGTCGATGTTCGATTGACGGCCATTGAAGATGGTGTCGATGAGAAAATCAGCACAGCGTTGGCGAAATTTGAAACAGAAAAAGTCACGCCGATGAATGGGCGGATCGAGGCGGTCAATAAAAAGGCCGATGAAGCCAAAAAGAAAGCTGATGCATCTTATGCTGAGGGAAACACCACGCGGTTAATTGCAATCGCTGCGATGGTGATTGCAATTATCCTCGGTGCTATCGGCATCTTCGTTGGACGCTCGAAAAAGCGGCCCGAGGCAGAAGCAGAAGAAAAGGCCGCGGCCGATGCGAAAGCAAAAGCTGATGCTGACGCGAAAGCTGAGGCTGAAGCTAAAGCAGCAGCCGGTACGGCATAGGTCTCACGCCATAAAGTGAGACGGAGGCAGTATAATCTATTATGATTATCACTGCCTCTTTTTTTTGCTGAAAAAATCCAAGGTTCAACCTTAGAAAATTAAAGGTTGAACCTTAGATTTGCCTTAGATTTGCGAAACATTGACAAAAAATAACAATTTGCTAGACTGAACGACCCTAAATAATTAAAGTTTTTAAGCCTATGAAAGCCTTACTTAAGTCAAAAATATTCTGGATTACATTCGTTTTAGTAGCGGTAATTTTTTTCATTGCCGGAATCGTTATGTCCAAGACATATAAAAGTGAAATGAGAATTTTGCTTTTGCCCAGAAGTGAAGTGGCCGCCAGAAACATCGATCAGATTCTACGCAATGCCGAAGAAATTCCCAAGTCTCTTTCTTTCTACAATAAAATGCTGGAACTCAATCCTGACATTGAAGATGACTTATCCGATATGTCAGACAGCCAAAGAAAAAATTCCTGGAATGACAAAATTAAAGTAGAGAGAGTGAGGAAGAGCGGAGTCATTAAAATAGATGCTTTTAGTGATGTTCAACTGCAAGCCGAAATAATCAGCCGTCAAATTGTGGCCAGTGATATTGCCGTTCTCAGCAAGTACTATGATATTACAACTGACTTGGATATCCGAATTATCGACGGTCCGATTGCGTATATTGTTTCGAAAATAAATTTTTGGATGTTGTTTTCACTTAGTTTGATTTTGGGTATCGTCATTGGATGTGTGATATATTTTATCGTAAAGTTTTTCCCTAAAAATGAGAATATCTTAAATTTAGAATCTTTGAGAGAATATCTGAAGCCGGCTGGCGAAAAAGCTTCAAAAAAAATAAATGAATGCTTTCCATTTTCCAATAAAAAATTGGAAGCTTTTGAAGAAAATTATACTTTTGAGAAAAAAGCCTGTGCTCCAGAAAATTTGCCAGTGGCGGCGGAGGAATCAATTTTTACTTCCAAGACCGAAGAAGATCAATCTTTTGTGGCTCCAAAATCTTCTGAGAATGTCAGTCAAATTGTCAGCAGAGAGGCGACTCCTGAAGAAGTCAAGGCTCGCTTGAACAAATTACTGAACAGCTAGACCCCCTTGTGTTATACTGAATCTCAAATAGCCATTTGGGATTATAAAAATATGTCTAAAAAATATTCGGCCAAGTTTTGGATAATTTTCTGGCTAATTTCAGGATTATTTCTGATTAGTTTTTTTGTCTTTTCGCAAATAAAAAATGGAGGAATGAGCGACTTGGCAGATAACTTGCCGATAAGCGAGGAAAACAAAGTTCTGATATATTTAACGGACTTTTTTTTGAAAGATTGGCATGAGGAAAAAACTTTCATGATTCTTTTTCAAAACAATATGGAACTTCGCCCAGGTGGAGGCTTCATTGGATCATTTGGAATTTTGAAAATTAAAAATGGAAAAATTTCCGATTTGCAAATTCAAGATGTTTCTAATTTCGATTCAAAATTGCCGAATACAATAATTTCACCATATCCAATTGAAAAAATTTTTCACACAAAATATTGGAAAATGCGAGATTCAAATTTTTCGCCGGATTTTGCTGAGAATGCCAAAAGAGCCGAAGAGTTTTATCAGCTGGGTGGTGGCCAAGAGAAGCTTGATGGCGTTGTTGGTCTTACAACCAATGTTTTAACTTCATTTTTGAAAGCGACTGGTCCAATTAAGATTGAAGGTTATCCAGGAACATATGCTGATGAAAATGCTGTGATTGCTTTGGAATATCAAGTAGAAAAAGCTTATGCCGAACAGGGCATCGAAAAACAAGCCAGAAAATCGATTATGAACGATTTGGCCGAAGAGATAGTTGGCAAAGTCGTCGATTTTAATAACGTACGAAAGCTCGGACTAGCTAAAATAATTCTGGCCGATTTGAACAAAAAAGACATCCAGCTGTATTTCAAAGACGAAAAACTGCAAAAACAAATTGAAAAAGCCACATGGGGCGGACGCGTCGATGAAAATTGGAAAGGTAATTATTTAATGGTAATAGATGCCAATTTAGCTTCCTATAAAAGTGACTACCATATTCGCAGATCAGTTGAATACGCAGTTGATTTTTCCGGCGGATTTCCGGAAGTTATTTTGAAAATAACTTACAATCATACGGCGGAGGAAAGAGATTGGATGACAAAAAACTATCTGACATATTTGCGTGTCTATGTGCCCAATGGCTCATGGTTCATAGCTGGCAATAATTTTAATGATCCGCATTTCGGAGAAGAGTTTCAGAAAAAATATTTTGGATCACTAGTGAGTGTTCCGCTAGGAACATCCAAGACTGTGGAAATTAGATATTTTCTTCCAGTTGAATTGAAAAATGAGTCCTATGATTTGAAGGTGCAAAAACAAGCTGGGACTAAAGACGTTTTTTATAACGTGAATATCATCAAAAATGCCTTTGAAAAAAAGACTCAAAATTTTATCCTAGATTCCGATATGGTTTTGGATAATCTTTAATAGCTTTCCCCCTTTGGAAAAGGGGGACTAAGGGGGATTTTTATTTTTATAAAACAATCTAAATATTTCAGTAAAAATTCCTCTGTCCTTCGGACATCTCCCTTTAAAAAGGGAGAAAAATTTGAATAAAAATCAGAAAATAACCGGCAATGTCGGTTTTTGCTTTTTGAGGCAAAATATATTAGTATTATTAAATCAGTATTTAATTAAGTTATTTATTTTTTGTCATTCCCGCGAAGGCGGGAATCCAGTGTACAAACTTAAAATTCAAGACTAGATTCCCGCCTTCGCGGGAATGACAATATGAGAAACTATGATACAAGGTGTTGTTATAAAAAAACTGCTTAAAAACGAAGATTCCAGAGGCTGGTTGACTGAAATATGGAGAAATGATGAGAGTGGTTTTTCTCCGACGATGTCCTATGTGAGTGTGACCAAGCCAGCGGTGGTTCGCGGTCCTCATGAGCACAATTTTCAATCAGACGGTTTTGTTTTTTTGGGACCGGGAAATTTCAGGTTATATCTTTGGGATAACAGAGAAAATAGCCTAACTTTTAAAGAAGAAATGCAGATTGAGGTTGGCGAAAATAATCCGGTTTTTGCGATTGTGCCACCAGGCGTAGTCCATGGATACAAATGCATTTCAGATGTGGATGCCTATTGCATTAACTTGCCGGACAAACTATATGCTGGAGTCGGCAAGAAAGAAGATGTGGATGAGGTCCGCCATGAAAAAGATCCGAATTCACCATTTAAAATCATATAACATACAACATAAAACATGGAACAAAAAACAGATTGTATTTTTTGTAAAATAATTGCGGGAGAAATTCCAGCTGAAAAAGTCTATGAAGATGACAAGATTTTGGCTTTTCTGGATATTAATCCCGTTACTCTTGGGCATACTCTAATTATTCCCAAAGAACATTATCAAATGATGGTAGATACTCCAGATGAACTTTTGTGCTATTGTTTTGCAAAATCCAAAGAGTTAATGATAAAAATCAAGGAAGCGGTGGGAGCGGATTTTGTGACAGTTTCAGTGGTTGGCTTGGATGTTCCTCATTTTCATATTCATCTTGTTCCGCGCAAATTTAGTGACAACCTAGCTAACTTTTGGCCAACAACGAAATACCTGGACGGTGAAATGCAAAAAGTTGCGGAGAAAATAAAAAAGACCCTATAATTTGTGTTCTTATATTTTTTAAAAATTGTTCAGGCGTTATTTTATAGCAAAAAATGTTTTATTTTCGCTACATGCGTACAAAACATTTTATAAGATACACATTTTTTGATAAAATAACTTTCCCTCGAAAATTTAAAAAAAATATAAGAACTTTAAATTATTTAAAAAATATGAAAATATTAGTAACTGGCGGAGCAGGTTTTATCGGTTCAAATTTTATTCACTACATTCTCAAAAAGTATCCCGAGGATCAGATTGTTAATCTGGATGCTTTGACATACGCTGGCAATTTGGAAAATTTGAAAGATATTTCTGATGATTCACGTTACAAATTTGTGAAAGGAGATATTTGTGATAAAGATTTGGTTAATGAATTGGTCAAAGATGTAGATGTGATTGTGAACTTTGCGGCTGAATCACATGTGGATAGGTCAATTTTGGATGGAGAAAATTTTGTCAGGACTAATGTTTTGGGAACCTTTAATCTTTTGGAAGCAGCCAAAAACAATGGCAACAAGCGCTTTCATCATATCTCGACAGACGAGGTTTTTGGTCATCTGGGTCCAAATGACCCATGCTTCAACGAAAGCACGCCCTACAGCCCCAGAAGCCCCTACAGTGCCTCCAAGGCCTCTTCTGACCATCTGGTAAGAGCCTATTTTCATACCTATGGCTTGCCCGTGACCATTTCCAATTGTTCCAATAATTATGGTCCATTTATGTTCCCAGAAAAACTATTCCCGCTTTTTATTACCAATCTAATGGAAGGCAAAAAAGTTCCAGTTTATGGCGATGGCATGAATGTGCGTGACTGGCTCTATGTTGAAGACCATTGCGCAGCTATTGATTTGATTTTGCGAAAAGGTAATGTGGGGGAGACCTATTGCATTGGCGGAGACGCCGAAAAAACTAATATGGAAATTACCAAAAAAATCATTGAACTGATGGGTAAAGATGAAAGCTCAATTGAATATGTCAAAGACAGACCAGGTCATGACAAACGTTATGCTATTGATTTTTCGAAAATAAAAAAAGAATTAGGATGGGAACCAAAAATTTCATTTGAAGATGGCCTACAAAAAACCATTGAATGGTATAAAAATAATGAAAGCTGGTGGAAAAATATCAAATCCGGAGAATATCAAGAATATTACGCAAAGCAATATGGAAAATAAGAAAAATAAAATTCTTATCATTGGTGCTAAGGGAATGTTGGGGCAGGAACTCGTCAAAGTCTTTAAAAAAGATAGGGACTTTGAAGTTTTGGCGTGGGACAAAGAAGAAATTGATATTACTAAGCCCAAAGAAATTGAAACAAAGATTAAAAAACTCAAGCCAAAATTCATTATCAATTCAGCGGCTTACAATGCCGTGGACAAGTGTGAAGAAGATGCCAAGGAGTTTATTTTGGCAAAAAAGATTAATGGCATTGCCCCTGCAAATTTGGCCAAAGTGGCGGCAAAAATTGGTGCGACATTGGTGCACTATTCCACAGATTACGTTTTTGACGGTTTTCCCGAAATTCCAGAACCAACAGGTTGCGCTGGTGCTTGTGGTTCGTGCCATTTACATGAATCTTTTGTGCCGCAAATTGGATTCAAGGAAAATGACAAGCCAATCCCGATTAATAAGTATGGTAAATCGAAACTTCTGGGCGAAGTAAATGTCAAAAAAAATACCAAAAAATATTATATCATCAGACCTTCAAAAATATTTGGTAAGCCTGCTCAAATTGAAGGAGCCAAAAGAAGTTTTTTCGATGTGATGTTGGAAGCTGGTAAAAATCCTAAAAATAAAAAAAGTGGAGTTAAGGTTGTTGATGAAGAGATGAGCTGCTTTACCTATGCACCTGATTTGGCTAAAAAAACCAAGGAAATCATTGAAGCCAATAAGCCTTTTGGAATTTATCATATTGTAAATGGCGAGCCTTGCACTTGGTACGAAGCTGTCCTAGAATTATATCAACAAGCTAAGGTTAAGACTAAAGTTATTCCGGTTGGAAGCGAAGAATTTCCGCGACCCGCCAAAAGACCGGCCTATTCGGTACTTTTGAATACAAAACTCAATCCACTGCGAAGCTACAAGGAAGCGTTAAAAGAATATTTGAAGAAATAATTTTAAATTTCAAGTCAAATGATCTGATTTAATTTTTTTATGTCATCCTCGCGAAAGCGGGGATCCAGAAAATAGTAATTGACTAGATTCTCGTGCGCCTTGCTGTCGAGGCAGGTCTACGCGGAAATGACAATGGGCATGAAAAATATTTGTATTAATAAAAAATAATGAAATATAACAATCTTAAAAAACAAGATCCTGCAGTTTACAAAGCCATGCTTGGCGAACTCAAGCGTCAGCAAGAAGGCATGGAACTGATTGCTTCTGAAAACTATGTTTCCGAAGCTGTTTTGGATGCACTGGGCAGTGTTTTTACTAATAAATATTCCGAAGGTTATCCAGGACATCGTTATTATGGCGGACAAACATATACTGATGTTGTTGAAACCTTGGCGATCGAAAGGGCTAAAAAGCTCTTCGGAGCCGAACATGTTAACGTTCAGCCCCTGTCAGGTGCTCCAGCCAATATGATTGTCTATAGCGCAGTTTTAAAGCCTGGAGATAGGGTTTTGGGCATGGATTTGTCTCATGGAGGCCATTTAACCCACGGTCATCCAGTAACACTTTCAGCTAAAATATATAATTTTACTCGCTACAAAACCAAGGCCGATGGACTTATTGATTACAAGGAATTGGAAAAAATAGCCATGCAAGAAAAACCAAAACTAATGTTGGCTGGTTTTTCTGCCTATACCCGACAAGTTGATTATAAAAAGTTTTGTGCTATTGCCAAAAAAGTTGGAGCCATTACAATGTTTGATATTGCACACATTGCCGGACTCATTGCTGGAAAGGCTTTGCCAAATCCAGTTCCATTTTTTGATATTGTAACCACAACCACCCACAAAACACTGCGTGGACCACGTGGTGGCATGATACTTTGTAAAAAAGAATTCGCCAAAGCAATCGACAAAGCAGCTTTTCCTGGATTTCAGGGTGGACCGCACATGAATAATATTGCCGCTAAGGCTGTGGCTTTTGGTGAAGCATTAAAGCCTTCTTTTAAAGCCCATGCCAAGCAAATTATTAAAAATGCCAAGGTTCTGGAAATTGAACTCAAGAAACATGGTTTCAAATTGATGTTTGGTGGTACGGATAATCATATGGTGTTGGTGGATGTTTTTGGTAGCAAGGGTGTAACCGGCAAAGAAGCGGAAGTAGCTTTGGATAAAATCGGCATCACCCTGAATAAAAATATGATTCCAGATGATCCACGTGGACCAATGGATCCTAGCGGCATTCGCATTGGTGTTCCGGCCATCACTACTCGCGGTATGAAAGAGAAAGAAATCAAAATAATTTCCAAATGGATAAAAGTTGCAATTGAAAATCACAAGGATGAAAAATTTTTAAAGAAACTTCATCAGGAAGTGATAAAATTGTGTAAAAAGTTTCCAATATACAAAAAATTGTAAACTTATAATTTTTTTAAAAAATTTAGTTTAAAAATTAAATTGTTTAGATTTCAATTAAAATTTAAAATTGAAAATTTAAAATTATTTTTATGAAGGGGATTATACTTTCTGGTGGAACAGCTACGCGGCTTTTTCCGCTTACAGCCACAACATCAAAACAACTTTTGCCAATCTATGACAGGCAGATGATATTTTATCCGCTGAATACCTTGATCAAAGCTGGCATCAAAGACATCTTGGTGATTGTTTCTCCGGAGCACAGTGGGCAATTTTTGAATCTCTTGGGTTCTATTTTCAAAAATCAGGGCATAAATATTTTTTTTGAAGTGCAAAAAACACCCAAGGGACTAGCCGATGCTTTTATTGTTGGAGAAAATTTTATTGACAATGATGATGTGGCAATGGTTTTGGGTGATAATATTTTTGAAGACGATCTGGCCGAGAATATTAAAAAATTTGAAAAAGGCGGGATGGTCTTTGCTAAAGAAGTAACGGATCCGGAAAGATTTGGTGTAGTGAAGTTTGATGAAGATGGCAAAGCCATTCAAGTTGTAGAAAAACCCAAGGAATTTGTGAGTAACTGGGCTCTCACAGGCCTATATGTCTATGATAAAAAAGTTGTAGAAATAGCCAAAAGTTTGGCTCCATCAGAAAGAGGGGAAATAGAAATAACAGACATTAATGACAAATATCTTGAAATGGGGGAACTTACAGTTCAAAAAATAAAAGGGGAATGGTTGGATGCCGGAACCTTTGATTCGTTACTGGAAGCTGGAAATATTGTTAAAGAAAAAGAAATCTATAAAAAATTCGATCCTATTATTAATCAAGCCATCCAAGAATTCAACGAAGAATTAAAAAAAATAGCTAAGAAAAAATTAATTTAAAAGCCCATGTGTCAATTGGACACAAAAAGCCTATAACAAAAATGACAAAAATCAAAAGAGCGATTTTGCCAGTAGCCGGATTTGGAACAAGATTTTTACCAGCCACCAAGGCTCAACCAAAAGAAATGCTTCCAATTGTGGATAAACCAGTTATTCAATATCTAGTAGAAGAGGCTGTCGCCTCTGGTATTGAAGAAATTATTTTTGTAACTGGACGAGGAAAAAGAGCTATCGAAGATCATTTTGATGTTTCCTATGAGCTGGAAGATACCTTGGTTGAAAAAAATAAGCAGGAATTGCTAGAGGCCGTACAAAAGATTTCTAATTTAGCCAAATTTTCATATGTAAGACAATCAATGCCATTGGGGGACGGTCATGCCATTCTTCAAGCTGCTCATCTTTTAAATAATGAACCAGTTTTGGTAATTTTTGGAGATTGTCTCTATGACAGCAAAGTTCCAGCTTCAAAACAACTGATAGATACCTATGAAAAATATGGAGAAAGTGTGGTTGGGTTAAGTCAGGTTGAAAAATCTGAAGTTTCTAAATTCGGTGTAGTTGAAGGAACAAAACTTAGCGAGAATATTTTGAAGATAGAAAAATTTGTTGAAAAGCCACAACCCGAAGAAACCGATTCAAATTTAGTTGCAGTTGGAAAATATGTAATTACACCTGAGATTATGCAAATACTGGCTAACATGAAAAGCGGTAAGTCTGGAGAAATAAGACTGGCCGATGCTTTTGATTTAATGTTGGAAAATAAAAGACCAATCTATGGCAAGGAACTGGAAGGCGAATGGTTGGATACTGGAGATAAATTAAATTTTCTCAAAGCCAGCATAAAAATTGGGCTAAAGCACCCAGAAATCGGAGAAAAGCTCAAGAAATTCTTAGATAATATGTGTATCAAGTAAAAAATAACCCGATGAAAATTGCTATTCAGGCAGCAGACCTAGATGCCAAAAGGATTGATGGTACTCGAGTTTATATTTGGAATCTTTTGAAAAATTTTGGAAAGTTGGCCAAAACCGATGATTTTTTTGTCTATCACAGAAGCGATTTTAATCCAGAGCTTGTTCCGCCTCAATTTGGAAATTATAAAATAAAAAAAATACCACTTTTTTTATCTTGGACACAACTCCGATTTGCACTTGAAATATGGAAAGATTGCCCAGATGTGCTTTGGATGCCAATGCAAACACTGCCCTTTATTCGAAAAAGAAAATTGAAAACGATTGTTACTATTCATGATCTCGCTTTTAAATATTTTCCGCGTTTTTTCCCACAGAAGGATTTGCACAGATTAAATTTTTTTTCCGACTATGCTATTAAAAATTCTGATAAAATAATTGCTGTTTCTGAGTCCACCAAAAATGATATTCTAAAATTTTATCCAGAAATAAAAAAAGAAAAGATCAAAGTTATTTATCATGGTTTCGATGAGGCAAACTTTTCTAATGTGAGGAACTTGGAAAAAGAACAAGAGCTTTTACAAAAACTTGGAATAGCCAAAGGCTATATTCTTTATGTTGGTGCTATTCAACCTCGAAAAAACCTCATAATTTTGATCAGGGCTTTTGAAAGAATAAAAAAAGAAAATATGAATTTACAGCTAGTCTTAGCTGGAGAAAATGCTTGGTTGAGCGATGGGATTTTGGATGCAATCAACGCAAGTGATTTTCGAGATGACATAAAAATAACCCATCGACTTAGCTTTGAGGATGTGGGAAATTTGATGCGTGGAGCGAAAGTTTTTGTCTTTCCGTCACTTTATGAGGGTTTCGGTCTGCCAATTCTAGAGGCTTTTGCTTCCCATGTGCCCGTTATTGCTGCTAATAATTCCAGTCTTACGGAGGTAGGCGGAGAAGGTGCTCTTTACTTTGATGCCACAAATGAAAATGAATTGGCTGACAAAATAAAACAAGTTCTCATGGAAGAGAAATTGCGAAATGATTTGATTCAAAAAGGCACAGAACAACTCAAAAACTTCTCTTGGATTAAATGTGCCAGAGAAACTCTGGAGTATTTAAAAAGCTAAAAATTTAGTCTTCAGAGAAAACTTTATAAATAAAATATCCAATCAAAAGAGAAAGAAGAGTGAGAAAAAGATTAAGCCAAAGATTGAGATGAAAGAAGGTATTTGAAACAAGGAGAACAAGAATGAATAGCAACGCAACGGTTGTTTTTTTGTTGCTTTTTTGTTTTAATTTCAAGCTAATCTTTCTTTCCAAAAAAGAAATTAAAAGGACGTTAGCAAGTACCAGTAAAACAACAATCGCAGGATCATAGTAATTAGAAATAATTCCTGGCAGAATTCCATCCGCAACAACCAAAAGAAAAAAGAAGGACATCAAAAGAACTAACGAATCATTTAGTAGCTTGAAAATAGTTAACTCGTATTTATTAAAAAATTTAATTTTGTCCCACATAACTGTTCTTTATGTTTTTTATAACATTGGCAATGAATCGTTTGAAGTTAGCAACAGTGTAGCTTTTTTTGAATTGAATTTCGGCAGAGTCGACCTTAATGTCTGAGTTAAAAATCACATTAAACTCATAGTCCTTGCCTAGAAGATTTTGCAAATTATCTATGGATGCTATACAAGAATAATTTCTTGAGAACAAATATTTTTTCCTAAAATCGCATTCAGAGAAAATAGAAATACTTTCATCTGAAACCTCGATTGAATTTATTTTTGACCAAGAGGAAGCAATTTTTTCTGATGGCAAAAGATGCTTCTCTTTGTCTTGCGTAATATATTTTTTATCAAAACTAGAGAATATTGTTCCGTCAGGATGTACTTCAGCCAAATCAAGCAACGTATCTTTGGTGTAAAAAGATATTTCATCTCCGCCCACAGTTATCAAGTCCTCCCATCTATATCCCATGGCTTCAAATGTTTCAATGCTATCAATTGGGAAAGATTCATTTCCGCTAACTGCATAGGCTGATTCCCCATAAGCAATCAGGGATCCATCAGCAAAGCCGATTTGATTTTCATCTTGGGGATATTTTTGCAAAAAATCTGCTGTTTTGGGAATAGCTTGTTCTGCGTAATATTGGCTTAAATAAGCTTTATCACTAATGAATTTAGTTAATTTAGTATCTGATAGGATATAAAAATCATTATTTATTTTAAAGAGGGAATTGCTTGGATAGGTAGAGGTATCAGAAATATTGTTTCCTTGGGCATTATAATTTAAATCTTCAATAGAGACCTCTTGAAATGATTCCGTGGAAAATCCCAGAAGAGAGAGAGTATTTTTGTCTTTGAATTTTCGCAGTTTTCCATTCGAAACGAGATAATAATTTTCCAAATTTTTCAGAAGCGCTCCATCCCTAAAGCCAAAAGGGGAGCCTTCTGGATAAAGGAAGGCTTGAAATGATTTTCTGATAGAAATTTTTTCACCATCAATTTCAGAAGATTTTTTATTTAGACGAAAAATTATTTTAGCTTCAGAAAAATTTCCTAAAAGAGTTGCGTCAAAAATAAACTTGTTGTTCGCCATAATTTTTCCGCGATCAGGTGAGTTGCCAGTCTCATCTCGTGGGTTGACGATGGTGTTGGATTTTGAATTGGGATTAAGAAATGAAAAGGAAAAATAACGAGTCGGAAAGATTATCGTAAAAGCTGCAAAAAAAGCAAAAACAAGGGCCGAGACATAGAGTATGACTCGAGCGTAGAGATATTTTTTTTGATTTTCTTTATCCAGAGTGATTTCTGGAGTTAGGTCAAAAAGCATATTGTTTTAATAAATAAATCTTTCCTTCGGTTAGGATATCTTTTTTTTCTGGTAAATTGAAGCGATTGGAAACATCCAAGACATTATTTTCAATCACATAGCTTTCTTTTATTTCCAGTCTTGAGTATAAACCAGAATTTTCGTAGAAGGAAATGTTTTTATCTGGAATAATAAAATAAACCTGACTAAATTTCGTTAAGTCGATTTTATCCAGATCTTCTGGATTGAAAAAATAGACGGCTTGTTTTTCATAGAGAAAACTCATGGGACCAGTAAGCATTGACCAGGCATCTCCAGTAGCTTCGCGATCAACCAAAATCAAATCAGAATTGCTGAATTTTTCACTAAGTGTTTCGATTTGAGGCAATAAATTTTTATTGGGAGAAAAATTCAGATAGGGGACAAAAATAAAAAGATTAATAATAAAAAGCAACAGGGATAGAGCATAGAAGTATATTCTTTTTCGAGAAATGTTGTCTAAAAAATAAACTGTATAAAAGATGCAAACTGGGATAACGGCAAATAGGAATCTGCGAAGCATCCACGGACTATCCAGTGAAATATTAGGAAGAAAAAGATAGACAAAAGCCGGAGTAGTTATGAAAAAAGGAATTAGCATCTCCCATTTTTTTTGTTTGTAAAGGTAGATGATTCCAATTATTCCTAATAATAAAAAGTTAAATAAGGAATAGACGATAAAAATATGACTGGCATAGAAAATTGAAGAAAAATTTCTACCAGACAAACTTCCCGTTGTTTCAATAAAAGGCTTGAGGATGGCTTTAGCGAGAACCATATAAAACTCTTTGTTTACAAATAAACTTGTAAGATAAATCAAAATAATTCCTCCCGCAAAAAACAAAACTTTCTTGCCAATGGCAGCATAGATATTTCTCCAATTTTTATATTTAAGGAAAAGCGTAACGATCATCATAAGAAAAAAGGCCAAGGCCTCAATTCTGGCAAAAGCCAAAAACCCCAAAGAGATCAATGCGGCTAAAAAGAAAAAGCGTTTTGTATTTTTCAAAAATAAAATAAATTCATAGATAAAAAACCACAGCAACGCTAAGGCCAAATTTTCACTCAAGGTAAATTTAAAAAACCAAGAAAAAACGAAGGTAGTGATTGTCAGCAAAACCAAAATTAGAGCTGAATCTGATTTCAGAAAAATTTTGGCCAGCAAATAAAAAGAAAGGATGAATATCAAAAAGGACAATCCGTTGGCAGCAATAAAACCGCTCAAACCAAAAATGGAATAGAAAATTGCTAACCATGAAATGTATCCAAGAGGGAAGCCGGTTTTTAGGTTGCCATCAGCAACATAGTTGAACCCTGGAAAATTCAAGGCTTTGCCAGTGCCATAGATGCCAAAAAACTCTTTGGAAGTTTCAGAAGAAAATTCAAGCTTATGATTTTGAGTCAAGCGAATGGCTGACTCACTGAGCGATCCTTGATCACGACCAGAAAAGATTGTTGGAGTTGTAAAATAGGAAAAAACAAAAATAGTTGCCAGTGAAATTACCGTAGCCGTGTAAAAATACCAACTAAATTTTATTGCCTTGGCGTTAGCAATTAACAAGTACAAAAACAAAATTCCAAATATCGCCAAATATGTCAAAAGAATAGCCTTATAAAAAATACCCAGCATAGTCAAAAACAGACCTAGCATTCCAAGTCCTATCCAGAAAAGAACAAAAAGGGAGAATAGATGATGTTTATTCAGCTTTATTTCAGGCATTTTCATGGTCTAATTATAACTGTAAAAAAATCTTTTGCCAAGGATGTGTTTATAGGGTAAAATTATATTTGTAATTATATATAAAGTTTATAGCTGATGAAAGTCTTGGTCATAGCACCAACTCCTTTTTTTTCCCATCGAGGTACACATATTCGGATATTGGAAGAAGCTTTGGCGCTAGAAAAACTAGGTAATCAAATTACTATTGCCACCTATCATATTGGAGGTAATATACCAGAAAAAATTAAAACCAAAATCGATCTGAGGAGGATCAGGCGATTGCTTTTTTGGTATAAAAAATTGGAAGCCGGACCAGATTGGCAAAAAATAATTTTGGACTTGATGTTGCTGCGGAAAGTTTTTAATTTGGCCAGAACCCAAAAGCCTGAAATTATTCATGGACATTTGCACGAAGGAATTTTGATTGGTTGGATAGTGCAAAAAATATTTTTTTGGAGAAAAATAAAACTAATAGGGGATTTTCATGGAAGCCTGACAAAGGAAATGGTTTCACATGCCTACTTGAAGGCTGGAATTTTGAATAAAATATTTTCATGGGTAGAAAAGCGTATTGATAATTTGAGTGATTTTGCTATAGTTAGTTCTGGGGAAAATGCGGAGGAAATAAAAAAAGTAAGAAAGAGCGATTCACTCGAAGTCGTTTTGGATGGAGTGAATGTGGAACATTATAAAAACCTACCTTCTAAGATTGAATCTAGGAGAAATCTTGAATTACCTTCGGGCAGAGTGGTTATTGCCTATACGGGAGCGTTGGTTTCCAACAAAGGTATTGCCTACCTCTTCGAAGCCATAAAAGAAGTTCTGAAAATTAGCCAAAACCCCTTCTTTATTTTAGCAGGTTTCCCCATTGAAGGAGCGGAAAAATTTATTAAAGAAAATGGTCTAGAAAAGGATGTTCGTCTTATTAGTCCACTTAATTATTTTGAATTACCGGAAATTCTGAATGCCAGCGATATCGGCATAGATCCCAAAGATTCTTTTTCAGGACAGGCAAGTGGTAAGATTCTGCAATATATGGGCGCAGGCCTTCCGGTAATTTGTTTCGATCGCCCTAATAATCGAGAATATTTGGGAGATGGGGCATTCTATGCTCAAGAAATATCTGTAAAAAGTTTAGCAAAAACCATTTTGTCTGCAATCGACGATTCTATTGAAATGCAATCCAAGGGCAATTTAAATAAAAAAAGAGCAACTAATTTCAGTTGGAATGAGTCAGCTCAAAAAATTAATCAAATATATAAAAAATAAATAAACAATTAAATGAGAAAAATTTCCAAAAAGTCCGTTATCATAATCCTTGTCATTATTGCGTTAATTGCAGTTGGTTTTTCTGCTTTTTATTTTTTCCAATCAAATAAAAAAACAATTGCCTTTTCGTCTTTGTCGCTTCTTAATAACATCTCCAAGTTTTTGCCAATACAGGAAGATAGTAAAAAAGAAATAGATGTACTGGATAAGTTAGTTGGAGCGTTTAATCAAAATGACAATCAAGAAAAAACTTTTTTGGTGATGCTTCAAAATGAAGCCGAGCTTCGTCCGGGAGGAGGTTTTTTTGGACAGTATGCAATTATAAAAATAAAAAATGGAAATGTGACGTCTACTTTTGTCGAAGATGCCAATCTCTTGGATCAGCGCATTCAGGTTAAAGTGCCGGCGCCATTCCCATTTGGGAGGATGATGCAAATCAAAAGGTGGAAATTGCGCGATAGTAATTTTTCTCCCGATTTTCCAACTAACGTTGAAAAGGCCAAATATTTTTTCCGTCTAGCTGGCGGAAATAGCAAACAGTTCGACGGTGTTATCGCAGTGAATTCTCAAGTTCTGGATGATATTCTTGGCCTCACTGGACCAATAACTGTGCCAGGATATTCAGGTGAATTTAATAGTGAAAATGCATCACGTAAGCTTGAGGAAATTGTTGAAAAAGCTTACCTCATGAATCCGGAGCTGGATACACAAAATCGCAAAGCTATTCTCCGAAAAATGGCTCCTATGATTATGGACAAACTATTTAATGTTGGAAATATTACAAAAATTGCAGAACTATTTCACAATGAAATGAAAAACAAGAATATGATGATCAACTTTACTGATCCAAACCTGCAACAATTAGCCGCCAGTGTTTATTGGGACGGGACTGTAGCCAAAGATTGGGGAGGAGATTATTTGATGGCAGTAGACGCCAATATGGGAGCTCTCAAAACTGATTATTATATTCGTCGTGAAATTAACTATGATATTGATTTTACCCAAGAAAAACCTACTGCAACTTTGAATATTAAATATAAAAATACCGCCCCCTATGGAGACTGGAGGACCAGCGATTATCATTCATATCTTCGAGTCTATGTTCCGAAGGGATCAACTTTTGTTTCCAATCACATGGTTAGTCGAATTGCAACTGCTGAAGAATTTAATAAAACTTATTTTGGTTTTAAGGCGGATGTGGTGATGGGACGCGAAGTTAATGGAACGATTGTTTATACATTGCCCGATACAGTAACAGAAGATAATTACAAATTATTAATTCAAAAACAATCCGGTGCCGGAACTATCCCAGTTAAAGTTCATCTCAAAACCAGCAAGGGAGAATTCGATCAGGAGGGGACATTAACCAAAGATTTGAAATTTGAATTTCAAAAAAAATAATCAACATGCTAAGTATCTGGGCATATACAATCATAAGTGTATTTATTGTAAGTCTGATTTCACTTATCGGTGTTTTTGCTTTTTCTGTTAAACAAGATAAGCTTGAAAGAATTTTGGTCTATCTCGTTAGTCTTTCAGCTGGGACTCTCTTGGGGGATGCCTTTATTCATCTCATTCCAGAGGCTTTCAATGAATCATCAGAAAAATTTTCCATTCCATTTCTGATTTTATTTGGAATTCTTGCTTTTTTTGTTTTGGAAAAGTTTATTCATTGGAGACATTGTCATAAATTACCATGCGAAAAACATCCGCATCCTCTTTCTTACATTATTCTGGCAGGTGACGGAATTCATAATTTTATTGATGGCATGATAATTGCGGCAGGTTTTTTGGTGAGCGTGCCTGTTGGCTTGGCTACAACCATAGCTGTAATTCTTCATGAAATACCTCAAGAAATCGGTGATTTCGGGGCTTTAATTTACGGGGGTTTTTCGCGAGCCAGAGCTTTATTATTCAATTTTTTATCCGCTCTTTTCGCTGTAGCCGGAGCCATAGTCGTACTTTTAATAAACTTTAATGTGTCTAGAATTTCTGAATTTCTTGTGCCTTTTGCAGCCGGTGGTTTTATTTACATCGCCAGCTCTGATTTGATTCCAGAAATGCACAAACAAGTTGCGATTAAAAAATCTCTCGGACAACTGGTTGCTTTTGTTATTGGAATCGCTTTGATGGCATCTTTACTTTTGTTAGAGCAATAATAAAAAATGAAAGAACTTCAACAAAAAATAGTTGAATTAAAAGATAAACTCGCTCTTTTGAGCGACTGCCTTTGACGTTTCTGCCAAGAAAAAAAGAATATCTGAGTTAGAAGAAAAAACCTTAAAGTCTGACTTTTGGGAAAATTCACAGAAAGCTTCCAAGATAACACAAGAAATTCAGAAGTTGCGAGAAGAAATTTCAGAACTTTCTCAAATTGAAGATGGATTAGCTGAATCAGATGAATTTTTAAAAATACTTTCGGAATCAAAAGGGGATGATCGGTCGGAAAAAAAAGAAATAGAGAAAAAAATAAAGGATCTAGAAAAAATACTGAATAAACTGGAACTCAAGACAATTTTTAGCGGAAAATATGATCGTTCGGATGCCATTCTTTCAATTCATAGCGGAGCAGGCGGAGTGGATGCTCAAGATTGGGCAGAAATGTTGCTTAGGATGTATCTGCGATTTTCTGAAAAGCATAAATTTAAAACAAAAATAATAGAGCAATCGCTCGGACAAGAAGCGGGGATTAAAAGTGCTACTTTTGAAATTTCTGGACTGTTTGCCTATGGCAATCTTCGTAGTGAGGCAGGAGTTCACAGGCTCGTGAGACTTTCTCCCTATAATTCAGATAATTTGCGTCAAACTTCTTTTGCCTTGGTTGAAGTTTTACCGGTTATTGAAAAAATCGAAGAAGTCAAAATTAATTCTCAGGATCTGCGAATTGATGTCTATCGGTCTTCGGGTGCCGGTGGACAAAGCGTCAATACAACTGACAGTGCTGTTCGAATTACACACTTGCCGACGGAGATGATTGTGACTTGTCAAAACGAAAGAAGTCAATTGCAAAACAAGGAGGAGGCCATGAAAATTTTGAAAGCCAAGTTGCACCAAAAATACCTTGAGGAAGCCGAAAAGGAAAAGAATAAAATTAGAGGAGATTTTGTTTCGGCAGAGTGGGGGAGCCAAATAAGATCCTACGTGTTGCATCCCTACAGGTTGGTTAAAGATCATCGTACAAAATATGAAGATGTTAATGCAGAAAAAATTCTGGATGGAGATCTTGATTCTTTTATAGAGGCCTATTTGAAAAACATGAAGAAATAATATATAATTTAAGGAGAGATAAAAGAGGCTGGATAATTAAAAAATAATTTAAAAAAATTGACTGACGATAATTTAAAAACTGAAACATCTTCAAGTACCGTAATTAAATTTGAAAATGTATCAAAGGTTTATAAAGGTAATTTTCCTGCGCTTGAGAATATAAATTTGGAAATTAATGATGGAGAATTTGTTTCCATTGTTGGAAAAAGTGGAGCTGGAAAGTCCACTCTCTTGAAGATGATTTATGCCGAAGAGGCTCCAACCGATGGAACAGTCTTGTTTGGTGGAGAGCCGATAAATGTTTCTAAGAAGGGAGAGCTTTTTTTGCATCGCAGAAAAATTGGAACAGTTTTTCAGGATTTTAAATTACTTCCGAGTAAAACTGCCTTTGAAAATGTAGCCTATGCTCTGGAAGCTGCCGGAACGTCCGAAGAAGAAATCCTAGAAAATGTGCCACAGGTTTTGGATGTTGTTGGACTGGGAAGTAAGATGGAAAAATTTCCCTATCAATTGAGTGCTGGCGAACAGCAAAGGGTGGCTTTTGCCAGAGCGCTAATCCAAAAGCCGATGGTTATTGTGGCAGATGAACCGACTGGTAATCTCGATCCTGTTTCGTCCTGGGGTATTATTAAATTGATGTTGAAAATAAATGAAATGGGAACCACTATAATTTTATCCAGTCATGATAAATATGTAGTTGATAAAATAAACAAAAGAGTTGTTATTCTGGAAGATGGAAAAATAATTGGAGATTGTCCGGTTGGAAAATATAAACTCGTATAAATTTATCTATAAAAAATATGTCTACTATAATCGTCAGAACCATAAAAGAAGCAACTAAAAACTTTTTTAGAAATGGATGGTTGAGTATTGCCACGTCCATGATTTTAATGTTGTCTCTTTATACTTTAAGTATCCTCTTTTTAATACTGATGACGTCTAATATTGCTATCAAAATTATTCAAGAAAAATCAAATATCAGCATCTATTTTAACCAAGACGTGAATGAGGAGACTATTTCCAATATTAAGTCCGAAATTGAGAAAAATTCACTGGTAAGCTCAGTGGTGTATGTCAACAAGGAAGAGGCACTGGATATTTTCAAAAGAAATAATGCCAACGAAGAAGCTATTTTGAAATCCTTGGAAGAAATAGGCAGTAATCCATTACTTGCTTCACTGGTTGTCAAAGCTGTAAGCCCAACGCAATATCAGGCAATTTATGAATTTGTGAATAATGCCGAGTTTGTTTCCGAGGTTAGCAGGATTAACTACATAAAGAATAAAGAAGCAATTGACAGGTTGAACTTTTTTGTCGAAAAAGCAAGGCAGGTGGGCCTGATTGCTAGCTCTATTTTGGCCATCAGTTCAATTTTAATAACCTTTAACTCTATTCGTATTACTATCTATAGCCGACGCAAAGAAATGCAAATTATGCGCTTGGTTGGAGCCTCCAACTTGTTTATTCGTTTACCCTATGTTTTCGAAGGAATATTGTATGGTTTGGCTGCTTCAATTATTTCAACGATCCTTCTTCTCATTACAGTTGGTTTTATTTCGCCTTACATTTCCGAGTCCATCCTTTCAAAAAGCTTCATGAGTTTTTTCTGGAGCAAATTCTGGTTGCTTCTAGGCTTTCAAATTATTACGGGTTGTACCCTGGGTGTGGCTAGTAGTATGATCGCCATCCGAAGATATTTGAAGATATAAGGTAAGTTAATTTAAAAACTATTTCAAAAAAAACCTCAGTTATCTGGGGTTTTTATTTATAAAAAAACATCCTCAGCTTTACTATGTAAAACTGAGGATGGGTCCTATAATTGATTTTTCCTTAGGAGGAGGACCAGATCTCTCCCTTGGTCACCTCGGTCCGATATTGTAGCAACCCTGTTGGTAAAGCCGAAGAGTATACCTAGGGTGATGTGAATGCAATCGTTTTATCCGCCAGCAGGTTGCATATATCCTGCTTGCTGGAGATCGATGTCAACATTCATCATCGTAATAGTCTAGCATGTTTTAATCTATCTGTCAATAGAGTGTTTTTTAATATCAAAAAATAGCTAATTAAAGCCAAAAACAAAACCCCTTCGTTGTATAAACTTAGGGGTTTTTTATTTTTCTCGTCAAAAATTTTATTCCACTTTTCTGGCTTTTTTGCACCATGGTTCTGGAGCGTTTACTGACAAATAATGCAGAGAAGTGCTGTCATTTTTTACATTTCGCTTGATTAATTCTTGCCAGGCCCTTTCTTTGTATTCGCTGGGTATTTCCCTCCATGAATATTTTGCCGCAATGAGAATGGCAAAACCAATATTGTTTTCTATGGGCAAAAGTTGTTGCCATGCTACTTTTCGCTCTTCCTCTGTGACATCGGAATCGCCGATGATATCATAGAGCTTACAGAATATTGTCCTTTCTTTCATCGATCATTCCTCCTTTTTTATTTTCTATGAAAAGTTCCGAGGTAGGGACTCGAACCCCAATAAACAGGACCAGAACCTGTTGTCCTACCATTAGACGACCTCGGAATATTGATATTACTAACTTTTCTAATTTACCCTTTAATTGAGATTAAATCAAGATCTTGCAATTTTAGTGGCGGCAAGATACCATATAGAGGCTTATTTTTTATATTTAAGTGTCATCCCCGCGAAGGCGGGGATCCAGTAAATAAGTTTTAATGACTAGATTCCCGCCTTCGCGGGAATGACAATGGAAAAGAGTTATTTCACAGAAAATAAAAGAAAATGGTTATTTCTTCAATGCCAGAAGCAGAAGCTTATCTGCAACAATTTATTTCTCAAAATAGGGAATTGAAATTTCCGGGTGATTGGGGGCTCAAGCGAACCAAGCATTTTTTGAATTTGCTGCAAAATCCTCAAAATAAGCTAAGGGTTATCCATATTGCCGGAACTTCAGGCAAAGGATCAACAGCTATTTATATCAGTACTATCCTAAAAAGTTTGGGTTTTAAAGTTGGCTTGCATACATCCCCATATCTTGTTGATTTCAGGGAAAGATTTCAGATAAATGGGCAACTCATATCTGAAAAATCATTTTGTAAATATTTGAATGATATTATTCCAATTATTGAAAAAATGAAAAAGACAAAGCTCGGAAAACCAACTTATTTTGAAATCCTCTCGGTCTTGGCTTTCTGTATCTTTCGTAAAGAAAAAGTAAGGTATGCTATCATTGAAACAGGGCTCGGGGGATTATTTGATGCTACGAATACTGTCGATAGCAAAAGTAAATTATGCGTTCTAACAAAAATTGGCCATGATCATACAAAGATATTGGGAAAAACTTTGGAAAAAATTGCCCTTCAAAAAGCTGGCATAATTCAAAAAGAGAATAAGGTACTGTCAATTTGGCAAAATGCCAGTGTTAGAAATGTTTTTGAAAAACAAGTTGCAAAAAAAGAGTGTGAGATAGATTATGTAAAAGAGGGGGTGAATTTTGAAAATATTAATTTAAAAAATAATAAATTAGTATTTGATTTTAATTTTAAAAATTATTCGCTAAAAAATCTGGATCTGGAAACTAATGCTTCCTATCAAGCAGAAAATTGTGCTTTGGCACTTTCAGTAGTTTGCACCTTAAGTAAAAGGTATGGATTTCCAATAAATATAACGAAAATAAGAAAGAGTCTCCGAGAAAAAGTTTTATCTGGTAGGATGGAAAGTGTAAGAATCGGTCAGAAAATGTTAATTCTAGACGGTGCGCATAATCCGCAAAAAATGAAAATTTTTATCAACAGCTTGAAAAAAGCTCACCCCAAGACAAAGTTTTCTTTTCTGGTAGCATTTAAAAAAGGCAAAGATTACAAAAAAATGTTACCGCATATCATACCTGTGGCTAAAAATATTGTTTTGACAAGTTTTGAGATGACCGGGCAAGACTTACTTCACATTTCAGAAAATCCAGAAACTGTTGCAAAAAATCTAAGAAAACTCAATTTTTCAAACTTCAAAATTGTCCATCATACAAATAAAGCTTTTAGGGATTTTCTGAAAAAAACATCTGGCAATGTGGTTATTACGGGATCCATCTATCTTTTAGGCAAGATTTATCCGCTTCTTCCAAAGAACAAAAGAATTGAGAATTGAATTTTTAGCAAATAGCTGTTAGAATGAAAATTGAAGGATTTAAGACCAGATTCCCGCCCGACTTGCTGTCGAGGCAGGCCTTCACGGGAATGACAATGATTTTTATTCTATGGAAAATACCACAAATAAGCCATTATTTGGAAAATTTTTGCGCGGTTTTTTGGAATTGTTGTTATTGTTTATGCTTGTTTCGGTGTTTTTTTGGATGGGCGGAGAAAAGATTATTGAAAACAAAGTGCGTCAATACGTTGGCTCTAAAAATAATTCGATAGAAACGGTAAAATTACCAGCGCCCACTGATCCAGTAAGAATAGCTTACCAGTGGGAATATAACGGACGACAGTATTCAATAGAAGAAACTCTTTTTAACTCCTATTATGATTTTTATTCTAATCTTCCTAAGACTTATTCTTATTATGAAGGAGAGCTTGCACAAAATTGGGAAGAAGAATATTTCAATATGTTTTTGACTCATCCCACCGAAGACAAGACCATTTCGGAGTTGGTAGCCAAAATAAAGGAGCTTGGAGTAAAAAATAACCTGAATGATGACCAGATTGTTGAGTTGGTTCTATCCTTTGTACAAAATATTACCTATGACGAAGTGAAGGCTAAAAAAATTCTGTCGGAAAATAATTTGAATCAGTTGGAAGACGTTGAAAGTGCACCCGATTATCCCTATGAAGTTCTCTACAAAAAATTGGGAGTTTGTTCAGATAAAAGCCTTTTGGCCTATTCATTAATGAGGGAGTTGGGTTATGGTGCAGCCATCTTTGTTTATGATGCGGAAAATCACATGTCAATTGGCATAAGATGTCCTGAAAAATATTCGACATATGATTCGGGATATTGTTATGCTGAAACAACAAACCCAGGAAATAAAATTGGTCTTATCCCTGATTTGAATACTATGGATAATACCGCTTCTTCTGCAAAGGAAATCGGATTGTTTGATGAAAATCAAGGCGCTTCATCGGACCTAAAAACAATTGGCGAAGCTAAAATAATAAGCAAGTCGGACGGTAAAAGTTATGGAGGTATTATAAAAACAATAGCTACCCAACAAAAAATCACCGACCTGAAAGTATTTCTTGGCAAAGAAAAAGAAGTGTTAAATTCCATACGAAGTTCTCTATCAAATGATCAAAATAAAATAACTGACCTTAAGGATAAAATGGAAAAGCTATTAAAAAAAGAAGATTTTTCAGAATATAATGATCTGGTGCCAAAATATAACGAAAAAATTACGAAATATAAAAAAGATTTGAATGATTATAATAACCGTGTAAAAAATTATAATCAAAAAGTTAAAGAATATAACAGTTTAATTAAAAGTTTTTATCAAACATAATATATGCTTACCGATGAAGTTAAAATTAAAGCCTATGCTGGAAAGGGCGGAAATGGCGTAGTGGCCTTCGATAAAATAAAAATGAGCTTGGGGCCAACGGGTGGCAATGGTGGCAATGGCGGCAACATTCATTTTAAAGGTGTTTCGGATTTGACCGCACTTAACAAATATAAATGCAAAAGAGACTACTATGCCGGTGATGGACAAAATGGAAAAACCGATAAATCAACCGGACATACGGGGGCCGATTTAATTTTGACTGTTCCGATTGGTTCTGTTATTAAAAACACACAAAATTCTAAAATATATGAAATAACAGAGGTTGATCAAGATTTGTTAGTTGCTAAGGGCGGAAAGGGAGGAAGAGGTAATTTCTTTTTTCGTTCATCAGTAAACACTAGTCCTGAGCAATCAGAGACGGGCAAAGTAGGTGAGGAATTCGAGTTTAGCATAGAGTTGCGCTTTATTGCCGATATTGGTCTCGTAGGCCTTCCTAATGCTGGAAAATCAAGCTTGCTCAATGAACTTACAAAAGCTGATGTCAAAGTAGCTAACTATGAATTCACAACGCTTGAGCCGAATTTGGGAACATTGGATAAAATAATTATTGCGGATATCCCAGGGCTAATTGAGGGTGCTTCTGCGGGCAAAGGATTGGGAATAAAATTTCTCAAACATATTCGAAGAACCAAAATATTATTGCATTGTCTTTCGCTTGAATCAAAGAATATCAAATCTGACTATGCTATCATTCGCAAGGAACTGGGAAGCTACAACCAAGAACTACTGGATAAAAAAGAAGTTCTAATCTTTACAAAATCTGATGCCGTAACTCCGGAAGAAATAAAGGAAAAAATAAAGCTCTTCAAAGACGGAGAGCATTTGATTGTTTCCATCCATGATTTTGAAAGCCTAGAACAACTAAAAAATAAAATAATGCAATTAACTAAATAATAAAAAACAAAAAATATATGAGCAAAACTTGGATGGTAGCGGCAATTTTATTGGCTATCTGGACTGTTCCTTGGAAGGGCCTCGCTCTTTGGAGATCGGCCAAAAGAGGGGATCGAATCTGGTTTATTATTTTGCTTTTAATTAACACTCTGGGTGTTCTGGAAATTATTTATTTATTATTTTTTTCAAAAGAAAAACAAAAAGAAGCGGAAGGTTTATCTAACTTTCAACCTCCGAAGAAATTTATCTAGCCTTTTCTATCTTTAAAAAAACTCTCGTGGTTTATTCAGAGAGTTTTTTGTTTTTAGAAGGAGATTGTTATTTTACAATTTCATAGCTTTTTTCTTTCCACACATTAAGTCCGTCAGAAAGAACCGTGACGTTAGAAAAGCCAAGATCGGCTAGCCTCACTCCAGCTTGAAAGGCCATAAAGCTGTTGTCATCACAAAGAATTATTTTTTTACCTCGTGGAATTTCAGCCCTTCTTTTTTCCAGATCATCCAAAAAGATATTGGTTGCATTCTTGATGTGTCCTGATTCAAATTGACCTTTCTCTCTGACATCTATAATATAAAAATCATTTTCAGTCTCGATAATTTTCTTCAGATCATCACTACTAACATAGAGCACCTTTGATTGGTCAATGAAAGAGGTTGGATTGCCAGCTGTAATGGTTAGATTAGTTTTATTTTTCCAGGCAATAAAGCCGCCACTCAAATAAAAAACATTCAAAAAATCATTGGTGGTAAAAATTCCGCCAGCCAAAGCCGCCGCCTGGAAAGATGATCCATCATCAACCAAAACATAGGTCTTGGTTTTATCTAGAGAAGCCAGGGAATTTTGAATGTTCGGATAAGGAATATTAATAGAGTCCACGATATGTTCCTCCGCAAAGGAAATTTCATCTCGGATATCTATGACAAGGGTATTTTTTCCAATTAATATTTTTTTTCTTAGATCTTCACTGGTAATTTTTTTAGCTTTTTTCAGGTCATTAATATATTCAGGATCAGTATTTGATTCCAAGAGGGTGTTATTTTTTTTGCCAATGAAGGGTTTCAGCACAACAAATAAACCTGTTAAAAAAATCAGAAGAACGCCGATACCAATAACCAAGATATTTATTTTTTCTTTTTTTTCCATTTTTTTATTTTAAAATACTGCCTATAAAATCTTGATACCCATTAACAAAATTTTCTATTTTTACATTTTCTTTGCCTTCTATTTGAACTTCTTCCAAAATTACAACACCAAGGGTGGTTTGCACGCCTACTCCTTTTTCAAATTGGAAAACTTCTCCAAGGTGATGTTTCTCGGCGGGATTATTTTTTGTAAAGCTTATTTTGTTTAGTTTTATTCTTTTATTTGCGTCTTCGTTTCCCCAGAAAGAAAAAATGCCTGGCCAAGGAGAAAGAGCTCGGTAGCGGTTAAAAATTGACTCAGCTTCATCTGTCCAGAGTATTTTCCCGTCACTTTTTTCAATGAGTTGGCAAAGTGTGGCCTTGGAATCATCTTGTCTAGCTGGCTTTATTTTTTTCTCTATCCAAAGTGGCAGAGTCTCAATTAAAAGACTAGCAGATAGCTTTGATAGCTTGTCAGACAATTCTGAATAAGTTTCTTCTGGTTTTATTTCAGTTTTGACTTGCTTCACAATGTCTCCAGTATCAATACCTTCATCGATCAGCATTATTGTTGTTCCGGTCTCTGTTTCGCCGCAGAGAAGGGCATTTTGAATGGGTGATGGGCCTCTAAACTTAGGCAAAAGTGAGGGATGAATATTTAGGGTTCCAAACTCTGGAATATTAATAATGTCAGCGGGAATTATTTTCCCATAGGCTGCTACCACAATCAAATCTGGTTTTTGGTTTTTTATTTCTACAATGGATTCTTCATCCAGTCTTTCTGGCTGAAAAACCTGAATATTCTTGATTTTGGCAGTAATTTTTACTTCGGATTCTTTAATTTCGCGATCCCGACCAGATTTTTTGTCTGCTTTAGTAAAAACAGAAATGATATTCAAGTCAGCGGCAATCATGGCGCCCAAAATTTCACTGGCGAATTTTGATGTGCCCATGAAAACAATGCGGGCTTCTTTTGTTTTATTTTTTTCTGACATATTTTTTTTCCTCTTTTGTTATATAGAGTATTCCATTAAGATGATCGATTTCATGTTGAAAAGCTCTGGCAAGTAATCCTTCTCCTTTCAGAGTTATTTTTTCTCCATTTCTGTTCAGAGCTTCTATTTTTACTTTAGCGTTTCTTTTGATGGGAATATATTGTCCTGGGAAAGAAAGGCAACCTTCTTCGCATATTTCTTTTTTCCAAGAGCGAGATTTAATTTTTGGATTAATCAAAATATGTGTTTTTCCTTCTGTTTTTATGATGCAAAGAGATACTGATTGGCCAACTTGAGGTGCCGCCAAGCCTATTGCGTTTTGAATGTGTTGCATTGTTTCAAGCATATCTAAAATCAACTCTTTGATTTTAGGAGTATTGGGGTCAGTTATTTTCTCTGTTTTCTTTTCCAAGATCGGATTAGGGTAGGTAATAATTGGTAAAACCGCCATAAATTTTTTTGTCATTCCCAACTCGATTGGGAATCCAGTTCTAAATTCCTTGATTTATAGACTTTTATCGTCTTTTTGCTATACTTAAGCCACGATTGAATTGTACCTAAAATTCACAAAAACCGCAATATTTTTCCCTTGGACATTGAATGTCCAAGTGGTTTGGTTATGCGATGGTGATTGGGTCGACGTCGATAATCCAATTAGATGGAAGTTGTTTGAGCAGTTTAGACATTTCGGCAGGAATTTTTTCCTGCTTTTTTATTTTTATAATTATTTGTTGTCTGAATTTTCCTCG
>CAZJOI010000007.1:0-45326 GCA_964547585.1 uncultured Bdellovibrionales bacterium
CGTGCCAATATTAAAAAACGCTTTTTATAAAGAGTTTTTTGTATTTAGGATTGACAAATCATTTTTTTAAAGATAAACTATTTTGAAGTTCTTGAACAATAAATAAATCAGAAAATAAAGAGGAGGTATCGCATGAAATCATTTTCGAGTTTAGCGGATTTTCGGAAGTTTTACATAGAAGTGCAAAATAGGACGGGTTTCAGGCAAAGAGTGATAGATGTATATCATGTGCAGGTTCTTCAGAAATATTGCGTTGCAGCCGCTTTTGCAATCCCCGTTCTGAAACTTGTGGAGGATTTGGATAAAAATCTTCATCAATGCATTTCAAGGGTTATCGACGAATGCGAAGCGGTGTTAGCAGACGAGTCTATCTATTTGGCATCTGGCAAACGTAATCTAAGACTTTCTAGGCACTTGGAAAAACAGGTGAGGAAGGCGGACGACGCCATAGTTCATGCTGGTAATATTCTTAACAATATGATCCCTCTCATGCCGATTTCAGAGCGTATTTTGTTAGTTGGTCTTAGAGCGCGAGACATTTGTGATCAGGCCACCAAAAGGAAGCGGTTTGATTAATGTTAAGATTAATGCGAATCATTGCAGAAAGAAAAAACCTGCCGTTCTAATGAATGGCGGGTGCCGTGGTTTTTTGCAGAAACCCTTTCGGCTAGATGATCTTTCAGAAAAGATCAGAGAGGTGCTAGATTTATAAACTTCGGTTCTCAACCCCCGATGCCATATTACGGTATATCGGGGGTTTGTTTTTTCTGCAAAGCCGATTCGATCAGAGTTATTAAAGACGGGAAAATTATTGAATCCAGAAATCATGAGGAACTTTTGAGTAGGAGGAGGTGTTTATCATAAGCTCAGTGAATTGCAGAAAATAAGTGTCTAAAATACACCGTTTGACTTAAATTGGTCTTTTGTAGTATAGTTCTAGGAGTTAGGGGATATTAATTAAATTTAATAAAAAAATATGGCGAAAGCTACATCCGCGTTTATGAAGCCGATGACTATCAGCCCAGAGCTGCAAGCAGTTATTGGCAGTGGTCCAATGCCCAGATCAGAAGTTGTGAAAAAACTTTGGGTATACATCAAGAAGAACAATCTTCAAGATGAAAAGAATAAACGCAATATCAATGCTGATGAAAACTTGAAGAAAGTATTCGGAGGCAAAGCGACTGTAAATATGTTTGAAATGACTAAACTTGTTTCTAAACACCTTTCATAATCGTTTCTGCTTATTGTGATAAAAACAAAAACTGCCCAAAGTTAGGGCAGTTTTTTTGCAAAAAGGCTAAAATTGGGGTAAACTGGAGATTGAAGTTTCAGTTGATAAAAAGTGAATTTTTAAAGAAATTTGATCGCGTGGTGGCATAGAGTTTTTTTAGAGTCTTATATAATTTATAGTTGCGAGGTTAAATAGAATCATTTTATATGGGCTAGGAAATTTCTTTAAAAATTTACCTTTTATCATCAATCAGATGATTTAAGGCTTAGAATTTAATAATAATTTTTTATTAACTAATTTATGAAACAATCACAACTTTTTACTAAGACGCACAAGGAAGCACCAAAAGATGAAACGACTATCAACGCTCAGCTTCTAACTAGAGCTGGTTTTGTGGATAAATTAATGGCTGGAAATTATACGTATCTACCTTTGGGTATTCGCGTACTTAATAAAGTGAGAAACATTGTTCGTGAAGAAATCAATGCTATTGGTGGTCAGGAAATAATTATGCCAACATTGCATCCTTCTGAAAATTGGAAGATAACCAAAGGCTGGGATACCATCGATGTTTTGTTTAAAATCAAGAGTCGCACGGGAAAAGACTATGCACTTGGTCAGAGTGAGGAGGAGATTATTGCACCTCTTGCAAAGAAATTTATAAATTCATATAAAGACTTACCATTTTGTGCTTATCAAATTCATTGGAAATATCGCGATGAACTGCGTGCCAAATCAGGGTTGCTTCGTGGTAGAGAATTCGAGATGAAAGATCTGTATAGTTTTCATTCTGACCAAGAAGATTTTGAGCGTTATTATCAAATTGCGAAAGAAGCCTATTTCAAAATATATAGACGCCTAGGACTTGATGCTAAAGCCACTGAAGCTTCTGGCGGAAGTTTTAGTGAAAAAATTTCCTATGAGTTTATGGTACTTACGGACGCTGGTGAGGATGATATTCTATATTGTAACGATTGTGAGTTTGGCGTTAACATGGAAATTGCTAAAAACAAAGAAGGCGACAGTTGTCCTAAATGTCAAAAAGGAAAGCTCAAAAAAGCACGTGCATCCGAAGCTGGAAATGTTTTTGATCTAGGCCAAAAGTACACAAAAGATTTTGATCTGACTTTTACCACTAAGGATGGAGAAGTAAAATACCCAATTATGGGTTGTTATGGCATTGGAATCACTCGTCTTGTTGGTATTGTTGTGGAAAAATATAATGATGAGAAAGGTATTGTTTGGCCAGAGAGCGTAGCGCCATTTAAAGTGCATCTTCTGAGCCTAAATAAGGCTGAAGAAGGGGAAAAGATATATGCGCAACTTCAGGCAGCGGGAATTGAGGTTCTGTACGACGATAGAGAGGCAGGGGCTGGTGAAAAATTCGCTGATGCTGATTTGATTGGTATCCCATATCGCATTGTCGTGAGTGAAAAGTCTTTGGCAGCTGGCGGAGTGGAACTTAAAAAAAGAAGCGAGAAAAATTCAGAAATCATAGAAGTCGAAAAATTAATAAAGATCCTTGGATAGCCAAGTTATTTTAGCGGCATGTAATTTTAGCAGCTTATTGCAAAAAATATAAAATAAAGTCGTATCCATATCAATTCAACTCTAAGATTATATGCTGCTAAAATAAATAAATTATATAACTTGTATGAATATTATTCTAAGCCAATATGCTGGCTTTTGTGGTGGTGTTGATCGGGCATATAAAATTGTGCAGGAAATTGTCAAAGATAAAAAAACTGCGAAACCAGTTTTTGTTTTAGGTTCTCTGGCGCATAACAATGATGTGGTCAAAAAAATTGAGGAGATGGGCATCAAAAAAATCAGCGTTGAGAAGAATCTGACTGAATATTTACAAAATTCAAAAATTAAAATTGGAACCCTAATTGTTACAGCTCACGGTATTGGTCCAGATATCTATGATTTTGCCAAAAGAAAAAAAATTAATCTTATTGATGCGACTTGTCCCAAGGTAATCAAAGTGCAAAGACTGGCGAGAAATTTTTCGAAGAAAAACTATCAGCTGATTATTATTGGACAAAAAAAACATAAGGAAGTCAGAGGTATCTTTGAGTGGGCCGCTTGCAAGGCTTTTTTTGTGGAGAAAGAAGGAGATTTGGAAAAAATAAAACTCAATTCCGATAAGAAAATTGCAATTATCTCTCAGACAACTCAAAACAGTGATTTTGTAAAAAAGATTATTGCCCAAATAAAAAAAAGATATCCAAAAGCAGAAGCATACGACACACTTTGTCTCACAACCCACAATCGTCAAAATGAAGTCAAAAAAATAGCTAAAAATAGTGACATCTTGATTGTTATCGGATCGCCTGAGAGTGCTAATTCGCGCAGGCTTTGGCAAGGAAAACAATCCCCAGACCTATTTTTTGGAAAGAGCCAGCGGCATTAAAAAAAGGTGGTTTGTTGGTTGCAAGAAGGTTGGGATAACGGCTGGAGCTTCCACTCCAAACTGGATCATAGAAGAAGTTATTGAAAATATAAAAAAGATTGATTTCTAGAGACAAAAAAGACAAACTTTCAATTTGCTTTTTTGTTTTTTTTAAGATATAATTCAAAAGGTTTCAATCATAGACGGGGTGAGCTTAATATTCAAAAAATATGACAAAAATTATTATAGTTGAAGATGATCCGATGATTTCCGAAATATATCAGAAAAAGTTTGTTGATTCTGGTTTTGAGGTTTTGGCTGCAACTTCAGGAGACCAAGTTTTAGCGCTAGCAAAAAATAACCCAGTAGATGTGATTTTATTGGACCTGATAATGCCCAAAATGGACGGGTTTGAAGTAATTGAGCACCTTCGAAAGGACGATGAATATGATAAAAATATAAAAATCATCATTTCCAGCAATCTCAGTCAGAGAGAAGATCAGGATAAGGCTTCTAAGCTTGGAGCGGATGGTTTTGTGGCTAAATCAGAGTATACTCCTAGTGAGCTAGTCGCAGAAGTAAGCAGACTCATGACTATGTATGGAAGACAAAAAAAGAACAGTGAAAAGCTAGACGAGAATGGAAATCTCAAGGAAAAAGTAAACAAAGAGGACGTCAAAAAAATTCTCCTGATCGAAGACGAAGACATTTTTATTGAAATGTTTGGCGAGAAATTGATGCAGGATGGTTTTGATGTTGTTTCGGCGAGAAATGGAGCCTGGGGAATCAAAGAAGCGCAAAACGGCGATTTTGACTTGTTCATCATCGATATGATGATGCCGGCCATGGGTGGCAAAGAAATTGTGGAAAAAATAAAAATGGATGAAAGATTAAAAAATATTCCAATTATTATCATGTCAGCTTCGGTTGAAGATAGCGTGGCCAAAGAAACTAAAGAGATGGGAGTGGATTGTTTTTTTGTCAAAACAAAAATTACCCCTTCTGATCTTTCCGAAAAGGCCACGGAGCTTATAAATAAATAATTTTTTTATATCTTAATTCAGATGCAAAGAACTCTCATTAAAGATGCGGTTAAATTAGTTGGAGAAAAAATAAAATTAGCCGGTTGGGCACATATTCGACGCGATCACGGCAAGCTTATTTTTATCGATCTACGGGATCGGAGTGGCTTTGTTCAATTGGTTCTCATACCAGACAAAGAGGCTGCCTATCAGGTAGCTAAGGAAGTGAGAAGTGAATATATTATTGAAGTTGAGGGATTAGTAAAAGATCGTCCAGGTGGTGCAGCTAATGAAAAAATTTCAACTGGCCGAATAGAAATTGAAGTTGATAGTCTAAGGATAATAGCTCATCCAGAAGAAGATCTCCCTGTGGATGTTTCCAGCGACGATCTTGATTTGAAATTGGAGACACTTTTGGATAACAGAAATGCAACTCTTCGCAATGAAAAAATTAAAGCAATTTTCAGGATTTATGCCGAACTTTTGTTGGCCTATAGTGAAACGATGCGTAAAGGTAATTTTGTGGAAATAAAAACTCCCAAGATTGTTTGTGCGGCCACGGAAGGAGGCGCTAATTTTTTTAAGATAAATTATTTTGAGAAAGAAGCCTATTTGGCACAAAGTCCGCAGTTCTATAAGCAAGCCGGAGTGGGAATTTTCGAAAGAGTTTTTGAAGTTGGTTCGGTTTTCCGAGCGGAACCCCACTACACAACTCGTCATGTCAATGAATACATCGGGTTAGACGCGGAAATGGGATTTATTAATAGCTTTGAAGACATAATGAATGAATTGGAAAAAACAATGGCGCACATTATGCATTCAATTAAGAAAAATTGCAAGAATGATTTGGAAAAATATGGAGCTAAAATCTTACCTGTTTCATCTATTCCTCGCATAAAATTGACTGAGGCTTTGGAAATCCTGAGTAAAGAATATGGAAAGAAAATGGAAACGGTGGATATTGATAATGAAGGAGAAAGATTAATTGGACAATGGGCTAAGGAGAAATATCACAGCGATTTTATTTTTCTGACTCATTATCCAACGACTCTCCGTCCTTTCTATTCAATGCCAAGCGCTGATCCGGAATATACGGAAACATTTGATTTATTGTTTCATGGAGTGGAAATTGCCAGTGGCGGACAAAGAATCCATGACTACAAGCAACTAATTGAAAATATCAAAAAGCGTAAACTGAAACCGGAACAGTTCAAAGATTATTTGGATATTTTTAAATTTGGAATGCCGCCTCATGGAGGTTGGGGACTGGGATCTGAGCGAATCGTACAAAAAATACTTGGACTAAAAAGTATCAAAGAAGCAGTTCTTTTCCCAAGGGACGTAAAAAGGCTAACTCCTTAGGAAATTTTAAATAACAAATTTCAAATTTTAATTTTTTCAATTTGTTTGTTTCTAATTTCCATTTAAAATTCATAATTTAAAATTTAAAATTATTTTTCGCATGCTTCACGACGAGCAACTGAATAGTAAAAAAATAAAATTAATAAATTTTATTTCCTTTCTTATCGGATTTTCACAGGCCACTGTTGTCTATGTTTTTTCAACTTACTTCAAAGATTCTTCGGGAACAGAAAATGTTGGTATCTTTTATTTTGTTGCCTATCTCTTTGTTTTAATCTTTTTGCTTAATCTGCATAAAGCTGTCAGAAAATTAGGTAAATCCAATGTTTTTTATTTTTCAATTCTGGCTAAAATTGTAGTTATGGTCTTTTTGATTTTGCTTCCGCCATCATGGTATTCAATTCCATTTCTAGCTCTCTATATGGTTCTCGTAGCTCTTATCTGGACAAGCCTAGACGTAATCTTAGAATCTTTTTCGGCTGACAAAGTTTCTGGACGTGTGAGGGGATTGCATCTGACTATTTTCAACGCGGGATTTCTTTTGGGTCCATTCGTTTCTTCACAACTCATGAGTAATATTGGTTTTTCAGGAATATTTCTTTTTTCCTTAGTTGTGGATGCTTTTGTGCTGGTCTTTTCTTTGATTGGCTTTAGAAACGTTAATCATGTATTCAAACAAAAGTTAGGAGTAATAGAGGTTATTAGAAAAGTTTTTAAACGAAAAGATGTTATGAGAATTTACTGGGTTTCTTTTGCTTTGGAATTTTTCTATGCACTGATGATAATTTACACGCCGATTTATTTGCTGGATCTGGGGATGTCTTGGCAGCAAATTGGACTCATTTTTACCTTAATGCTCTTACCTTTTGTTCTAATCCAATACCCAGCTGGAATTTTGGCTGACAAGAAAATGGGAGAAAAGGAGCTTATTATATTTGCGATAGTTTTTATGGTGTTGGCTACTTTAAGCGTTTTTTTCCTTAATTCCATGAGCGTTCTTGTTTGGGGTTCAGTTCTTTTCGCTACTAGAATTGGAGCGGCGTTGGTTGAAATACTCAGGGATTCCTATTTTTATAAGAGAATTGACGGGCATGACGTGGATCTTATTAATTTTTTTCGTACAGCAACTCCATTAGGTTATATTATGGCAGCGATTTTTTCGTCAGTTTTGTTATTTTTTCTGCCCCTCAAATTTGTATTCATATTGATAGCGTTAATTTTGTTTTTATCCCTCTACCAAGCCATAAAATTGGATGACAATAAGTGCGAAAAAGAGATTGTTAAAGAAGGGGAATAATGTTAGAATAAAAGAATAAATGTTAATCATGACAAGTCTATGGCTATTTCCAAAAAAATCATCAATTATCTTGAAAAAGAGGGCTATAAATACGAAATAATTGAGCACAAGACAACCTACACAGCCTGGGATGTGTCTCAAACAGAAAAAATAAAGCCACAGGAGGTGGTTAAAGTTTTGGTTATGAAGCTAGATAAAGATTATATCTTGGGACTTCTTTCGGCTAACAGAAATCTGGACAAAAAAAAGTTCCTAAAAGTTGTAAACTTGGACAGAAAGAAGCAGGGAGAAAAAAATTCCAAAAAGATTGATTTTGCCAAAGAAGTCTGGATGAAAAAGAATATCGCAGGAAAAGTTGGCGCCGTTTCACCTTTTGGCAAATTGCTTGGTTTAAAAGTTTATGTTGATAGTTTGCTAACAAAAAACAAAACATTATATTTAGGATCCGGAGAATATACAAATTCAATAAAAGTGAGTACCAAGCAATATTTGAGAATAGAACAACCAGCCAAGGGAGTGTTTAGTGTCAAAAAATAATAAATTAAAACTCAATGACATATCAGATAAAGCTTGAACAATTTGAAGGTCCGCTGGATTTGCTGCTAAATTTGATTGAAGATGAAAAGCTGGATATTACCAAGCTCAGCTTAGCTGGAGTGGCTGACCAATATCTGGAATACATTAAAAATAACAAAAACATTAACCTGGAAAATTTGGCAGATTTTTTATTGGTAGCCTCTAAGTTGATTCTTATTAAGTCAAAGGCGCTATTACCTTTGCTGCAATTCAGTGAAGAGGAAGAAGCGGAAATAAAAGATCTGTCCAAGCAACTGGAGGAATATAAAAAGTTTAAAGATGTTTCAGTGAAGATTGCGGTGCTTGAAAACGAAAAAAGATTTTCTTTTACCCGAGAAGTTTTTGAAGGAGTTGGTCCACTTTTCTATCCGCCAGAAAATATTAATGTTTTTGATTTGAAAAAATATTTTCAGTTAGTTCTAGCTGAAATTCCAGTTGTTGAAAAATTGGAAGAAGAATTTGTTAAAGAAATAATGACCCTGGAGGAAAAGATAAATGATTTGCGAGAAATGATTAGGAAAAAAGTAGAAATTTCTTTTTCGGAACTTACGGCTGATGCCAAAGAAAAAATCGATATCATTGTTTCCTTCTTGGCTATTCTGGAGATGGTTAAGCAGAAAGTAATAGACGTAGAACAAAATGAAAGCTTCAGAGAGATAAAACTAAAACATAATACCTAACGCATAACAAAAATGGAACTAGAAAACGTAAAATCAATCATTGAGAGTATACTTTTTTTGAGCGGCGAACCGCTCAAACTTTTAAAAATTTCCAAAATAACCGGCGCCAGCAAAGCGGAAACGGAAAATGCCATTCTTTCTTTGCAAAATGATTATGCTGCTGACAAACGAGGCCTGATTATTCTCAAAAAAGAAGATGAGTTCCAAATGGCAACTAACCCTAAGAACGCCTCCTTTATCGATCAGCTTGTAAAAAGTGAAATGCAAGAAGCCCTGAGTCGAGCGGCGCTGGAAGTAATTTCAATTGTGGCCTATCGAGGCCCTATCACGCGTTCTGAAATTGAAGCTATTCGAGGAGTTAATTCTAGTTATACAGTGCGATCTTTGATGCTGCGAGGACTTATGGAAAGGATTGAAAATCCAAATGATAGTCGTGGGTATTTATACAAGATATCTTTTGATTTTTTGAAAAAATTGGGCATTGATAGCGTTGAAAGATTGCCTGAGTTTGAAACTCTTTCAAAAGACAGCCGAATTGATAGCATAATAAATTCTTAATTTCTCATATCTTGCATGCTTAATGTTATATTGACAATTCTTCTGGCTCCTTTCTTACCCATATTTTTTTATGGTAATTTTGCTCATTCTGACGAAGTTTTAAGTATGTATTCTGAAAAAAATGTTGGCATGGTTATGGGAGAAAAGGAGATGAAAGAAGAAAGTTTTGCGAGACAAAGTACTTTTCCTGTAGAAGAGAAAAATATGTCTGCTCCGATTCCCATGAGAAAAGAAGATGCCAGTGATTTGAAAATATGGGCGAGTTCTTCAGTTGTGATTGATGTAAGAAGCGGAACGATTTTACACTACGACAATGGAAGAAAACAAACACAAGTCGCATCTCTTACAAAAATAATGACAGCCATTCTCACAATGGAGCATTTGAATAACCTGAATGAAGAAGTTGTGATTACCAGAGAAGGACTCATTCTTCCTGGTACAGTCGTTGGCTGCCCTAGAAGCGGCTATTGCCTAAGTAATCGAATGTATGTTGGAGAAAAGGTGAGAGTCGTTGATTTATTAAAAGCAGCACTTATGAACAGTGCTAATGATGCAGCTACAATGCTTGGAATTCATATTGCAGGGACAGAGGAAAAATTTGTAGAAATGATGAACAATAAGGCTAATGATTTGGGACTTCGAGATACGAATTTTTGCACACCCTCTGGATTAGAAACAGATGGCAAGGAAAGTGAGTGCTACTCGTCGGCCTATGACTTGGCTAGAATTGCTGCTTATTCATTAAAATATGAAAAAATTTGGGAAATCATGAGAATACCGGAAGATAGATTTTTTTCTACGGATGGAAAGTATATGCATGAACTCAAAAGCACTACATTTTCATCTCTGGAAGGAATTTCAGGATGTCTTGGTGGAAAAACGGGGTTTACTCCTTTGGCTGGAAAATCTTTGATGGTTGGGGCCGAAAGCCCTGATGGAAAAAACAAAATAGTCGTAGTTATCTTGAACGACGAAACTCGTTGGCAAGATACAAAGACTTTAATTAACTGGGCTTTTAATAATTATATTTGGAAATAATATGGAATTTTCTCGAATACAAGATATTCCGCAGGTAATAAATGTTTTGAAGGTTCTTTTTACTGGATTTTTAGCTTTTGGGGTTACTTTTTTGATTGCACCAATTTTTACGAATTTTGTTTATAGTCGTAAGCTGGGCATAAAAATAAAAGAAAATTCCGTTGACGGAAAAAAATTGACATATGTAAATGAACTGCACAAAAGTAAAGAAGGTACTCCGACTATGGGCGGACTTTTGATTTGGATGACAGTTTTAATTTTGATTTTTGCTTCTCATTATTTATTTCCAATTATTGCTCAATGGACTGGTATAAATTTTTTTGCTCGTTTGGATTTTTTGAGCAGATCACAAACATGGTTACCTCTTTTTGCTCTAGTTTCTGCTGGGCTACTGGGCCTTCTGGATGACTGGATGAGTATTAAGTGCATTGGTAAAAACAAGGGTGGGGGAATGAGATTTATTATTCGTTTTTGGTGGCTGATTGTGATTGCTATAGCAGGTGCCTTATGGTTTTTCTATAAACTTGGTTGGGACTCGGTTCATATTCCGGCTATGGGAGATTTTGCTATCGGTTTTTGGTATGTCCCTCTTTTCATTTTTGTTATTCTTTTTGCAGCTGTTTCATCCAATGAAACAGACGGTCTGGATGGTCTGAATGGTGGAATTTTAATGATTGCGTTTGCTTCTTTTGGATTGATTTCCTTTGTGCAAAATAAAATAAATTTAGCCGCATTTTGTGTTGCCTTGGTTGGTTCTCTCATGGCCTTTTTATGGTTCAATGTCTATCCAGCCAGATTTTTTATGGGAGATACGGGAGCAGTTTCCCTGGGTGCTACTCTTGGTGTAATTGCCATGCTTACTAATTCTGTTCTTGTTCTATTTATTATTGTTTTTCTGTATGTCTTGGAATCAAGCAGTGTGGTTATCCAGCTTACCAGTAAGAAATTTTTTCACAGGAAAGTTTTTTTAGCTGCACCGCTCCATCATCACTTTGAAGCTAAGGGTTGGCCGGAAAGCAAGGTTACGATGCGAGCCTGGATCTTCACTATGGCTATGGCTGTCCTTGGCTTGATTATCGGGATATTGGGAATGGGAAAATTTCATCAATAGGTTTAAATAATTAGTAATTCGTAGTTATTATGAGAAAGATACAGGAAGCGAATCTGGAAAATAAAAAAATATTGCTTCGGGTTGATTTGAATGTAGCCATTGAAAATGGGAAAGCCAAAGAAACATTCAAAATAGGAGCTGCCCAAAAAACACTTAATTATCTTTTGGAAAAAAAATGTAAAGTGGCATTGATTTCTCATTTGGGCAGACCTGACGGTAAAAAAAATCCGGAATTTTCATTAAGCCAAATAAAAATTGATTTGGAAAATATTTTAGGATTGAAAATAATATTTATTGACGATTGTCTTTCCGAGGAAAAGGCAAGGGCTTTGAATGATCTGAAAGAAAAAGAAGTTGTGCTTTTGGAAAACGTGCGTTTTTATCCTGGCGATGAGGAAAACAACAACAAATTTTCTGAAAAGCTGTCAAAAGGCTTTGATGTTTTTATTAACGATGCTTTCAGCGCTTGTCATCGTGATCACGCTTCGGTAACAGGTGTAACAAAATTTTTACCAAGCTATGCTGGGTTTGGATTGCAAAGGGAAATAATTGAAATGGAAAAAATAAAGAATGATTTTGCGCGTCCAGCTGTCGCTATTATTGGCGGAGCCAAGATTGAAACAAAGCTGCCGGTTATCAAGTTTTTTGAAGAAAAATATGATAATATTCTAGTAGGCGGAAAAATTGCCAATGAAGCTTTGGATCAAAAAATACAATTTAGTGAAAAGGTTATTTTGCCATTTGATTTTGTTGATGATCGCTTGGACATTGGTCCAAAAACTTTGGAAAAATTCAAAGAAGTGATATCTTCTGCCAAAACGATTGTTTGGAATGGTCCAACTGGCAAATTTGAAGATGCAAAATATGCCGTGAGTACTAATGAAGTTTTAAAATATATTTTGGAAATTGATGCCTACAAAATTGTAGGCGGCGGAGAAACCTTGGAAGTTTTGGAAAAAAATAAGGCGATGTATCAAATTGATTTTGTTTCAACTGGCGGTGGAGCGATGCTGGAATATTTGAGCGGAAATGAAATGCCAGGCATAGAGGCTTTAAAAATTTCTAATTTATAATTTCTAATTTCTAAATAAATCTTAACTTTCAAAATTCCAATTGATAATCAAATTTATTATTTAGTAAATAGAATAAAATTTTTATGTCAAAGATCAAAAAAATATTTGCACGAGAAATTTTGGATTCAAGGGGTAACCCAACCGTCGAAGTTGAGGTTGAATTGGAATCTGGCATAAAATCTTCAGCCGCTGTTCCAAGTGGAGCGTCTACTGGAACATACGAAGCACTTGAACTTAGAGACAAAGATCCCAAGCGTTTTGGTGGCTTGGGAGTTTTGAATGCAGTTCAAAATGTAAATGAAAAAATAAGCGAAGTAATTATTGGAATGGAAGCGAAAAATCAAATAGAAATTGATGAAAAAATGATTCAACTGGATGGAACAGAGAATAAATCAAATTTGGGGGCCAATGCAATTTTGGGAGTGTCACTAGCTGTTTGTCGTGCTGCAGCTATGGAACAAGGTACTCCACTTTATAAATACATTGCAAAAAACTACAAACTGCAAACTAAAAACTTTAAATTGCCAGTGCCGATGTTCAATATAATAAATGGTGGTCAACATAGCGATTCGGGCTTGAGTATCCAAGAGTATAAACTTGTTCCCAATGGAATAAAAACTTTCAAAGAACAATTGCGGGCGGGCAGTGAAGTTTTTCATAAATTAAAATCAATCTTGGCTTCCAGGGGGCACAGTGTTTCGGTAGGAGACGAGGGTGGATTCGCTCCGCATTTGGAAAATAATTCTGAACCACTGGAACTTATTAATTTGGCGATCACTGAAGCTGGATATAAAAATGGAGAAGAGGTTAATACTGCAATTGATGCAGCGGCTAGTTCTTTTTTTGAGGAGAAGGAAGAGCGGTATGTTTTTAAACCGGAAAATGCCACGCTTACTCGTGAAACTTTAATAAATATTTATAGTGAATGGATTCAAAAATATAATGTAATTTCTGTTGAAGACGGTTTGAATGAGAATGACTGGGACGGATGGAGAATAATGAATGAAAAAATTGGAATGCAGGTACTGACAATCGGCGATGATTTGTTGGTAACTAATATCAAAAGACTTAAAAAAGCAATTGAGGAAAAAGCTTGTAATTCAGTCCTAATAAAAGTTAATCAGATTGGATCTCTCACTGAAACGATTGAGTGCATTAAGTTGGCCAAGAAAAATAAAATGAAAATTATGGTTTCTCATAGAAGCGGTGAAACGACAGATGATTTTATTTCCGATTTGGCTGTTGGTGTGGGTGCTGACTATATTAAATCTGGCTCTCTTTCTCGCGGAGAAAGGATATGCAAATATAACAGATTGCTTAGAATTGAAGAAGAAATATAGAAATATAATTTACAATTTTCAATTTACAATTTTCAATCAATGATCAATTTTTAAATATTAAAAAATTTGAAAATTATTTCATTGAAAATTCAATGAAAATTGATAATTGATCATTGAAAATTTTTAATAGTTATGACTAATAAAAAATCACCTACTCTTCTGGTCATCCTTGATGGTTGGGGTGTTGCGCCACCATCTCGAGCTAATGCTATAACTTTGGCTAAAAAGCCCATTTTTGATGAGCTCTATAAAAAATATCCTTCAACAATTTTAGGAGCAACGGGAGAAGATGTGGGTTTGGAAGTTCAAAAGATGAGCGGATCGGAGGCTGGGCATATGAATATTGGCGCCGGCAGAACCGTAGCTCAAGATTCTCTTTTTATTACTGAAAGTATAAAGGGGGGAAGCTTTTTTTATAACCAAGATATTTTGGGTTCTATTGCCCATGCTAAAAAATTTAAAAGCAATTTGCATGTAGCAGGTCTAATGGGAAACTCTGATAGCCCACACAGTGACCCTGAACATTTCAGGGCTATTCTAAAAATGGCCAAAAAGAATGACATAAAAGAAGTTTTTTGTCATTTTTTTACTGACGGAAGAGACTTCTATCCCAAAAGTGCCCTAGAACATCTGAAGAAGTTCAGAAAGATAATGAAAAGGGAGGGTCTAGGTAAAATTGCGACCATTGGCGGAAGATTTTATGCAATGGATAGGGTAAAAAATTGGAAGAGACTAATGCTCGCCTATGATGCTATGGTTTTTTCTCGTGGAGAAACAGCAACTTCGGCAGAGGAAGCCATCGAAAAGGCGTACAACAGCGGACTCACGGACGAGTACATTTTACCAACCGTCATAACGGAGAATGGAATGCCAGTAGCCAATGTTTCTAAAAATGACTCAATAATTTTATACAACTTACGCTCTGATAGATCTAGACAATTTACGAAACTTTTTGTGGCTAATAATAAAAAAAGTATTCTAACCGATGATATGCCAGTTATAGATAAAATTAAAAATTTGTATTTTGTGGCTATGACAGATTTTGGTCCGGATTTGGACATACACACTGCTTTTCCCAGCTGCCCAGTTTTAATGACAATGCCATCTGTATTAAAAAAAATAAAACAGCTATATATTGCTGAATCTGAAAAATTTGCGCATGTAACTTATTTTTTGAACGGAGGCCACAATAAAAAAATTAACGGTGAGGACAGAGTTATGATTAGTTCTCCAAAAATTGATTCCTATGCCAATATTCCGGAAATGTCAGCGGCTAAAATAACCAAATATGTCATAAAAAAAATAAAAGAAAATGCCTATGATTTTATTGCTCTTAACTTTGCCAATGCGGATATGGTAGGACACACAGGAGAGTTAAAGGCGACCATAGAGGCAGTGGAGTTTTTGGATAAGCAGATAGGTATTTTATCAAAGGAAATACTGAAAAGAAAAGGAAATATGATTATTACGGCCGATCATGGAAATGCCGATGATATGCTAGATTTTGAGACTGATCAGCCAAATACTTTTCACACGAAAAATCCTGTTCCATTTATTTTGGTTAGCGAAAAATTCAAACAAAGGAAATTGCGTGAAGGTGGAGTACTAGGCAATGTTGCTCCGACTGTGCTGGAAGTGATTGGCATAAAGAAACCAGAAGCGATGAGTAGGGGGTCTCTCTTGAATAACTGTGAAGCTACCAACGAATGTAAAATAACTTTTAGACGTTAATTTAAATTTACTTTGAAAAATATATGACCAAAATAATTTGTGTTGGTTCATCCACTCAGGATATTTTTCTTCCAACTTCTGAGGGAAAAATTATTGAAACGCCGGAAGAAATAACTTCGAAGCGCAAGATTGCTTTTGAATTAGGAGCAAAGTATAAAATTAGTGAACGGTTTGAATCTCTGGGTGGTTGCTCGGCCAATGTAGCGGCTGGGTTATCCAGACAAGGAATTGCGGCTTCACACTATACAGCTGTTGGCAAAGATATGATTGGTGAATGGATAATTCAGAAACATAGAGAAGAAAAGATTGGAACCGAACTTTTGGAAGTTTGTGATTGTAAGAGTGACTTGTCGATGATATTAGTAGATAAAAATAACGGAGATAGGACTATTTTTCATCATAAGGTGGCCAATGAAAAATTTGAATTTAATCCAGATAAAATTATCAATACCGAATGGATCTATGTCGGTGACATTTTTGGCAACTGGGAAAAAATTATTAGTGGAATCATCGATAGAGCTGTACCAGAAAAAACGTTAATTGCTTTTAATCCAAGGCAGTCCATGATTGCCGGTGGCGACAAAAAGTTGTTAGATTTTTTTGGTGCTTGTGAAATTGTTTTTTTGAATAAAGATGAAGCAATTGAAATTCTTTTGGAATGCAATTCAAAACTTGATTCGGAGGATGAGGAATATCTCCTAACAGAACTCAAAAAAACTGGCGCTGCAGTCATCGCTATTACTGATGGTGAAAGAGGCGCTTGGGCAATTGATGGCAAAGAAATTGTGCATGTAGACGCAATAAAAGTTGATAAAGTTGCAGATATGACAGGGGCCGGTGACGCCTTTGCCAGCGGTTTCTTGGCAGCCTATATCAAAGGAGAGAGCCTGGAGGATTGTGTTCGATTGGGGATTAAAAATGGTGCAAGTGTCGTGAAATTCTATGGAGGAATTGAAGGGCTTTTGAGAGAAAATGAAATTAAATAGTTGAAAATCTATTAAATTAAAAAAATAAAATTATGAAGCTGGACAATCTTTTTAACCCAAAGTCCATTGCCATTATTGGCGCGTCAAGCGAGAAAGGAAAAGTCGGTAATTCAATTGCTAGAAATATTTTGAGCTTCGGGTATAGGGGCAAAGTTTTTTTGGTTAATCCAAAAAGAAAAAATATCTTAGGCCAAAAATGTTATAGCGATATTTCTGAAATCAAGGAAAAAATAGACTTGGCTATTATCGTAATTCCAGCCAAGCTTGTAAATGAAATAATTGAAAAATCAGCAGATAAAATAAAAAATTTCATTATAATTTCGGCTGGTTTTTCTGAGATTGGAAAAGAAGGACGAAAGCGCGAAAAAGAACTGAAAAAAATAGTTGAAAAAAATAACCTGAAAATCCTTGGTCCAAATTGTCTTGGTTTTATTGACACAAAAATAAATCTCAATGCATCTTTTGCCGGAGATATGCCTCAGAAGGGAAACATCTGTCTTATTTCTCAATCGGGGGCCCTAGCAGTAGCCTTTATGGATATTGTGCAAAAAGAAAATTTGGGCTTTTCTCAGGTTATTTCTGTGGGCAATAAGATGCAATTAGATGAATGTGATCTTTTGGAATATTTTGTTAAAGATAATAATGTTAAGGTTATTGGAATGTATCTGGAGGGAATAAAAAACGGTCAAGACTTTATTGCTAGAGCTCAAAAAATTTCTAAAATTAAACCCATTGTCGTTCTGAAGGCTGGAAAAACTGAAAAAGCGCAAAAAGCCATCACTTCTCATACGGGTGCCTTAGCTGGTAGCAATGAGGTAATGCAGGCAGCTTTCGAGAAAGCCGGTATTATTAATGCTGAAAATCTAGAAGCATTTTTCAGTTTGTTGTCTTTTTTCTCTCTGGCGAATTTTTCCAAGGAAAATCAAGTGGCGATCGTTACCAATGCGGGCGGGCCGGGCGTTTTGGCTACGGATGCTTTCTATAAAAAAGAAATAAAGCTGGCTGAAATTGAACCAAAGATTAAAGAAAGTTTGAAGAAATTTTTGCCAGCTGAATCATCTTTGCAAAATCCTATTGATCTTCTGGGTGATGCGCAGGAAGATAGATACGAAAAGACTCTGGCTGAAATAAAAAAGCAAAAAAATATTGGGACGATTATTTCTATTTTGACGCCTCAAGGACAGACTCCGGTGGACAAAATTGCAGAAAAATTGGTGAGTTTTGCAAAAAAAAATAAAAATATACAACTCCTATGTTCTTTTATTGGTGGCAAAAGAATTGAAAGGGCTGAACTTCTTTTGAAAAAAAATAATATTCCAAATTTTTCTTTTCCAGAACAAGCTGTTGGAGTTTTGGAAAAGTACTCCATCTGGAAGAAGTACGAAATTGCAGGAGAGACCAGTTTTTCAAAAGATGACAAAAGAGTGAAAGAGGTTGAGGCAATAATAAAAAAAGCTAAGGAAGAAGGACGGGGTGCTTTGTTTTTTCAAGAAGCAAGTGATCTGCTAAAAAAATACAAAATAAATGTAGTAAGGCATTGGACAAGCGATTCGATAGATAAAATCGAGTTTCCAGTTGCAGTCAAAATTGATAGTGATAAGGTTTTGCACAAAACAGATCTCAACGGTTTGGTTTTGGGAGTGGCTGATCAAAAAAAGCTCGGGGAAGCAATAAATGAAATGAGAGTGAATTTTCCCGAGGAAAATATCATCATTCAGCCAATGCTTTCAAGACAAATAGAGCTCATTCTAGGTATCAAAAAAGACCCCTCTTTCGGTCCGGTTATTGTTTATGGACTCGGAGGCATATATACAGAAGTTTTCAAAATGGTTAATTTTTTGGTTGCACCGCTTGGCTTAGAGGACATAAAAAGATCCCTTCTGAAAAGCAAAATTGGTTTTATTTTCAGAAAAACCAGAGGACAATATTCATATAATCTCGAAAATATTGCTGAAATTTTGTGGAAAATTTGGATAATGGCTAATGAAGTAGAAGAAATAAAGGAGCTTGATATCAACCCTCTTCTTGTCTATAATAATGGCAAGGACGATACGGCGGTGGATATAAAAATTATTATTTAATTAAATTAACTTAAAAAAATGGAAAAAAAGAAAATAAAAATTCTAATAGTAGATGATAATAATGATATCAGAACCGTATATGCCGAAGTTTTTAGAAAAAGTGGCTTTGAAGTTGAGGAAGCAATTGATGGTCTTGACGGTTTGGATAAGGCTACCAAAAATATCCCAGACATTGTTTTTACCGGTATTATTATGCCAAGAATGGATGGCTTTGACTTGATGACGAGTCTCAAGAAAAATGTCGCAACTAAGGACATCCCGGTAATTATTTCTTCTCACATGGGTCGCGAGGAGGATCAAAAAAAGGCCATGAATTTGGGTGCCAAGGACTTTATTGTAAAAACGATGAATACTCCCAATGAGATTGTTGAAAAGGTAGAAGCGATGTTTTGTGCTGATATGTATAAGTTGAAAATTGTGGAAAATGAATTGGATGCCGAAAGACTTGTTTCTGCAATGCAGCTTGGCAAAGGGATGAAGTGTCCTAAATGCGGTGAAGGCCTAATGATTTCTCTTGAATTGGTGGATCCTGATGAAAAGGACTTTAAAGCAAATATCAGTTGTCCTAAATGCGGACGAATAAAAAAATAATACCCGCTGGTTTTATAATTAAAAATATTGAAAATAAAACGGGGTAGTGCCTCGTTTTATAATTAAAAAAACAAAAAATGACACATTTTTGGAATTGGAAATTGAAAGAATCAGCAACTCCATTTAACGATGAACTAACAAGTAAATTCAGTTCGATAATTTTACAATTGCTTTTTAATCGTGGCATTAAAAACAAAGAAAGTATTGAAAATTTTCTGAACTTTGATTACGAAAAAAATATTTCCAATCCATTCGATTTTTCTCAAATGGAAAAAGCCCTTGAGAGAATCGGATCTGCCATAAAGAAAAAAGAAAAAATAGCTATTTTTGGGGACTATGACGCTGATGGTGTGACGGCGACAGTCTTGCTAACGGAAGCTCTGAAGGACTTGGGTGTGGGAAAAATTATTCCTTATATTCCGGACAGACAAATTGAGGGTTATGGAATGAACGCTGAGGCCTTGAATTTTTTACAAAAAGAAGGTGTAAATCTCATCATTACAGTTGATTGTGGTATAACCAATATTTCCGAAGTTGCAAAAGCCAAAGAACTCGGGATGGATGTCGTTATTACGGATCATCATCATGTGCCAGCTGTTGTGCCTGAAGCGATTGCCGTTCTTAATCCGCATATGGAAGGTGAAGAAAATAAATGCAAATATTTATCCGGAGTCGGCGTAGCCTTCAAATTGGCCGAGGCTTTGTATCAAAGATTACAACCAGAAAAAATAAACCAAACGAAATGGATGCTGGATTTGGTAGCCATTGGAACTATCGCTGACTGTGTACCGCTTCTCGGAGAAAATAGATTGCTGGTTAAATATGGCTTAGTCGTGCTTTCAAAAACAAGACGAGCTGGACTTTTGGAAATGTTTAGTGTGGGTAGAATTTCTGTTTCTGAGGATGATATTCCAGATACTCACCGAGTGGCTTTTCAAATATCTCCCAGAATAAATGCGGCAGGCAGGATGGATCATGCTAATGTGGCATATAACTTACTAGTTGAAAAAAATCGTCCCGAAGGGCGCATAATGGCGCTGGAACTGGAAGGTAAAAATCAAGAAAGACAAAAAGTAACGGCGGAAATTGTGCGGGAAATAAAAATTATTGCTGAAAATTCTTTTAAAGACAGAAAATTTATTTATGCTGAAAATGCTCATTGGCCAGTTGGGCTTTTGGGGCTGGTGGCTGGAAAAATAGCGGACGAATTCAAGAAGCCAACGATGATATTGCAAAAACAAGGAAATGAGTTTGCTGGATCATTGCGCAGTATTCCGCAAGTAAATGTAATTGAAACTTTGGAAAAGTGCTCAAAATTTCTGGAAAAATTTGGTGGGCATTCGCAGGCGGCTGGAGTCAGAGTAAAAAATGTTAACTTGGAAAATTTTTGCACAAAGATGTCAGAACTTATCGAGAAAGAATTGGAAGGCAAAGAAATGAATTTGGCGCGTGAAGCGGATATGGAAATAAAATCAGATGACATTGGTTGGGAACTTTTGTTGGAGCTCAAGAAAATGGAACCTTTTGGAGAGGGAAATAGCGAGCCGATATTCATCATCAAAGATTTGATAGTTGAGGATGTGAAAATTGTTGGCAATGGCAATAAACATCTGAAAATGTTTTTGCGAGCCCAAAGTGGCAGTCCAAAGATATTTGATGCAATATTTTTTGGAGGAGGAAATGATTTTGGAAAAATAAAAAAAGGTGATAGGATAGATATTGCTGGTAATTTGAGTCAAGACGAATGGAATGGTAATAAAAAAATTCAACTGAAGGTTATTGATTTGAAAATAAGCTAAAAAATAAGTATAATAGTTGTATGTCGGAAAAAATCATAATGTATACAGACGGCGGATCCAGAAATAATCCTGGTCCAGCGGCCATTGGTGTTTATGTCGAAACACTCAGCAAAAAGTACGGAGAATGCATTGGAATAAAAACCAACAATGAAGCTGAATATGCGGCATTGATTTTCGGTCTCAAGAAAGTGAAGGCTTTGATTGGTAAAGATAAAATAAAAAAATGCGAGATCGAATGTCGATTGGACAGTGAATTGGTAGTCAAGCAACTCAACCACGAATACAAATTGAAAGAAAAACATATTCAAGATTTTTTTATTGAAATATGGAATTTGACACTGGATTTCGGTAAAGTGACTTTTGTTCATATTCCGCGAGAAAAAAACAAGATTGCTGACGCTTTGGTCAACGAAGCGTTGGACGGGCAAATGAAACAAAATAGATTATTATAATAAGTTATAAAAAAGTCCCGCGACCAATTCCAGCATAGTTTTGTAATAATGTAAAATTTCTACTGCGAATTCGCCTACGGCTTAAGTTGGTAATAAAATAAAATTTAAATAACGAATTGGTGCGGGAAGCTCATTTTTGTGGCTGCTCGTACCTTGCAGACAAAAATGGCGAAAAATAAAAAGAAATGGATATTTTTGGTAATAATCATTGCACTGATTGGTGGCGGAGCTTATTATTTCAAAACCAAGAAAGCTGCTGTTGAATATATAACCCAAAAAGCTGAAAAAGGAACTTTGGCGCAGACGGTTTCGGTAACCGGAAAACTGGTAGCCAAGGAACAAGCAGACTTGTCTTTCAAGGTTAGTGGTCGCGTTGAGGCGATGTATGTTGATATTGGCGATAAAGTCCAGAAAGGTCAAAAAATTGCTACAATCGACAAGGGGATAATGAATGAGCAATTAACAGAGGCGCAAGAATATTTGATTGCACAAAGAAATACTCTATATGACATGAAAAAGCGTAAAGCCACTTACAGCTGGGCACAGGAAGATGCACAAAGGGCAATGATAAGAAAGGCTGAAGCGGCTGTAGCCGCCGTAAAAGAACAAATTTCAGAAACTACGCTTTATTCTCCAATTGGTGGAATAGTGATTACCAAGAATGTCGATGAAGGCGAAACGACCGTGGCTAACGCTGTGACTGCCAATACATCTGTTGTGACTATTGCCAGAGAAGGTGAGTTGGAAGTGCAAGCTAATGTACCGGAATCAGACATCATTAAAATTATCTTGGGCCAAAAAGCGGAGGTAACTCTGGATGCTTTCAGTGCCGAAGATATTTTTCCGGCGGAAATTGTGGAAATTGAACCATCCGCCACAGTTATCCAAGATGTGGTTTATTATAAAGTCAAACTTAAATTTCCCTCTTATGATTCCAGGTTTAAAAATGGTATGAGTGCCGATACCGATATTCACACAGCCGAAAAGAACAATGTGGTTTTTATTCCCGAAAGAGCCATTAAGGAGGATGGAGATGGAAAATATGTAGAAATTCTCAAAGATGAAAAGAAAAATATAATCGAAAGAGTTAATGTTGGTACTGGTATGCGCGGCGATGATGGTATGATTGAAATTGCTTCTGGCCTTTCTGGCGGAGAAAATGTGATTACAATTTCCAAGACACAATAAAAAAAGCCCGCGTACTCTTGATTGCGAATTTTCACAATCAGTTTCCGCGAAGCTAGTTGCCAGAATGGCTTAGTGGTGATATTTTGTATCCCAGAAGACGCGCCATGAATGGACATAATAAAAAATTTTTCCATCATCAGATATTTCTTCAAAAGCCATTTTGATGTGTATGTCGTTTCCCTTTTTAAACTGTGAAAGCCTTTGAAATTTTTCTTGCTGATCCTCACTGGCAAAAAGCATTGTAGTTCTGTTGTTGATTAAAACCTTTACGAACACCTCTTTTTCTCCTTTTTGGGCCAGAAGCAACATTCGGTCTGTAATGGACGCGTCTTCGAGTACAACTCCGTAAAAATCTTTTTCCTGCATGTTTGCGCATCCGTATAGAGATGCAATAATAACAAATACAACAATCGAGATATATTTCGCTTTCATGGTTCCTCCTTTTGGCTTTTTAAGCCATAAATTGTTTTTGTAGGTACTTAATACTAACTATCGATTATACTCTAAAATAACCAAAATGTCAATACCTCTAATCCAAGTTCAAGATTTATGTAAAACATATGGCGATGAGGAGGCCAAAACCACCGCTCTTTGCGGTGCCAATTTTACCATTGAAAAAGGGGAGTTCGTTTCTATTATGGGTCCATCTGGATCGGGTAAATCAACATTAATGCAACTTCTGGGGCTGCTTGATCGTCCAACTGATGGCAAATATTTTTTGGAAGGCAAAGATACAGAAAATTTCAATGATGATATTTTGGCAGTTCTGCGAAATAAAAAGCTTGGATTTGTTTTTCAGTCATTTAATCTTTTGCCGAGAACTTCAGTTTTTGAAAATGTAGAATTACCTCTTCTTTATGATGAAAAGTTAAGAGAAAATAATAAAAATAAAGTTGACGCAGCTCTTTTGGCTGTGGGGATGGAACATCGTGCGACATATCTTTCCAATCAGCTTTCAGGTGGAGAAAAACAAAGAGTGGCCATCGCTCGTGCGTTGGTTAATGATCCGGAAATTATTTTTGCTGATGAACCAACGGGAAACTTGGATTCTAAGTCCGGACTGCAAATTATGAAAATTTTGCAGAAGCTCAACAATGAAGGACGTACTATCATTTTAGTAACACACGAAACTTATACAGCCGAACACGCCAAACGAATTCTATATGTCAAAGATGGTGCTATTATTGCTGATGACTTGGTTAAAAATAGAAGAATCGCGGAGGAGGGGGAACTTCTGAAATAATTTTAAATTTTAAGTTTTAAATTTTAAATGAATTTGGAATTTTTAAATGTTATAATTTCAAAATTTATTCATTTAATTTTCAATTAAAATTTAGAATTTAGAATTTAAAATTTGCGAGCTATGCGAGTATTGGATCCTATAAAAATTTCTTACAAAAATCTGATGGCGGCGAAATTCCGCTCGTTTTTAACTATCTTGGGAATCGTGATTGGCGTGGGTTCAGTTATTATCATCATGGCCATCGGTCAATCAGCCCAAGCGCTTATTCTGGATCAGGTTTCCGGAATAGGTTCAAATTTAATTGGAATTTTACCGGGAGCATCTGATGAAAAAGGACCACCAGCAACAGCACTTGGAATAAAGGTGGATACTTTAAGATACGCTGATTTGGAGGCTCTCAGAAATGGCAAAAATGTTCCAGAAATATCCGATGCGGCGGGATATGTTATGGGAACAACCACGGCAAATTATAAGGAAAATAGTATTGTTGCTTCTTTTACGGGAACGACTGCTAGCTATCTTAATGTCGAAAATACTAAAGTTGAAAAAGGTAGATTTTTTACTAAAGAAGAAGAATCTAATATGTCACGTGTGGCAGTAGTCGGAAAAAATATAATCAAAGATCTTTTCGGCGGAGAAGATCCAATTGGCAAAACTCTCAAGATGAAAGATCAAAGTTTCACAGTTATTGGAGTTTTCGAAGAAAAAGGTAGCGGGGGTGGTCTAGGATCTTCCAGCGCGGATGATTCCATTTTTGTGCCACTGGTGTCAGCGCAAAAATTGCTTATGGGTATCAATTATCTCGCATTTGCGAGAGCCAAGGCTAAAGATGCCGATTTGGTTCCCTATGCTATAGCTAATATAAAAACGACGTTACGCGAAAGACATAATATTGATAATCCAGCCGATGATGATTTTAGTGTGCGGGATCAGGCGCAGGCGGTTGAAATGATTAAAAAAATTACCAATGTGCTTAAATATTTTTTGCTAGCCATTGGTACGATTTCATTGATTGTGGGAGGCGTGGGAATTATGAATACGATGTTGATTGTGGTGAATCAGCGCATTCGTGAAGTGGGACTCAGAAAAGCGGTAGGAGCGAAAAATGAAGATATTCTGACGCAATTTTTGATTGAATCTGCCACTATTTCTTTTTTTGGTGGCGTGTTTGGGATTATTTTTGGCGTCGTTATCTCTTTTATTGCAGCTATCATTATGCAAGCCTTGCAGTACTATTGGCCATTTATGATTTCTTGGCAATCGATTGTGGTGGCGACCTTGGTTTCCATTGGAATCGGAATTTTGTTTGGCCTATATCCGGCCCGTAAAGCTTCAAAAATATCTCCAATGGAAGCACTGAGATATGAATAATAATTTTAAATTTTAAGTTTTAAATTTTAAATGAATTTTAAATTTCTGAATGTCTTAATTTTAAAAATTTATTCATTTAGATTTCAATTAAAATTTATAATTTAAAATTTGTAATTTTTAGGTTATGCACGAGTTTTTAGTCTCAATTAAGTTGGCTTTTAAAAATCTCCGTTCCAATCTTGGGCGGACGCTTTTATCGCTAGTTGGAATTGTGATTGGCGTGGCTTCAGTAATTTTGGTTCTGTCTTTTGGATCGGGTGTGAAAAATTATGTAACTGATCAAATATCATCTTTTGGAACGGATATAATTCAAATTGAAGTTAAGGTGCCTAAAGTTTCACAAATGTCGTCGGCTAATGCGGAAGGTCAGGTTGGAGGCACGACCATAACTACACTAAAATTGGATGATGCCCGGAGAGTTGCTAGGCTGGACAATGTTGACTCATGGTATGCCATGATAGTGAACCAACAGCAAACAAGCTATTTAGATAAGAAAAAGCAAGTAATGATTTTTGGTGTGACAGCGGGTATCGCTAAGGCTGACGCAAAAACTGAAGTAAGCCAAGGTCAAATGTTTACAGAAGAAGATGATAATAGCTTGAAACAAGTGGTAGTTCTTGGCAGTGACTTGAAAGAATATTACTTTGGCAACAAAGATGCGATAGGTCAAAGTATAAAAATAAAAGGGCAAAACTTTAAAGTTATTGGAATAATGAAGCCGCGAGGTATGGTTACTTTTTTAAATCTTGACGACCTGATGTATGTTCCACTCCAAACGGTACAGAAAAAACTTTCTGGAACAGACTATTTACAGTCAGCCATATTTAAACTTAAGGACATGAAAAAGGTGGATCTGACGATTGCAGAAGCGACAGACATTATGCGAGCAAGACACAATATCAAAAATCCAGAGGATGATGATTTCGCCGTGAGTTCTATTGTGGAATTTCTGGATATTTTGGGTAAGGTATTTTTTGCAATTAATGCATTGCTTTTAGCGCTAACGTCAGTTTCTCTGATTGTGGGAGGTGTGGGAATTATGAATGTTATGTATGTGTCAGTGGCTGAGCGAACATTTGAAATTGGATTGAAAAAATCAGTGGGTGCTAAGAATAAAAGTATCTTGGGACAATTTTTAGCTGAAGCAATCCTTTTGACGTTTGCGGGTGGTATCATTGGTCTTTTTGCTGGAGCGCTCATAACTAAAGCTGGAGAAGCGGCTATCGCGCATTTTGGTTACTCGGTCAGTCTTTCGATTACTTGGTGGTCAGTGGTAATCGGCGTTGGATTTTCCGCTCTAGTTGGAATAATTTTTGGATATTATCCTGCGCGTAAAGCTTCACAATTAAGTCCGATGGAAGCACTAAGAAAAGAATAAAAAAAGAAAAATTTGTTCAAAATAAGACGCCTTTGGAAAGTGTTTTTTGTTTATATTAAGACATAAAATGATGAAAAAACAATATTGTTAAGCCTTTTTTGCTGTGGTATGATTTTAGTGTAAAAACTTCTAAAAAATATATGCAGAGTAATAAAAAACCAGATCTATATGTTGAAATAGCACTTCTTTTTGTTTTGGGAATTCTGGCTGGAGTTGCTCTAAAAGTCGAAGCGGGCAAAATGATCACTATTGGTTTTGATGATTACAAAATGAAATTTTCTAGTGGCCAATATAACATAAATGATTTACAGAAAAAAATAAACGAGAGCAGTCTTCCGCCAGAAGAAGGAACTCATGTTCAGAGCACGCCTGACACCGAACAGGAAAATCAACAATAATTTTCAAATTTTTTAAATAAGCATTTTAATTTCAAAAAAATGGAAGAAGATAAAAAGGACGAAAATATAAAAGAAGGGGAAGTTGAGAAAGTAGAGCCCGAGAAAAAAAATATTTCTTCTGATTGCGGAGATGGTTGTGCTTGCTGCAAAAACTATAGCAAAAAAACAAAAAATCTTATGTCGGCTCTTATTCTCATTTCCGGTCTTTTTGTTGGTAGTCTTTTTGTCGATTTATCCCAACTAGTGAAAAGCAGCGGTTTTTCTCAGAAAAATCTCAATAAGACTGACATTTTCGAGGTTGGGCAAAAAACTTGGGTAGCCTATAACGAACCCGCAGTAACGTTACAGGTTGTGAGTGATGAGAGTTGTGCTGAATGTGACCCGGCCGAAGCTTTGGTATGGCTCAGAAGAGTATCTCCAACAATCAGCGCGGAAAAAGTTAATTTTGATTCTGAGGAAGGCAAAAAACTAATAGAAAAATTTTCCATCAAAACTTTGCCAGCCTTCATTTTTTCTGAGGCTATTACTAAAACAGAATTTTACGCTCAGGCACAAACTATTTTTAATCAAAAAGAGGACCAGTTCGAACTTAATACCCAAGAGCTTGGCCTGACTCCGGGAAAATATCTCGAAACACCGCAGGTTAATGAAAATGACGCAACCCTTGGTAACAAAGATGCTAAGGTGAAAGTGATTGTTTTTTCTGATTTTGAATGTCCATATTGTAAAGCACTCTATCAATCACTGCGACAAATTATGGGCCAATATTCCGATCGAGTATTGTTTGTTCACAAGAATTTTACTCTAGACTTTCATATTCAGGCCATTCCAGCGGCTTTGGCTGCCAATTGTGCTTTGGAACAAGGAAAATTTTGGGAATATGGAGACAAGTTGTTTGCCAATCAAATTAATTGGCAAAATACAACTGGTACTCAAAAATTCAAGGAATATGCACAATCTGTGGGTCTGAAAATTCCACAGTTCAATCAATGTTTGGATAGCAAGAAGTATCAAGAAAAAATTGAGAATGACAAAAATGATGCAGCTGTATTTGGAGTTTCCGGTACCCCGGCTGTATTCGTGAATAACAAATTTACCAATGGTGTTATCAGTGCAGATGATTTGAAAAAAAGCATCGAAGATGAACTAGCGAAGTAATAATTGCAAAGAATTTACATAAAAAGATCTCCTTGGGTCTTTTTATTTTTTATGTTAAAATTGGGCTATATGCCCAGTAGTAGAATTTTGACTGGGCTTTGCCCAAAACAAAATGGGCTAGAAAATATATTAATCAGAAGAGTATCTTTAATTTTTGGCTATAAATTATTTCGTTATTGTCAAAATTTCACTACTGGGTATGAAAAATAAAGGTTTAATAGAAATTATATTTTATGCACGCGGAGGACAAGGCGCCAAATCGGCGGCTGAAATTGTGGCGCAAGCAGCCGTTAAGGATGGCAAATTCGTTCAGGCTTTTCCTAGTTTTGGTCCAGAAAGAAGTGGAGCGCCAACAGAAACGTATCTTAGAATTTCTGAAAGTGCCATCAGAACGCATGAACCAATTTTAAATCCGGATATCGTTGTTGTTTTGGATGAAACTCTTTTGAAATCTGAAAAAAATCGAGCAAATATTTGGATAATAAATTCTACTAAAAATGAAGATGAACTCAAAAAAATAATCTCCAATAACAACAAAATTTATCCGATTGATGCCAACGGAATTTCAATAGAAGTGGTAGGACAACTTCGACCTAATACGGTCATTCTTGGAAAACTTATTCGAGTAAGCGGAGTGGCGAGGATTGAAAGTGTCATGCAGGAATTTGAAAAAATATTTGAAGGGAAAATTGGCAAAGAAGCAACAAGGAAAAATACAGATGCTATTAAAAAAGCCTATGAAACAAAATAAACCAATTGAAGAAGGTGCAATAATAGAGCATGATATTAAAAAAGCTCCCAAGACAGGCGAGTGGGGCATTTATTTTCCCGAAGTTAGCGAAAAATGCATTGCTTGTGGAACTTGTGTGTCATTTTGTCCAGAAGCAGCTATTGAAGTCAAAAGTCAAAAGTCAAAAGTCAAAAGTCGGAAAATTGCTGAAATTGATTTGGATTTTTGCAAAGGTTGCGGAGTTTGCGCCAGAGTTTGCCCAGTTAAGGGGATAATAATGAAGAAAAAGTAAGATATGAATAAAAATAATAAAAGCAAAATAGCTTTGACGGGTGGTGCTGCAGCGGCTGAAGCTTTGAAACAAATTGAACCGGATGTAATGGCTGTTTACCCTATCACCCCACAAACTCCAATTATTGAAACATATGCCAAATTTCAAGCCGATGGCGAAGTTGCAACCGAAATAATTCAAGCTGAGTCAGAACACAGTGCCATTTCAGCTTGTGTGGGAGCCAGTGCAGCCGGAGCTAGAACAGTAACGGCGACCAGCTCTCAAGGCTTGGCTTTGATGAACGAAATTTTGTATATTGCCAGTGGCATGAGACTGCCTATTTTAATGTTGGTTTCAGCGAGAGCTTTGAGTGCTCCAATTAATATTCACGGCGACCATTCTGATGTAATGGGTGCACGAGATGCTGGCTGGATTCAACTTTTTTCGGAAAATCCACAAGAAGTCTATGATAACACAATAATAGGAATGAAATTAGCGGAAAAAACCAGACTTCCAATTATGGTGATTATGGATGGTTTCAATACCTCACATTCGGTTGAGAATCTGGAAATTCTAGATAAAAAAATAGTTAAAAAATTTATTGGTGAATACAATCCAAAAAATTATCTTTTGGATATCAAAAATCCAAAAACTTTTGGGCCGCTGGTTCTGCAGAATTCATATTTTGATTTTAAGATCGATCAGGAGAAAGCGATGCAGGATTCAACTGCCGAATATGAAAAAATAGCCAAGGAATATGAGAAAATAAGCCCTTCGACAAGCTCAGGGCGAGTGAAGAAGGGATGTTTTGAGGAATATAAAACTAAAAATGCCGAAAGCGTCATTGTTGCTATGGGGTCAACAGCTGGAACAATAAAAGACGTGGTGGATGATTTGCGAAAGAAGGGTCAAAAAGTTGGAGTTTTGAAAATAAATTTATTCAGGCCATTTCCTCACAAAGAAATTGCCACAGTTTTGAAAAATGTAAAAAATATTGCGGTTTTGGATCGTTCGCAATCAATCGGAACATTTCCGCCACTCTACACCGAAATTGTAAACAGTCTGGCCGATGCTACCAACTACCAACTACCTGCCTCGTCGGCAGGCGGGCAAACTACAAACTCATATGTCTACGGTCTGGGTGGTAAAGATGTTTTCGCGAAAGATATTGAAAAAGTTTTCGTAGATATTTTTAAAAATAATAAGAACAAAGAAATAAAGTATATAAAATAAAAATGGATAAAAGATTAACTGAAAAATTAGCCTCAGGGCATAGTTCTTGCGCAGGTTGTGGATTTCCAGTGGTTATTCGTACGATTTTGAATGAGGCTCCAGGCCCGGTTGTTGTGGCTGGTGCAACGGGATGTGCGGAAGTAACCACTACAATTTATCCTTATTCCGCTTGGAAAGTGCCCTATATTCACAATGCTTTTGAAAATGCAGCCGCGACTATTTCGGGTGTTGAAAGGGCTTATGAAGCATTAAAAAAGAAAGAAAGTTCATTATTGAATGGAACCCTTCGACAAGCTCAGGGTAGAATCACTTTTGTAGTTTTTGCTGGAGATGGGGGAACATACGACATTGGCTTACAAGCACTTTCAGGAGCATTGGAGCGCGGACATGATTTTCTGTATGTGGTGTATGATAATGGAGCTTATATGAACACGGGTAATCAGCGGTCGAGTGCAACGCCCTATGGTGCCAATACGGAAACAGCGCCAGCTGGAAAAAATTCTTTTGGCAAAGCGCAAAAAAGAAAAGATTTAATGGGAATTGTAGCGGCGCATCATGTTGCCTATGCAGCCCAAGCTAACGTGGCCTATCTAACTGATCTTCGCAAAAAAGTCCGAAAGGCTTTCGCCGTAAAAGGACCAAAATTTTTGGATGTGTTTGCACCTTGTCAAAATAACTGGAAATTTCCAACTTCTGAATATGTAAACGTAGCCAAATTGGCCACCGAAACAAATTTCTGGCCACTCTATGAAATTGAAAACGGAAAATACAAAATCACTTGGAAAGTTGATAGGCCAAAACCAATTGAGGAATTTCTAAAAACTCAAGGGAGATTCAAACATCTCTTTGCAGAAAAAAATAAAGGAGTGATCGAAGAAATGCAAAAACAGACTAATGAAGAATTAGAGAGACTAACCAAATTAGAAGATGGTGGTTGTTAATTTTTTATTTTGTCATGCTGAATTTATTTCAGCATCTAATTTTTATAAAAAATCCTGAAACAAGTTCAGGATGACAGATAAGCTTATGGAACAAGATATTTTGGAAAAATTGGAAGCGCAGGAAAAAAAGATTGACGCAATCCATATTTCGGTTGAAAAAACCCGAAAATATTTTTTATGGACAATGATAATCACGGTTGTGACAATAGTTTTACCACTGATAGCTGCTGTTGTTCTGATTCCTTGGATGCTAGGCAGTTATATGTCTGCTCTAAGTTTATAGGTCCCAGTCCTCTTTTTTAGCTTTATTTTTTATTTTTGGCTTGAAAAAAAACCAACTTGAGCATCGCTCCGGGTGGGCTGTTGTTTTTTACATGAGCCGAAGAGAGGAATTGTCAGCCAAAGGCTGATCTGCCTTTGGCGGAAACCGATTGAGCCGAAGAGAGGAATTGAACCTCCAACCTATGGTTTACGATACCATTGCTCTACCATTGAGCTACTTCGGCGTATATAAATAGTGTGGGACGAGCGAATGCGTTGCTCTACCAATGAGCTATTCTGGCTTTAGCCAGTATTTTTATAATAGGGTAAAATTAATAAGTTTTCAAATGACAGTTTTTTTAAATTTGGCTTGGGCTATTTTTTTTGCTATAATTGCCACATGAAAAAAATTATAACAGTATCAATTTTAGCCTTTTCTTTGCTGTTTATTTCGGGTTGTTCTTTGGGTTCAACGTCGACCACCAAAACAACCGGAAGTATTTGGAAATCAATTGATAGCGGAAAAACCTGGATAGTAAAAAATAAGACTGTCAATAAGGCTAATGCTGGTATTGCGGATGCAGAAATTTTAAGCATTGCCATTAATCCATATGATTCTAGTAATGTTTTGTTCGGGACTAAAAAAAATGGGATAATTAAAACTAATGATGGCGGGGAGACATTGGATAATACGAATTTTATATCGGAAAAAGTCTATGGATTGGTTTTTAATCCTGCAGACGGACGAATAATTTATGCCAGCGGGGTTTGGCAAAAAAGAGGAAAGATTTTCAAATCGACAGATAATGGCGAAACTTGGACTGAAATTTTTACGATTGCTTCTGATGGCCCGCTGGTAATCAATTTAAATATTGATAAAAAAAATTCAGATACAATATATGCCTCTACGAGTGACAATCAGGTACTCAAAAGTACTGACGCGGGAATTTCTTGGAAAAATATTTTTCAAGCCCCAGCACCTGTTTTGCAAACAGCAATCGATAGCAGCAACAATAATTTAGTCTATTTCAATGTTCAAGGAAATGGACTGTATCGCAGCAGAGAGGGTGGTATGAACGCAGAAAACATTACTAAGGAAATTTCCAAAGTGTCTAAAAATAACAATGATTTTAATTTTATTGAAACTGATCCAAATAATGCTGGCTGGATATATACCGCGGGTCTAGCGGGAATACTAAGAAGTAAAGACGGAGGAAATAGCTGGGAGCAAATCAAACCTCTGGATGATCCTCAAACTTTTCCCGTTAAATCTGTGGCAATTAAGCAGGGAAATTCAAATGAAATTGTCTATGGTGCGGCTCGAGCTGTCTATAAATCATACAATCATGGTACCAATTGGATGACTTTTCAACTTGCCGATCCTAAATCAGTTAAAGTTTTGAAATATAGCTCGACTGACCCGCAAATAATTTATTTAGGAACGAGCAAATAGATTAGTCTTTAGTTTGTAGTTCGTAGTTGGTAGTTCAAATTTTCAAGCGTTTAAATTTTATTAAAAATATTTTATTTTTTCGGGCCGCATGGCATTTAATTTTTTATTTAATCTGGGTACGAGCTGCGAATGGTCAAAAAATATCAAACAGACAAACGAGAGTCCGCTAAAGAAAATATTTTTAATGAAGTTTAAACGTAAGTTAGGTAATCTAATAAATTAAAAATAATTAATTTATGATAAAAGAAATTATAGAAAAAAAGAAACCGGAAATTGAAAAATCACTAGAACATTTTAAAGAAGAATTGAACCAAGTGAGAACAGGCAGAGCCTCAACAGCGTTGGTTGAAAATTTATTGGTTGATTATTACGGCGCCAAATCTCCCTTGAAACAAGTAGCCAGTATTACGGTTCCTGAGTCAAGAAGTATTACAATTGCACCTTGGGATAAAGATAATTTAGTAAATATTGAAAAAGCTATCAGGGAATCACAATTAAATCTGAATCCCAACAATGACGGTCAAGTTATTCGGATTAATATACCACCCCTCACCGAAGACAGAAGAAAAGAACTCATAAAATTACTCAATCAAAAGGCGGAAAATGCTCGAATAGCTTTGCGAAAACATAGGGAAGAAGCCTGGGAAGAAATTCAAACAATGGAAAAAGAAGGCAAAGTTGGAGAGGATGACAAATTTGCCGGTAAGGATAAACTGCAGGTATTGGTCGACGAATATAATGCGAAGATAGAAGAAATTCGTGCCAAGAAAGAGCAGGATGTGATGACAATATAATTTTTTAAGACCGAAAGTGTTGTATGACAATAATAATAGTTATAGTTTTTATTTTAATTCTAGGTGTACTTATTTTTTCCCACGAATTGGGTCATTTCGTGGTGGCCAGAAGAAACGGAATAAAAACAGACGAGTTTGGTTTTGGTTTTCCTCCAAGAATCTTGGGTGTGCAATTTTTAAAGGGATCAAAATTTGAACAAAAAATGGAAGTGGAAAGTTTGCAATTTGAGAAAATTGACATAAAAACCGGAGAAAGTGAAGAAATAATCAGAGAAACCATAACAGAAAAAATACGAAGAGTTGGCAGATTTGTTCCAATAAAGAAATGGAGAATAATTTGGGGTAATCGAGATGGTGACGATGAAAATGAAAAAAAAGATCTAAAAGAAGCTGAAGAAAATGATTTTTCTAAAAGCACTATTTATTCTTTGAACTGGATTCCGATGGGAGGCTTTGTAAAAATTAAGGGCGAAAATGGAGAGGGAAAGGATGATCCTGATAGTTTTGCTTCAAAAAAACCTTGGACCAGAGTCAAAGTTTTGGCAGCTGGAGTAATAATGAATTTTATTTTGGCGTGGTTTCTGTATTCAGTGGGATATGTTGTTGGAAATCCGGAAGCAGTGGAAAATGGCGAAAGTGTACAAATAATCAATGTTGTGGAAGGATCACCAGCCAGTTCGATGGGTCTAAAGTCGGGAGATGAAATTTTCAAAACACAAACATTACCTGACGGAAGTATAATCCAAATAGTTAACGTCGAAGATGTGCAAAAATATGTTAATGATTTTAAGGGTCAGGAAGTTGATTTAAAAATAAAACGAGGGAGCGAAATGTTGGATTTGAAGGGAGTTCCGCGCGTAAATGCTCCTGAGGGGCAGGGCAGTCTGGGCATTGAGTTGGCACAAGTATCTGTTGTTAGATATCCTTGGTATCAGGCGCCGTGGCTTGGACTTTTGAAACTCAAAGATGTTTTTCTGGCTATTTTTGTGGTTCTTTTTGAGGCCTTAAAGAGCCTTCTAATGTGGAAGGCGCCAATTGGATTGGAAGTAGCCGGACCAGTTAAAATATTTAATCTTACCGGAGATTTTGTGAGACTTGGTTATATTTACGTTATTCAATTCGCAGCCCTCTTGAGTGTCAATCTGGGAATAATGAATGCTCTGCCAATCCCAGCTCTGGATGGCGGCCGAATTCTTTTTGTGATTATTGAAAAAATTAAAGGTCGTCCGATCAAAGAAACAACCGAGCAACTTTTTCACACAGTTGGATTTTTTACTTTGATAATGTTAATGATTTTCATTGTTACTCGGGAACTGTTGGCGACATTTTGGAAATAAAAAATTTGACAATAAAAAACATTTAGTATAAGTTAAACATGATAGGATCTAAATCCTGTCCGTGAGCGTCAACTAGACTTGCAGTAGGCAAGTTGTTGGCTAACTCACTATACGGATCGGGGAGAGTTCTTCCCCTTTCCAAAAAATTACAAGACATAGTCTTGTGTGTATATTAAAGCCCCTTTAAGCAATTGCTTAAAGGGGTCTTAAAATACTCAAAAGAGGGCGTCTTTTGACAATTGGGTTGCGAGAATGTATTATGGATAGGAAGAAAAAATATCCGCCAAAGGCGGATCAGCCTATGGCTGAAAAACAAAAACCTTTTTATAAAGCATATGAATGCATTTTTTTAGTTTTCTAATTTAATGTTAAAAATAAGTAAAATCATCAAGAACTTAGCCGGAAAAATGTTCGGAAACTTTTCCAAGGACATCGGAATTGATCTTGGAACGGCCAACACCCTCGTCTATGTAAAGGGCCGAGGTATTGTTATCAATGAGCCGTCCGTAGTGGCTATTAATAAAAAAACCGGCCAAGTTTTAGCCATTGGTAAGGAAGCCAAAAAAATGGTTGGCAAAACTCCGGGACACATCGTGGCAACGAGACCACTTGTTGATGGGGTAGTGAGTGACTTTGAAGTAACCGAACAAATGCTTAAGTATTTTATTGATAAAGTTCATCGCGGCAGCTTTTCTTTTTTCTCTCGTCCGAGAATTATTGTCGGAATTCCATCCGATGTTACGGAAGTTGAAAAAAGAGCCGTGATTGATGCTACCATTAATGCTGGAGCTAGGGAGGCTTATCTTATTGATGAACCAATGGCAGCAGCCATAGGCGCTAGATTACCTGTACAGGAAGCGGCTGGCAATATGATTGTGGATATTGGAGGCGGAACAACGGATATTGCCGTCATTTCTCTGGGTGGAGTTGTGGCTTCCAGAAATCTGCGAATTGCAGGAGATAAAATGAACGAAGATATTATCCGTTATTGTCGAGACAATTTTAATCTTTTGATTGGGGAAAAAACAGCAGAAGACATCAAAATTGCTATTGGTAGTGCCTATCCGCAAAAGGAAAAAATGCAACTTCCGGTGCGAGGACGCGACCTTGTTTCAGGACTTCCCAAGGAAATTACACTCAATGATGAGCATGTCCGTGAGGCGCTTTCTCATTCAATTAAAATTATTGTTAATAATATCAGAACGACTATCGAAGAAACTCCTCCAGAACTTTTGGCGGATATTATGCAAAGAGGAATTATTTTGGCTGGTGGTGGCAGTTTAATTCGTGGTCTGGATAAATTAGTAGCCGATCAGACTGAGATGCCGGTTCGGATGATGGAAGATCCATTAACGGCTGTCGTACGTGGCACAGGAATTGTTTTGGAAGACATCGAATCTTTAAGAGAAATATTAGTTGAAAATCAACACGAAGAATCATATCGGTAGTTTGTGGTTCGTAGTTTTTGGTTTGTAGTTTGCGTTTTAGGAATAAAATAAAAGCTGAAAATTATCTACCAACTAAAAACTACCAACTAAAAAATACCAACTAAAAACCAATCCATGCCTAAAAAAATTTTTCTAAAACAATTATTTAAAGTTGCTTTTATCCTGACGATTTTTGCTGTTTTGATTGTTTGGAATCCAAGAAGTTTATTTAGCCCTTTTCGAGAAATTTTTGCCAGAACCAACTATGCTTTTCAGAAAATTTTTTCCACGATCGGTGGTAATACCGGAGGTTTTTTTGATTTTCTCAGTTCTATTTCAAGCCTAAAGGATGAAAATGCAGATCTTCTGAAAGAAAATAATTCCCTAGTTTCTCAATTGACTTTGTTGCGAGAAGAAAAGAAAGAAAATGAAATCTTACGGAAACAGTTGGAGCTTTCTCCAAAAAATAAATTTAATTTGGAAAACGCTTTCGTTATTGGTCAGGATCCACAAAGATTGGGTAGCTGGATTATAATAGACAAGGGCAGTTCTTCTGGGATAACCGTTGGAATGCCAGTGATTGTTTCTGATGGTATCTTGGTAGGCAAAATAGAAGAAACTAGTGGTATATCTTCCAAGGTGAGCTTACTTACTAATTCAACCAGCATTGTGAATGCTGCTGATTTGAATTCGGAAGCTAGAGGAATTTTGCGTGGTGAATATGGCCTAGGAATACTCTTAGATTTGGTTTCTCAGGAGGATATTTTGAGTAACGGAGATGATGTTATTACATCAGGTCTGGGTGGAGATATGCCGCGCGGACTTTTTATTGGAAAGATTCAAGAATCTAGCGTTTCGTCTGATAAGCTTTTTCAACAAGCGGTTGTAATTCCCAGAGTAAAATATTCTGACTTGAGAATGGTATCTGTGATTAAAAATTAAAAATTTTAAATGAAATCAAAATTTTAAATAAAAAATGCTTTGAAATTTGATCATCCAATTCTTAATTTAAAATTGAAAATTGAAAATTTAAAATTATTCTTTATGCTCCAAAATATCTTTATTTTTATTGCTATTTTAGCTGCAGTGGCTGTTCAGGGTTCTTTTTTGCCTCATTTTTTCTCTCCAGAGCACATTCCAGATCTCGTGCTTATTATAGTGATATTTGCAGCCACGCGAACGGATTTTTCCAGAATTTTGGTCTGGATTATTTTGGCTGGAATTGCCATGGATATGGCATATTTTGCTCCTTTTGGTTTAAATGTTTTTGCTTTTGTCGCCATAGCCTTTGTCTCAAATTTTTTAACTAGAAAAATATTGGTGACACATGGAATTTGGAATTTTTTGACGATGTTTGGAGTAATAATAGCTGGAACTTTTTTCAACGATTGGATTTTGGCTATATTTGAAGAAATAATTTCCAGAAGTAATTTACACTACTCATTTAGTTTGTTTTTTGGTAAAGATATTTTTATCAAAGTTTTCTTTAACTTGATAACCCTTGGTCTGATTTATTGGCCACTCAAAAAAATTAGCGATTATTTTAATTTATATTATTCCAAAACGGGAGCTTTTAAATAGAGAGAAAAATTTATGTTTGGAAGATATTTCCGAAACAAAAGAATAGAGAGGGGCGTGGAAATTGAAGACTCGATAATGACTATCACAGAAAAGGAAGAAGTCATTATTGAAAAACCCTTTAAGAAAAAAAATCTTGAGATTGTTTGGGTTGTGGTTATGATTTTTTTTGGCATTCTTTTGGGGAGAGTTTTCTATCTGGATATAATAAAAGGAAACTATTATCTAGAACTTTCCAAAGGTAATCGTATCCGAACAGTTTTATTGAAAGCTCCAAGAGGAAAAATTTTGGATAAATTTGGAAATATTTTAGTTAGCAATGTTTCCAGTGTTGATGCTGTCCTTATACCCAATGATTTGCCGGAAAATCCCAATGAAAAAAACAGCGTAATTGAAAAACTGTCTCAAATTTTGGAAGTGGAAAAAGACGGGTTAATATCTCTGGTTGATGGTCAGCCTAAAAAATCTATAAACCCTATTTTGGTTAAGGAAAATATAAATCAAGAACAAGTGCTGATACTAGCTGAAAAATATAAACAATTTCCAGGGTTGACTTTGGAAAATTCAGGCATCAGAAAATATGAGAATGGGCTCATTTTTTCTTCTGTCATTGGCTATGATGGAAAAATAACCAAGGAAGAAAGAGCCAGTAACACAGGATATTATATGACAGATTATATTGGAAAAACTGGGCTAGAAAAACAATATGAAAAATATTTGCGTGGTGTGCATGGTGCAAGACAAGTGGAAGTTGATTCATTGGGAAATATTAAAAAAGACTTGGGAGTCATCAGCCCTGAATCGGGCAGCGATCTAGTTTTAAATATTGATGAGGGCTTACAGAAAAAAATATCCGACAGTCTTTCGGCCTATTTGGAAAGAAGCGGCACGAAAACAGCCGCAGCTATTGCCATTGATCCAAGAAATGGAGGGATTTTGGCGATGGTGAGTTTTCCGGGTTATGACAATAATTTATTTGCTAAGGGAATTTCCAGTGAAGAATACAAAAAAATAATTGAAGATAAAAATTTGCCTCTTTTCAATCGTTCGGTGAGCGGAGAATATCCTCCTGGATCAACGCTAAAACCGGCCGTGGCCGTGGCGGCTTTGTCTGAAGGTACTGTTACGCCAGAAACTACCGTGAATGACAGCAGCGGAGCTATTTATGTGGGTTCATGGCGTTTTGGAGACTGGAAGACGCATGGAGTAGTTGATATGCGAAAAGCTATAGCAGAAAGTTGTGATGTGTATTTTTATGCCATAGGTGGTGGATATGGAGGTATCACAGGGCTAGGAATGGATAGAATGAAAAAATATGAAAATTTATTTGGTTTTGGGGAGACGACCGGTATTGATTTACCGAGTGAAAAAAGCGGTTTTATCCCAGATGAACAATGGAAAAAAAATGTTATTGGTGAAAGATGGTATATTGGAGATTCCTATCATTCAGCTATTGGACAGGGATTTATCACTGCTACGCCCGTACAATTGGTTAATTACACGGCAGCTATTGCTAATGGTGGAATACTTTATTCTCCAAAAATTGTTAATAAAATAAAAAAAAGTAACGGCGAAGAAGAAATAATAAAACCAGAAATTATCAGGAAAAATTTCGTTTCTCCGGATATTTTAAAAGTGGTGAAAGAGGGAATGCGACAAACTGTAACTTCCGGATCAGCTAGGTCTCTTGATGCTTTGCCGGTGGCGGTAGCGGGAAAAACTGGTACGGCGCAATTTGGCACAGAAGATAAAACCCATGGTTGGTTTATTTCTTTTGCTCCCTACGACAATCCGGAAATAGCCATGGTAGTTTTGTCTGAAGGTGGAGGCGAAGGTAGCTCCAGTGGTGTGCCGGTTACCAAAGAAGTTTACGATTGGTATTTCAATAATAAAAAATAAGCGTTAGTTGAAACATGGGATATAAGAATATTGAAATACAGGCCTATTTCAAGCCATTTTCTGGATTTTTTAAAAATTTATTGACAACATTTTAGTATGTGATATAATTCGGCTTACGTTTTTATTTTTTTAAGCAAGAGATTATGACAAAGTTTATAACAGAAGAAGGACTCAAAAAAATTAAAGAAGAATTGGAACACAGAAGAATTACTTTGAGGCAAGATATTGCTAATGCAATTAAGGAAGCCAAAGAGCAAGGTGACTTGAGCGAAAACGCTGAATATAGTGAAGCCAAAAGACAGCAATCTGAAAATGAAGCTAGGATTGCTGAATTGGAATTTATGCTGAAAGATTCAACTGTTGTTTCTTACAATGGAGTTTCCGGTGTAATTCAAATGGGCTCAAAAGTTAGAGTCAAATTTAATGGTAGCGAAATGGAATTCCAAATCGTGGGTTCCAATGAGGCTAATCCGGGTGAAATGAAAATTTCCAATGAATCTCCAATGGGCAAGGCCTTTATCGGAGCAAAAAAAGATGACAAGGTTCAAGTGGAAACACCAGCCGGAACAGTAAGGTATACCATTCTGGATGTAAAATAGAAAAATAACATTCTTTAAAAAGCTCTCCCTAGTGGAGAGTTTTTTGTTTGCCAAAAAGCCGTTTATGACCTAAAATTAAGGAAATTGGATATTTAATTGTATAAAATTTCACATTTTGAATGTTTAGTTTTGGTTGGATTTCTAATGTTTTAATTTATTAAAAATTTTAAAATTGATTAAAAATTTAAAATTAAAAATTTAAAATTATGAATTATTGATCTATGGTTCGCGAAGATATTATAAAAAATAAATTAGAAAAGCTTACTCAAATACGTGATTATGGTATGAATCCTTATCCAGAAAAAACCGAAAGAACAGCCACTAATGCAGAGGCGCTGGAACGGTTCGAAACAATATTGGATAAGGAAATAACTTTGGTTGGTAGAGTAAAGTCGTTTCGTCCAATGGGTGGCTCAACTTTTGCCCACATTGAAGATGGAACTGGAAAAATTCAACTTTTTCTCAACAAAAAAAACATTTCTGAACCTGCCCGCAATGCTGCGTCCGCCCGCAACGATGTAGCGACTTCGGGCGAGCATAGCGCTGCAGGCGGGGATAAATATAAACTGTTTGTCAAAAATGTTGAAATGGGAGATTTTGTGCAGGCTTCGGGCAAGCTTTTCAAGACCAAACAAGATGAAAAAACTTTGGAAGTATCAGATTGGAAAATTCTTTCCAAAAACATTCGGCCCATCCCCACGGAATATTATGGGCTTAAGGATGCTGAAGAGTTGCTACGTAAAAGATATTTGGATTTGATGCTGAATGAGGAAACTCGCGAACTTTTCCGTAAAAAAAATGTTTTTTGGCAATCGGTCAGAAATTTTCTTTCTCAAGAAGGATTCATGGAAATACAAAATCCAGTTTTTGAACATACTCCGGGTGGAGCGGATGCAGAACCTTTTGTGACGCATCACAATACTTTGGATCAGGATTTCTATATGCGAATTTCCTTGGAATTGCCCTTAAAACGTCTTTTGGTAGGTGGATATGAAAAAGTTTTTGAAATTGGACGAGTTTTTCGCAATGAAGGTATCGATCGCGAGCATTTGCAAGAATATGATTCTATGGAATTTTATTGGGCCTACGCTGATCTAGAAAAGGGCATGCAACTTTCGGAAAAATTGTTTCAAGAAGTGGTTAAAAATGTCGCTGGCGAAATGACCACTGAATATGACGGCAATAAAATTGATTGGAGTAAAAAATTTACAGTGCTTGATTACTTCACAGAATTCAAAAAAGAAACCGGATTGGATTTGAATGAGGAATTGTCTATCGAAATGCTTCGCGCAAAGGCAGATGAACTCAAAATAAAATACGAAAAAGAATACAGCAAAGGCAAAATGATTGATACGATTTATAAAAAAACTATTCGTAAAAAAATAATTCAACCCTCTTTTCTCGTTGGACATCCAATTGATGTTTCGCCTTTGTCTAAATCTGATCCAAGTAATCCGAGAAAAGTTTTGCGTTTTCAGATTATTGCTGCAGCCGGCGAGCTTTGCAATGCTTTCGCCGAACTTAATGATCCGATTGATCAGAAAAATAGATTTCTGGAACAAATGAAAACACGCGAAGCAGGTGACAAGGAAGCCCAAATGATGGATGAGGATTTTGTGGAAGCTCTGGAATATGGTATGCCACCGGCTTTCGGTTTTGGATTTTCCGAAAGACTGTTTGCCCTTATTATGAACAAATCTGTTCGTGAAACAACCACCTTCCCTCCAGTTAAAGAAAAATAAAATGAAAAAGATAATGGTTTTTGGGACTTTTGATGTTTTTCACAAAGGACATAAGAATTTTTTGCGACAAGCGTGCCGTCTGGGAAATTTTTTGATTGCGGTGGTGGCTAGGGATGAAACAGTTGCCAAGGTTAAAAAACACACAACAAAAAATAGCGAACGAAAAAGAATGCTAGTTTTGAAAAAAAACGGCTTGGCGGATAAGGTGGTGCTCGGAAGTCTTGGCGATAAATATGTTGTAATCGAAAAATACAAACCGGATGTGATTGCCTTGGGTTATGATCAGAATATTTTTGTTAGTGAACTTAAAAAGAAATTAAAAGAATTCGGATTGGACAAAACGCGCCTAGTTAGGCTAAAATCATATTATCCAAAAAAATATAAATCATCTTTATTTAAAATCAACTTGTTTTTAAATAAAACAACAAAGGGAGGTTGACACATGAAAACAAAAAAAGGTGGAGTTGTGGATAGGCTTGGAAAGAAATATGGATATAATACGGATAATGATAAACCATCGTCACCGGAATGGACCAAGGTTGTAAATGATCCAGCCAAATATCGCAAGAGGAAGAGATGATCTTAGATGAAGAAAAAGAGGGCGGGATTGAATTTTAATCCCACCCTTTTTAATAAAACTGTTTGATTTTTATTACCATTAGGAGTAAAATAATTTTGTTATAATAACCCATTTAAGTTTTATGTTGGATATCAAATTTATCAGAGAAAATCAAGATGCAGTTCGCAAGAATTGTGAAAACAGAGGTGTGAAATGCGACATTGATGCGCTTTTGCTTTTGGATGATAGAAGAAAAAACGCCCTGCAATATGTTGAAGAATTACAAGCTGAAAAAAATAATCTCAATGATTTGATTCAATCTTCCGAAGCTGAGGAAAGAAAAAAACTAATCGAACAAGGCAAGGCAACAAACAGCAAAACAGATGAAGCCAAAAAGGAACTGGAGGAAGTTTCTGTAAAATATAAAGAACTTCTATCGCGAATTCCTAATATGACTCATCCAGATGTTGTGGTCAGTAAAAATGAAGATGATAATCCAGTTTTAGAAATAGTCAAAGAGCCTGTGAAATTCGATTTTGAACCACTTGATCATGTGCAGATTACAGAGAGCTTGGATCTTATTGATTTTGAAAGAGCTACAAAAGTAAGCGGAGCCAAATTTTATTATCTGAAAAATGAATTGGTTTTTCTCGAGCAGGCTCTCATAAATTATGTTTTGGGCATTGCACTAAAGCATGGCTTTACGCCGTTTACCACCCCCGATTTGGCTAAAAAAGAAGTTTTGGAAGGCTTGGGCTTTAATCCTCGTGGAAACGAAACGCAAGTTTATAATATTGAAAATACTGATTTGAGTTTAATCGGAACAGCCGAGATAACTATGGGCGGTTATCATATGAATGAAGTTATTGATGAAAAAGATTTGCCCAAAAAATATATCGCGGTTTCTCATTGTTATCGTACTGAAGCTGGAGCATATTCCAAGTTTTCCAAAGGCATATTTAGAGTTCATCAATTTACGAAAGCAGAAATATTTCAATACGTTGTGCCTGAAAAAAGTGAAGAGGCACATCAGGAAATATTGGAAATTGAAAAAGAAATTTTCAAAGGCTTGGATATTCCTTTCAGGGTTGTTGATCACTGCACGGCGGATTTGGGTGGTCCAGCTATCAGAACATTTGATTTGGAAGCTTGGATGCCAGGCAAACCCAATAAAGACGGGACGATGGGCGATTGGGCAGAAATAACTTCGACTTCAAATTGTACGGATTATCAATCGCGAGGATTGAATATAAAATATAAAAAAGAAAATGGAGAAAAAAATTATTTGCATATGCTGAATGGAACAGCCGTAGCTGTAACGCGAGCTGTTATTGCCATTTTGGAAAATTACCAACAAGCGGACGGCAGCGTTAAAATCCCAGAAATACTCAAAAAATACATGCCAGAAGGGATGGATATAATAACCAAAAAAGCCCAAAAATAAGACCCTTGACAAGATTTTTGAATTTAGCTAAACTAAATAAGCAATTTAAAGGATATCTTTAAATAATAATTTAACAACAAAAACGCAAGCCAAAAGATTAACTACAATAGTTAAAAATGCGGGTGAAAAAGATACATCTTTGTATGTAAATATTATATGCAAAGATGTGTTTTTTGTTCATTGAACTTGACGATAGACCTTCAGTGTAGTCGGTAGGGTTAGAGGTAACTTTGCATGATGTTTGCTGAAGTGATCTATCGTTTCAATATATAATTGTCGGGTGGGCATGAATAAGGGAACCCCCAAGGAAGAAGCTTTGGGTTTCAACGCTCTGGGTCATTGTGTGACCTTCGGGTGAGATTTCTAACCTTAAACAAAAACCCCCACAAGGAAGTGAACTGGTTCACCCCGGACCAACCTTCCTCCCGCTCGTCAATTCCGGCAGCTGAGAAAAAGGCAGGCGCGTATCGTTTCTCCTTTTGTTGATTTAAATATATAGGAAAAAGGTAAGCCTGTGTTCACCTCTCAGCTGCCGGTACAAAATAACTACAAACAGTGTGGAGAATTATTATTATATAATTCTCCCTACAATTTTGCAGTTATGCTAGACCTTAACAACTGAATATATGTTCAGCAAACATTTAAATCTTTGTTATAGAATATCTCAGCAATTTTGAGAAATTTTATAGCGGATACAAGGATTTAAAATAAATCGCAATTTTTTGCGATTAGTCCTTCCAGTTCTTTTTATAAAAGAGCTGGATAAAGAGTCTATACAAACAATCCGTCGTCGCTCTCACGAGCTATGACGAGATAAAAAAGAAATTATTTTCTTTAATATATTTTAGATTTGCTTAACCGCGTATTAGAATTTTATTTTGATATGCACCTAAGTGTAGTCTAGAAGGTGTCAGAATTTTTCGCAGGAGAAATTCAGACATTTTTTGAGAGTTTGATCCTGGCTCAGGATGAACGCTGGCGGCGTGGATAAGGCATGCA
>CAZJOI010000008.1:0-36989 GCA_964547585.1 uncultured Bdellovibrionales bacterium
ACACTGTCTTCAATTTTGCCTTCAATCTATATGTGTTTTGATGAAGGCAATAGCATTACTTCACCACCGGAAGCGGGTTCCAATATTTGTGCAGGCACAACAACTTTAGATGAGGACTATCCAACTTTAAATGCTGGTTCTACGACAGGTTGGACTTGGGGAGTTGGTGCTGGCACTGCAAATAATGGGAATTTTTATCTCCAAGCAGCTGGTCCTGGAAGCGAATGGGTTTGTTGCAATAGTACGACGAATGCTTGTAAAATAAGAAAAGATAATGTTTGTGCCGCAACAACTCAATAATAGTTTTTATTCTTTCAGCCCCAATGTGGGCTGGAGAATGGAAGTTATTTTTTAATAATAAATAAAAAAAATGAACAAAAATAAAAGAGGTTTTACTCTGATCGAACTTTTGATTGTTATCGCTATCATCGGTATTTTGGCAGCTACCGTTTTAGTGAGATTACAAAGTTCTAAAGATAAGTCACAGGAAGCTTCAGCCAAAGCTAGCGCCAAAAATGTTTTGAGTGTTTTGGCTGAATGTAAAAATGATGATGGAGTGGCCAGCACGGCTCCAGCCAGTAATGGATCGTCTTATATCTGTTGCGAGGATAGCGATTGCGAAACGCCTAAAGCTGGATATGAGGACAAAATGTGGCCGGATATTTCAACAAAACTAGGATATTTATATGCGGAAGTTACAGGTGCTGTAGAAACAGAGGATTATGCTTTTCAGCTTACAAAAGGTGAACGAGTTCCCGTTGTTTGCTCAATGGCAAAAAATAACTGCGAGTAATCGACTTCAAAAAATATAGCACGGGTATCCTTGGGGATATCATTGCCATTATCATTTTATGCTAATAATTTTTTTCATTATCGGTATTATCATAGGAAGTTTTTTGAATGTGGTAGCTTACCGCCTGAATTTGGCGGAGAGTTTTTTGCTCGGTCGTTCGCACTGCCCACACTGCAAAAAAAATATTCGCTGGTATGATAATATTCCGGTTTTGAGTTTTATTATCTTGCGTTTCAGATGTCGAGAATGCAAAGAAAAAATATCTTGGCAATACCCGTTGGTAGAAATTTTCACTGGAATTTTGTTTTTGCTGATAGGATACAAGTTTTTCTCGCTAAGCGATATGACAACTTGGGCGACAACGATCTATTATTTGGGCATCATTAGTTTTTTGATGATTATTTTTGTGTATGATTGGTTGTATATGGAAATTCCCAGCGCTATCCTCTGGACGGCTGTGGGATTTGTGGTGGCTTTTAATTTGTTTTTTGATTGGAACCGAATTGGGGTAGCAAAGGAAGCTTTGGATTTCTCTATTTATTCCGGAGTGCTGGCCGCTTTTGTGGCCTTTATGTTTTTTTTCCTGATGGTATCCATTTCCAAAGAGAAATGGATGGGCATGGGAGATGCACAACTGGTGATTCTTTTGGGTTTGATTCTGGGTTGGCCGCAAATTTTGTTGGCTTTGATGTTGTCTTTCGCTTTTGGTGCAGTAGTAGGATTAGTTCTGGTTTTTTTGAAAAAGAAAGAAATGAAAAGTCAGATTCCTTTTGCACCGTTTTTGATTGCAGGAACTTTTGTTGCGATGTTTTTCTGCGAAAATATTTTTAATTGGTATTTGGGACTTTTGAGGTTTTAAAAATGCAAAATAAAAAAAATAAAAAATTAATAGAAAATCGATTTTTGGGAAAAAGGGCTGGTTTTACATTTGTTGAGCTGATGGTGGTTATGTCGATAATTTTTATAATATCCGCAGTAGTATTAGTGGGTCTTGGGTCTATGCGAAATTCTTCACAATTGGATTCGTCCCAAAGGGAAGTTGCGGCGGCCATTAAGCTATTGCAAAGCTATGCTATCCAAGGAAAAACGCAGGATATTGGCGGAGTGCAAAAGGCACCTTGTGGATATGGATTTCAATTTACGAGCAACAATGGATTTCAAATTTTTTATAATAAACCTCTAGCAACCGTTGATTGCCAGACAATGGATGCCACGCCAGACGCAAATAACTATAAATTCAATGCCAATTCTGTCGTATTGGAAAGTTTCACACTAGGTCAGAATGTCGCATTGTCTTTCCCTACGATTGATATGAGTGGAATATATTTTTCCACTCCTAACGCTAAAATATACCATCCTACTGGAAGTCTCTTTTCAGCTGGAGATACCAAAACATATACGTTGAAATATCAGAATAAGGATCCCGGAAAATCAATAACCATAAATTCCGTAGGAGCAATCATTGAAGATTAAAAAATGGAAGAAAAAAATAATAAAAATAGAAAAAGCATCAATAAGCGGGGATTTTCTTTTGTGGAAGTTTTAGTTTCCGTTTTTTTGATTTCCATTGGTCTGGTGGCAGCCGTTTCTTTGATTTCTTCGGACTTGGCAAGAGTTATTGGCAACAGAGATCAGGCAATTGCTGGTCTTTTAGCTCAAGAGGGGACTGAGCTGGTGACAAATATCAGGGATAGTGCTGTGAGAAATGGTGAGCTATCATTTTTTAACAGCCTTTTTCCGGAATCAAGTTCGGACAATTGCATTATCGATCCTCTGTTTGTTTCTGCGGGAGTTAATCTCTATTGTGTTGGGGGTGACGTCGGAAGCTTTTATTATTCATCTGATCAGGGATATTATCATGATCTGACTCCTCTTGACGATGCGAAAAAAACTAAATTTAAGAGAAAAATATCAGTGGACTATAGTCCGTTAGGCGATGCTTTGACAGCAACCTCGATGAAAGTGACAAGTATGGTAATTTGGGGAAATTCTTCCTTTCCATCGACTACTGGCGAATGCAATACAAGCACCAAGTGTACATACGTAGAAACAATTTTAACCGGATGGAAGGATTAAACAAAAAAAATGGAACAAAAAAAATCAAAAAATAATATCAAATTACCTAAAAAAAGAAAAGCCTTTTCTTTGATAGAAGTTTTGACGTCGATGTTTATATTCTCCGTTGTTATGATTGTTGTTACAGGCACTATGGTCAACGCCGTCGTGATCAAAAAAAGAATTCAAGGTTCGGCGCAAAATTTGGAGGAAGCTAGGTTCGCCATGGAAACTATGGCTAAAACTCTCCGTGGCAGCAAGATTTTTGGTTGTAATGGCGAGACAACGTGTCCTCTCGGCGGGGCAGTTTCCGTTGAAACTTTTGATTATTCCCAAGGCAAATGTATCCAATATGAGTTTATTGGAAATCAGATCGGATTTCGCAATGGAGCGGGGGATCCAAGCATCGGGTGCACTTTTTCGGGTTCACTTATCCCAATGGTGAATAATAGTAATAAGATAGAGAATATGAGCTTTAATGTTGTGATGTCGAATGATGAAACTGTGGGCAGAGTTACTATTTTTATGGAAATTTGTTCCAAGTACAATGGAGCTGAATGCGATGCTAACAAAAGCGATAGATTTCCAATTCAAACAACGGTGTCACTGCGAAATTAATCCCTCCTCTCACCATTTTTCGGTTGTTTTTGATAAAAATTTTTTATAAAATTAAAAATTAAATAAGTTAATAATTTTTAAGTATTGATTAAATCCTTACCTTCGGTAAAAAACCGAAAAATGGTGAGGGATAAAAATATGACAAACAAAGAAATAAAAAAAGATAAAGCTTCAGTCTTGGCTGTAACTATGATCATTTTGGGGCTGGTGCTTTCGATTGCACTTAGCGCTTCGTTGGTTTCAATTTTGGGCAATAAGGCGTCAGTCAGCTCCAATAAATCCAATCTGGCCTATTCTCGAGCTGACAGCGGAATCGAAAATGTGCTTTTGAGAATAAAAAATGCCGATCCGGATATTGATACTGTTGCAAATATTGATACTGATGGAAATTGTGATGGTATTGTGAATGGAACTAATTTTAAAGTAGAATTGAAAGATGAAGCAGGTATTTTGGTAAGCGGTGATTGCAGCACAAAAGTTTCGGAAATAAGATCTATTAAATCCACCGGCATCGCCGATAATAATCAAAGATCAATTGAAGTGGCAGTTGCAGCAGAGGGAGAATATCAGACTTCGTGTACCTTTACAAATCAGAGTGAAGAGTGCTGTAGAATCGATAGCTCTACTGGTGAGACAAAGTGCCAAATAATTTTTCCGAACAATGCTAATGTTTGGGTTGACTTTGGAGCACCTTTTTCTACAGGTGGAAATAGTAAATATAATATTGCCTGTGAGGGTACTCAACTTGGCGATACTGTAGTGTGTTGTAGAACAGAAGCTGTTTCTGGGGAAATATCTTGTAAATATGCGGCGAATGTAAATACTGGCAATAAAACCTGGAACAGTCTTGGTGGGGGTAACCCATCTTTCTAATAAACTTCGCTGAGGCTGAGCCTTAGCGAGAAATAATAAACACAAGATATTTAAATCAATAAAAGTGCGTTTTAAAACGCACTTTTTTAATGCTATAATGTACCTATGGATAAAAATGAAATTAAAAATCGTATAGAGAAACTTTCGGCGGAAATAGAGCTTCGCTAAGGTTGAACCTTAGCGGGGAAATGAAATTTGTGTTATAATGCTGCCAGAGGTTGACTCTGGCAGTTTTTAAATTTTTATGAGAAAAGTACAGTTGGCAAATGGAGAATGCTATCATATTTTTAATCGTGGCGTTGATAGACGTAGCGTTTTTACTGACGTAAAAGATTATGAAAGATTTATATTATCAATAATATTAATGAATTACGAACAAGATGGGTTAATGATCAGATGGAGAAATTTCAAAGAAGCTTATCCCAAAGAATCGTTAGATAAATTTCTAAGGTTGAACCTTAGCGAGAGAAAAAAACTAGTTGAAATAATTGCATATTGTTGTAATGAAAATCATTACCATCTTATTTTAAAACAACTAAGAGAAAAGGGAATTGAAAAATTTATGCAAAGAATTTCTACCGGATATACTATGTATTTCAATAAAAAAAATCATCGCAGCGGATCTTTGTTTCAAGGTCGTTTTAAGTCGACCCATATCGATAATAATGAATTGCTTCTTCATCTTTCTGTATATGTAAACTGTAATAGCGAAATTCACGGAATAGAAAAAGCCGAAAAATATAACTGGTGTAGCTTTCCTTGCTATATGGGAATTCAAAAAGATAACAGTTTAGATATTAATAAGAATATGGTTTTGGATCAGTTTAATGACAAAAACGCGTATAATGATTTTTGCTTTTCAAATATAAATTATTTCAAGAATCGAAAAGCGGATGAAAAAGTATTTCTAGAATAAAGGGTAAGGGGTACTTATCTAACTTGTCTAAACTTGTTTAAGGTTCAACCTTAGCAGAGCTAAGGTTGAACCTTAGATTTCTCCATATGGATAAAAATGAAGTCAAAAACAGAATAGAGAAGCTTTCGGCGGAAATAAATAATTTGCGCTATGAATATCATGTTTTGGATAAGCCGGATGTGACGGACGAAATTTATGATTCTTTGATGAGTGAATTACGCAAACTGGAAGAGGAGCATCCTGAATTCAAGACTGCCGATTCGCCAACCCAAAGAATTGGTGGAAAACCGCTTCCCAAATTTCAAAAAGTGAGACACAAAATCAGACAATGGTCCTTTGATGACATTTTTGATTTTGACGGACTGAGTAAATGGGAAGAGAAGACGCTTCGCTTAATTTCTAAATCCAAATTTCTAATTTCTAATCAAATCCCAAATTCAAATAATAAAAAATTAACTACAAATTACAAACCAGACTTTTGTTGCGAAGTGAAGATTGATGGGCTGAAGGTTATTTTGACCTATCGAAATGGAATTTTTGTGAGCGGGGCAACTCGTGGTGATGGCGTGATTGGAGAAGATGTAACGGAAAATTTAAAAACAATTCAAAGCATTCCTCTGAAATTGAATGCGCCAATAGATTTGATCGTGGTTGGAGAATGCTGGCTGGGTAAAAAAGAATTGAAAAGAATAAACAAGGAACGTCAGAAAAAAGGCGAAGCACTTTTTGCCAATTCTCGTAATGCGGCGGCCGGATCAATCAGGCAATTGGATCCCAAAATTGCGGCAGCGAGAAAGCTGAGCTCGTTTATATATGATATTGATTATATAAACTTCCCGAAGGTTGAGCCTTCGGGAACCGAAGGCTCAACCTTCGGGAAATTTCCAAAAACTCAGGTTGAGGAATTACAGCTACTTGAGAGGTTAGGTTTTAAAGTAAATAGGGAATATCGACTGTGTAAAAATATTCAGGAAATTCAGGAGTTTTATGAAGAATGGGCCCAAAAAAAAGACAAACAAGACTACGGAATTGATGGGGTGGTAATTAAATCCAACTCAATAAATATTCAAAAAGCGTTGGGCTACACCGGAAAATCTCCGCGTTGGGGCATTGCTTACAAATTTCCAGCCGAAAAAACCACAACGATTGTAGAAGACATTAAAGTACAAGTTGGGCGCACGGGGGCACTGACTCCCGTAGCGCATCTGCGTCCGGTAAAAGTAGCCGGATCAACAGTGAGCCGTGCAACCTTACACAATGAAGATGAAATAAAAAGACTGGACATTAGAATTGGCGATACGGTGGTAATTCAAAAAGCCGGAGATGTTATTCCGGAAGTAGTGAAAGTTATTCAGAATCTCAGAATTGGCAAAGAAAAAAAATTCAGAATGCCGACAGTTTGCCCGATGTGTGGAGGGAAAGTTTATCGTAAGCTTGGGGAGGCGGCAACTTATTGTGCCAATTTGAAATGCTTCGCAGTGGAAAAAGAAAGACTAATTCATTTTGTCAGCAAAAAAGGATTTAATATTGATGGATTTGGAGAAAAAATTGTTGAAAGATTTTTGGAGGAAGGCTTGATTTCCAACGCGGCGGATATTTTTGAACTTGAAAAAGGCGACTTGGAGCCATTGGAAAGATTTGCGGAAAAATCAGCTGATAATCTGATAAAATCCATAGAGGAAAGTAAAAAAATAAGTTTGGAAAAATTTTTATTTGCTTTGGGCATTCGATATGTTGGAGAAGAAACAACCATATTAATCGCCAAAAATATTAGTTTACTTGTTTGTCATTCCCGACCTGATCGGGAAGCTAGTCAAAAAATTAAAATTACCACACTGGATTCCCGCCTTCGCGGGAATGACAATAAGGTGTGGATTTCAAGTCCTAAAATTTTAGCGAATGTATTTTCCAAAATATCTGTTGAAAATTGGCGGAGCATCAAAGGCATTGGAGAAAAATCAGCAGAAAGTTTGGCGGCTTGGTTTAGTGATGCGGAAAATATAAGCTTATTGGAAAGAATGAGCAAATTGGGAATAATATTAGAAACAAACGGCAAGCAACAAGAGACAAGAGGAACAGGAAAGTTAATAAATAAAATATTTGTTTTAACGGGAGAGCTTCAAGGCTTTACAAGAGACGAGGCAAAAGATATTATTAGGAGAGAGGGCGGAAATGTTTCGTCTTCTGTGAGTCGCAAAACAGACTATGTTTTGGTTGGAGAAAATCCCGGATCAAAATATGATAAAGCTGTCCAGCTTGAAGTTAAGATAATGAATGAAAAAGAGTTCAAGAAAATAGTAGGGAAAAATAAATTGACCTAATTAACCTAATTTCTAATTGGTCTAAAAAAATCCAAATATCCAATGACCAAATTTTTGGCATTTGAACTTGGGATTTGATTAGAAATTAGAGCAATTAGAATAATTAGAAATTTTCAAGATATGATTTCAATCGAGCAGACAAAACATATTGCAGGACTTTCCAGAATTGGTGCAACGGAAAAAGACATTGATAAATTTTCACACGATTTATCGGTCATTTTGGATTGGATGAAGCAGTTGGAGGAAGTAAACCTGAAAGGCGTGGAACCAACGGCGCATATTTCTGGCGTGAAAAATGTTTTGCGCGAAGACAAGGTTAAGGAATTTTTAAATGAAAAAGAAATTATTAAGTTATTCCCAGAAGAAAAAGATGGATATGATAAGGTAAAAAGCATTTTATGATCAGGGATTTACACAATAAGTTAATAAACAAAGAAATTACGGCGGTGCAACTGGCTCGGCAGTATTTTGATAATATCGAAAAGAAGGATAAAGATATTTTTGCCTACTTGACCCTGACGAAGGAGATGGCTTTGCAACAAGCAAAAAATGTTGATGAAAAAATTGATAAAGGTGAGGAAATCGGAATGCTGGCCGGAATTCCCGGAGCCATTAAAGATAATATTTGCATAAGAGGAACAAGAACTACAGCGGCTTCAAAAATTTTAGACAATTACATTGCACCCTATGACGCATCGGTCATTAAAAAATTAAAAGAAAGTAATGCGGTTTTTTTAGGAAAGACCAATATGGACGAGTTTGCTATGGGATCTTCAACTGAAAAAAGTGCCTATGGGGCAACAAAGAATCCATCCGATCTAGAAAGAGTTCCTGGAGGCTCTTCTGGCGGCTCAGCCGCGGCTGTAGCGGCTGATGAAGCGGTTTGGGCACTTGGTTCAGATACCGGAGGATCAATTAGACAGCCGGCTTCTTTTTGCGGAGTGGTCGGTCTTAAACCGACCTATGGCAGGGTTTCACGCTATGGTCTTTTGGCGATGGCTTCAAGTTTGGATCAGATCGGTCCGATTACTAGGACAGTGGAAGATGCGGCTATTATTCTCAGCGAAATATCCGGAGAGGATATTCAAAATGATGCCACTTCTGCCAAAAGCAGTGGCAAGAGGTACGAAAAATTTTTAACAGGCGACATACGAAACGTGAAAATTGGATTGGTCAGGGAATATATGGAGAGTCTGGAAGAAGAAGTCAAAAAAAACATGGAAACGGCAATTTCCAAATTCAAAAAATTGGGAGCAGAAATAAAAGAGATCGATTTGCCTTATGCCAGATATGCCTTACCAGTTTACTATATTATTATGCCAGCCGAAGTAAGTTCTAATCTGGCCAGATTCGATGGCATAAAATATGGCATGAGAGTATTCGACTTTAAAGATTCGAACATTGATTTTATTCCTGAAGATAAAAATCTCTTGGAAATATATTTGGATTCCAGGTGTTATGGATTGGGAGAAGAAGTTAAAAAAAGAATAATGCTAGGAACATATACGCTTTCTTCCGGGTATTATGATGCTTATTATCTCAGAGCGCAAAAAGTCAGAACGCTAATCAGGCAGGATTTTGAAAAAGCCTTTAGCGAAGTTGATTTTATTTTGACTCCCACGACTCCATCTCCGGCTTTCAAATTTGGAGAAAAAACAGAAGATCCTTTGCAAATGTATTTGGAAGATATTTTTACAATTACGGCCAACATTGTCGGAGTTCCAGCTATCTCCGTTCCTTCCGGAAAAATTGGCTCGTTGCCAATGGGAATTCAACTGATGGGTAAATGGTTTGACGAAGAAGGACTTTTAAATGTAGCCTATGCTTTTGAGCAAAATAATTAAATTTAAAATATATGAACTTCGATTCTTTTGAAATCTTTACAAATATTTTCATTAAAGATTTATTGATTTTTTATAACTCATCGTTTTTTTTGATGATTAAGATAATACTAATTATTTACACCATAGTTTTGTTTTTGGATGTTATTCTTCTGATTATTCAGAGAAATGCTGTGGCGAATATTCGAGAAGGATTTTCAATTGGAATGAATATCCCGCCCGAGCTGACAACCAAAAAGAAAAAATTGAAGAACAAATGGAAAAAGATAAGAGAAAAACTAGCAAGTCAGAACGAGGCAGACTACAAGCTAGCAATTATTGAAGCAGATGATTTGGTCGGTGATTTAATAGAAAAATTGGGTTTCCAGGGTGATAATCTGGGTGAGAGATTAGACAATGTTCCAGCTGGACAGCTGGATAATGTTTCCGATTTGCAAATAGCCCATCAAACAAGAAACAGAATAATTCATGAGGAAAATTTGCAATTTAGCAAGGAAGAAGCCCAGAAAACCCTAGAGTTATATGAAAAGTTTTTGGATTATTTTGAAGTTCTAAATTGACAATAACGAGTTAATCTAGTAGGCTATATTAGCCTTTGTTATAGCGGGATGGAGCAATGGCAGCTCGCGTGGCTCATAACCACGAGGTTGTAGGTTCGAATCCTACTCCCGCAACACTTTGACTTGCTTTCGCTCACTCAGTGCGAGCACAAAAACGTAAAGTAAAAATTGAATATAAGTGACAGATATATTTTGTTTTCACTTTACGTTTTTTTATAGGACTCAATTAAGGCGGGATAGCTCAGTTGGCTAGAGCACATGGATTCACCCACTCACCAAAATGCCGGGATAGCTCAGTTGGTTAGAGCGCGGGACTCATAAGCCCGAGGTCGTGAGTTCAACTCTCACTCCCGGTACGGGCATTTTGGTGAAGGGGCGAGTAAGCCTGGGGTCGTGAGTTCGAATCTCACTCCCGCTACAAGTTTAAAAATATTGGGGGCGTAGCTCAGTTGGTTAGAGCGACTGCCTGTCACGCAGTAGGTCACCGGTTCGAGTCCGGCCGTCCCCGCCAAGATTTTAAAACACCCGTTGGGTGTTTTAAAATTTTAAGTCAGGTCGGACGAGAACGGGAAGGGGTAGGGAAACGGAAGTTTCCCGTTTGGGGTGAAGCCGTAGGCGACAAGAGGGCGGAAGCCCTATTGAAAGCGAAGCGCGTGAGATTGTCCGGCCGTCCCCGCCAAAAGAAACAGGTTTAAATTCAAGCCTGTTTTTTGTTTGTTTTGGGCTTGGCAGGGCACAGAAAAAGGTATATAATTAAAGGAGAAAACAAGGTAAAATTCTATGACACTAAGGACCTATGTTTGGGGGATATTAATAATTACCCTCTTTTCATTTGTTGCCCTTTTGGGGGTTATAATAAACATTGATCCGGATAAGGCCGGTCTGGCCGGGAAAGCGGTTTTTTTTGCGGTTCTCCTGTTTTTTTTGAGTGGTTTTTTCAATTTATTTTTGCTCTGGCTCAGGAAAAAAATGCTTGGCAAGGAATCAACGGCAGTTAATATTGGCCTGAGTTTTAGACAGGGATTTTTGTTGGCTGTTTTGGCGCTCGGAGTATTGATTCTGCAGGGAATGAGACTGCTGGTATGGTGGGATGGATTATTGCTGGTAGTGGGTATTTTTTTGGTAGAGTTGTATTTTTTGAGTAAAGAATAAAAAATTAAAATAAATTGACCTAATTAACCTAATTTCTAATTGATCTAAAAAAATCCAAATATCCAATGACCAAATTTTTGGCATTTGAACTTGGGATTTGATTAGAAATTAGAGCAATTAGAATAATTAGAAATTTTCAAAAATTATGGCAAAAGAAAAGAAAATAGTACAAGAGAATGAATATAATGCCAAGTCTATTCAAGTTCTTGAAGGGCTTGAGCCGGTACGCAAAAGACCTGGAATGTATATTGGCGGAACTTCAACTGAAGGTCTGCATCATTTGGTTTGGGAAGTTGTCAATAACTCCATTGATGAAGCGATGGCCGGTCATGGAAAAGACATCGTGGTAAAACTTTTACCAAACGACGTGGTTGAGGTGAGCGATAATGGACGCGGTATTCCAATCGAAAAACATCCACAGACAAAAAAATCAACACTGGAAACGGTTTTAACAGTTCTGCATGCCGGAGGAAAATTTGGCGGTGGCGGATACAAAATTTCTGGAGGTTTACACGGCGTCGGCGTGTCGGTTGTCAATGCTTTGAGTGTTTGGACAAAAGCTGAGGTTAGGCGCGATGGCAAGATTTATGCTATGGAATTTGAGAGAGGCAAACCTAAATCAAAAGATCCAAAAGTTGTCGGCAAAGCAGATGGTACAGGTACAAAAATTTCTTTTCAGGCTGATCCGCAAATTTTTCCGGAAATAAAATATAGCTTTGAAAAAATCTTGGGCTATGTTCGCCAGCAAGCCTATCTGACCAAAGGCGTGAGCATTAAAGTTTATGATGAGCGTTTGGAAGAGTCACCTCGGTCATATGGTTTTCTTTTTGATGGAGGATTAATTTCCTATGTTAAATTTCTTAATCGAGGCAAGGAAATTAAAAATCAGATGCCTTTCTATGTAGAAAAAAATATTGATGATATCCAAGTTGAAGTAGCAATGCAATATACTGACGGATATAAAGAGCATATTTTTTCTTTTGCTAACAATATTTTTACTCCGGAGGGCGGTATGCATGAAGTTGGCTTCAGAGCCTCCCTCACCAGGGTTTTGAATTCCTATGCCAAGAAGAACGGATTTTTGAAAGAGAAAGATGAAACTTTTACATCAGAAGATTTGCAGGAAGGACTCACGGCTGTCATCAGTGTCAAGTTGCGCAATCCCCAATTTGAAGGACAAACGAAAGCTAAGCTTGGCAACAGTGAAGTGCGGGGAGCTGTTTCCAGTGTAACGACAGAAGCTTTGAATGATTATTTGGAGTCGCATCCGAATAATGCCAAAGCCATCATTTCCAAGTGTCTCTTGACGTCCAAGGCCAGAATTGCAGCTCGGGCAGCCAAGGATGCAGTTATTCGTAAGGGCGCCTTGGAAGGAATGACTCTGCCAGGAAAGCTAGCTGACTGTTCTTCTCGTGATCCAGAAGAATCTGAAATATATATTGTGGAGGGAGACTCAGCTGGGGGTTCAGCCAAGCAAGGCAGGAATAGACGATTTCAGGCTATTTTGCCACTTAGAGGAAAATTGGTGAATGTCGAAAAAACCACGCTTGATAAGGTAGTGAAATCGGATACGCTGAAACCGATTATTATTGCTCTGGGCGCCGGTATCGGAGATAGTTTTGATATTAGTCGACTTAGGTATCACAGAGTTATTATTATGGCGGATGCTGACGTTGACGGATCTCACATTCGAACACTTCTTCTGACATTTTTTTATCGTTATTATGAAGAATTGATTAACAAGGGCTATATTTATATTGCCCAACCGCCACTTTATCAAATTAGAAAAGGTAAAGAAATAAAATACGCTTACACGGATGAAGAAAAGGAAAAAATCGTTGAAGAAATAAAAGAAAATCAAAAGGCGGCAAAAATTGCAAAGTCTGCCAAAATCACAAAACCAAAAACTGATTTGCCAGCTGGCGAAGAAGAAATGGTCATGGAAAATGATGAAGGCGAAAATATTGGTGGAGCGAATATCCAAAGATATAAAGGTTTGGGAGAAATGAATCCGGAGCAATTGTGGGAAACTACTATGGATCCAGAAAGAAGAATTATGCGTCAGGTAAAAATTGAAGATGCAGAAGCAGCAGACAGAATCTTTGATATCTTAATGGGTTCAGAAGTGGAACCTCGTCGCCGCTTTATTCAGACTCACGCCAAGAGTGTGACAAATTTGGACGTCTAAGATCAATTTCCAATTTTCAAGTACCAATTTTCAATGAAATCTCAATAAATCAATTTTCAAACAAAATCTTTTTTGAGAATTGCTTATAGATTGTAAATTTAATCATTGAAAATTCATTGTAAATTGAAAATTGAGATTTGAAAATTTGATGACAAAAAAAACAGAGAGTTTAATAATGAATTTTCTTTGCTTGGTAGTTTTTTTAGGAACTACAAATTTTTGTCTGGCTATGAGCAGTGCTAATTATAAGATTGACGCGGATGTTATCGGAGTGGCCGGAGGGTTGGGGTCGTCGACAAATTATAAGTTAACCGATACATTAGGTGAGCCGGTAATTGGAATTGGGCAAAGTACAAACTATCAAATGCAGGCTGGGTTTTGGTATATGGTTAATTTTATTATTTCCTTGCAAGTTGATTCCAATACAGTAAATTTGGGAACATTGACTCCCGGAACGCCAGTTACAGGGCAATCTGTGCTGACGGTGACGACTGATTCTTGGGGGGGTTATGATCTTTTGGCTAGCCAAAATCGTCAGATGACACATACTGATACGACCACAACTATTCCAAATTATTCTTGTGATATTACCACTCCATGTGTTTGGTCAGGTGTGGGCTTGGGTTTTACGGTAAAGTCTGGCACGGGCGTGGAATCAAAATGGGGAACAAATCCAAATTTCAAATTTGCTTATTTTCCATTGACGGATACTGTTTTTCATGAAAAAACTGGATATACCAGCGGGGGCGATGTGACGACGGTTGGATATGAATTGGATGCGGCGTCAACACAAAAATCAGGAAATTATTCCAATATTATTACCTATACGGCTATGACGAAATTATAGCTCGTAAATATCTGGGTTGTGTATAATTTTTTATTGCTTGTATTTGCAAATGTGGTATAATTATAAGAAGAAAGGACGGATCTTAGAAAGTAATTTGTAAGTTTTTTTCTGTGAATTTTTTATCCGAAAAACAAAAAGAAAACGAAATAAGAAAAAAGCGTTTTTTTTGCGTTGTTTTTGTCGACTTCGATGGTGATTATCTTTGCCGTGATGCAGGTATTTGAATTAACGAAAAGCGATTATCAAGTTGGTTCACATGACGATTCCGTAACGCTGGATGTTACGGTAGCTCAAGTCATATCTCTCGATTGCGGGGCAGATGTTGATTTGGGGACATTAATTCCCGGTACTCCTGTTTCCGGATCTTCAACTTGTACGGTTACAACAAACGCCGAATCAGGGTATGATTTAAGGGTAAAAAGAGATGATGCGGATACCACATTAGATAAAGAAAGTGAATCAGAAGAAAAAAGTTTTAATCTTTCCCTTAAAGCTTCTCCAAAATTCGCTCTGACGCTGGCTTTCATTTTTATGGTAGTTGCTACCGGTGTCATCTTTCTGTTTGTTTTTATCGGGAAGGTTTTTGTGGCAGATATGTATATTGGTTCGGCTAATAGGGAAGCGACAATTTCCGAAAATGGATCGGTGGCCAAAGTTTTGAAAGCCATAAATCTTTACGGGAAAGAAGGTCGCTATTATTCCAGACTAGCACAAGAATATATGGCACTGGTTAATCAGGAAATAGCCAAAGAAGAAAACGAAAGAGATCTGAACAAAGTTCAGATTTATCTGAACAACTCTATTACAGCTGCTAATATGGGCAAAGATCTGATGAAGCAAGATGTGTTGGCGACAGAAGTTGCCGCTCAAGTCTATGAAAGTGCTGGAGTATATGTTCCTGATTCATTGCCGCTTTCTGAAACAACCTACAAAAGGGCTCAAGAATTGGAACCGAGAAACCCTAATTTCTATTTGAAGCTTGGGCAAATAAAAGAAGCTGTGGCATTAACCAAAAAAGACGAAGCGGAAAAGAAGCAGCTCATATTGGAAGCTGGTGAGTTGTTTCAGAAATCAATTGATGAAAAAGTCAATTTTGACGCTGGATATTATAATTTAGCTTTGATTAAACAAGCCCTAGGAGATATGGATAGTGCTGTAGAAAATATGCAAAAGGCTGCGTCTTATAATAATCAGAACATAAATTATTTTTATGGTCTAGCCGGTCTCTTACAAAGCAGAAACAAAGAAGATGACATGAAAAATGCTGAAGCTATCTATAAAAAAATCTTGGAAGTAAGTCCAAACGAAGTTAATGTTCATTTTAGCCTTGGTTCGCTCTACGAGGGATTAAAACGAAAGCAGGAAGCTATTGATGAATACCAAAAGGTTTTGGATCTCGTGCCAGCCGATTCCAAGGATACCCGTGATAAGATTTCTAAGATGATCAATAATACTAAAAACGGAATCCCTAACAATGCCGAAACCTTGGGCATAGACACTCCTGCTGCACAGGAAACCAGTAGCCCGACTCCGAACCAGGAAGTTCCCAGTCAGAATCCAGGTATGCCAGGTCAAGAAGAAGTTGCCCCAGTTCAACAGCCAACAGTCGGTCCGGAAATACCCCAACAGAACCCATAATTTAGGACCACTGTCTTTCTCCTGCAGAAACGCCCCAATAGGGCGTTTCTGCTTTGTCCAGACGCTCATGGTCAGGCATTCTTGACTTTTTCTTATTTACCCCGTATATTAACTAATGTTGCGCATTAATATTTTTTTATCAATAAATTTATGTCATTAGCAGTTATTAAAACAGGCGGAAAGCAGTACATCGTTAAAGTCGGAGACAAGATAAGAATTGAAAAACTTGAAATTGAAGAAGGCGGAAAAATAGCCTTTGAGGAGGTTTTGCTTTTGGAGGATGAAAAGGGGGTTGAAGTTGGTACGCCTTTTATCAAAGCTGCCAAAGTAGAAGGAAAGGTTTTGCGAACTTTCAAAAACAAAAAAGTTACGGGTATCAAGTTCAAAGCCAAGAAAAGATATAAGGTTAAATTCGGTCACAGACAAACACTGACTGAAGTAGAAATAACCAAAATAGCGTAACAAAAAATCCGCCGAAAGGCGGGCTTTTTTTTAAATTTTCAAGTACCAATTTTCAATGAATTTTCAAATATTCAATTTTCAACTTCTGCTTGAGGATAGTATTTTTGAAAATATCAGCAATAGCTCTTGAGCTTCCTGCCACAATATCCTAAATTCATCTTTAAACTGAGGATTCGCTTTGGCTAATAATCTCAGCCAATGTTTAAGTCATTGTTATTTCATTGAAAATTGGTACTTGAAAATTGAAAATTATGACTATGGTCGACTAATATTAAAAGAATATATTTCTTTTTCTTTTGCGAAATAAATAATATTTTTTTCTTCATCTACCGAGAAAGCTGAAGCTTCTTTAATTTTTTCGCTATAATATTGATTCAAGATAGTGCCTTCTGGACTCAAGTGAACAATTCTTGAATTTGTTTTATCTAAAACATACATTTCTAGATTACTTTTGCTGACATAGATCTTGTCGCAGATGATGGGTGTGGCTGTTTCTTCTAGGGAAAAATCTTGCCGCTGGCCTTTGAAAAGTTTCAGCATTTCATTTAAGGATGCGGCAAAAATATTTTCATTAACACTAATGTCAGAAATTTTTGATAAATCTGTCGTGTCCTTTAGCCAATTTATTTTAGCGCCAAAACCACCTTCAGCTCTTGGGTAGCGATAAATTTGGTTGGCCTTATTGTCTGCGAGATAGAGATAGGTCAAATAGGTTTCACTAGCTGAAATATTGGAATCAGTGGGAACTTCAATTAAATTAGGTTGAAATTTTTCAGATGTCGGTGAAAAGGAAAAAGCTTTTTGGTCTTCTGTTATCAATAAAATTAAATTCAAATCATTCATGCCAGCAGAAGTTTTGACGGCTCCAATCTGAGACGAAAAAGAAAATAACTGATTTTTTTCCAGATCAAAAATTCCAAGATTCCCAATGAAGAATATTTTATTATTCAGATTGACAATCTTGGAAACAGTGCCCGCACTTTGATTTGGGGTATTTAGATCCGAAAGCCTGATGACATTTTTATCCTGTTCGAGCGGGATGATTTCCCGAGGAGTATCTTGAGCAATTTGAGCGGCCTTTTTCTCGGCTATAATTCTTTCAATCTTTACTCCAACATAGGGGACAATAAAGATGAGCAACAAAATAATAAGGGCATAAATTTTTTGCTCATAACTGAATCTGGCAAAAAGATCTTTTATCTTTGAAAAATCTGGCAGAAATTTTCCAAATCGGAGTTTGACTTCGGAACGGAGTTGAGCTCCAACTTCTTCGGCCACTGCTGTTTTCAAGGGCGCACTTTCTGTGTCTGCTCGACGTATTCTTTTTGAAAAGTTTTTAATTTGTTGGAATAATTGTTTGACGATGTCAGCCAGAAAAGCGGCTGATTTCTGAAAAGAAATTTTTATTTTGAAAAAAATCGGCCTCAAATCAACAGATTTTACGCGGAAAAATAAATTTGAGAAAATATTTTTTGTTTTTTCTTTGGAAAACTCAAAACTCTTGATAATACTATTGCCAAGGCCGGAAAGCGAAAATGAGAAAAGAGGGGTTTTATTTTCCGGTAAGTTTTCTATTTCTTTGATATAAATATGTCCATACCTTGCGTCTTCAATTTCTTTATTTGATTTTTCCAGTTCTACTTTTATTTCTTCTTTCAGATTTTCTGCCAAGGGCTCTTTATGGGGAATGGTTTTGGTGAAACTCATGCTGCTGAAAGCGTTGAAATCTTCTTGGTAGGAAGCTGGCGCAACTTCAGGTTCTTTTTCTTCTTTTCTTTTTATGTCGACAACCAAGACAGCGGCTTTTTCGAGTTCATTAATGAGTGCTGTGTGAAGAAATCTGACAAAATCAGCTTCAGGAAATTTGTTGGCGCTTTTTTTTATTTCTTCAAGAGAAAAAATATCGAGAATATTATTGGTGGCAATAATAATTTTATCATTTTCTTCTATCTTCCCGCTAGAAACGTCAGTAAATGTTTTGAGTGGGTTTAGGTTGTCTTCAGGAGAAGAAAGGTTTTCACCAATATCAGTTAGGTTCTTTTCTCGGAGAAGAAAAGTATGGCAAGTTCCGATTTGCGTAAGATGCAAATTGTATTTTTCCAAAACAGCACAGGCAACGTTTATTTTGCCTATCCAAGCCACATTTCCGTGTTCAGCTAATTTTGAAAGTGCCAAGTTGGCTTTATGCAGGGCGGCCTCAAAGCTCTCAATAACGCCTCTTTTGGGTTTGGAAAAGTATTCTTTTTTTATTACGGAAATCAGATAGTTGGTGATATAGGAGGAATCTTCTGAGTTTTCATCAATTTCAAAAATACCAAAAATAGTCCCAAGACTTTGTTGGCTAATATTTTCTGGTTCTTGAATAAAAGTTTCAACGAAGGGTTTTAATTTGTTGTCATTGCAAAAAGAAATGTCATTGAAGGAGAATTCGAATTCCGGAATTTTCTTGCTAGGTTTATTCCTGGGCATTTATTTAATACGAAATCAAAATTATTTATTGTTATTGTTCCTAAGCAATTCAGTTGCTTGATATTTTTTATACAGGACAACTAGGGCGTAGAAAGAAATTACAGTAAGGGCGATGAGGATTCCAGCACTTTTAATATATTCATTAATTCTTTCAAACGCATAACCAAAGAAATAACCACTGACTACAAGAAAGGCACTCCAGACTATTCCTCCCAAAAAAGAAGCAGCCAAGAAGTCTTTGAAGTTCATTTTAACGGATCCGGCGGTAATGAAAACTATCCAGCAAAGACCAGTGGTTGATTTGACGGAGAAGATTGTCTTTTTGCCGTGTTTCTGGAAATACTCCTTTATTTTTTCTATGGTGCTATCTTTTATTTTCAGAAATTTCCGGGCCTTTTCTAAAAATTTGGCACCGCCGTAATATCCGATGGAGTAAAGGAGGATGTCGCCAACGATATCCCCTAAAATACTCAGCGTTAAAATAACGTAGATATTAAAAAAACCAAGGCTGGCCATAAAAGCTCCCATTATGGTTATGATTGGTCCTTCAATAACCATAAAAGCAAACATGGTCGGATAACCTATCGTTTTTATATAGAGGAGTGTCTGTGGATCAGACAAGTTCAGGAAATGAAACATATCTTTTTTATAACTATATTTTAGCATAAAAGAGAAAAAAAGCGAGGAATAAAGTTTGGAAGGGGCTTTGCCCCACACCAAAAATGCTTGGGGCAAAGCCCAAGGCATTTTTGGTGTGGGGTTTACTTTTTACAGTTCTGATATATACTATATTTAAGGTAAAATAGGGTAAAAAAGGTTTTTTATTTAGTTATCAATAAATTTTTTAATGTAAAAATATGTCTGAAATCTTGGAAAATCTATTTGGATCAAAAGAAAAAACCAGAATTTTACGTTTTTTTCTTCAAAATCCAGAGAAAGAATATGGCTTTGCTGAAGTGGCAAAAAGAAATATGCTCAACAAGATAAAAGGTAAAAAAGAAGTTGAAAATTTGAAAAAAATAAAATTTGTTTCTGAAAGAAAAAAGAAAGGCAAAAACTACTTTGTTTTGAACCAGGAATTTATATTTTATCCAGAACTCAAAAATTTGGTAGCTAAGGATAATATTTATCCCAAATCAAGAAATTTAGACAAGATAAAACATATTGGAAACATAAAGCTAGCTGTTGTGAGCGGCGCTTTCATCAACTATTCCAAAAGTAAAGCAGATATGATTTTGGTCGGCGATGACATTAGCCGTTCAAAGCTCAAGAGTTTAATGGGAGCACTGGAGGCCGAGCTTGGCAAAGAAATAGATTTTGTTCTGATGAACGGAGAAGAATTCAAGTATAGACTTAATATGTTGGATAAATTTATTTTGGAATTTTTGGAAGGTCCTCATGAAGAAATAGTCAATAAAATTACCGGACTTAAGCGTTTTATTGCCGGCAGAAAGTAGGCAATTCTAAATTTTAAATTCTAAATTTTAATTGAAATCTAAATGATTAAATTTTTTAAAAATTAATTAATTTAGAAATTAAAAATTGATTTAAAATTTAAAATTAAAAATTTAAAATTTTCAAGGCATGCTTTATTTTTTAATCGGAATTGTGGCTTTATTAGCACTCATTTTACTTTGGGTTGTTTTTGATTTGAAAAAGAATATTCAAGCCGGATCAGATAAAAGCGAGGAGCGAGAAAAAACAGCGGTAATTTTGGACAGACTGAAGATGTTGAGTCAGCAAAATCAGGAATTGCGCAAAGAAATTGATTCAAAATTATCCGAATCGCATCGAACAACTAATGAGCATATGAATCAAACAATCCGCACAGTGCAAGGAATTACGGGTCAATCGGCCAAGTTGATAGGGGATGTGACAGAGAAGCTTACTAAGCTAGATGAAACAAATAGGCAGGTTGTTAATTTTTCTGCTCAATTACAAAATTTGCAGGATATTTTGAAAAACCCCAAACAGCGTGGAATTCTGGGGGAATATTATCTGGAAACTTTACTCAAGAATGTTTTGGCTCCAGATCAATATAGAATGCAATTTGAATTTAAAAATGGTGAAATAGTAGATGCGGCTGTTTTTGTGAAAGACAAGGTCATCCCCGTTGATTCAAAATTTTCATTGGAAAATTACAACAGACTAATCGAAGCCCAAGATCCAGCCGAAAAAGAGCGTCTGGAAAAAGCCTTTGTAAATGATCTCAAGCTTCGAATTGCAGAAACTTCAAAGTACATTCGTCCAGAAGAAAATACAATGGATTTTGCTTTTATGTTTATTCCTCATGAAGCCATCTATTATGATTTACTCATCAATAAGATCGGTGCTATAACCGAAGATACCGAAAATCTCATTCAACGAGCGGCGGGAAAATATAAGGTGATTATTGTTTCTCCAACTTCATTTTTAGCCTATTTGCAGACAGTTTTGCAAGGTCTCAGAGCTTTTACAATTGAAGAAAATGCCAAAGAAATTCGAGCTAATGTAGAAAAACTCGGAAAACATATTGCTTCGTATGAAGAATATTTAAAAAAATTAGGAGGCAGTCTCAGCACGACGGTTAGTCACTTTAATACAGCACATAAGGAATTTGGTAAAATCGACAAAGATGTCTCCAAAATAGCTGAAACTGAAAAAACTATCGAACCGCTGATTCTCGAAAAACCACATGAGAATCAATAATCAATGAACAATGAACAATGAACAAGAACATTGCAGAGAGAATAAAAACGTCAAAATTTGTAGCTTATTTTAGATTGTTTTTTGCACAAGATTATTTTCACAGTGTCATTGCAGTCTGGCTCATGGCTTTAAGTTTAGTTGCTAATCTGGTTAATTGGTTGATTCTTGAGATTTTCATCCGACCCATTGACCTGCCAATAATTTTGCATTACAATGTTTACTTCGGGGTTGATATGATGGGTGACTATAGAGAAGCCTTTATTTTGCCTTTAATTGGGCTTATTTTATTACTCATAAACCTCTTTCTGTCTCTTTTTCTCTATAAGAAAAAAGAAAGAATTGCCAGTTATTTGTTGCTGATGGCAGCCTTAATGATCCAGCTGGCCCTCATTGTTTCATCAGTTAGCGTAATTATTATCAACTACTAATGTTTAGTTTTCCTAATCCCAAAACAATCGATAAAAAAGAAAGAAAGGTGCAAAGATCCCTGGAAGTCATTCCAGGTATTTTAACTTGGGGGACACTCATTGGTATGTTTGTCCTTTCTTTTCATGTCCCTCTTTGGGTAGCTATTTTTGTTATTATTTTTGATCTTTATTGGATCTTTAGAACTATTTTTATTACCTATTATTCTTTACAGGGTTTTTTCAAACTAAGGGAGGGGATTAAAATTAATTGGTGGGAGAGGTGTCAGAATATTGAAAATCCAGCTGAATTTAAAAAAAATATTTCTCTTAAAATCGAACAACTAAAAAATAATCTTTCTCGTGGCGAATTATTGAGATGGAAAGAAAAAAGAATAATCAAAAAAGAAATCAAAAGACAGAAAAAATATCTTGAGGAAGTCTCGCTGATAGAAAAAACATTTTCTGGTTCAAACGAAAAGATTCTTGACTGGAGAGAAATTGTGCATGTGGTAATGTTTCCAACTGCAGGAGAGGACGCTAGCATAATCGAACCCTCTATTCAATCAATTGCTGATGCTAATTTTCCCAATAAGCAGTTTATTATTTTGCTAGCGACTGAAGAGCGTGAGCCGGAAGAGATGCGTCTTAAAAAGGTAAATTATTTGCAAAACAAGTTTGCAGGAGTTTTCCGTGATTTTATTGTAACAACGCACAAAGTAAGGGATGATGAAATGAGAGCTAAGGGTTCAAATGCTACCTACGCTGCCAGGGAACTAGTTACTTACTTAAATGAAAGAAATATTGATTTTAAAAAGGTAATCTTCTCTAATTTTGATTGCGACAGCGTGGCGCACCCGGAATATTTTTCAGCTTTGACCTATGAGTACATCACCGATCCCAAACGGCTGCAAAGGAGTTATCAGCCATTGCCGATGTATCACAATAATATTTGGGATACCAATGCCTTTGTTCGCGTGATTGTGACTGGTTCAAGCTTTTGGCACATTTTTCAGAGCACTCGTCCAGAAGGCATGGTGACTTTTTCTTCTCACAGTGAGCCTTTTGATACTTTGGTTAAGGTTGATTTCTGGCCAGTTAATATGATTAGTGAAGACTCAATAATCTATTGGAAATGTTATACCTATTACAATGGAGACTATAAAGTCAAGCCGATCTATTTGCCGGTTTCCTTAGATGCAGTTTTGGCTGAAAGCTATTGGAAAACAATAGTCAATCAATATAAGCAAAAAAGAAGATGGGCCTATGGTATTGAAAATTTTCCAGTCATCATGCGAGCTATTTGGCCAAATAGAAAAATTCAAATCAGAAAAAAATTATTCGTAGCCTTTGAGATGTTGGAAGGGCACCATTCTTGGGCCACAGCCCCTTTCATTTTGGCTGTCTTGGGATGGTTACCTCTTTTTATCGGCGGAGAAGAATTTAATCGCAGTGTTTTGGCGCATAATTTGCCATCCATTACCCGAATGCTTATGAATATAGCTATGTTCGGTTTGATTTTTTCAGTAACGCTCAGCTTTACTTTAATGCCTCCACGACCCAAAAAATATTCCAAGTGGAGGAATATTTACTTGGTTTTGCAATGGATTCTGGTTCCGATATCCGCTCCATTTTTGGGGGCGATGCCAGCCATTGATTCACAAACCAGAATTCTTTTTGGAAAATACTTCGGAGATTTTTGGGTAACAGAAAAAATCAGGAAGAAATAAAATTAAAGCTGCTGGAAGCTCAAAGATCTTCCCCCTTTGTAAAAGGGGGACAGGAGGGGGATTTTTGTCTAAATAAATCAATTTTAATATTTTCATAAAAATCCCTCTGTCCCTTCGGGGCATCTCCCCTTAGAAAAGGGAGAGAAATCATTTGGTATCGTCAAAAAGAGAGGGGCAACATAATGTTAAAGTATCTTATTCCATTTATAACGTCTTTTCTCTTATCTATTTTTTTTATTTGTCTGGCTTTCTTATTTTTCAAAAAAAACATCTCTGAGGGCAGAGATTCTTTTCGACATATTCATAAAAATATTTTTCGTTGGGGTGGACTAGCCATTATTTTTAGCTTTAATCTGGCTATTTTGCTCAACAGGGATCTCTATATCTCTTTTGAACTGTGGGGGATAATGGTCGCTAGTTTGTTGATTCTAGTTGTTGGCATCTGGGATGACATTCGAGAGCTTTCTTGGAAAATTCAACTTTTATTTCAATCGCTAATAGCTGGGCTAGTTTTTTTATTTGGCATAAGAATACAATATCTGGTAAATCCTTTTGCAGGACAAATGATTCAACTGGATTCCGGATGGCTCATTGGAATTTCTTTTTTGGCAGGGCTTATCTGGATACTTTTGCTGATGAATGCTATGAATTGGCTGGACGGGATAGATGGTCTTTCTGGGGGAGTGACTTTAATTGCTGCTGCGACGATTTTCTTTCTGAGTCTTAAAGCCGAAGTGAATCAGCCACCGATGGCTATTATAGCTATGATTTTAGGCGGTAGCATTCTGGGATTTTTGATTTTTAACTTCAACCCAGGCAAGATTATGGCTGGAACGGCCGGATCGATGTTTATGGGATTTGCTTTGGCAGCCTTGGCTATTTTTTCTGGAACAAAAATAGCTACAACATTACTTGTGCTTTTCATTCCAATTGTTGATTTATTGTGGGTAGTCTGGGAAAGATGGAAAAAGGGGAAATCTATCTTCATTCCGGATAAAAATCATTTGCACCACAAGCTCCTAGAACTCGGCTGGTCGCAGAGGAGGATTGCTCTTAGCTTCTATGCTACCACAGGGCTTATTGCTGTCGTAGCTCTCAATACAAGAGCTCTTGGGAAAAGCATCACTCTCATTTTATTTGCTGTTTTGATGTTACTATTTCTAATTACTATCAGTAAAGTTATTTCTGGTCAAAAAATAACACCAGAAAAGAATAAGATTTGGAAAAAAATATTACTCATAGGGCTTGGTTTGCTTATTTTAGTATCGATATCATTTTTTGTTTATAAAAGACATACAATTCTTTATTCTAAACCTGGGAACGAGATAACTGAAATAAAATTGGGTCAAGAAATATTTTTAGTCGAAACTGTCAAAAGTCCAGAAGAAAAAGAAAAAGGTCTTTCTGGCAGAGAAAGCTTATGCCAGAGATGCGCGATGCTTTTTCTTTTTGACGATTCGGCGGTGCGCAAATTTTGGATGAAGGATATGCATTTTGATCTGGACATCCTTTGGCTCAATAAAGGCGAGATAATTAAAATTTCTCCCAATATTTCGCATCAGAAAGGCGGAAAAGAATCAATTAGTTCTGCGGAGGAAGTTGATGGGATCATTGAAATAAACTCTGGAATGAGTGAAAAACTGGGATTGAAAGTAGGAGATAAAATACAAAATTGATTATTTTCTGGTGTCATCCCCGCGAAGGCGGGGATCCAGGCTCCAAAAATTTTTTATTATGTTAAAAACAAGTTAAAAATTATATAATATATGTTTTTATAATTTTTTGTTCGTTTTTATCCTCCTCGAAGTTTAGTGGCAACTGGATTCCCGCCTTCGCGGGAATGACAAGTTTTAGTTTAATAAAATGCAAAAACCACCCTTTTTGGGTGGTTTTTGCTATTGAAAAGTAGTAATATACTTTATCCAAATAAATCCCTCACATTCCTGAAAAGCACAAAGCTTTACAGGAGAAGTTTATTCGCCATCCATACTTACAATATTTCGAAATGAAATAATGTTTTTTGGAAGGTGAGGGATAAAGAACCTTAGTTTTTTTTGTTTGATAATCAGTCTTATCTATCGGAAAGATCAGGTCAATGACGGCACTCTTACAGAATATTTATGCAAATTCTGAAGCTGTTTTTCATTTAGAGTTTTTGATTTTGTGATTGCTTCTTGAACTAAGTCTTTGGAAAATTCTAGCGAAGTTCCTATTTGAATGCCTGATCCTTTACTTACTTTCTTACGAAGATAATCTTCAATGTAAATTTTATGTTCAGGTGTTAAGTTTGTGTCCGGATTTTTTTCCAAATAGTTCGCTAGCGCTCTGCGAGCTAGATGAGTTGAGCCCTCGCCCTTGGCAGCAGATTCTATAAAAGAATTTTCTGTTTCCTGGCTTACGGCAACCTTTTCATCTGTAGTTGTTTTGGCTGTGGCAGAGTTTTCATCAGTTGAAGAGATTGCGCCTTGTTCAGAAATTTCTTCAGAAACTTGCTTCTGATCATCTTTTCCTGTTGAGACGTCAGTTCTCTTTGAATAGGAATAAATTCCGCCTGCAATAACGAGAACAATCACGATACTGATAATTACTCTTAAATTATCCTGTATCCATTGTTGGATATTTCCTTCACCTTCATTATTTTCTATTGGTTGTTGTTCTTCCATATGTTCACCTACCTTTCTAATTGTCACTGTTTTTTCTTTTTTCCAAACGAAAAAAGATAATATCAGCGAGCTATTTAATTATAAAAGTGCTTGCGTTGAAGCTTGCGATATTTTCCCAAAAAATGGGAAAACCGACCTCGTCCTATTATTTTAAACCGAACGAATTTTGGCGTCAACTAGACAAAAATGTGCATTTAGGGCGTAATAAACCGTATTAAAATTCTGTGCCTCAAATCGCCTGGAAAATAATTTGATTGAATTTTGGTTAAATATGAAAAGTTTAATAATTTTCAATTTTAAATTTTTAATTTTAAATTAATTTCTAATGTCTAAATTTAAAAATGCAAAAAAAGAACATTTCACTTCGTGAGATTAAAAGAGAGTTGCCAAAAAGTTTAAAAATTTAAGCATTTTAATTTCATTTTAAATTTAAAATTTATAATTTAAAATTTTCTAGCCTGTGGATAACTTTTTTGCTATTGCAAAATAAATTATTTGGTATATAATTTAAGTAAAGAAGAATTATTTTAAAAATCTAAAATATTTTTTCTTAAAATAAAAAAGGTCGAACACAAAAAGGTTAAAAATATCGAAGAGAACTATCTTCGAAAAAGAAATAAAAAACAAAAAATAGAAAGGAAGGTGAATAACATGGCAGCCAAGAAAAAAGCAGCAAAAAAGAAAGTTGTAAAAAAGGCTAAGAAAAAAGTAGCCAAGAAAAAAGTAGCTAAGAAAAAGAAAAAGAAATAGTCTTTTTATAATCTTTTTTCACTCGTTTTATTTCGCCAATGGGCGTCATAGATCGTTTGGATTAGATGGATAAGTTTTGATTAGCGAATCAAAATGCTTAAAGCAAAAACCGCCCTGTTGGCGGTTTTTGCTTTATATGAGGCAAATTATCTTAAGAATGAAACTGACAAATCCTCCATTTTCCGGCTAAGTCTTTATGAAAAACTGGCTTGGCTTTGGGGAAATATTTTTTGACAAGTTTTTCTGTCTGTTTCTTTTGCTCGGGACTTATTTCCATGAAACACAATGCGGAGAGTTGCTTCATTTGTTTAAAAAGTCGTTCATAATGGTCTAATCCATTATTTTTACTATAAAGTGCTGATTTCGGTTCATATTTTTTTACATCAAGAGACGCTTCAGAATAAATTTTTGGTGAAAGATAGGGTAAGTTAGCCAGAATGACGAATGACCCGCTTCGCCAAAGCTTCAGCGAGGCGAGCGAATGACGAATGACGAATGATTCATTTTTTATTATTGGTTCAAGAAGATTGCCGTGTAAAAATTTTATTTTTTTATCAACTTTATTGGCAAATGCATTTTTTTGAGCTACTCGCAAAGCATTTTTGGATATATCAATTGCAACATAATCATTTTTATCTTTTATATTTTTTGCCAAGGATATAATAATGTTTCCACTACCAGTTCCAACATCAATGAGGATTTTATTTTTTGGTTTTAGCTGTAAAACTTTTCCTACTATCATTTCTGTTTCAGGGCGGGGGACAAGAGTATGCTTGTTTACGGCAAAATCAAGCCCAAAAAACTCCCTGTGGCCCAAAATATAGGCCAAGGGTTCTCCATTTGAGCGTCTTTTTGCCGAATTATTGATCTTTGCTCCTTGGCTGCCGTTTATTGAAAATTCTGGATGAGCCAAAACAAACTCTCGCGGCTTGCCAGTAGCTGCAGAAATGATAAGGTCAAGATCTAGAGAATCAATCTTTTTGTTAAGTTTTTTGAAGTCTAATATTGTTAGCAATGTATTAATTTCAAATGACAAATGATTAATAACAAATCAATGTCAAAATCAAAATTTATAATTTTTTTGTCATTTAATTATTTGGATTTGATTTGTCATTGGAAATTGGGAATTTGTCATTATTAGATTAGGCTCCACCTAATTTAATTTTGTCGTCTTCTTCCTGAAGCGCCTTAACGATTTCATCCAGATTTCCTTCTAAAATGCCATGAATATTGCTCCAGGACATTTTTATGCGATGATCGGTTATTCTGTCTTGGGGAAAGTTGTAAGTTCGAATTTTTTCACTGCGATCTCCAGTGCCAATCTGATTCTTCCTTGAATCTCCTAATTCTTTGGCTCTTTTTTCTTCCTCGGCTTGCAGGAGTCTGGAGCGCAGGACCTTCATGGCCTTATCCTTGTTTTTGAGCTGGGATTTCTCATCTTGGCAGGAAACAATCATTCCAGTTGGCAAATAGGTTATTCTGACGGCACTTTTGGTGGTGTTAACTGACTGTCCACCAGGGCCAGAGGAACAAAATGTATCAATACGCAGGTCTTTATCTTCTATTTTCAATTCAACCTCTTCAGCCTCAGGCAGAACAGCCACTGTTGAAGTTGATGTGTGTACGCGACCATTTTTTTCTGTTTCGGGTACTCTTTGTACTCTATGCACGCCAGATTCGTATTTCATTTTGCTGAAAACATTAGTTCCATTTATTTCAAAAATAATTTCCTTGAAACCGCCGATGCCGATTTGATTTGAATTCAAGACGGATATTTTCCAGCGATTTTTTTCAGCAAACTTGGAATACATTCTGAAAAGTTCAGCGGAAAAAAGAGCTGACTCATCTCCGCCAGCTCCGGCGCGAATTTCTATGATAACATTTTTACTATCATTAGGGTCCTTGGGAATCAATGATTTTTTGATTTTTTCTTCCAAAATAAACTTTTTTTCAGAAAGCTTGATATTTTCCTCCGAGGCCATTTGTTTCATTTCATCATCCATATCGCCATTCATTATTTCCGCATTTTCTTTCATTTCTTTCTCAACTTTTTCAAATTCTCCAATGAGGCTGATGATTTCTGTCATTTCAGCTTGTTTTTTGCCTAAGTCAGCCATTTTTTGCGGATCAAAAGATTGCCCAGTGTCATTGAGTTTGGCTTGAATCTCGACATATTCTCTTTTGATTTCTGTGATCTGATTTTTCATAATATTAGCTTAAATCCCTCTGATTCTAACTTTTTCTGGGGCCAAAGTCAATTTGGAGATTATTTTAAAAGTTATAATTAGTATATAATATGAATAGGTGAAAGGTAGAATTAATTTAGCTAATTTAAATTATATGATTAAACAAAATCAAATATTTCGATGCTCTATTTGTAATAATGTTGTAGAAGTTATATATGCTGGAGGGGGGAATTTAGTTTGTTGTAATCAGCCAATGGAAATTGTGCGGCCAATAGATATCGGCGATGAAAAAAGTTCTGTCAGCAAAAAACATGTTCCGATCATTGAAAAATCAGATGGTTTAGTCAAGGTTGTGGTTGGAGAGATTTTGCATCCGATGACAGAGGAACATCACATTGCTTGGATAGAACTGATGTATGATGGAAAAGTTTATCGAAAATTTTTGAAAGTTGATGATCTTCCTGAAGCAACTTTCAAAGTTGAAGGCGGACAATTTAAAGCCAGAGCCTACTGTAATCTTCATGGGCTTTGGGGAGCGTGGAAATAAAGGTTAAAAAATCCCAAAGACTGAAGACCTGGGATTTTTTTTATAGTTCTCTTCGGTTGGAAATGGCTGATCCAAGAGTGATTTCGTCGGCATACTCAATGTCTCCACCTGTGGAAAGTCCGCGGGCGAGGCGAGTTATTTTGAGTCCCGAAAAATCTTTAAGTTTATTTTTAAGATAAAGTGCGGTGGCATCGCCCTCAGTTGTTGGGTTAGTAGCTATGATTATTTCTTGAATTTTTTCTCCGCCAGCTGGTGGATTGATTCTGGTCAGCAGCTCATTTATTTTGAGGGGAGTGCTTTCATTCCCCAAAAATATTACTCCGCCCAGAACATGATAAAGCCCTTTGTAGGCGCTGGTTTTTTCAATGGAAATGATGTCCAAGGGTTCCTCTACGACACAAATGGTTTTTTGATCTCGCTGGCTATTTTTGCAAATTTCGCACAAATCTTCCTCAGCAATATTGAAACAACGCTTGCACTCGTTAAGATTTTTAAGTTCATTGAGACTCTCCGCAAATTCTTTCAATTTGGCATTATCTTGCTTAAAAAGATACAAAACCAAACGTTCGGCCATTTTGGGTCCAACGGATGGCAATGTTGCGAACTGGTCGATTAATTTTTTGAATGATTTTGGAAACATTTTTTTATAAGTCTAAAGTCTAATTCCTAAAGTCTAAATCAGGTCTAATTTACTAAAATCTAATTTATACTTTATACTTTAGAATTCACTTAGACTTTAATCTTTAGACTTTAGATTTTTTCTACTCTGTTCTGGCTCTTTCGAGAGATTTGAAAGATGTCACGCCTTCATTGAAATACATTGAAATTCTTCCTACCGGACCGTTTCTGTGCTTGGCAATGTGGACCTCCACAATGTTTTTATTAGGCGTATCAGGCTTTTCACGATCTTCACGATAAAGAAACATCACAATGTCAGCGTCCTGTTCGATTGAACCTGATTCACGGAGATCAGAAAGTTTTGGAATTTGCGGACTGCGTGATTCAACGGCACGAGAAAGCTGAGAAAGGGCAATGATTGGAATATTAAGCTCGCGAGCCAGTTGTTTCAAAGCTCGAGAAATTTCTGATATTTCATTGACACGACTGTCGCCACCTGAGCGACCCTCCATCAACTGCAAGTAGTCGATAATAATCAAGCCGACATTATGTTCAGCTTGGAGACGCCTAGCCATTGTACGCATTTCCATAACGTTAGCTGAACCGGCATCATCAATAAAAATCGGGGCTTCGCTCAAGATTCCCATGGCTTCTCCAATACGTTGAAAGTCATCATCTGTGTCACCAGATTTTAGTCGTCCAGTTCGCAGTCTCCAGAGATCGACGCCCGATTGAGCAGATAACATTCTATCAATTAACTGATCGGAGGACATTTCCAAAGAAAATATGCCTACGGGAACTTTCTGCTGAACAGCTACTTGTCTGGCCAAATCCAAGGCTAAGGATGTTTTCCCAATGGAGGGTCGGGCGGCCAGGATGACCAAATCGGATTTTTGAAAACCAGCCAAGATATTATCCAAATCAGGAAATCCGCTGGGGATGCCACGCAATTTGTGGTCGCCCTTGTGCAGTTCATCAATCCGGTCAAAAGCGGCTTCCAAAATCGATTTAATTGGCACAAAATCTTGTTTGATATACTTTTGTGAAACGCCAAAAAGTTTTTGTTCGGCTTCATCCAGAATTTTTTCTACATCTTCGGCTTCTTTGTATCCAAGCTCGACAATTTCAGAGGCAGTGTTGATTAATTTTCTGAGCGTTGATTTTTTTTGAACTACTTTAGCGTAATGGGTAATATTAGAACTGGAAGGAACGGAATTGACGAGGGATGTCAGATAACTTGATCCACCAACTTTTTCCAATTGTCCTTTTTCTTCCAAGCGATTGGATAAACTCAAAAGATCGATAGGTTCGCGTTGTTCATAGAGTTCTACCATCGCTTCGTAAATCATATTGTGATCATCTTTATAAAAATCACCAATACGAATGAGGTTGGCAACTTTAATAATGGAATCTTTATCCAACATTAAGGCACCAAGAACTGAGCGTTCAGCTTCAACGTTTTGCGGTGGCACTCTTAAGTTGTCATTAGAAGTATTGGCCATAGTTCTATTATTATATCAGGCATGTCTCATAAATCAACCCAATTTTTTGCCCAGTTTATGCAGGGTTTTTGCACTATTCGATTTTTTTCAAAATTTCCTTGATTTCTCCTAGACTTTGGGCTTGAACAAGCTCGTGGCGTATTTCTGCGGCTCCTGCGAAGCCTTTAACGTACCAAGCCAAATGTTTACGGATTTCAAAAATGCCTATCTTTCCCTTGTCCTTGCAAATAAGCTTATAATGTTCAATAATTATTTTCTTGATATTGTAACTTGGACATTCAATGTCCAAGTGGATTTCATTAAATATCCAAGGGCGGCCCAAAACTCCGCGGCCAATGCCCAAGCCATCAATTTCCGGATATTTTTTCAAAATCTCTTTGGCTTGCTCGGGTTCGGTTATTCCGCCATTGGCCAAAACAATTTTATCTGGAAGCATTTTCTTTATTTTTTGAATAAGTGCGAAATCAACTTCGCCAGAAAATTTTCCTTCGTAGGTTCGGCCATGCACCATGATAGCTTGGAAAGGCAAGTCTTGAATATTTTTAATGAAATCAATGGCCGTAGTGCTTTTGAATCCAGCACGGATCTTGATTGAACCCGGCAAAGTAGTATTTTCACAAACAGCGGAAATAATTTTGCGAGCCAATTCTTTTTGTGGCATCAAAGCGCAGCCAGAACCGTGACCAAAAACTTTTTTGGCGGGACAGCCAAAATTAATATCAATACCGTCCGGTCGAAGCAGTGCCCCCCTTTGGAAAAGGGGGGTTAGGGGGGATTTGGAAAGCTTATTTATGGCACAAAATTTTTCAAATCCCTCTTGGTCTCCCTTTTCTAAAGGGAGAGAATTTATAATTTGAGCTGCAACTGCAAAATGCTGCGGATTTTTGCCGAAAAGTTGAACGACATAGGGTCTTTCTTTTTTACCAAAACGCAAAAGATCCAAAGTCTTTCGGGGTTTAAAAAAGAGGGCATCAACGGATGCCATTTCGCTATAAACTACATCGGCTCCGTATTTACGACATATTTCCCGAAAAGCACTGTCGGTAATACCTGCCATCGGAGCCAAAGCCAGAATAGGCTTCTTTAATTTTTTCCAGAAATTATTCATATAATCTTTTTGTATCATTCCCGCGAAGGCGGGAATCTAGGCTCCACAAACTTTTTATTGGGTTAAAGTAAGATATAAATCTTGCCACTTAGGGTTTTTATTTTCAATCAACTTTATTTTCCAAGACCTATTCCATTTTTTGAGTTGTTTCTCTCTTTCAAGAGCACTCATAACATTTTCCGTTTGTTCAAAGTAGACTAGTTTATCCACGTCATATTTTTTTGTAAATCCATCTACTTTCTTATTTTTATGTTCCCATATTCGCTTCAGGAGATCAGATGTGACTCCGATGTACAAGGTGCCGTTTCTTTGGCTGGATAAAATATAGACAAAATATGATTTCATTGTTTCTGTTTGTTTTTATGTTTCATAGAACCAGTGGTAACTGGATTCCCGCCTTCGCGGGAATGACAGTGGGAGGGTCGTACTGTCGATTAATTATATCAATCCTGACCATCTCTGCAACCATTTGGACGCTCTTGACTTTTTGCCTTATTTGATTTAATGTGAAAAAACATTTTTTGGTAGCATTTTTAACAATTAAAAAATCTAACGAAAAAATAAAACAGGCAAAAGCCGGAAAGGATAAATGCACTATGGCTGATAAAAAAGAAGGAAGAACATATACAGAAACACTCCAAATGATTGGTGAAGTGTATCTGAGAAAAACGTGTCGGGGTGTGTCAACGGAAATCAGCGGTGAAGAAAAAGTGTTCACAGTTAAACTCGATAAGGCCAATTTCGAAAAGCTTATCCGAGAGGTAGAAGATTCATTTGGCACCGTGTTGAATATTGGCTTGAGAAAAGATGTGGAAAATGCATTTATTGCCATGATCATGCCGGCATTCAAAGATTTTCTGACGTAGGTTGATATTAAAAGTAAAAGGCGAGGGTAGATTCTTTACCCCCGCCTCTTTTTTTATAAAATTTTCTACTACTTCCTTTTCAGATTATAGTCGTCATTTTTGGTATCTTCCACAACATATCCAAGATTTTCAATTTCTTGGCGCAGGGTGTCAGAAGCCGTAAAGTCTTTGTTTTCTTTGGCAATTTTTCTTTTTTCGGCTAGAGATCTGACTTCTGCCGGAATTTCTTCAGTGTCTTTTATCTCCAAGCCTAAAACGGCATTGATTTTTGCCCAAAAAGCCAAAATATCTCTAGCCAGTTCTTCGGAAACTCCATTTTCAGCCAGAAGCTTATTGGTTTTGGTGATGAAATCATAAAGAGCTGCCAGTGCCAACGGAGTGTTCAGATCATCATCCAGAGCGGTTTCGAATTTTTCTTTGAAGTCACAAATATTCATATCTTCCAAATCCAAAACATAGCGAGTGGAAGATCCGGAATAAATTTTTTTGAGACTGAGAATGAGATCCTTAATTCTTTGCAAATTGCTTTTCGCTTGTTCCAAAGAATCTGTAGAATAATTAATGACACTACGATAATGTGAACTCAAAATCCACAAACGAATGACAGCGCCTTCATAATTATTCAGAGCGTCTTTGATGGTGGTGAAATTTCCCAAGGATTTGCCCATTTTTTTTCCTTCGACATTCACCATGTTCCAATGAATCCAATAGTTGGCCATTTTATTGCCAAGATAAGCCTCGCTTTGAGCCACTTCATTTTCGTTGTGAGGAAAGGCATTTTCATTGCCGCCACCATGGATATCAAAAGTGCCTTGACCCAAAAGATCGAAGGACATAACAGAACATTCAATGTGCCAACCAGGATAACCAATTCCCCAAGGACTATTCCAGCGTAAGATGTGTTCGGGGGCAGCTTTTATCCAAACGGCAAAATCCAAAGGATTTTTTTTCTCCGGATTAATTTCCACGCGAGCACCACTTTGCAAGTCTTCAGTTTTGCGACCGGAAAGTTTTCCATATTCTGGAAATTTGTCGACAGAAAAATAGACAGAACCATTAACCTCATAAGCAAAACCTTTTTTAATCAATTCTTCTACGAATTTTATTATCTGTTTAATATATTCAGTTGGTCTCGGATTGAAATTGGCCGGTTCAATATTTAAAGCTAAAAAATCTTCTTTGCAAGAGCGAATATAGTCGTTAGCAATATTAAGTGGATCAATTTTTTCTTGTTTGGCTTTTTTCTCCAATTTATCTTCGCCAATTTCTGCATCATTAACTAGATGTCCAACATCAGTGTAATTCATGATGTGGCGTACTTCGAAACCCAAATATTCTAAATATCTTTTGAGTAAGTCTATGGAAACATATCCTCGAGCATGGCCAAGGTGGCAGTGATCATAAACTGTTGGACCGCAAACATACATACCAACTTTACCTACGTTGATTGGGGTAAATTCTTCCTTTTGTTTAGTAAGAGTGTTATAAAGTTTAAGCATGGGTTTTTTATAGCCATTTTTTGGCTTTGAACATAAAAGTTGTAACCAGAGAAATCATTAGCATAATTGCGAGATGAATCCAAAAGGCATTGGGATTTTTTCCAAAGGGAATGTCGGCACTCATAGCCAGAATATTAGAATAAACAGTCAGGGGCAGCAGAATAGCGGAAAAAATAGTCAAAATTTTCATGGTCATATCCAGTTTATTGGAGAGTAATGAATTGTTGGTGTCTTCCAGCGATTCGATGGTTTCTTTGACGTTTTCCAAATTATTCCAAATACGAATGTTGGTTCCAATTAAATCTTGAAAATATGGCTTAAGAGAGGCATCTATGAAGCAATATTCTCTTTGAGCCAAAGATTCAATAACAGATTTTTGCGGCTTCATGGTTCGTCTAAAATTCAGAATATCTCTCTTGACCATCGAAATTTCAAAAACCATTTCTTTTTCGTGTCCATCAAAAATTTCTTTTTCAATGTAATTGAGTTTTTCGTTGATGTGATCCAGTTTTGGGAAACAGGATTCAAAAAGTATTTCAATTAAATATCGGAGCAAGGCAGCCGGCGATTCATTCATATAGAGTTCTTTTTTTCTTTCATCGCCGGAAAGTTCTTTGAAAAACTTTTCCAATTCAAGAATCTTTGAGTCGCGTGAGGTGATCAGTGTGTCTTTGGTCAAAACAATATCAATTTCAGCCGGATAAGTTGTATGAGTTTCTTCATTAAAAAGAGGAATATGGATGGCCAGATAGAGGCACGTTTCATATTCGGCAGCTTTGGGACGCAATGTTGGCGTAAAAAATTCTTCAACAACCAAGGAGTGTAGCGCGAAATTTTTTCTGATAAATTCAATATCTTTTGGACTGGGTTTATAAAAATCAATCCAGGTTGTTTTGCTTGTTTGGATTTTTTGCATGAGAGTTATTTTGTTTTAATTATATATGGATAATTCTACCAGCAAAAAGCCTTTTTGACAAAAATCAGTTTCCGCGGATTTTCCCGAATTTCCCGAAGGCTCAACCTTCGGGAATTATCCAAAAAGTATCTTTTTGACAAAAAGCAAAATAGCTTATAGTGTGGAGTTGTGAAAAAAATTGCACTATTTCTAATCAGGCTTTACCAAAAAACGTTATCTCCGGATCACGGGGTAACTTCTTTTTTTGTGGGGGGCGCTTGTCGTTTTCAACCGACTTGTAGTCAATATACCTACGAAGCGATTGAAAAATATGGATTTTTGCAAGGAGCATGGCTCGGCATCAAGAGAATTTCCAGATGCCATCCATGGAATAAAGGGGGATACGATCCGGTTTCAAAGAAATAGGAAGGGAGGATTGTCATGAAAACTATTGCAAGTTGTGGTAATGAAAATAAGGATGAGGCGGTGGTTTTCAATGAGAGCTCTTTAAAAACAGGCAAATGTGGTATGGCTCCGTTTTTCACATCTGAAAAATGCAAAAAAAGACGAGACCGAAAAGACGACATTTGCAAGGGTTGCTGGATGACGGAGTGATTTTGTTTCAGATTTTCTAAACTTTAAAATTTAGGAGGCTGTATGGCAAAAAAAACGAAGTGTGGCATGTCATTGAAAAAAGTCGATTGCAGTACATTCAAAAACGCCTGTCTCGGATGCAAAATGAGGCCAAGGAATCAAGTCTTTAAAAAGAGGATGGGCGACTCCTCAAGTATAGCGGCATA
>CAZJOI010000008.1:37089-40449 GCA_964547585.1 uncultured Bdellovibrionales bacterium
CTTGACGACTGCTAATGCATACTCTATAATGAAATTAGCTTACAGTTGTTAGGTTATAGTTTACAAAAAAAACTAAGAACCGTTGACTGTGAACCAAGAACAAAATTATATGAACAATAGACAAGAAAAAATATTAGCTTCAGTCGTAGAAGAATATACAGAAACGGCCATTCCGGTTGGGTCGAAAGTTTTGGTGGAAAAATACGGTTTTGATTTGAGCCCGGCCACGATGCGAACTGATATGGGTAAACTGGAAAAAGATGGCTACCTCTATCAGCCACACATCAGCGCTGGTCGCATTCCAACTGACAAAGGTTACCGATATTTTGTGGAAAAAATAATGGCTGATCAAGATTTGAGTTTGGGCGATCAGAAAAAAATGCAAACAGAAATTCTGAAACTCAGAGCGCAAAAAAACAGATTGACTCGCACGACTGCTAAGCTTTTGTCGACACTGAGTGGCAGCTTGGCTATCACTGGTAGTAAAAAAGAAGAATTTTTTGATTTCGGTATGCATGAACTTCTGGAAAATCCAGAATTCAAGGATGCCGATGAATTTTGCAAAATTGTGGAAGCTCTGGATTACATCGATGAAAACGTGGAGGCGATTCTCAAAAAAGTGAAGACCGGTGAAACAAAAATTTTCATTGGCAAGGAAAATCCGATCAAAGAAATTTCCAATTGTTCAATGATTGTTTCTCCCTACAAGAATAAATCGGGAGAAAAAGGGCTGCTGGCGATTATTGGTCCTAAAAGAATGCCATATGCTAAAAATAAATCCATCATGGATTATATGAAAAAAATTCTGAGTTCTTCGGCAATGATAACTTTGGTAGCCGGAAATTCATATTTGATAATCAAATATATAAATGTTTAAAACAATGGAAAAAATAACACAAAAAATAAGTGAACCCAAGGGCGGACTTTTTGAAATGACAGTTAAGGCGGTAATTGTTCGTGATGGCAAAGATGTTTTGCTTTTGAAGCGATCAAAAAACTCAGTAATATTTCCGGAAAAATACGATTTGCCTGGTGGTAGCGTGGAAAATGGAGAAACTTTGCAAGAAGCCATGCTGCGTGAAATTGAGGAAGAAACCGGCTTGGAAGTTGAAGTTGGTCCAATTCTTTTTGCTTTTGATTTTCAGAAAGATGGCAAAGAAAAAGATGAAATTGGTCATGGCAAAGGCGTTCGCTTTATTGCTTTCCACAAATCTGGAGAAGTGAAACTGAATGATGAGAATGAACATTTTGAATGGATAGATATCAATGAGGCGATTCAGAAATTGAGCGACAAGGGATATGAGCGAGACAAAAAGACATCAACGATAAAAGCCAAAGAATATTTGGAAAATGCCAATTCTTTGGAGCGATTGAAAAGATGCCAAGCTGATTTTGAAAATTACAAAAAAAGACAAACGGAAAATATGAAAGATTTTTTGAGATATGCTGCGGAGAATATTATTTTGGAAACCATTCCGGTGTTAGATAATTTCCACGCGTCAACTGATCACGTTCCGAAAGATCAGAAAGAGAATCCTTGGGTAGTTGGAATTATGTATATTCAGAAACAACTCGAAAAGGTTTTGTCAGATAATGGCGTAGAAGAAATTGCAGTCAAAGTTGGAGATAAGTTTGATCCGAAAATTCACGAAGCGATACACAACAAGGAAGAAGAAAGCAAAGAGCAAAAGAATAAAATAGCCAAAGTAGTTCTGAAAGGATACAAAATGGGTAAGAAAGTTATTCGTGCAGCCCGAGTTGTAGTGACATAGAATTTTATTTTTATGTCATCCCGAGCGATTTATACTGAGTTTAATCGAAGTGAGTCGAGGGATCTAATGAATTTTAAAAATTCACCCTGTTAAATCCTCGCAAAGCGAGGTCGCTAAAAGCGAATTTAATAGGGTAAATAAAAAAAGCCGGAAGATATTTGAAACCTTCCGGCCAGAGGTAATAAAACATGATTTTCACCTCTACGAGTTTTCGGGATTCGGCCGTTCTGTCGCCAGCCACCGTTCGACGTCTGATGATGAAGCACCTGCCCCAAGAACCATGAAGGCTGTTTGTACTTTTTCCTTGCCAAATCTTTTTTTAAGATCTCGACAGTCATCACAGCATATGATTCTGGTACAATGAGTGTCTCCCTTCCGATCTTCGTCAGTTAATCCTTGTAGCATAGATAGTCCTCCTCATTCAATGTATTTTTATGCCTTGGATACTAGACCAAAAAAGCCCAAAAGTCAAGTAATTTAATTAAAGTAATAAAATAATTTTCCTAAAAATAATTTCATGCATGAGATTATTTGATAGGACAAAAAATATATGAGTAAAATATTAGGAATTGATTTGGGGACAACCAACTCGGCGATGGCCGTGGTAGAAGGCGGTTCACCAAATATAATTGAAAACAAAGAAGGCGTGCGTACGACTCCTTCAATGGTAGCCATTTCCAAGAGTGGCGAAAGACTGGTAGGACTTTTGGCCAAACGCCAAGCGGTTACTAATCCAGAAAACACTTTGTTTTCCATTAAGCGTCTGATTGGAAGAGCTTTTGCTGATGAAGAAGTACAACGCGATACAAAATTAATGCCGTACAAAATTGTTAAAGCTAATGGTGGTGTGAAAGTTTTGATGCAAGGCAAAGAATATACTCCGCAAGAAATTTCTGCGATGATTTTGGGCAAACTGAAAGCCGATGCGGAAGAAAAATTGGGCGAAAAAATTGAAGAAGCGGTGATTACTGTTCCAGCTTATTTTGATGATGCACAAAGAAAGGCGACTAAAGAAGCTGGAGAAATTGCGGGACTGAAAGTCAGAAGAATCATTAATGAACCAACCGCGGCGGCTTTGGCCTATGGTTTCAACAAGAAAAAAGATGAAAAAATTGCAGTCTATGATTTGGGTGGTGGAACTTTTGATATTTCTATTTTGGAAGTTTCTGAAGATACGGTTGAAGTGAAATCTACTAATGGTGACACTCATCTTGGAGGTGATGACTTTGATCAGGTGCTCATTAATTGGATAATTTCGGAATTCAAGAAACAAGAAGGTATAGATTTGAGCAAGGATTCAATGGCACTGCAAAGAGTGAAAGAAGCTGCGGAAAAAGCCAAGATTGAACTTTCCACAGCCAATACGGAAATCAATCAACCCTTCATTACCACCGATGCCAATGGCCCAAAACATTTAGTCATGAAACTTACTCGTGCCAAGTTGGAAGAGTTGGTGCATGAGTTGGTGGAAAAAACTTTAGAGCCAACCAAAAAAGCGTTGAAGGATGCCAAGCTGTCAGTTGGTGATATTAATGAAGTAATTTTGGTCGGAGGTATGACCAGAATGCCTTTGGTAATTCAAGCTGTC
>CAZJOI010000009.1:0-15149 GCA_964547585.1 uncultured Bdellovibrionales bacterium
ATGTTGAAGGAGAAAATTACCAAAATGATGTTAATCATTTAATAACACTTGGTACTCCACATAAAGGCTCACCCAAAAGCTACCCTAAATGGGAAGCAGCGGAAGGATTTTTTTCTTGGGATGAAATTTTTGCCAAAAAAGCCTTTCAAATAGAAGCTTTGCATGAAGGATACTTGAGTCTCAAAAAATATATTCAAGAAAGGGTTTTGTCGGTGCGCGAACTTTTACCGGATTATGCCTATTTGCAAGAATTCAATGGCGAAAGCAGAGCGTATCCATTAAACTATCCGCGTAATACTTTTTTGGAATATCTAAATGCAGCCAACAATTTAAAAAAACTGGAAGAAATAAATCTTACTAATATTATTGGTAAGGTGGACAAGGAAGACACAATCGTTGGTTTTAGAATAATGGAAAGTACTGAAAATAATTTGTGGGAACATGGAATGCCAGAAAATTATTATGATAGCAGTAGTAATCGGGGCATTGAATTTGGACAGGGAGATAGAACCGTTCCTTTATTTAGTGCTGACAGTGTTGCAATGGGCGATAAGCAAGAAATTGATTCTGACCACAATAATTTACCGACTAAGGCCCAATGCAATGTTATTAGAAAAATTTCTGGTCTTGAGGGCTGTGAATACGTTTCTACCTTTGATAGGATAGTCGATATTTTATTTTTTGGAATTTTTTCTCCTGTTGATATTCAAATCATTGATCCTGATGGATTGCGGGTTGGCAAGGATTTTACAACTGCAGAAATACTGAATGAAATTGACGGTGCCTATTATTCTGGTTTCAATACCGAAAATGAATTTTTGACTATTCCCAATCCCAAAAACGGAGAATATAGGATCCTGACTCAGGGTACAGGAGAAGGAGAATACAAAATTGAAGCAACGAGAATAACAGAGAATGAGACGACAGCTGAAGTAAAGGAAATATCGGCAGAAATAACTGGCACAGCTTCTCTTGATAAGCAAGAAGAAATCAAAACTGAAGTGACAGAAAATGAGTTTATAGTGGAATCAAAAGATAAAATTGCTCCAAACATTATCATTAATTCTCCAGCAGAAAACGAAAACTATTTAAATAATCAGGTTTTGACTATTGATTTTTCGTTGGAGGACAATAAAACTGCAGTGGAAAAGATAGTTTCTGAAATGTATTTGGATGGCAGCACCATAACTGATAAAAATATTGACTTGACCCTGCAAAATTTGGGAGAGCATATCTTGAAAATTACAGCCACGGACGAAGCTGGTAATTTAGCCGAAAAAGAATTAAAATTCAACCTAGTAACGGATATTTCAGCCATTAAGGAAAATGTTGAAACATATGCTGATTATAAACTGATAAAAGATAGGCGAGACGAGCATGTTATCTTGTCTGAACTGAGATTGGTTGAAATGCTGCAGAAATTTATCGCGGAAATGGAAAAGCAACGTTTTCCCAACAACAAGAATAAAGAAAAAATAATTAGAATCTTAAAAATGCAAGTCAATAATCGATTGGCATGGTTGCAACATTATGTCCAGAAGAAGTCTGATTCCAAGCCAAAATTCAAGCAGGATTCAATTGACAAAAGAGCCGCCGAACTTTTAATTGAAGATTTTGATTTTGTGAAATATAAATAATTTTTAAATTAAAATCATTTTCTGCTATTTATATAGCAAAAAAGGATAGCAAAATATGTTGGATAATTATGGCCCAGGAATAGTAATGGCATATTTGACTTATGTGTTGGTTATTATTTTCGGAATTGCGCTAATGATAAAATTCATTAAAAGAAAAGAATTTTTAAAAGCGGTTTTTAGCACTTCTGTTTTCGCAAATCTGTTTTTTTATATGTATTTTATGGGGAAATATTTCTTTTACCCTAAGTACATTTATTTATTCATAAATAATTACTGGCCTATAATAAATGGAGCTTTATTGGCTTGGTTGATCTGGGATTATTACAGAAATAAAAAATAGTAAATTCATTAATTCACTTGGACATTGAATGTCCAAGTAAATGCTTTTGCCAAAAGGCTTATTTTAGGATAAAATAGGCTTAATGAAAGATAATTTTGATCAAAATGTACCCCTAGCCGATGCTATGCGACCTCAAAGTCTTGAGGAAGTTTTTGGTCAGAGCGAGCTTCTAGATGAGAATTCTTTTTTGAAACAAGCTATTAAAAATGACAATGTGCCTTCTTTGATTTTTTGGGGACCCCCAGGCAGTGGAAAAACCACCTTGGCTTTTATTATTGCCAAAGAAACGAAATCAGATTTTCTGAGCCTCAGTGGTGTTTCCAGCGGAAAAAAAGATTTGCTGAGAATAATCGATCGGGCCAAAGAAAGCAAAAAAATTGGAAGCAAAACCATTCTTTTTATTGATGAAATTCATCGTTGGAACAAAGTCCAACAAGATGCGTTGCTACCCTATGTGGAAAATGGAACGATAACCTTAATTGGAGCCACAACTGAAAATCCAAGTTTCGAAGTGATTTCCGCCTTGCTTTCCAGGTCACGAGTTTTTGTCTTGCAAAGACTGGAAGAAAAAGATATTGAAAATATCTTGAAAAGAGCTTTGAAAAAAATGCAGAAAAAAGTCAAAGTTGAGGCATTGAAACTTATCGTCCGTTTTTCCAACGGTGATGCGAGGATGGCGCTAAATACTTTGGAGGCTTGTCTTGGGCAAGACGAAGAAGTGACGCCTGAAACAGTTAAAAAAGTTTTGCAAAAATCACATCTGCTCTACGATAAAACGGGCGAGGAACATTACAATATTATTTCCGCCTTGCATAAATCCATGCGCGGAGGCGACGCTGATGCAGCACTATACTGGTTAGCCAGAATGGTTGAAGGCGGAGAAGATCCGCTGTATATTGCCAGACGCTTGGTACGTTTTGCTTCAGAAGATGTGGGTTTGGCTAATAATACAGCCCTGCTTTTGGCGAATGCAGTTTTTGACGCTTGCCATAAACTGGGCTATCCTGAATGTAGCGTTCATTTGGCGCAATGTGTGGTTTATTTGGCCAAAAGTAAAAAAGATGTGACGGCCTATTTAGCCTATGATAAAGCCAAAAAAGATGTGGAAAAATTTGGTAACCTGCCAGTGCCACTGCATATTCGTAATGCGCCGACAAAACTGATGAAAGATTTGAGCTATGGCAAGGGCTACAAATATACTCCGCTGGAAGATAGTTCGGAGCAGGAATATTTGCCAAAGGAACTTAGTAATAGAAAATATTTATAAAATTTATTTAATAATTTCGGCAAAAACATAATTTTTGAACCGAATTGATACGAATAATACTTTATTTATATTTTTTGCAATAAGCCTCAAAAATTATATTTTTGCCTCCATTGATAATTGAAGATGTTCAAATGGGCCCATGGTCTAGTGGTATAACACGACATTCGCATTGTCGAGACGGCGGTCCGATTCCGCCTGGGTCCACTCGATTCGTTCCTTGTAAAACTCGGAACTCACTCGTGGCAAGCCACATATCCGCATGATTTAATAGTTAAATTAACAAAAATAATCGAGTGCCCTGAGCTTGTCGAAGGGCGAAAACTCACGCTCGTCCCGACTTATCGGGATTTGCTCAGTGTAAACCATAATTAATTTAAAAAAAATATGTCAGAAGTAAATTTAATGGAAAAAATTGTATCTCTTTGTAAAAGAAGAGGGTTTGTATATCCTTCATCAGAAATCTATGGAGGATTTTCGGCTATCTATGACTTTGGTCCCTATGGAGTAGAGTTGGAGAATGCCATCAAAAAAGAATGGTGGAAATATATGGTTCAACTGCGCGATGATATTGTAGGGCTCGATAGTGCCATTTTTATGAATCCCAAAATTTGGGAAGCTTCAGGACACGTGGCTGGTTTTTCTGATCCTTTGTCCGAATGCAAAAAATGTCATTCGAGGTTGCGAGTAGACCATCTCTTGGAAAGTATTGGAATCAAAGCTGATGAAAAAATAGCTGAAGCTGAAATAGATAAAATATTTTTGGAAAATAAAAGCAAAATTAAATGTCCGGATTGTGGCAAAAGTGATTTTACGGACGTGAAAAAATTCAATCTTTTAGTGAAATCAAATCTGGGAAATTTTACCGAAGACTGGAGCAAGAGTCCTGTTTATTTGCGCGGAGAAACTTGCCAAGGCATATATGTAAATTATAAAAATGTTTTGGATTCAACTCGAGTAAAAATCCCTTTTGGTATTGCGCAAGTTGGTAAAGCTTTTCGTAATGAAATTACTGCGCGCCAGTTTATTTTCAGAACGCGTGAATTTGAACAAATGGAAATGCAATATTTTGTGAGACCGGATGCTGAAATGGATGAGTATGAAAAGTTGCGCGAATATCGCTGGAAATTTTACAAAAATTTAGGAATAAAAGAGAAAAATTTGAAATGGCATAAGCATGATAATTTGGTTTTCTATGCCAAGGAAGCCTACGATATTGAATATGATTTCCCCTTTGGCTTTTCAGAATTGGAGGGCGTGCATGCTAGAGGTGATTATGATCTGACTCAACATTCAAAATTTTCCGGTAAAGATTTGACCTATGTCGAACCGACAACCAATGAAAAATATATGCCACACATTATTGAATCATCAGTAGGTGTAGCCAGAATATTTTTAGCCGTTCTTTGCGATGCCTATACTGAAGAGAAAAATGATGGAGAAATTAGAACTGTTTTGAAGTTGGATAAAAAATTGGCCCCAGTCAAGGTGGCTGTTTTTCCACTCATGAGAAACAAACCGGAATTGGTGGCTAAGGCCAGAGAAATATTTGATAAACTAAAGCTGCAGTATATGTGCGAATTTGATGATAATGGCAATGTTGGCAAAAGATACCGCAGACAAGATGAAATTGGTACTCCATATTGTATCACGGTTGATTTTGAAACATTGGAAAATGGGGATGTGACAGTTCGTGATCGCGATACCATGCAACAAGAAAGGATAAAAATAGAAGAACTAGAAAATTATTTAAAAAATAAATTTGCTGAATAAAAAATATGAATATCCAAGATATATTAAAACTAGCGATTGACATGGGAATCAAAAATGATTTTCGTTCCAAAGAGCAAATTCAAAAACAATTGAAAAGAATCAAGGAAAAATATGCAAAAATGACCAAAGAGGAAAAAGAAATTTTTGATGTGGAGAGAATGACTAACCCTTATTCTGATTCCAGAATACAATTTGATAACGGAAGCAAAAACATCAAAAAAGTTATGGCGGGAATTGATATTGATACCGCGGAAATGATGTTGGCTGAAGAATTGGATATCGAAACTGTGATTGGACACCATCCTTTGGGGTTGGGACTAGCTGGGCTTGATGATGTCATGCATCTGCAAGCTGATGTTTTTTTGATGTATGGCGTTCCCATTAATATTGCCGAAAGTCTCACAAAAATCAGAATAAGCGAGGTAAGTCGAGGAGTGGGTGCGGAAAATCATTACAAAGTTTCTGATGCGGCCAAGCTTTTGAAAATGAATTTAATGAACGTGCATACGCCGGCAGATAATTTAGTGGCAAAATTTGTTGATGAAAAACTCAAAAAAGATAAGCCGGAATATGTGGAAGATGTTATCAAATCACTGCTGGAAATTACCGAATACAGAGAGGCCGCCAAAAAAGGTTTTGGTCCAAAGATTTTCGCTGGTGCCGGAGAAAATAGAGTAGGCAAAATTGCCCTTACAGAAATTACCGGTGGAACATCTAGTAGCAAAGAAATTTATGAAAAACTTTCTCAGGCCGGAGTTGGAACCATTATTGGAATGCATATGAACGAAGAGAGTCGCAAAGAGGCAGAAAAATATCATATCAACGTGGTCATTGCTGGTCACATCTCTTCAGATTCTTTGGGCATGAACTTGTTTCTGGATGAACTGGAGAAGAAAGGCATAGAAATTGTTCCATGTTCCGGATTAATTCGAATAAGCAGAAATAAAAAAAAGTAAGAATATGAATTATAAGAAAACAAATCTTCCAAATGGCTTACGAATAATTACCGTTCCCATGAAGGAAACGCAAACGGCTACTGTTTTTATTATGGTGGGTGTGGGTTCACGCTATGAAAAAGACAAAGAAGCTGGTCTTTCTCATTTTATCGAACACATGTTCTTTAAAGGCACGGAAAAACGCCCAACAGCTCTTTCGATTTCTGAAGAACTTGATTCCGTTGGTGGAGAATATAATGCCTACACATCCAAGGATTCAACGGGATATTATGTAAAAGTTGATGCAAGACATTTGGAGCTGGCACTGGATGTTGTTTCGGATATGTATTTGCATTCTAAGATTGATGCAGCGGAAATTGAAAAAGAAAAAGGCACAATCATTCAGGAGTTGAATATGTACGAAGATACTCCTGTCAGAAATGCTGGAGATGTTTTCGAAGAGTTAATATATTCCGGAAATTCCTTGGGCAGAGAAATAATCGGTGATAAAAAAACCATTCAAGATTTTCAAAGGAAAGATTTTTTAAATTATATCACGCGTTTTTATACGGCGGGCGATACAGTTATTTGTGTAGCTGGAAAATTCAATGAGAAAAAAATAAAAACACAAATTCAAAAATATTTTTCCAAAATGCCTAAGGGTAAAAAACCCTCCTTTGAAGTTTTCAAAGAAAAACAAAAAAAACCAGAACTGAAAATAAAATTCAAAAAAACCGATCAAACTCATTTGGTTTTAGGCGTGAGAAGTTATGACGAAAATCACCGAGATCGTTTTGCTCTGTCTCTCTTGTCGGTGATTTTGGGTGGTAATATGTCCAGTCGTTTATTTATTGAAGTTAGAGAAAAAAGAGGGTTGGCTTATTATGTCAGAAGTGGCGTTGAAGCTTTCAAGGACTGCGGATATTTTTCAACTAGTGCTGGAGTAGAACATAAAAATATTGAAAAAGCCATAGAAATAATTTTGGAAGAATATAAAAAAATATCTGAAAATTTAGTAAGTGAAAGGGAATTGCAAAAGGCTAAAGATTTTATTAAAGGTAAAAGTTCAATGGGGCTGGAGGCTTCAGATGAAGTCGCGATGTTTTTCATTGGTCAGGAATTGCGTAAGAAAAAAATAATGAAAATTGAAGAAATTTTTGCACATATTGATAAAGTTAAAACGAGTGATGTTTTGCGAGTAGCTCGGGATATCTTCCAAAATAAAAAATTGAATCTGGCAATTATTGGACCACATAATAATAATGCAAAAATCAAAAAGATTTTAGCATTATAAATTTTAAATATTAAATTTGAAATTTTAAATTAAATCTAAATGTTTAAATTTTAAAACACCAATTTTTTTTTAAATTCATTTATAATTTAAAAATTAAAATTTAAAATTGCCAAAACTTATGTCAGAAAGACAACCAATTGAAATTTCTACTGGAATAATTTTCAGAACTATTTTAATTATCTTGGCTTTGTGGTTTTTATATGTTGTTCGAGATGTCATTGCTTTGCTTTTTATTTCTGTTTTGATTGTGGCTCTTATTGAACCGGCGGTAAACTGGATGCAATTTAAAGGAATCAGAAGAGGGGTGGGAATTCTATTGATTTATCTTTTGGTAATTATTTTTATCGGTGGTATTTCTTTTTTTCTAGCACCTTATCTTTCTGATCAATTCAAGGATCTATATAAAAAAGTTCCAGAATATTCCCAGAATATCAATAATATAATTTCGGGAATTGGCAGTTATCTTCCAACTGAAGATGCTAATTTGGCATCTGGATCACAGGACAATTTTGATAATTTGGCTGATAACTTTTCCGGAATATCGGAGAAAATTTTTGCGACGACCGTCAGCTTTTTTTCCGGCATAATTTCAGCAGTTGTTGTTTTTGCACTGGTTTTCTATATGACTGTTCGCAAGGATGGCATTAAGAATTTTATTGTCGCAATAGTGCCCAAAAAGCACGAAGAGTACGCAACTTCACTGGTGATCAGAATAAAAGATAAAATTGGCAAATGGATGCAAGGACAAATTATTGTAATGTTAGCTATTTTTGTCATAGATTTTATCTGGCTTTCCATTTTGGGAATTCCCTATGCTTTCATTTTGGCTCTCTTTGCTGGACTAATGGAAATCATTCCTTTTTTTGGACCAATAATTTCCGCAATTCCAGGTGTGCTTTTGGGTTTTTTGATTTCTCCATGGAAAGGACTCATTGCTCTTATTCTTTATATAGTATCTCAGCAAATAGAATCACAGGTAATTGTTCCGCAAGTAATGAAAAGAGCCGTTGGGCTTAATCCAATTGTGATAATTCTTTCTCTTTTAATAGGGTTCAAGCTGGGAGGAGTTTTGGGTGCAATTTTAGCCATACCAATTGCTACTGGTATTAATATCGCTGTGGAAGATTTGATGGCTACCAAGGAGAAGACAGCTTAAGCGAAAAGTAATACTAGGGCAATTATAGATATGATAATATCATTTTTTGCATTCCGAATATTCCAATCATTATTTTTCAAATTTCGAGAACTGCAATGTACCCAGTGATGGAAGTTGTGAATTTTTTCCAGAAATTTGAATCCGAATTTCCAGTAAAGCAGATTCAAAAAATCAGGCAAAATTGAAAATAAAACGCCAATCAAAATATTTTCTATCTTTATCAGATTATAATCGCTGCAGAGAATAAAAAGAGTAACAATGAAAAGTCCGAAAAGTAAATCCAGTCCAACCTTCCACCAAGTATTTCTGAGAGTAAAATTTTCCTCAAAAGATCTGATATATTCGCTGTGGGGTATGGCATCCAAGGCAAAATGTCCCAAGATAGCCGCTGGAATAATCAGCCACAAATTGTTTGTACTTTCTCCGATCACGGCACCCGCAAGAATATGTGTTGTAAGAATCATAAAATTGCTAAGTTGTTGAATTATTGATACATTTATTATATGAACACAGGCATATTATACATTATCGCTACGCCGATTGGAAATCTGGGCGATATCACGCTTCGAGCGTTGGAAACTTTGAAAAAGGTAGATTTAATCGCTTGCGAAGATACCCGACATACCAAAAAATTACTTTTTCACTATGAAATTGAAAAGCCGCTTATTTCTTTTCATCAACATTCTAAGGCTATCAAATTTGATAAAATAATTCTGAAAATCCAAGCGGGGGAGAATGTGGCGCTAGTAACAGATGCTGGAACTCCGGGGATTTCAGACCCAGGCAACCAACTAGTGGAAGAAGCCATTGCTAGCGGTATTGCGGTCATTCCCATTCCAGGAGTTTCTGCGCTCACGACTTTGGCCAGTGTTTCAGGGATTGATATGCAAAAATTTTTCTTTATGGGATTTCCTCCACACAAGAAAGGCCGAGAAACATTTTTCAAAAAAGTTGCCGAAGTGGAATTTCCCGTTGTTTATTATGAATCTCCGCACAGATTGGTTAAAAATTTGGAGATGCTCAAAAATTTCGCTCCTGAAAAAAAGATAATTTTGGGCCGCGAACTGACCAAGATGTTCGAAGAAATAATTCGAGGAGACGCGCAAGAAGTTTTGGAATATTTCCAAAAAAATGAAGATAAAATAAAAGGAGAGATAACGATAATTACTTGCTAAATATGGCCAAAAAATATATCACAACTACTTTGCCCTATATCAATGCCGATCCGCATATTGGTTATGCGTGGGAAGTTATTCGAGCCGATGCTTGGGCCAGATTTCAAAGAATGGCTGGCCATGAAGTTTTTTTTAATGTGGGCACAGATGAACATGGGGCCAAGATATATGAACGCGCTCAAGAGCTGGGACTAGATACGCAAACTTATTGCGATCAACAAGTAGAAAAATTCAAGGAAATGAAAAATGTTCTCAACTTGAGTTTTGATAATTTTATTCGTACGACCGATGAGCGACATATGAAATCAGCACAGGAATTTTGGCGACAAGCGGAAGTCAATGGATATATTTATAAGAAGGATTACAAAACAAAATATTGCGTCGGTTGTGAATTGGAAAAAACCGATTCAGAATTGGTTGATAATTGCTGTCCATTGCATCCCAACAGAAAAATAGAAATCAGAGAAGAAGAAAATTATTTTTTTAAATTTTCTGCTTTCCAACAAAAATTGCTTGATTTATATGAAAAGAATCCTGAGTTCGTAGTTCCCGCCCATCGGTTTAATGAAATTAAAAGTTTTGTGGGTATGGGGTTAGAAGATTTTTCTATTTCACGTGTCAAAGAAAAAATGCCATGGGGAGTGCCAGTACCAAATGACGAAGATCAAGTGATGTATGTTTGGTTTGATGCTTTGATTAACTATGTCTCAGCGATTGGTTGGCCAGGAGATATGGAAAAATTCAATTCTTGGTGGCCAGGAATCCAAGTAGCTGGCAAGGATAATTTGCGTCCGCAATCGGCCATGTGGCAAGCGATGCTCATGGCGGTTAATTTGCCAGCTTCCAAACAAATTTTCATTAACAGTTTTTTGACCAGCAACGGGCAAAAGATGTCCAAGTCCTTGGGCAATGTTATTTCTCCCTATGAAATGGTAGAAAAGTTTGGCGCTGATGGAACACGCTATATTTTGCTGAGTCTTAATAGTTTTGGCGATGATGTGGATATTAATTGGGAATGGATGACCGAAAAATATAATGCAGATTTGGCCAATGGAATAGGTAACTTAATTTCACGTACTGTGAAATTAATTTCAATGACCAATTTCCAATTTCCAATTTCCAATAAAGTTTCAATGACCAATGACCAATTTTCAAAATTTATAGACAAATTAGAACTAAACAATGCTTTGGATTATATCTGGAGTATAATTAAAGAAGATAATAAATTTATTGAAGATAATAAGCCTTGGGAACTTCAGGAAAATAATTCAGAAAAATTTAAAGAGGTAATGCAAAAGTTAATAATAGATTTGTCTGTTATTTCAGAGCTACTTATTCCTTTTTTGCCTGAAACTTCCGAGAAGATCAAAAAAGCACTGGAAACCAAACAAGTTGAACCGCTTTTTCAAAGAATAAGGTAATTTTAATAATAAATGACTAATGACAAATTTCCAATCAAATCCAAAATCAAAATGACAAAAAATTTAGGCTTTGCTCGCCAGCTGGCGGATTGAAATTGATTTGTCATTGGAAATTGGATATTTATCATTCCGATTTTATGTTAATAGATACTCACGCTCATGTGAATTTTAGTGCGTTTTGCAAAGATGCCGACGCAGTAATCAAAAGATCTTTGGATAAAGATATTTTTTTTATCAATGTCGGATCGCAATATTCAACGAGCAAAAGAGCGGTTGAATATGCCCAGAAATATCCCAACCAACTTTGGGCAGCGGTCGGAGTGCATCCAGTGCATCTGCGTAAAGGCAATTTTACTTATCAAGATGAGGGTGAGCTCTTGGCTGAAGAGATCAAAACAATTGGTGAAGATGTTGATTTCGAAAAATACCGAGAACTTGGAAAAAATCAGGAAGTGGTGGCTATTGGAGAAGTCGGACTCGATTATCATCATTTCGAGGAAGGGGACAATGAAGAAGAATTGAAAAATAAACAAAAAGAAGTTTTGCTGGGATTCATAAATCTCGCCAATGAATTGGAAAAACCAGTTATGATCCATTGCTGGGATGCTTACGATGATCTCTTTGAAATTTTGAAAAATAATTCAGTTAAAAAAACCGGAGTCATTCATAGTTTTGTGGGAGGTTATAAGACGGCTAATAAGTTTATTGAACTGGGATATTCGATTGGACTCAATGGCATCATTACTTATGGCGAAAGCTACGATCGTTTGATGAGGGAAATCGATATTAAAAATATTGTCATTGAAACTGATTGTCCATATCTCACTCCGGTGCCCAAAAAGGGCGAACGCAATGAGCCAGCTCATGTCGCCTATGTTGCTCAAAAAATAGCTGAAATAAAGCAAATATCTTTGGAGGAAGTGTCTGAAATCACCACTCAAAATGCCAAAAAAATATTTGATATTGACCCCGTACAAACTTTGGAAAAGATGTGATTTTGGGTATAAATTAGAGCGAGGCGGCTTCGCCTTAATGCCGAAAAAAAGCCAAAAATCAGCAAAAATTTTAACGGGGTTGACTTTTTTAAAATATCAAGAGATAATTAAATACTGCAGTTTTTAAAATAATTTAGATCAGAACAAAGGTTGAAAATAATGGAAGAAAAAAATAATAAAAATGAAAAATCTTGGTCAGCAGTAACACTTGCTTGGGAGTTGGGTTATTCAATAGCTTTGCCTCTGGTTGGCCTCGCGCTTTTTGGAAGGTTTCTGGATAAAAAGTTAGGAACGTTTCCTTGGCTGCTCCTGATCAGCATATTAATTTCGATTTTAATTTCTTCTTACTTAGTTTATAAGAAGACAATTGATATTTTAGATAAAGAATAATAAAATTTTGTAAAACGGGTCTTTTCTTGCTAGGTGATTGGGAAGGAAAAAGCGAGAAAAGTAGGCCTGTTTAGGTGTTGGCCCATAACCAAATTTAAAAGAAAATGGAAATCTCATTAGCGCCAGAAACAATTTTTTCAATAGGTAGTTTTCCGATAACGAATACTGTTTTAGTAACCTTCTTCTTGAGCATCTTTATTATTGTTGTTTCTCTCATTCTGCGCAGTCGATTGAAACTTGTTCCCAGAGGATTTCAAAATATTTTTGAGTATATACTGGAAGCCTTCCTGGGTTTAATTTATAGTGTGACTCAAGACAGAAAACAAACCAAAAAATTTTTCCCCCTTGTTATGACTATTTTTATTTTTGTTATTCTTTCTAATTGGGTGGAACTTTTGCCAGGATTGGGGACTGTTGGTATAAATGAACAAATTCACGGCGAAACAATCCTAGTACCATTTTTACGTAGCACCTCAGCGGATCTCAATGCAACTTTGGCTATTGCACTTATCTCTGTTTTTTCCATTCAGTTTATGGGAATTGCGGCTATTGGGTTTTTCAAGTATGCAGGCAAATTTTTCGTTAACCCATTTAAAAAACCTTTTTATGTGATAGGAACTTTTGTGGGGTTATTGGAGATTATTGGAGAAGTTGCTAAAGTTATTTCATTCTCCTTTCGTCTCTTTGGAAATATTTTTGCCGGAGAAGTTCTGCTGATTGTTATGTTAAATCTTGTTCCCTATATAGTGCCATTGCCGTTTTTATTTTTGGAATTATTTGTTGGTTTCATTCAAGCACTGGTTTTCTCCACTTTGACACTCGTTTTTCTTAAAACAGCTGCAACAGATAGTCATTAAAGTTTGTAGTTAATAAATTTTTAAATAATTAATTTTAAAAAGCAGATAGTGACGATAAACTGCAAGTTAAGTCGGCTATCTGACTCAAAAAATTATGGCAGTAGAAGAAACAAAAGCAGTCGCCGATGCAGCCCTAGCTAATGCGGATGCTATCAAATCATTGGCAGCAGCCATTGCTATCGGAGTCGGCGCGATTGGCCCGGGCTTCGGAATTGGAAAATTGGCCGGAAAAGCCATGGAAGCAATCGGAAGAAATCCGGAAGCTACTTCAAAAATTCAAACCGCAATGATTTTGGCCATTGCTTTTACTGAGGCCATTGCTATCTATGCTTTGGTCGTAGCTTTGATCATAAAATTTGTTTAGAAGATTCCTCTCCCTTTGTAAAGGGAGGGTTAGGGAGGGATTTTTATAAAAATCTCCCTTAATCTCTCTTTTCCAAAGAGGGAAATTCTGAATAAAATTTAAATTTGAAAAAATAATCTTATGGAACTACTAACTAATCTAGGAATCAATTGGAAGCTTCTGATCGCTCAAATCGTTAATTTTTTGATTTTACTTTTTGTTTTGTATAAATTTGCCTATGGCCCAGTACTCAAGATGTTGGATAGCCGTACAAAAAAAATCGAAAAGGGGCTGAAAGACGCAGAAGATGCCAAGAATAAATTGGTAGAAATTGCCGAAAGAGAAAAAAAAATATTAGCCGAAGCTAGAAGTGAGGCGCAGAAGATAATTAAAAAATCCGAAGATGTGGCGCTGAAGAATGCGAAGGATATTGAAGTTTCAGCCAAAGTGCAATCTGAAAAGATTTTGGAAGAGGCTAAGGTTCAAATTGAACAAGAAAAAAACAAAGCTGTCAAAGAAGCTAGATCGGAAATTGCTGAGCTGGTAGTCAGAGCTGCGGAAAAAATTATTGACGAAAAAATGGATTCCGGTAAAGATAAAGAGCTAATTGAAAAAGCGATTAAATAAATTTCTAATTGACCTAATTAACCTAATTTCCAATCAAAACCCAAACAAAAATGTCTAAAATTTCAGTTTCAAAATATGCTCAGGCATTATATATAGCTACAAAAGATAAGAGCCAGAAAGAAATTGATGGACTGATTTCTAATTTGATTAAAATTTTGGATAGGAACAGACAAATAAAATTGTTTGCCAAAATATCCAAAAAATTTGAAGAAATTTGGAATAAAGAAAACGAGGCTGTTGAAGCAGAGGTGGTTAGCTTTGAAAAATTGGATGAAAAATTTTTGAAAAAAATAGAAAGTTTCATTAAAGAAAAATATTTTGCCAAAAAGGTTGTGATTGTAAATAAAATTGATGAAAAAATTAAAGGTGGAATAATCATCAAAGTCGGAGACGAAGTTTTGGATGGAAGTGTGAGGGGACAGCTGGGAAAGTTAAAAGAAAATTTGGAGAAGTAGACAGTTCTTTTGAAAATTTTGACAAAAAAAAACCGCCGGTTACTCAGATGAGCGAACGCGGCGGTTGAGGGCTGCTTTCCGGGTTGGAAGCTACCTCCAGATCCCGATTTTTTTTCGGAATGAGTCTCCGGACCAGTTGATCCGTGAGACGGTAATCGCTCCGTCCATGGCCAGCTCCACCTTCAGGCTGTCATCTCCCTTCAGACATTCGATGGAGTATTTTTGGGAGTTGAAGTTATAACTCCACTCCCAGCACTGAAATTTTGGATATTTTTCGGAAAAAATATCCATTGCTTTGCGAAACTCTGCAGGAGCAACATTGAACACTATTGCCTGCCTGATAACGACATATGATGGTTCTTCTGTCATTTCCTTTGCTGCTATTGCCGAAACCGAAGAAACAAACATCAAAACCATCAATAAGGCAACAACTAAAAATATTTTTTTCATTTTTTCTCTCCTTTTTTCGAATATTTTTTATTTTTTT
>CAZJOI010000009.1:15249-16734 GCA_964547585.1 uncultured Bdellovibrionales bacterium
GATTATATAATCGACGAATTAAAAAAGCAGATTGAAAATTTTGAAACCAAAACCCAGACAGAAAAAGTCGGAACAGTCATCGAGGTGGGAGATGGCGTAGCCAAAATTTCTGGTCTATCAGATGTGATGGCTTCAGAAATGTTGGAGTTTTCAGGTGGGATTTTTGGCGTGGCTTTGAATCTGGAGGAGGGACAAATCGGTGCTATGATTTTGGGAAAATTCGAAAACATTAAAGAAGGCGACATTGTGAAGTCAACCGGTAAAATTCTTTCTGTGCCAGTCGGAGACGAAATAATTGGCAGGGTTGTTAATCCATTGGGCATAGCCATCGATGGCAAGGGGAAAATTGAATCAAGTATATTTTATCCGGTGGAAAAAATTGCTCCAGGCGTTATCTCTCGAAAATCAGTTAGTGTGCCAGTGCAAACTGGGATCAAAGCCATCGATGCACTTATTCCAATTGGGAGAGGGCAAAGAGAACTGATTATTGGTGATCGCCAAGTTGGGAAAACAGCCATTGCGGTTGACACGATTATCAATCAAAAAGGACAGGACTTGATTTGTATCTATGTGGCGATTGGGCAAAAAGAATCTAAGGTTGCCAGAATCAAAGCAGAACTAGAAAAACATGGAGCTATGGAGCATACTATCATTGTGGTGGCCGGTGCTTCTGATTCAGCTTCACTTTCATTCATTGCTCCTTACGCCGGTTGTGCGATGGGGGAATATTTTATGGACAAAGGCAAAGACGTTTTGATTATTTATGATGATCTCAGTAAGCACGCTTGGGCCTATCGTCAAATTTCTTTGATCCTAAAAAGACCTCCGGGACGCGAAGCTTATCCGGGAGATATTTTCTATTTGCATTCCAGACTTTTGGAAAGATCAGCTCGCTTGGATGAAAAATTTGGGGGTGGATCAATTACAGCCTTGCCTGTCATTGAAACACAAGCTGGGGACGTTTCGGCTTACATTCCGACTAATGTTATTTCCATTACAGACGGACAGATTTATTTGGAATCCGATTTATTCTACAAAGGTATTCGTCCAGCGTTAAATGTTGGTCTTTCGGTTTCTCGGGTGGGATCAGCTGCTCAGACCAAGGCGATGAAAAAAGTGGCTGGAAAATTACGTTTGGATTTGGCGCAGTTCCGAGAATTGGAAGCCTTTGCGCAATTCGGATCAGATTTGGATGAAGCCACCAGAAAACAAATCGAAAGAGGCAAAAGAACCGTGGAAATTTTAAAGCAAGATCAATACGAACCAATGCCAGTGGAAAATCAAACAGCTATTTTGTATGCTCTCTCAAGTGGATTTTTGGATGATGTGGCCGTCGAAAAAATAAAAAGTTGGGAAAATGATTTCCAAAAGTTTATGAATACTCAGCAAAAAGAATTTATGCAAGAACTGGGAAAGAAAAAAGAATTGACTGAGGAAATTGTCAAAAAATTGGAAAAAGCGATAAAAGAATTTAAAGAAACATAC
>CAZJOI010000009.1:16834-23501 GCA_964547585.1 uncultured Bdellovibrionales bacterium
AAAAGAAGAATAAAGTCCAATAAAAATATTGGAAAAATTACTCGAGCGATGGAGATGGTTTCGGCTGCCAAAATGAGGAAAGCTGTTTCGGGCGTGTTGCAAGTAAGAGAATATGCCCACAGCGCTTGGAGTATTTTGACGAATCTTTCCAGAATTTTTGAAAAATACGAAAAGAAACTTTTAGCTGTGCGTGAAGTTAAAAATGTTTTGGCGATTTTGGTGACTTCTAACCGTGGACTTTGTGGATCGTTTAATTCTCAAATTTTCAAAAAGGTTAAAGACGAAGTTTCTAATCCGGAAAAATTGAAAATCAATAGAGTTGGAACAAAAAAAATAGAATCCAATATTCCTAATGACAAATTGAAAATCGACTTTATTACCGTCGGACGCAAGGGGGACAATATGGTTAAAAAAATGAAGAAGGAAATTGTGGCTACTTTCCCTGAATCAATGTTTGTGCCGAGGATGAGTGATGCGAGGGCTATCAGAAGAATTGTTATTGATGAATATGTGGCAGAAAAATATGACAAAGTAGTTATTTTTTATACAGATTATGTTTCCACACTCAAACAGGAAACACGTGTGCGACAAATTTTGCCGGTTTCCAAAATTGATTTGGAAAAACAAATTGCTGAAATGGATGTTTTGGCCAGAGAATATGGCTTAGATGAACCAGTTATAGAATATAAAATCGAACCTTATCCAAAAAAAGTTTTGAAAGCGATCTTTCCGCGCTTGATTGAAATGCAAATTTATCATGCCATGCTCGAAGCGAATGCTTCCAAGGAAGCGTCGCGTATGATGGCTATGAGAAGCGCCACCGATGCCGCCAAGGAGATGGTAGATGATTTGACACTGGCCTACAATCAAATTAGACAATCGAAAATTACTCAGGAAATTTCAGAAATATCCGCCGGCCGAGCAGCGCTGGAAAACTAAAATAAAAAATATCTTCCTCTCATTCTGGGAGAGGAGTAAGAGGAGAGGAAAATTAAAAAATGAAAATAATAGAAAGATGCAGAAAATTAAGAAAAAATTCCACTCCTCAAGAAATTATTTTTTGGTCAAGAGTTCGCGCAAAAAGATTTAAAGGATTAAAATTTAAAAGACAATATTCATTAGAAAAATACATAGTTGATTTTATTTGCTTAGAAAAGAAATTAATTATTGAATTGGATGGCTGGCAACATAAAGAAGAAAATCAAGAAAGATATGATAAGGAGAGAACAGAATTTTTAGAAAAACTAGGATTTAGGATAATACGATTTTGGAACAACGAAATTAATGATAATTTGGAAGGAGTGTTTTTAAAAATAGAAGAATATTTATAGTTCCCTCTCCCCATCCCTCTCCTAAAGGAGAGGGGGATTAGGCTAGTAAAATAATAAATAATTTAAAATTTAGTAAAATAATATGAAAGGAAAAATATCACAAGTAATCGGGCCAGTTGTAGATGTGGAATTCGAAAAAGAATTGCCAATGATCTATGATGCACTCGAAATAATTTTTCCGAAGGCTCAACCTTCGGAGAAGGTTGAGCCTTCGGCTGCTGCTCGGTTGGTTTTAGAAACGGCTCAGCATTTGGGTGGCAACAAAGTGCGCGCGGTAGCTATGGGTTCAACCGATGGACTTCGTCGTGGAATGGAAGTTTTGTCCACGGGGTCTCCAATTTCCGTACCAGTTGGCGAGGGCGTGCTCGGTCGCATGTTTAATTTGCTCGGCGAGCCAATTGATGGCATCGAAGAAAAAGTTGCGGCCAAAAAGAATTTGCCAATTCACAGGGATGCACCAAAATTTGAAGATCAGTCAACACAAGCAGAAATTTTTGAAACCGGAATCAAGGTTATCGATCTTATTTGCCCCTTTGTTAAAGGAGGCAAGGTCGGACTTTTTGGAGGCGCGGGTGTGGGTAAAACGGTAGTTATTCAGGAGCTCATCAGAAATATTGCGCAAGAGCACGGAGGTTTTTCCGTTTTTGCTGGAGTTGGCGAAAGGACGCGCGAAGGTAATGACTTGTATCATGAAATGAAATCTTCCGGAGTATTGGACAAAACTGCGCTGGTTTTTGGACAAATGAATGAACCACCGGGAGCACGTCAACGAGTAGCCCTTTCAGCTTTGACGATGGCAGAATATTTTCGTGATGAAGAAAATAAAGACGTGCTTTTGTTTGTGGATAATATCTTTCGTTTTACTCAAGCTGGGTCTGAAGTATCGGCTTTGCTTGGTCGCATTCCGTCAGCCGTGGGCTATCAGCCAACCTTGGCGGAAGAAATGGGTAAGTTGCAAGAGAGAATTACATCAACCAAAAATGGTTCCATCACATCAGTGCAAGCTGTCTATGTACCGGCTGACGATTTGACCGATCCGGCACCAGCTACAACTTTTGGCCACTTGGATTCCACGGTTGTGCTTTCCCGAAATCTTTCAGAGTTGGGAATTTATCCGGCAGTTGATCCGTTGGATTCCAGTTCAACTATTCTTGATCCAAAAATTGTCGGCGAGGAACACTACCTTGTTGCGCGTGGCGTGCAAAAGGTTTTGCAAAGGTATAAAGATTTGCAAGACATTATTGCCATTTTGGGTATGGAAGAACTTTCCGATGAGGACAAAATTGCGGTTTCACGTGCCAGAAAAATTCAGAAATTTTTATCCCAACCATTTTTCGTAGCTGAACAATTCACGGGTACAGTCGGAAAATATGTGAAGCTAGAAGATACGGTCAAAGGATTCAAAATGATTTTGGATGGGGAAATGGATGAAGTGCCAGAGCAGGAGTTTTATATGAAAGGAAATATAAGCGAAATCAAAAAGTAGAACTTTTTAATTTCGTAATTTTAAATTCTAAATTTAAAATTTTAAATCAAATTAAAATTTATAATGTTTCAATGATTAAAAATTTATTCATTTAGATTTCAATTAAAATTTAAAATTTAAAATTGAAAATTAATTTTATGAGTTTACGAATAAAATTCAAGGTTGTAACTCCAGAGCGTACTGTTTTTCAAGATGAAATTGATCAGGTAACTTTACCAACCACAAATGGAGAGGTAACCGTCTTACCAAATCATATGCCATATATTACGGTTCTGGGATCTGGAGAAATTACTCTTAAAAAAGAAGGACAGGAATCAACTCTGGCTGTTTCCGGTGGTTTTGTTGAATTTAATAAAAATGAAATGGTAGTTTTGGCTGATATGGCTGAGCGTGCCGAAGAGATTGATTTGCAAATGGCGGAAGATGCCAAGAAACGTGCCGAGGAATCAATGAAACAAAAAATCACCATGGATGAATCGGAATATGCACTGGTAGCAGCGGCTATTGAAAAAGAATCAGCACGTATTAAAGTTGCCAAGAAACATCATACCAAACACGCACCAAATATTAGCAGTCTATAGGTTTGTAATTTTAAATTCTAAATTTAAAATTTTAAATCAAATTAAAATTTCCAAATGTTTAAATGATTAAAAAATTTATTCATTGAGGTTTCAATTAAAATTGAAAATTGAAAATTTAAAATTAATTTTATGAGTTTACGAATAAAATTTAAATATAAAGGAATTCATCATTGCGAAGCGGTGGTTTTGTCTTGCATTGATTTTAGATTTTGGAAAGAAACTGTTAAATTTGTAGAAAGTGAATTGAAAATAAAAACCTTTGATTTTCCGTCTTTGCCCGGATCGGCCAAAGCCATTAATGAAAGTAATGATGAGACATTTGTGTTTGGGTGCATAAGTGTTCCCATTGAGCTTCATCATGCGAAAAAAATTGTCATCATAAATCATCAAGATTGTGGTGCTTATGGCGGATCTGTTAAATTTAATAACGATGAAAAATTAGAACAGGAATTTCATGAAAAAGAGCTCAATAAAGCCAAGAAAAAGATATTGGGGAAATATCCTGACAAAGAAATAATCTTGATTTATGCAAAGCTTGTTGATGAAAAAGAAGGCATTGAATTTGTAGTTGTTAGTTAAATTTGGATAAATTTCTTTGATTTGTAGCCAGTTATCACAAACAAAAAAATCAAACCCTACCCCAACCCTCCCCTTGAAAAGGGGAGGGGGAAAGGAGGTTTTTTTCTTGCATACAAAACCAAAAAATATGATATAATAAAAACAAGTTTGCTTTTCCAAAAAGCAAATGTCAGTTCCAAACAACTACATGGATTTTTTGTGGTTGTGTGAGTTTTAAATATACAGGAAAAGGTTAATGCTGAAATCAAAGAAGCAAAAACCGATGGATATAATCAAACCTTCTGCAAGGCAGATTTTATCGTGAAAAGTTGTTAAAAATCCCAAAAAGGGCTAAAATAACAGCAAATAGATGCAGTCATTGAAATTGATAAATTTGTGCAAATAAATTCAAAAAAATCATCAAATTAAATTTAGTTAAATTTTTTAATACAAACTCTTATGCAAAAAATTAAAACAATCTTTGGAAAAATAGCAGTGTTTTTCAGGGATTATTACTATCTACTTTTCAAATCGGCGGAGGAGAATAATTTGCGGATTCAAAGATTAAAATTGGGAAATGGAAGTTCAACTTCCATCGGGGATTCCATCGGAGGACGAAAGGCGGAAAGCTCCGGGGGGGGGGCGCTAAAGGAAGACTGTTCGCTTAAATTCAATTCTTTCACGCATCTCAAAAGATATCAGAGAAGATTGAGAATAATTACTTCAAGTTCATCTTTCACGGTAGTGTTGGTTTTGGCTATGGTGATCGGATTTCAATTTTGGGGTTCGCTTTCCAAAAGCGCCACTTACGGCTGGATCCAGTCAACTTGGAGCGGTGGCGCGGATGTGGCCGCCACTGCCAATCACACTTCCAACCAAACAAATTGGACAAAATATTATTCCAAAGACGCAACAGTGAGCGCAGGATCGACTGTTTCGCTTTCAACTTCCAGCGGAACGGCCACGCAGACAACCGACGCGGATTTCAATGCCTGGACGAAAACCAACGGCTATGTCAAAGCGGGAACCAATTCAATCACGCAACTCAAAGCTCCCGGAGCGACTTGCGCGGCGGCGGCGGAATGCGCCAGTGGAATTTGCACCAGCAATGTGTGCAAGGGGAAATGGCTTTCGGGATCATGTGCGGGAATTTATGTCTATGCGACAGATTTGGGAACAACGTATCAATGGAAAACAACAAATACTGCTTGCGCATCACCACAATGTGACGCGACTGAAACTTATTCGGGAACTCCCTATAATCGACTTTCTTTTCTCAATACAGTTGATTTTTCACTCTATCCCGCCAGAAATGCCTGTAAGGCCGTGGGTGGCAGACTCCCAACTATTGCAGAACTTTCCTGTATATATACGAATAGAGCTGGTTATGGGAATAATTTTCAGTCCGGCCGCTATTGGTCAAGCACCGAGGCCAATGCGCTCTACGCGTGGTACGTCTACTTCACCAGTGGCAGCGTGGACTACAACAACAGCAAGAGTAGCGCCAACAATGTTCGCTGCGTCCGCTAGGCAATAGTAAAAATGGAGAATTTGGAAAATTTGAATTTTGGTATTTTTATTCCGCCGTTAGGCGGTGAAAATAAAATTAATAATTAAAATAAAAAATAATCGCCGGATTTTCGGATAGTGCAGTGCGGATGCGCAAAGCTTCCGAAAGAGAACAGCTAAAAATCTATTGCGCTCCCGCCGCATTTTGCCAAACAACGGCATTGTGCATAGTAAGTCAGACATTCTCATTTTACTAATATTGGAATGTCGGAGAATGTAAAAGTGCGGGAGGTTTTCAGTCCAACAACTATTGGTCAAGCACCGAGAACAATGCGAACAACGCGTGGAACGTCAACTTCAACAATGGCAACGTGAACAACAACAACAACAAGAATAACGCCAACAATGTTCGCTGCGTCCGCTAGGAAACCGATTTTTAGAAGAAAAAGTAAATTTTACTTTTTGCGATTTGAACCTAGCAAAAGGGAGTTCAGCTCCCTATAAAAGGAACTGAACTCCCAAAGGCTCAATTAAAAAACAAAATAATGCCAGCACCGCAACAACTCCCGATATATTTAAAATTATATCAATTCATTAAATATTTTTATGAAAGACAGAGAAATTTTCCAAAACAATACAAATATACGCTAGGGGAAGACATTATGTCTCTGGCGTGGGAATGTCTGGATTTGTTTTTGGAAGCGAACAGTTTGCCAAATGCAGAAAAAAACTCAAAAATTGTCCAGCTTAGCAATGTTTTTGACAAATTAAAAACCCGATTAAATATGAGCTATGAACTCAAATTAATAACCGAAAAACAATATGCGCATATGCAGACATATTTTATGAGAGAAATCGGAACAATGATTGGCGGCTGGCTCAATTGGAGTAATGCGAATTGTGTAAAAAATAATCAACTTAATCAGTAGTTACTATGAGCGAAGTATTCAATTTTACAAAACTGCATAGAGCCTATCTAGCTTGCCGCAAGACTAAACGCGGAACTGCCAACGCGCTCAAATTTGAAATGGATCAGGGGAACAAACTTTTCAAACTGCTTCAGGAATTGAAATCAAAAATTTACGCGCCTGGACGGTCAATATGTTTCGTGGTGGAAAATCCGACCATCAGGGAAATTTTTGCGGCTGATTTCAAAGACAGAATTGTGCATCATCTGCTGGTCAATGAATTGGAAAAAGCCG
>CAZJOI010000009.1:23601-26152 GCA_964547585.1 uncultured Bdellovibrionales bacterium
AATTATTCCTCACAATTTTGCGCTAATATTTATATGAATCAATTAGATCAATTTATCAAAAGAAAATTAAAATGCATTCATTATGTTCGCTATGTGGATGATTTTATTATTTTAGCTGAAAATAAAATGAAATTGCAGCATTTTAAAAATGAAATTGAAAAATTTTTGCTGGGAAATTCGGGCATGAGCTTGAGTCACAAAAAAACAAAAATTCACAAACTGGAACATGGAATTGATTTTTTGGGATATTTCATAAAGCCAACATATATGCTGGTGAGACGGCGAGTGGTGAAAAAATTGCGAACGCGAATTATGGAGATTATGGAGAATTACGCAAAGACAAAAAATACGAAAGAGATTCTGCAAACAGTCAATTCATATTTCGGACATTTTATCTGGGCGGCAAGCTATAACCTCAGAAAGAATATTTTTGAAAATAATTTTAGAATGGTGCCGGATATTTTTACAACTACAGAAAAATTGGAAAAAATAACGATTGCGAATAATCAGTAATATAGAAAATATATAAATAAAAAAACAACAAAGCAGAATATATTTTTTATCGCCGTAACGGTTGTTTTTGGCTTGTTTGTTTTTGCGAGTGGCGTGGAGGCTGCTGCGCCGACAATCACTTCCGTTGTTTCCAATCCTGTTTCTCCAGTTAGCCTCTTGACCAACACTTCCATCGCTTTGACGATCAATGGGACAAATTTCGCCAGTGGAGCCATCGCTGAAATTTTCGGTCCAAATGCAGGTGAGCTAATCATCGGCACCAGCGTGGTTGTTGTGAGCGATACTCAAATTACGGCTAATTTTAATCTGACAACCGCCTATCTTGGAGCTTGGAATGTGGTCGTGACCAATGCTGACGGGGGAACCGTCACTTCCACCGGAGCCATAAGTTTTACAGGATCCAGCGGAACATACACATCACCAGTTCAGGATATGTATTATCCTGATAATTTCGGAACGCTGAGCTATACCTCAACGCTAGGCGCAAATACGACCATCACTATCAATGTGCGAGCCGGAAATACGCCAACTCTCAGCGGTGCCTATACCACTATTGTCAACGCTTCAACCAATGCCAGCGGATCAGTGGATTTAGCGGGAGCTTTCAATGGCAACAGATATATTCAATATCAATCAATTATTACCTATTCAGGATCAGATCCGAATGTGATTTCGACTTTGGACGAAGTGAGTGTCACACATAATGTGATGAGCTTAGTTTCGTCGCCCTATGATACAACAGTAGTTGCCAATAAAATGAATTCTATGACCTGGGATGAAACAAAAGCGGGATCAAGCGACGTGGTTTTTCAAGTGCGAACTTCGGCCGATAATTCCACTTGGACAAGCTGGCTGGGACCAGGCGGAACAGTTGGAACATGGTTTACCGATCCGACTGGCGGAGAGTTTATGCCCGCCAGTTTCAGAGACGGATCAAGCGACAGATATTTGCAATATCGCGCGATTTTGATTCCGGACGGAACAAATTACCCGACATTTTCTAATGTGCAAGTGAAATATTACACAACGCTTGTGCCTGCCATTACTTCCATAACGCCCGTAAGCGTGACTTCTATTACTAATCCTGCCACTTCCGTTACGATGACAATCAACGGTAATGATTTTATGACAGGCGCCAATGTTTATATCATAAATTCTGCCAGTGGTTCCGCTCTTACAATTCCCGCAACAAGCGTGACTGTCGTGAATACGAATCAGATAAGCGCCACATTTAATTTTGATTCAGATATTGCCTATGCTGGAGCTTGGGATGTTAAGGTGACAAACGCGGACGCAACTACTGTCACGTCAGCGGGCGCTTTTACAATCAGCAATAATGAAACAATTTCAACTTCGCCAGTTTTGGATTTAGGAGCAGCTAAATGGTTTAATTCCGCAACCTGGACGGAAACTAATGGAACATCAACGGTAAAAATCAGAACAGGCAACACGGCCACACCGGACGGAACTTGGACGGATTATGTCACCCTAAATCCTGCCCAAAAAGGAGTGCTGGGACTTTTAACATCGCTTAATAATAAAAGATATATCCAATATGTCGCCACAACCCTTTCGCCATATACAAATACCACTAATACGGTGACTTTTGACGAACTGCAACTTTCGTATAGCAATGTAGATAATGTTGGTACTTTTTCTCTCATCGGTTCTCCGTATGATACAACATCCCATGACAACAGTTTGGCCAGAATAGAATGGACGGCCACATTGCCAGATCCTGCCAAGACAAGCGTTAAATTTCAATTAAGAACCGCACCTGATTCAGAAGGAACTCCCGGAACATGGTCAGACTGGCTCGGACCAGATGGAACTAGCGGGACATATTTTACCGATCCAACCGGCAACGAAACCGCTCCGGCGGCTTTCACGGACGGAAGTAATGATCAGTGGATTCAATATAAAGCCTTTCTTGGAACAACAGATTCAACTGTGGCACCAGTTCTTTCGGCTGTCTCTGTCTATTATGTCGTTAATGCTACTCCAGATTTTGATCCAACCTATGGAACCAATGGAGTAA
>CAZJOI010000010.1:0-24825 GCA_964547585.1 uncultured Bdellovibrionales bacterium
TAAGCCAAGAAAACAACCTAAATCCTAAGTATACCTTTGAAAATTTTGTTGTCGGTGGAAGCAATGAGCTGGCCAGGGCTGCTTGCTATGTTGTTTCTCAAAATTTGGGTAAAGTTTACAACCCCCTGTTCATTTATGGCGGAGTGGGTCTTGGCAAAACTCACCTATTACAATCGATTGGAAACGAGGTTTTACGAAAAAACCCCAAAACTAAGGTAAAATACATCACCTCAGAAAGATTTACCAGCGAGCTAATTGATTCCATAAAAAACCAAAAAATCGACACCTTTAAGGAACACTATCAAAAAATAGACCTGATAATCATTGACGATATCCAGTTTCTTTCCGGGAAAGAAAAAACACAAGAAGAATTTTTCCATATTTTTAATCATCTTTATCAGCTAAATAAGCAAATTGTGCTTAGCAGCGACAGGCCCCCCAAGGCCATCCCCACGCTCGAGGAAAGGCTTAGGTCGCGTTTTGAGGGAGGGATGATTGCTGATGTTTCTCGTGCTGATTTTGAAACAAGAATGGCCATTTTAAGGAAAAAAGCTGAAGAACTAGATCTTAAAATAGAACTTGATGCCCTTGAGTTTATTGCCTCAAATATCGTTAATAATATTCGGGAGCTAGAGGGAGCCCTAAATAGAGTTTTTGTTTCCTCCCAACTCTCTAATGAAAAGCTGACCCTGCCCTTTGTGTCAAACTGCCTTTCTGAGTTAGTCTCTAGCGGAAAAAGAAAGGGCATAACCCATAAACACGTCTTTAGAGCTGTTTCTGAATTTTATGATATCAACCCCGACGATCTTATTATTAAGGGAAGAAAAAAGGAAATAGTAAGACCTCGCCAAGTCGCTATATATTTAATGCGCAGCGAACTTAATTATTCTTACCCCGGAATTGGTGAAAAGTTGGGCGGGAGAGACCACACAACTGCCATGCACGCCTTTGAAAAAATAAAAAAAGAACTTGCCTTTAATGAAAAGCTTATAGAAGAGATCGCTCACTTAAAAGAACAATTATATAAAATAAGTTAGTAAGCTGTGGATAACCCATAAAAAACACCGCCCCAACCCTGTTTATAAACTATCCATTACCACACCAAAACCCCCTCCTAACTTCCAATTTTTATTTTTTAATAAATAACTCCTCACACAACACCCAACTCAAGCACCTAAAAAACACCTTCTTTATCCACACCCCCTATATTTATTTTTTACTTAAATATAAACCAAATTAATACATATCCACAGATTTATTATTTATAATAATAATTAATAACTACTTATATATATTTATGAAATTACTTTGTATTAAAGAAAATTTTAAAAAAGCTATTTTAAATTCAGAAAGGATTGTTTCTAAACAAACAACCCTACCTATTTTAAATAATATTTTATTTGAAGTAGATAAAAACACACTAAAATTATCAGCAACTAATCTAGAAATAGGAATAATTTCTAAATTATCCACAAAAACAGAAAGAATAGGAAAAATAACAATTCCAGCTAAGACAATTAGTGGTTTTGTAAGTAATTTACCCTCTGAAAATAAAAATATAACACTGGAAACTATAAACCAAGAATTAAAAATAAGTAGCGGCTCATTACGAGCCACCATAAAGGGGTTGTCTGCGGATGAATTTCCCCTAATCCCTCCCAAAAAGGCTGATTATTTATTTTCCATTCCAGCTAATAAACTAAAAGAAATAATATTAAAAATACTCCCCTGTGTGGCCTTCAATGAGATTAGACAGGAATTGACTGGGGTGAATGTTATTTTAACCGAAGAGAGTGTTTTTTTTGCAGCAACAGACAGCTTTCGCTTGTCGGAGGGTAGTTTTAAGTTGGAAAAAGAGGATAAAAACCAAGAAATTTATAGTGTTTTTATAAAAAACATAAACAACATTATAATTCCAGCGAATACTTTCATTGAACTACTGCGAGTTATTTCTGGGGAGACAAACAGGGTTGTTGTGACCATTGAGGATGGACAGATTTTTTTTGAAGTTGACGGCATACAAATTGTTTCAAGGTTGATTAATGGAAAGTATCCTGAATACAAACATATTATTCCCGGAAGCTTTAAGACCAAGGTTATTTTGGATAGAAGTCTTGTGCAGGGGGCGGTAAAGATGGCGAGTATTTTTACTTCAGGAAAGTCTGGCGAAATTTTTTTAGAAACTAAATTAGAAAATTCAAAAGTGATTATTGGAGCTAAAAATTCAGAAGTTGGAGAAAATATATCCGAAATAAAAGGGGATATTATTGGCCAAGACCAACGAGTTGTCTTTAACCCCAAATATTTATTGGATGGATTAAGTTCTATTACCACTAGCTCCACAGCCATTCTTATTAATAGTGAGACTTCGCCAGTCGCAATAAAAGAAATAAACGAAAAGACGGGAGAAATTATTGAAGACTACATATATATTGTGATGCCAATTAAAAACTAATTTTTTAGTATCTAAAACTTATGGAGGAAAAAAATAACTACGACCTGGTCATTGTGGGTGCTGGTCCTGCGGGACTTTCCGCGTCTATTTATGCATCTCGTTTTGGAATCAAACATCTTGTTTTTGGTGGTCTGATGGGCGGAACAATTTCCGAGGCTCATTTGGTAGATAATTATATGGGCATGGAAGATATAAATGGCGGTACTCTTTCCCAGAAGTTTTATCAGCATGCTAAAAAATATGGGACAGAAATTTTGGCGAGCTTGGTTAGTAAGATAGAAAAAAAAGAAGATCTTTTTGAAATTACTTTTGATGGAGAAAAAAAGATATTGGCTAGAGCGGTCTTGTTGGCCACCGGAACCAGGCGCAAAAAAATTGGAATAAAAGGAGAAGATGAGTTTTTTGGCAAGGGCGTTTCTTATTGCGCGACTTGTGATGGATTTTTTTACAAAAACAAAAGAATAGGAGTTATTGGCGGTGCCAACAGCGCTGTTTCGGCGGCAGTTTATTTATCAGATATTGCACAAGAGGTATTTTTGATTTATAGGAAGGATATTTTGCCTGCCGAAGAATATTGGGTAAAAATGGCAAAAGAAAATAAAAAAATTAAAATACTTTATAATACAAATGTGGTTGAAGTTTTTGGAGAAAAAAAAGTAGAGGGGGTAAAATTAGATAAAGATTTTGAAGAAAAAAGAGAACTTAAAATAGACGGTCTATTTATTGAGTGTGGTTCTAATCCAAGCGTAGACTTTGCTGATAACTTAGGCATAGAAAAGGATGAGACCGGATTTGTAAAAATTCAAAAGGGTTGTGAAACATCGGTGCCGGGTGTTTGGGCGGCGGGGGACATAACGGATGGATCAAACAAGTTTTTTCAGGTGATAACAGCCGCCGCAGAGGGCGCCATTGCAACTAAGAGTATCCACAACTATTTGAAGAAATAAGGCAAATGATAAAATCTTTTAAGAATCTCATAGGAGATGGAAAAAAATATTTAGCTAAAAAAACAGCTCCAGATAAGGAGACTGTTTTTTATGTTTTTAAGGAAGTTGTGCAAGAATATTTTGGGAAAGTTGGGTTAGAAAAGTTGGTGCCGGATTATTTTTTCAGTGGGAGTCTTTTTGTTCGAGCCCAAAATTCAGTGTGGTCTTCCGAGTTATGGATAAATAGGAAAGAAATAATTCGAAAAATAAATAAGAAGATCGGGGAAGAATTCGTGAAGGAAATAAAAATGAAATAAAAAAACCACGCTCGTGGTTTTTTGAAAAAAGTCTTTTTTTAATCAAAATCGCCCGATTCGCATTTTTCTGTGGGTGCCTCAGCATTTTTAATGTCCTTGTCGTCTTTGGCCCATTTTTGAACTGCCTTTTCCCAGTTATTAAACTGCGGATCTTTTTCGGGGTCTTTTGGCGCATCTCCCCGCGGATCATCTTTGTCGACATAATAAAGAATAGAGTGTCCTACAAAAAACCTTTTTTCATCTTCCTCGCCATCGGGGCAATCACTTGAAGCCAAGCAATATTTATCCTTTTTTATTTTACAAACCTTAATTTTTTCAATAAAATCTAGGTTGCCATCCAGGATGGCTTTGCCCGTTTCCTCTTTTTCATATTTAGGAAAGTCTTCTGTAACATAATTTTTTAGTGCTTGATCCATAAAAGCTCTCCAAATAGGAGCTGCTACATAAATTCCATCGGCCCCCTTAGCCATTGGAGAATTATTGTTATTTCCAGCCCAAACGCCAACGGCTAGGGATGGGGTGTATCCCATCGTCCAACCATCACGCCATTCGTTGGTAGTTCCGGTTTTGGCTGCAACTTGGCGGTTGCTGAAGGATAGGGGGTTGTTGTTTCCAAAAACAGGTGCTCGAAGGTCATTGGTGGATATAACGTAGTCTAACATAGAAACATATTTTTCTTCTATAACTCTCTTTCCTTCGGTATTTTTATATTCTTCCAAAATGTTTCCTTTAGCGTCAACTATCTTTAGGATAGCTGTTTTATTATGGAAAATTCCTCCCGCAGCCAACGTTGCAAAAGCATTAGTGTGATCAAGCAGCTTCACTTCTCCACCGCCCAAAACCAAAGATAGACCAAGTTTTTCGGGATTGCTAAGCGTTGTTATGCCTAAATCTCTAGCTGTTTGAACGGAGTCTTTTACTCCGGCCAAATAAAGAGTTTCAACGGCGGGAACATTAAGGGACATTGCCAATGCGTTTTTCATTTGGAGGGGACCCCTGTTTTTTTCATCGTAATTTTTTGGAGTATAGGTTTTTCCATCAGCTGTCTCAAAATTAGTGTTCACGTCCCAGAGTTGGGTTTCTGGTGTATAACCCTTCTTGAAGGCTGTTAAGTAGACGTAGGGCTTAAAAGAAGAGCCAGGTTGACGATCTCGGATGGAAACGTTAACCTGCCCATCAATTGTTTTATCGAAATAATCTTTTGATCCAACCATGGCCAAAATCTGACCATTTTTAGGGTCAATGGCGACCAAGGAAGCGTTGTTAGCTCCATATTTTTTAGTATTAAGATCGGCACCATCTTTTACGACTTTCTCAGCGATTTGTTGTTTGTCCCAATCTAGCGCAGTGTAAACTTTTAGCCCGCCCTGTTCAACTGCCTGTTCGCCGTAGGTTTTTTCCAAATATTCTTTGACATACATTACAAAATGAGGAGCAGAAATATTTTCTTGAAAGGATCTTACTTTAGATAAAACAGTTACCTGTTTAAATTCAGTAGCCTGATCTTTAGTGATATATCCCAAATCAGCCATTCTTTTCAAGGCATATTCTTGTCTACCCTTAAGGGCGTCTGGGTGAGAACCATTGGGGGAATAATAACTTGGCGCTTGAGGCAAGGAAGCCAAAAGAGCAGCTTCATCAAGGCTTAGGTCTCTTGCGTTTTTTCCAAAAAAAGTCAACGAGGCCGCCTCAATTCCATAGGCGTTTGAACCGTAGGGAATTTGATTAAGATACATTTCTAAAATTTCATCTTTTGAATATTTGGTTTCCAGTTCTATTGATAAGATCGCCTCTTTTATTTTTCTGGAAAGCTTTTTTTCGTCTGTGAGAAGGGCTTTTTTTACAAATTGTTGGGTAATGGTTGATCCTCCCTGTGAGGCTCCTCCGCCAATGACATCTTTCAGGGCTGCTCTCATAATAGAGCTGAATTTAATACCATGATGAGAATAAAAGTCTTGGTCTTCCAGTGCGATAGTGGCATATTTAACGCTATCTGGGATATCACTAAAGGGGATAATGGTTCTTTTTTCTTCTCCGTGTACTTCATAAAGAATATGCTGTCCCGATCGATCATAAATTTTAGTTGATTCGGCTATAAAACGTTCATTCATTTCTCCCGGGGAAGGCAGGTCTTTGGAAAAATAGATAAAAACTCCCAAAACAAAAATAAAAACAGCCAAACAAAAATAAATAGCCAAGATTCCAAAAAACTTCCACCGGTTGCTTTTGGAGGCATGTTTCAAGTCTTTAAATGAGACAAAAACGTGTTTCATAGTGGTCAAAGTACATTATATTATAAAAAAGCTGAAAGTTCAAATGATAATATGTAGCGAGAATAAAAATTCCCAAGCCAAACTATTTTTAATAAAGAAATGAGTAAATGAATTATTTGGCAATCTTTACCATAAATCGGATAATCTCCTCAATAACATTTCTGGTTTTTCCGTGATTTGGGTTGTAGTGAATATAGAGATCGGGCTTACCGTTAATCTCAATGATATAAAAAGATTGATCATTTGGGCTTTTGGAAACATCTTCGCAGATGACATCAATGCCAACTAAACTCCTTCCAACTATTTCCGAGGCTTTTACACAAATTTTTTCTATATCCTTATTTACTAAATCAGTAACATCATTTACTTCGCCACCTTCTGCTAGACAAGAATTTCTTTTGAAAAAAACCTCCTGGCCTTTTGGTAAAATACTTTCCAGTTTTAGATTTTTTTCTGCCAAAATTTGTTTTAACTTCTTATCAATGGCGGTTTGCTTCTCGGTCCTTAGCTGCTTTTTTAAAATAAGATCTTCGATTGTGGATGTCCCGTCGCCAGTAACATAAGGGATAATCATTTCTAGGGCTCCGATAATTTTTTTATCCAAAACAAGTAAGCGAAACTCTTTCCCAAAAACCATTTGTTGGGCAATCATGCTGCGATATTTCGGCAATTGATTTTCAAGAACGCGCAAAGCCTCTCCCGGACTATGAATAAATGGAAAAATTCCTTTACTGTTAGAGCCCTGAGCATCTTTTATAATTATGGGATAAGTAAGTTTGTGCAAGCTTTTGACCGCGGTTTCTTGAGTGTAGTTTTTTTTATAAAAACACTCTGTTTTAGGTGTGGGCAAGCTATATTCCTGGAGTAGCTTATATGTGATGTCTTTGCACTTGCTCATTCGCACACTAGAAAAAGACTGACGATTAATGGAGATCTTTCGTTCAATAAAAATGCGCTTACCAAGTATTTTAATATAAAAACATCCGCGCTCAGGAATAAACTCTTCAATTGTTCCTCCCATAGCTAGAACGACCTTTTTAATGACAGGTGGGTTTTTAATCATAATTTTTTATTTATTTACATCAATCAAAAATTTTCTTAAATTTCTGTTGCCGACAATTACCGAATATTTTAATTGAGAGCGATCGATAAGTGTAACCTTAGTAGAAAGAACGACATTGTCTATGTTTAGAGTAACTGGTATTACTGGTCGATAAGTTGAGCCATTCGAAGAATGAATTGCAATAATAGAAGTAATGCCTGGTATATCTTTAAACATATTCCATCTATCCTGTTTGTCCATGGCGCGGAGATCCTTAAAGGTGGCTGTTATTTTTTGGTATTCTCTGACCGTGTCTTCAAAGCCCAATTGCTTCGCTAAATCAATATCAATTGATGTGAAGCTAGCTCCTGTATCAATTTTAGCTTCGACTTCAATTTCTTTTTCATTTTTTCCAATTATTTTAATTTTTTCTACCGTGCCAATAACTTTTCTTCCCGAAATATCTTCTACTTCTTCTTCAATTTCTCCTCCGAAGAGATCGCGGCCAACACGCACACCGCGTTCCAGGGATTTTATTTTGAGTCCCGCAACTCTTTCGAGTCTTTCTTTTAATCCCGACAAATTAGCTAATTGGATAGAGAGTCCTGGGCGAGCATTGAGTTCTAGAATGAGTGGACCTCTTTCTTTGTCAATGGCCACATCTACACCCAAATAACCTAAGCGGGATATTTCCTGCGCCTTAACTGCCAAAAGGAGAATATCTTTCCAAAAAGGAATCTTGAAACCGCTAGTGCTCAGTCTGGAATCCGGCATTTTTTCAATAAGTTTGTTTTTCCCTTGAATAGCCGTGGTTGTGACTCCCAGGGCCATATCAATACCAAGGCCGATGGCGCCTTGTTGCAAATTAGCCTTGCCGCCAGACTCCTTGGTTGGAAGACGTAGCATGGCCATAACAGGGACTTTATTAAAAACAATAACTCGAATGTCAGGGATGCCTTTGAACGTGTAGGGCTTGAAAGATTTACTTAGCCTTACTCTTTCTTCAAAGAAAGCAATGTCGGGAGTGTTGGCCAAAGAAAAAGCTCCATCCAAAATATTTTGAATATGATTTTTCAAGTCTTCAATTGTAATTCGAGAACGATCAGCTTTGATCCAAGTGTCTTCTGAGTTTTTCTTTTTTCCATAAACTACAATAATGCCTTCTCCTCCAAAACCTCGATTGGGTTTCAAAGCAAAACTGTCTGGAAGTTTGCTCCAGTCAAAATTTTCCAACTCTTCACGGCTTTGTATTTTAAAAAGCAAAGGAGAAACGGTGATGCCGTTTTTAGCCAAAAGTTTTTTGCTGAGAAGTTTGTCATCAGCTAATCTTTTGGCACGCTTCAAATTGTAGGGACGAATGTAATCGAGATTTCTGGCATTCATTCCTAAAATTCCATTGCCTTTTGTAAAAAAATCAAACATGGCTATTGGATATTCTTAAAAGTAAATTACATTTTTTTCATTATTTCCTTGAAACGAAAATATTCAGAAATTCGAAGACCCGTCCATTTGCCCAAAGCAATATTGATCGGCAGAGTAAAAATAATTATCCATGGATAGGCTACGAGAGCTTGCAATAGAAAATGCCAACTAGCCACAAAGTATCCCAGGATAGAAATGAGTAATGTTTCAATGGCTAGCATGATAGCGGCTTTGTCGCCTTTTTCTATTTGAATGGCAATAAATTTTTCAACCAAAGTTATCATGATCAAGATTGGGAAAATGGAAACAGCGGCCAGGCCCGTTCTACGCAGACTGCCTCCAAAAGTTAACATGACAAGAAGAGCAATGGCGACGACTGAAAGCATAATAGCTACGCGTGGGAGATAGAGAAGGCGCAGGGGTTTCAGCAAAAACCTAGTTAACATACCTACGAGAATCACAGAAATAAAAATGGCAATGCCATAGCGCAAATCGTGGGTGGCTATAAAAGCAAAGGTAATAATCAGCGGAGTGTAAATTCCGAAGGCCTTGATTCCCAAAACCTGACGCAGAAAAACAATCAAGGTGGCAATAATAGGCAGCACCAAAATAAGCACTACCGTTTCAATTGGTACGCCCTGATTCACAAATAATTTGATTATGGGACTTATATTTTCCATATTACTAAAATTATTATTTAAGACTATTCATTTTTCGACTATTAATGTGGCAGAGAGCGATGGCAATAGCATCTGCCGTATCGTCAGGCTTAGGAGTGACCCTCAGCTTCAAAATATTTTTAACCATAAGCTGCATTTGTTTCTTTTCTGCTCTTCCGTATCCCGTGAGAGCCTGCTTCACTTGTAGCGGTGTGTAATTGAAAATAGTAACATTTTTTTGCTCAAGTGTCAAGAGAATAGCTCCTCTGGCCTGACCCACTTGGATGATGGTTTTTTTGTTCTTAAAGAAAAAAAGTTTTTCAACAGCGGCTTCTTGGGGATGATATTTTTCAATTATTTCTCGCAGATCATCTGAAGCCTCAAAAAGTCTTTCTTCTTCAGTTTTGTCTTTGGAGGTAGAAATATGTCCAAAGGCCAGCGGCAAGATGATTCCATTTTTTTCTTCCAAGATGGCCCAGCCAGTGGTGGCCGTTCCAGGGTCGACACCCAAAACCCGAAGCGTGCTGGCAGTATTTGGTATTTGGTATTTGGTATTTGGTATTTTTTTTGGCATTAAATTGACTATAAACGAAGAATATTTTTTATCAAAAACAGAATATTTAAAATTGAAAATTTATATTAAATACAAAATACTATATACAAGATACCTGCCTAAAGATTATCATAGATAATTTCAACATCCTCTTGGTCATCAAGAAGTTCCAAAAGTTTTTCGTAAGCGGGCTTATCTTTTTCGTTAAGTGTAATTTTTTGCAGGGGAACATAGGCTAAACTTGCATTTTCAATTTTCAAACCTTCTTTTTCCAGTGCTTCTCTGACTTTTTGCAAATCAGAAACCTTAGTATAGATATTTAAAAATTCATCAGTAATTTCTGTGTCTTCAGCTCCAGCCTCAATGGCCAGCATCTCAAGATCATCCGAATTGTTTTTTGTTTCAACTACAATTTCACCAACTTGTTTGAAAAGAAAGCTGATGGCACCCTCAGCTACCATTTTCCCGCCATTTTTTGTGAGGATGGTTCGGATTTCTCCCAGAGCTCGATTTTTATTATCCGTAGCCGCCTTAATCAGCATAGCTACTTGCCCTGGTCCATAAGCCTCATACAGGACCTCTTGAATTTCCGCCTGATCTTTAAGTTCGCCAGTGCCGCGCTTAATGGCTTTTTCTATTTTATCTTTAGGCATATTTTCCCCTCGTGCTCTTTCAATCACCAAACGCAGCTGAAAGTTGCTTTCTGGTTTTCCGCCACCAACCTTGGCCGCAATAGAAATAAGGCGGCCATATTTGGTAAAAATATTAGCACGCTTAGCATCATTAACTCCTTTTCTTTGTTTGATTCCTGCCCAATGTGAATGTCCCGACATAATTTGTATAATGTATTTCGTATCTTGTATATTGTATAAAAAATACCAGATACTAAATACTAACTACTAACTACTAACTACTAAATACTTGTTATTCTTATGCTACCACCGAAAAACTTTAGTTTCAAGTAAAAATAGGAGCATTTGCTTGTTTTGTGGCAAATATTTATACTTAATATAACTTAAATAGTTGTGTAATAATTATGGAAAAAACCATGAAAATACTTTGGGAAAAATTTTTGAATATGTCGAGAAATATCATAGGCTCCTTGGAAAGCCCAAGTCTTCCTTTTTGGTGTGTAGTTTTTACCTTTTTGGCCTCGGTGACTCTCAGAAATTTTGTGGAATTTTTTTCCAATAATACTTGGATCAAAAGCGACATGCTTTTGCATTTCTATGCTTCTTACTTTGTTCTGGGGCTGACCTTGCTTTTGGCTTTTCATCTTTGGACCAAAGAAAAAATTGAAAAATTATTCAAACTCATTTTTTCCAGTTTCATTATTTTGATTGTGGGGCCTTCAATTGACTTGCTAATTACTGGAGGTAAGGGAAATCACATAACCTATTTAATGCCCGAATTTCATGGCAGTTATGTCAACTTAATCGAAAGATTTTTTACTTTCTTTGGAAAGTTTCAGGAATTTGGTGTTTCGCCAGGACTGAAAATCGAGATTTTCTTGGCGCTCATAGGCGTAGCTTTGTATTTTTATATAAAGAAGCTAAGCTGGCTAAAAATTATTTTGGGAACCATATCCATCTATGCCATCATATTTATTTATTCCTTTAGCCCTTACACAATGAAGACGGTTTTTGACGGACTTCAGATATCTTTTGCATATTCAGAAACACTTTTTATCAACTTTTTCTTACTGATTGCCTTTTTTCTGCTGATGGCTTTAGGTTTTTTGGAAAATAAAAAATTCTTTTGGAGTATAGTGAAAGACATCAGGCTCACAAGGCTCTTGCATTATTGGCTGATGTTTGTTCTGGGTTTTATTCTGGTTATGAGCGTAAAAAACCAGCCTATTTTGAACGAGGAAAGTATTTTTTATCTGCCGTTTATTTTTATTAGCATATTATTCGCTGGCATTTTTTCCATCATCACCAATAATATTGCCGATGTTGAAATCGATAAGGTCTGTAATGAAGATAGGCCACTGGTTAGATCAGAAATTTCTCTTGTGGACTATAAAAAAATAGCTGGGTCGGCCCTCGTAATGTCGCTGGTCTATGCGGCGGCTGTAAATTTTAAGGTTTTTTTTCTGATTCTTTTCTGCGTTGGCAATTATTTTATTTATTCAATGCCGCCACTGCGAATTAAAAGAATCCCATTTTTTTCAAAAGCAGTTATTTTGTTAAATTCAGTGGCGTTGATTATTGTGGGTTTTAATGGTCTTAATAACCTAAATATCCTCTATTTTTTAAAATTCATTCAAGACTTTGGAGCGAATATTAGCAATTTTTCTTTATTGTTTGGTCTGTTTTTATTTGCGTGTCTCTTAGCGATTAATTTTATAGACATTAAGGACTATGAAGGAGACAAAAGAGGGGGCGTTAAGACTTTGTCAGTAATCTTTGGCCTTAAAATAAGCAAAATATTAATTGGTTTTGGTTTTTTGGCAGCCTATCTTTTGGCTGGTGTTTTAATTGGAAGCCAAAGTATTTTGTGGCTTTCAATTTTTCTTGGTGTAGTTCAATTTTATTTGGTAAATAAAAAAACATATCAAGAAGGATATATTTTTGCTGTTTATCTGTTGAGTTTAGTTGGGCTTTTTCTGATTATCTTTGGAGTTTTAAAATAAATTGATTTAAGTATTGATTTATTTTATGCAAATATTTATTTAGGAAGGTATCTTCTTTGATTGCAAGGCGAGTAGCTTTGGAAGTAGAGATTCCCAAAACAAAACTTTGATTCAGAGAGGCAAATTTTCGAGTAAATCCAGAACTGCTCTTTGAATCCCTAAATCCTAAAATTTTTGATTCAATGTCTTGCTTCAAGTTTTTTCTTGGAGAAAATTTTCCAACCAGATTATCTAAATTTTCCTCAGGCTGAGACGCCTTTTCTTGGACATAAGCTTCTATGGCAGTATCTATTTCTTTTGGTTCTTCAGTTTCAACTAGAGAAATATTTTCAGCCGACGATTGGGTAACTGGTTTTTTATTATTTTTTTGTAATATCCATTCCCATTTCTTTCCCTTGGCTTTTTGATAAATTTCTCCTTCAGCGATAGAAGACTTCTTTTTATTGTATTTTAGATTGTTGGCGACTTCTCCGTCGGGATAGCGCAGTTCTATCTCAGATTTTTTATTATTCAAGGTGAATTTTGAAAATTCACGAGTAATTTCTCTTTCTTGGTTCTTTTTTATTTCAAAGCTTTCTGTGATTGGGTGATTGGTCAGTTTTTCCCAGCCAGTAGCAATACTCCAGCCAAGCAAATCAATTTTATTCTTTGACTTATTTTTTAGGGTTAGAGTTTCATTGTCCGTATCGCTACCAAAGGGGTTGGCATTAACTGCAATAATGTCGACTTTTGGATGTTTGATTTTTTTGACGACAATCTTGAAATTTTTAATTACATCTTCGCTGCCTTCGGAATATTTTACGCTAGCATCATAGGTGCCTGTTTCTAAGTATTTGTGACGTGTTTTGGCCAGAGAACTTCCGTGTTCATCTCCAAAGTCCCACTTTACTTTAGCCTTTTTTGAAAGACCGGTAATTTCAAAAGTAGCATAAACATCTTTATAGATAGTCTTATCGATTTTTAATTTTCCCAGAGGAATTTTTTCAAAAATATTTTCTCTATCGGGAGTAAGAAACTGACTCCAATGCCAATCCGTGCCGTTAAAATTATAGGACAGGCCCTTTTTGCTGCCGTTATATTCGACCTCGAAAACACTTTTTTTGTCTGGATCATAGAGTGTAATTTTTTCATTGCCACCATTATTAAGCGCAAATTTAAACGTTTCTTTATAGATTGCCGAATATTCTCTTGCTTCTATCTCATCTTTGGAAGAAAAAATATATTCTCCGGATTTAGAGGCATCATGCAATGACCAGTTTTCCAGTGCTATTTTTTCATCGGAATTATTATAGAGTTCAATATATTCAGTATCGGCGCTATCAGGGTTGGGCAGCAATTCGGTGATTTGAATTTTGTCTGAATATACTTTTGGAGCAGAATCTTCTTCTTCGATTTTTTTATTTTCACTGCCTGGTGTTGGATTTTGTGATGTAAAATCCTTGCTATTATCGCCAGTGTCTTTTCCGTTCAACCTACCTGTGCTCCCACCCTCTTCTGGATTTTGAGTTGCCGAGGTTTCAAAGGTTGTGGCCTCTCCGTATCCAACAAGATCAATAATTTTTCCAGAGTTATCGTATAGTAAAATAGAGTTGTTGCTGGCTATTGAATAAGATGCCCCAGAATAGGCGAGACTTGCACTTATTTTTTCTACATAATCCGGGTGTGCAATTAGAAAGTATCCTTTTGGCGTAATTGTACCTAAGAATTTTGAACTACTCACCAAATTGCTTTCGTTTCCACTGGCTGTCTTTTTTGTGAGCTTGTAGCCATTTAAAGTTACGGGTTCATGTCCAGTGTTGTATAGCTCTATAAATTCATTTTTTGAAGAATCTTTATTTTCAGTCATGACTTCGTTTATTATTACTTCTGCGTTGGCAAAAGAAAAAATAAAAAACACTACCAAAAAAATTGGCAATGCCAAAAAGAAACACAACTTTTTACTGTTGCTTTTTACTGCCCTCCTTATTTCCAAAGTTCTATAAAAAAATTTAAAACTTAGCTTAATTCTTTATGCAACATATGTCCAAGCTTTTGATCTTTTTCCTTTTCTTTTTCCTTTTCCAGCTTCATAAGCAAATCCTTGATTTTGTTCGGATTGGGAATTTTACGAAAAACAAATCGCTCCTTCTCGGCGGCTGTTTGTACAAAAACATCGCCATAGTTTAGAAGAGTTGGAAATAATCCGGTTACATCTGTAGTAACATCTTGAATTTTATCTAATGCTAACTCGCTATTCACGCGAGAAAAAAGCCCCTTTTGTTCGATGTTTATAATTCTTTTATCTGTGATTATCCAAGTGTCCAGATAAAAATCAACCCAAATCAAAAAAGAAAAGACACAGAGATACATAGCCAAAAGACTTTGCAAGAAATAAAAAAAATCTTGAAAAACAGGATTGTTAAGAATGCTAAGAATGGAGGATGAATAAAAAACACTAGCCAGAAGAACTCCGACTAAAAACAGGATCGGAATAAATTGAACAAGAACATTGAACCAGTGACGTCTTAAAAGCATCAGGATGGCTTCGCCTCTTTCTTGACCTCTGAAACAATAACTAAAAAAATTTCGTAGTTTCATTTGTTTTTAGGTTAGGATAAAAGATTTGATAAAAGGTAGTTCCAATTTACAGAAAAAAATAAAGCGGCGTTGGTAATCAAAAGTCCGAGTGAAAGGATAATGAAAAAAAACAGCACAATAGTTGTAATGCCTGATTTTATAGAAAAATTTGCCAGATGATAAACAATAAAAAAAGAAAGAACAAGATAGGTAAGAACAACAAGAGAATACAAGACTAAAATAATTAAAGATGTCATGAAAATTAATTAGTTAGAAGGTTATTTTCTTTATTATAACAAACTGGCTTGTTTTGGATAGGGGAGGCCCAAGTGTTCATATCCATTTTTAGTTACCACTCGTCCGCGCGGAGTTCTGGCCAGAAAACCAATTTGAATTAAGTAGGGTTCATAGACATCTTCAATGGTTTTTATTTCTTCAGAAGTGGCGGCAGCAAGAGTTCCTAGCCCGACTGGGCCACCGCCAAACTTTTCAATAATAGTTCTGAGAATTTGCCTATCAATATCTTCCAACCCAACATGATCAACATCAATCATTTTGAGAGCGGCGCTGGCTACAGCACTATCAATGGAAGGATGATTTTTAATTTCTGAAAAATCACGCACTCGTTTCAAGAGTCGATTAGCTACGCGCGGTGTAAATCTGGAACAACTGGCGATTTTATCAAGGCCAGTTTCTTCAATATTTACATTTAAAATACGGCTGGAACGTTCCAATATTTTTTTGATTTCTTCTTGCTGATAAAAATCCAAACGATAAGTGGCGCCAAAACGATTACGCAGGGGGTTAGAAAGAGAACCAAGTTTGGTAGTAGCTCCGATAAGAGTAAATTTGGGCAGATCAAGTTGAATAGTTCTGGCGGAAGGACCTTTGCCAATGATTATGTCTAATTTGTAATCTTCCATAGCCGGATAAAGAACTTCTTCAATCAATTTATTTAAGCGATGTATTTCATCTATAAATAAAACATCTCCATCTTGCAGATTAGTCAAAATTGATCCGAAATCTCCGACTCTTTCGATAGCTGGCCCAGAAGTTGTTTTAATATTAACACCCATTTCCTTGCCGATGATATTGGCTAGTGTGGTTTTGCCCAAGCCAGCGGGTCCGTAAAGCAAAATATGTTCCACGGGATCTTTTCTTTTTTTGGCAGCCTGAAGAAGGATGTCTAAATTAGTTTTGACTTTTTTTTGGCCAATATACTCATTGAAATTTTGAGGTCTAAGAGTATTGTCCAAATTCAGATCCTCAGTTTGTTCGCTGGAATTCGTAATCATAAAGTTAGTCTAACACCATTTGACAAATGTTCAAAGCTGTGCTACTATAGCTAGTCATCCTAAAAAAGCCTATTTATAGTGCTTTTTCGATGATTAGCAGTAAACTGTAGGCAATTGGGGGTTACTATCTTTTATCCTCAATTTCGGGAACTTTTTTGCCCAGATACGGACTGTTTGGTTTCGACTGAACTACTCCTCGACACTGTTCCTTCCCTATGGCTCATAGCTTTAGGATTTGTCTACAGATTATTGACATAAGCGTGAAACATAGAAATAAGAAAAAGAAAAAACCCTTCCAATTATTTGGAGGGGTTTTTAAGTTACTAAAAACTACAAGCTACAAACCAAAAACTATTTTTATAACTCCGTTACTCTCTCCACTTCTTCCAAGGAGGTTTCGCCTTCCAAAACTTTTAGGATTCCATCTTGAACCATTGTAATCATGCCATTTTCGACAGCTTTTTCAGTGAGTTCGGAAGTAATGGCTTGTTGATTAACTAGCTGTTGAATTTCTTTGTCGATAACAAAAACTTCACTCACAGTTGTGCGTCCTTTGTAACCAATGTGATTGCACTTTTCGCAACCTTGTGGTTTCCAAATCTTTCCTATCTTCGGAATTTCCACTCCACTTTTGGGTGAAATGGTTTTCAGGACTTCTTCTATCTTATTTTTTTCTTCCAGCGTCATTGCGATTTCTTTTTTACAATCACAAAGTTTTCGCACTAAACGTTGAGCCATAAAGGCATTAACTGAAGAGGCAATATCGGCTCCAGAAACTCCCATATTGAGCATTCTTTGTACGGCACCAGCCGCATTGTTGGTATGAATAGTTGAAAGCACAAGATGTCCTGTCAAAGCAGATTGAACGGCAATTTGCGCGGTTTCATCATCACGAATTTCTCCAATCATCATAATGTCAGGATTTTGACGCAAAAGTGATCGCAGGGCCGTCGCAAAAGTGTAACCTTCTTTATCATTAACGGGTGTTTGTAAAATACCTTCAATTTGATATTCAATTGGATCTTCAACGGTGATGATTTTAATTTCCGGTTTATTGATGAGATTGATAATACTGTAAAGAGTCGTAGTTTTTCCAGATCCAGTTGGACCAGTATTAAGAAAGACTCCATTAGGCTTTCCCACTTCGTGAATAATTTTATCCAGATTTTGTTTGCGAATGCCAAGCTTTTCAATATTTAATTCCTGAGTAGCTTTACTGAGAAGTCGCATTACAACAGTTTCTCCATAACCACCGAGAATGATGGAAACACGCACATCGACGGACTTCTCTTTGACATTTTCAATGCTATCATCAAATTTAATAGAAAAACGACTATCCACGACACCTTGACGCACTTCGGTTTTGACGTTGCTGAGTATTTTTATTTCTCCTAAAAGATTGGGATAGTCGGTGAGAGGAATGTTAACAACTGTTTGCAAGATGCCATCAATACGAAAACGAATGTGGACACTTTCTGCACCCGGTTCAATGTGGATATCTCCAGTGCCGAGAAGCGATGCGGCTGAAAAAATAATTTTATTTATTTCTTTAATATCAGATTTATCAATAACTTCCTGAAGCTTTTTAAAATCACTCATGTTTTCCTGAGCTTTTTGATAACTTTCTTTATTGACTAAGATGCCCTTGCCCAAAGTTTGTGACATCAATTTTTCATACAAGTCTTGCAGATATTCTCCTTCACCGGTGACTTCTTTCACCTCTTCAATGGAAGTGATGCCTTCGATGGATTTTAGAATTCCATCTTGCAACATGGTAATCATGCCGGCCTCAAGAGCTGCCAAAGAGATGTCAGTTTCACTGCCCATTTCCAAAATTATTTTTTCAATTTCTTCGTTTATGGTAAAGACTTCAAAGATACCAATTCGTCCTTTGTATCCAAGATTGTTACATTTGTGGCAACCCTTGGGTCGATAAAGTTTGGTGATATCTTTGGGAATTTCAACTTTAGCTTTTGGAGAAATGATCGACAGCATTTTTTTGAGTGACTCAATTGATTCCTTGGCTGGGACATATTCTTCTTTGCAATGTGGGCAAAGTTTTCGCACGAGACGTTGGCCGATAATAGAATTGATGGATGGTGGGATGAGAGTTGGTTTAATTCCCATTTCAATTAAACGTGGAATGGTTCCGATGGCACTGTTGGTGTGAATAGTGGAAAGTACAAGATGACCAGTTAATGCTGATTGAACAGCAATGTCGGCTGTTTCATCATCACGAATTTCACCAACTAGGATAACATCAGGATCTTGACGAACAATGGCGCGAAGACCACCTGCAAAGTCATAGCCACGGGATTTTTCGATTTGAGTTTGCGAAATGCCTTTTACCTCATATTCGATTGGATCTTCAATAGTGATTATTTTAGTTTCCGGATTATTTAGTTTGTTGATAATAGCGTAAAGGGTGGTGGTTTTTCCTGATCCGGTTGGTCCAGTTGTGAGAATTACTCCATTAGGCGCATGAATTTTTTTATCTATTTCTTCGTAGGCCAGTCCGCGGACACCCAAATTTTCCAAAGCTACTTGAATGGAAGATGGATCCAAAAGACGCATAACCACGCTCTCGCCAAAATTTCCCGGAATAATGGAGACACGAATAGCTACCTTTTTGTCTTTCATACGAATTTCAAAAGTTCCATCTTGAGCAATATCTCGCAGGTTCAGTTTCATGCCGGACATCATTTTGATGCGGGAGATAACTGAGCGATGAAATTCAAGAGGAAGATTCATCACATCATGCAGTACACCATCAATTCGATAGCGTAAGCGCAGGTCTTGCTCTTGTGGTTCAAGATGGATATCGCTCGCATCCAGTTTATATGATCCACCCATTATGATATTAAGTATTTCGGTAGTGGAAAGAGTAAAAATCTTATCCTTAAGTGAAACCAAATCTTTCAAATATTGTCCGGATTTTTCCAATTCTTCATCAGAAAGGTTAACGCTCAGCTCGGAAAGAATATCCGCGAAGGAGATTGTTTTGTATTTCTCCTGAATTTTCTTGAGGTTGTAATGAGAAATAACAAAAATTTTCAAATCCCAGCGATTTTCTTTTTGTAGGCTCTCAATGAATTCGGCTGTTTCTTTTTTGGTCGGGTCGGTTGATGCCAGTGCAACACGCTTGCCATCTTTTTGAATGGCGACCACGTCGAAATTCTTAGAATCTTCTTCAAGAATTGTTCTTATGCTCTCATTGCTAACAGGAATGAGATTAGTATCAACATAGGGAAAACCAAGCTTGGCAGCAAAAACAGAAGCCTCTTCTTCCTCTGATTTATGACGAAGCTTAGTGATTACAATTTGAGTTTGTTTTGTTTTTTCATCTTGCCAAGCCTGAGTAGTAGCCTGAGCAGGATCTGTTTTGGCGACTCTAACCATTTTTTTGTTTTGGTTTCTTTAATGAGACTATTTTAGCATAAAAAATCCCAAAAAGCTAAAGAAAAATTATAAAAAACAAAAAACTACCCTGCGGTAGTTTTGATTTTTTGCAATAATTTTAAAGTAATACCAGTTCTTTTATCTTTTCATTCAAGGCTTTTCCGGCTTCTTCCAGATTACCCAAAGCTACATTGATTTTCAAATAATCTTGATCTAGATTGCCTTGTAAAAGTTGATTAAATTGAACCAGATTTTCTTGAGAAACACCTTTAATAAGAGCGATGCTAGTTTCCGGAGTGTCGTTATAGATGGCAGCAAAAAATTTTCCATCATTATAATTTTCCTGTAGTTTTTCCAAAATCAAAGAAAGATCCTCAGGCTTGGAACGGCTTTGAATGAAATCCTCGACCGTTAGGGTTGTCCAAGCTAATTTGGTAGTGTTATCCCAGTTTAATTTTGCCATGGAGCGACCCCACAGTTTCAAAATGTGCAAAGGATGAGTTTTGTAGAGCCATCTGACAATCGCTTGCTGATCAGCGCCTTGATCCATGAGTGTGGCGGCTGTCAAAAGAGTCTTTGGGGTGGTGTTTTTTCTTTGGAAGCTTTCGGTGGAACTCATTATTCCAGTCAAAAGACATTCGGCAATATTTTTATCAATGGCTAGGGCATCAATTTTTTGTAAAATTCCAGCCAAGATTTCACTGGAAGAGGAAGCAGTTACATTGGTCAGATTTATTTGGCCAAAATTTTCATTGTTGCTTTTATGATCAATATTCACAATCGGAACTTCAAAAAACAAATCAGGATTAGTTTCATATATTTTTCCCAGTCTCTCCAAATCAGAAGCATCCAAAACAACCAGCAAGTCATATTTGAATTTAGCTAGGATAAAAGAAAAATCACGCGGATCAACAGCACCTTTTTCTGGGGTCAGATAAATATTAAATTTATCATCAGTTTTTTCTGAACGCAGATTAACAATTTTATTGAAAGTTGTGTTGAAAGAAAGGACAAAATCACGAGCACCAGAAATTTCGTTCAGAATTTTTTCTGGACGCGGCAAGAAAGAATATTTTTCCGGAACGATTCCGGAGATTGCGATAGTAGCTTCTATGTTTTTCTTTTGCAGAAAAAAATACAAAGCCCAGGCTGAGCCAATTGCATCTCCGCTGGAATTTTCTGGAATTAGGATTAAAACATCTTTTGATTTTTCCAAAAATTGTTCAAATTGTTCAATGGGTTCTAGGCTCATAAAAATAGTTAAAATTGAATGGTAGTGTAGGATAGCAAAACTCCCTTTAAATGTCAATTGTTGAGCCAAAAGAGGCGACTTTTGGGAAATATGGATAAATCATTGTATAATGCTTATGTTGAAATTTGGCAGTAGCATTTTTAGTGAAACATAATTTTAGAGCCGAATTGATATAAAGAAGACTTTATTTATATTTTTTGCAATAAGCCTCTAGGATTATGTTTCACTAAAAAATAGCAGCTATCCTATGATTGTAAAAACTAAAAATTCAAAAGAAACAAAAGCGTTGGGTAAAATGTTAGCACAGGAAATTAGAAGCGGTTTGGTCATTTGTCTTTCTGGTGAACTAGGATCGGGAAAAACTACTTTTATTCAAGGCTTTTTGCAAGGACTCAAAATCAAAGGACCATATACCAGCCCTACTTTTGTAGTGCTTAAACATTACAAAAGTAAGGAATTTCCAATTTCCAATTTCCAATTTCCAAAATTTAGAAATGTGTATCATCTGGATGCCTATAGGGTAAATGCCAAGGACATCATAAATTTAGGTTGGGAGGAAATGATTCAAGATGAAGGGAATATTATTTTGATTGAATGGGCCGAGCGTATCAAAAAAATAATTCCCCCAAATTGTTTCTGGATAAATTTCAAATGGATAAATGAAAATGAAAGAGAAATAATTTTTAAATAGATAATCTATGAAAATAAACATAGTCATCGCCGTATTTTTTATTTTATTTCTTTCAGGTTGTACCTTGTCTCAAGAAATATTGGACAATGTGGGTCAAACTAATAAAACTTCTGCACCAGGCAGTGAGGGATATTTGGCCCAGATGGGTGAAATAAGTCAAAAAGCCAAACAAAATATTCAGAATGCAGCTGATATGCAAAACAAAAAAATGAGTGAAGCGACAAATGAAACTCAAGAAAACACTACGCCAATAAAGAATTCTCAAATAAATAATTCACAAAATAATCAAATGGATAATTCAGAATTAACAAAAAAATATAGCGTGGCTTTAATTAAAACCAGCCTCGGAGACATTAAGGTTAAATTTTTCAATGTCGATGCCCCAATAACCGTCGGAAATTTTTTAAAACTTTCTCGTGATGGATTTTATGCCGGCACGAAATTTCACCGAGTCATCAAGGGCTTTATGATTCAAGGTGGTGATCCGCTTTCCAAGGATGAATTAATGAAAGATAGATGGGGAACTGGAGGCCCAGGATACAAATTTAATGACGAACTCAAAGGAACAGAAAAATATCCTCAGGGAACATTGGCGATGGCTAACTCCGGACCAAATACCAACGGCAGCCAGTTCTTTATTGTTACGGCTAGCCCTGAAGCACCTCTGCCCGCAAGCTATACTGTTTTTGGGCAGGTTATTACTGGCATGGACATTGCTCTCAAGATTGAAAAAGTAGAGACATCTTCCAATGATCGTCCAGTGGACGATGTCATCATTCAAAGTGTTGAGCTTTTGGAGAAATAAAAATTTTTTTAGGAAATTTAAAACGGGCTAAGTGAGTGAATCTTGCCGCCCTTTTTTTGTTTGTAAAACGCTGTTTTTGGCTGTATAATAGGCATATGAGCAAAGAAAGAAAAAGACTAATTTTAATCGATGGAAATGCCCTGATTCACAGGGCTTATCATGCCTTGCCACCTCTAACCACTAAAACTGGAGAACTGGTTAATGCGGTTTATGGTTTTTCCAGCGTTTTGCTGAAAGTTATTAGCGACTTGAAACCGGACTATATTCTGGCTTCTTTTGATCTGGCAGCCCCGACCTTTAGGCACGCGGAATACAAAGAATATAAAGCTACGCGAGTCAAAGCACCGGATGAGCTGTACGCGCAAATTGGCAGAGTCAAAGAAGTTGTGCGGGCGTTTAATATTCCTATCTATGAAAAAGAAGGCTATGAGGCGGATGATGTGATTGGCACGATGGTTTTTCAATCAGAAAATTCAAAAGAAGAAGTTGAAAATATTATTGTGACAGGGGATTTGGATACATTGCAGCTCGTGAGTTCAAAAACCAAAGTTTTTGCCTTGCGAAAAGGCATGGGTGATACGGTTCTTTACGACGAAGAGGCTGTGAGGGAGCGTTATGGTCTTAGCCCTAACCAAATGATTGATTATAAAGGATTGCGTGGTGATCCGTCAGACAATATCCCTGGAGTCAAAGGGATTGGAGAAAAAACAGCCATCGAACTATTAAAAAAATATGAGACACTGGAAAATGTGTATACATCTCTAGCAGACATTAAGGGTGCAGTTAAGGATAAATTAGAAAGAGATAAGATGAAAGCTTTTATGTCCAAAAAATTAGCTACGATTGTAAAAGACGTTCCGCTTACTTTGGATTTTTCGGCCGCCGTCATGCATGAATTCGAAAGAAAAAAATTGGTGGATCTTTTTCAAGAGCTTACCTTTTTTAGTCTAATTAAAAGAATTCCGGGTAATATAGAAATGCAAAGTGCCGATGGAAAAGAAAGTGTAAAAGAGGTGAGCGATTTTAAATTTGAATATGTTTCTCCAGAAAAAGTTGACGAACACATTAAATTTTTGAATCAGCAAGAAGAGCTGGCCGTGAGTCTTGAAACAATCGGGACTAAATATTTTGATAGTTCAGTTCAAGGAGTAGCTTTTTGTTGGAAAACTGGGCGAGTTAGTTTCATTGAGTATTCCAAGGAAAATTTCGAAAAACTGAGAGTGATTCTGGAAGATAAAGATATCAAAAAAATTGGCTATGACTTGAAACATGATTCCGAGGTTTTTAGTAGATTTAAAATTAGATATGAGGGCTTGGCAGAAGACGTGATGCTCATGGCCTACGTCCTAAACCCTGGAAGTAAAGTTGATCTGGTCAATATTGTGCTGAATGAAATTGGCGAAGAAATGGAAGAAAAAAGTGCTTCAGGACAATTGGGCCTAGAAATAGAATCAGGAGAGAAAAAAGCCGAAAAACATGTGAGACGAGCTGACTATATTTTCAAGCTCAAAAATATTTATACAGAAAAAATTGAAAAAATTTCAGCCGAGCAAAAGAAAGACAGAAGTTTAAAAAGTATTTTTGCTGACGTAGAAATGCCTTTGGTTAAAGTTCTGGCCGAAATGGAAATCAATGGGATAAAACTCAATACAATTATTTTCAAAGGAATTTCAGAAAAAATAACCAAGAAAATTAAAAACTTGGAAAAAAGTAGCCACGAACTCGCGGGCACGGAATTTAATCTTAATTCTCCCAAGCAACTAGCCGAAATTTTATTTGAAAAATTAAAAATTCCAACAGAAAATATCAAAAAAATAAAAACAGGTTATTCAACCGCTTCTGGAGAATTATCCAAAATTCGCAAAGAGCATAAAATAATTGAAAAAATCGAAGAGTATCGGGAAATTTTCAAATTGAAAACTACTTATTTGGATACCTTGCCACTTTTAGTCGATGAAAAATCCAGAATTCACAGTGATTTTAATCAAGCTGTAACCAGTACAGGGCGACTTTCTTCTTCCAATCCGAATATGCAAAATATTCCCATTCGTACTGATCTGGGACAAGTTTTGCGCACGGCTTTTGTAGCTGAAGATGGATATCGCTTGGTGAGTGCGGATTATTCACAAATTGATTTGCGGGTTGTCGCTCATGTAAGTAAGGATAAAAAAATGACCAATACTTTTTTGCAAGGAGAAGATGTACACAAAGCGACGGCAGCGGAAATAAACAAAGTTCCACTTTCTGGAGTTACGGAAAAAATGAGAAGAAGTGCCAAAGCTCTCAACTTCGGAGTGATTTATGGCATGAGTGTCTTTGGCTTTTCGGAATCAGCCGGCATCGGTAGGGAAGACGCCAAAAAATTCATTGACGAATATATGCAGAAGTTTTCCGGTATTGCAAAATATATGATCAAAACTAAAAAATTTGCCAAGGAAAATTTGTATGTGGAAACAGAAATGGGCCGACGCCGCTATATTTCAGAAATAAACTCATCCAATTTTCAAGTAGCTAATGCGGCTGAGCGAATGGCGATTAATATGCC
>CAZJOI010000011.1:0-629 GCA_964547585.1 uncultured Bdellovibrionales bacterium
GTCAATCCTAAATACAAAAAACTCTTTATAAAAAGCGTTTTTTAATATTGGCACGGGGTGTAGGAATCGAACCTACGCCAGAACTTTTGGAGAGTCCCGTACTACCACTATACGAACCCCGCATGTCGCTCACGAGCGACGGGTTACTTCATTTCCTTATGCGCTGTGTGCTTTTTGCATTTTGGACAATGTTTTTTCATTTCCAATTTTTCTTTGAGTTTTTTCTTATTTCTGGTTGTAAAATAATTGGTAGTTTTACAATCTTCGCATTTCAATTTGGCTAGATTATCTCTTGTCATTTGATTAAATTATTAGTTGTTAGTTGTTAGTTTTTAAAAATTTCTAAAAACTACCAACCACAAACCAAAAACTAACTTAGAGCCGTTGACCAGGATCGGACTGGTGACCTCATCCTTCATTTGTACTTCTGTTTTCTTTATAGCACTTATCAGAAGATTAGACTGTATATTAAGCATATTCCATAAGAATTTAGCTTCCCTTGTCAGTCGTTCGGGCCCCACAATAGGTGCCACGGTCTTGACCAGTGTTGGCCTTTAACCGTAATTCAGGTTTCACCAATTGATTTCTCAAGTGGCAGGCAAAATTGTTTTATTTTACCATGGATGTGC
>CAZJOI010000011.1:639-19386 GCA_964547585.1 uncultured Bdellovibrionales bacterium
TCTACCAACTGAGCTACAACGGCAACATATCAATTAAGATATTCCTTAATTTGGTATTATTATAATAAATAGTAAGAACTCCGTATTTATTTTTTTCTTTATAATTTCCAATTTTCCCAGACTGAGTAACTGTAGTTTTCTTGCAAAACTGATCTGATTTAACTCTTAGTTTATCTAACCAGTATTTTTTTGCTTCATTGGGATCAACATCGCTAAAAACCTGCAAGGAAAATCTTATCTTTTTCTTTTCTGCTCCGAGAATTTTAACTAGAAATTCAATGAATTTTTTAATTAGAAGCGGGTCAGTATTTGCAAGCTTAATTGAATTCTTATTTTTTTTATTTCCCTCTCCCCAGTACAACCCAAGTCCAAATCCCTTGAGTTCAGCCAGGTATAAGGTGTTTGGTTTTTTTATTTTAAATGGATCTCCATTTGGATTATTTTTCAAATAGATAGCTTCACTGATAGTTCTTTTTTTTATTCCATGTTTACTCATCCAATAATTTATGCACGTTTCGCTTTTTTCAAAAATTTTAGCTATCTCAAAAATGGATTTCTTTTCTTTTATATAATATTTTAACAACATTTTTTTGTTCATGCCTATATTTTACAATTTTTGCAAATTCTAGTCAACTACCTCCTGAACAGAATATCGTTTTTCTAAATTTTAATGTACTTTGAGTCGAAGTGTGGGCAGGGAGGGATTCGAACCCCCGTAGACATAAGTCGGCTGATTTACAGTCAGCTGCGATTGACCACTCCGCCACCTACCCAAAATAATCTATTAATTTTTTAAATGCATTTCCTCCCTTGTAAGACTTAATCTGAAATTCTCTTTTGTATGCTTCGTTTTTATTTTTTTTGCTTTCACTATAAACTATTTCCCATGGTCTGCATGCCCTCGTTGATTTCACTAATCCCCCATTATGTCTGTTCAGTCTTGCCTCCAAGTTTTTAGTGTGTCCGATGTAATATTTACCATTTACCAAACTTTTTAATATATAAACTTTATACATAACTCACTCTTATAATTGGCTACTCGCCGCCTTTGGCGGGGCCCCGCTTTAGCGGTGGTCCGCCACCTACCCAAATATCGCCCTTACGGGCTCAATTTTCAATAACCAATTTCCAATTTCCAATCAAATCTCAATGATTAAATTCAAAATTAATACATTAAAAAATTGATTTAAAATTGTAAACTAAAAAGTTTAAATTAACTTATCTGAGCCGGCTGACGGATTTGGACCGACGACCTACTGTTTACAAAACAGTTGCTCTACCACTGAGCTAAGCCGGCAAAATGGAAAACAAATGCAAGGATTACTCTCCGAGCAGACGTTCCAATCTTTTTATCTTATATTTAACATTTCTATTTGTCGGACAAAGCTTCATAACTTGCTTGAAACACTCCTTGGCATCATTATATGTTTCTACTTCCATATAATATTCTCCTAGTCTTTCATAAGCTTCTACATCCTTAGGATTAGCCGCGACTCTTTCGATTAAAAGTTCCTCTAGTTTGTTTTTTACTCCAGGTGCTACCCTTGGCAGAGTTACTTTTTTACTAATCATTGGCTCAGCAATTTTTTCTGTTTCTTCGTCCAGCTTAAAGCTCTCCCTCATAACTGGCCTATCTCCAGAAATGTCTTTGGGCTTGTAATCGATTATTTTTTCCAGTATTTCATCCTTTTGCGGTGTTTTTTTTGAATCATCTTCTGTGGATAACGGAGTTACTCCATTTCTTCTATTTCTTATCCTGCTAGACAAACCGCTAAACCATACTTCCAATCTCAAAAATAATGCTCTGAGCCTTCTGGTTGTTTTTTCCAAAATAATCAGAAGAATTCTTTCAAATTTTTTCCAAAAGCCTTGGCTTTTCTCACCATTCACTTCTTCCGCATTCCTTCCTGCAATTTCTTTTTTAGCGAGTTCGATAGCTTCATCCTGATAAACCTTCTTTATCTGCGAAGATTTTTTGACCAAAAAAATGATAATTCCGACTAAACTCAGGACTACTATTATTGGAGGTAAAATTAAATAAAACATATTCATTAAAATTTATTTTATATCTTCTTTTTTAAGACTAACATACTCTCCGTTTTCCATTTTAACTTTAATTTCCTGCAAAACAGCATTTAACTCGATAACCACACCCTTCCCCTTGTTCGTATTGACTGTGCTGTGGAGCTCAGGCATACCCTTCAGGGCTTCTTTGTATTGTTCAGCTTCATATGACAAGCAACACATCAACCTTCCACACAGCCCAGAGATTCTTTCCGCTCCGCGATGAGCTACCTGTTGAACTCTTGCCATTTCCGTGGTAATACTCTGCATATTTCCTCCGAATTTTTTGCAACAAAGTTCTCTGCCACAAATTCCATACCCTCCAATTTTTCTGGCCTCATCTCTTGAACCAACTTGTTGCATTTTTATCAGCTTTTTGAATTTGCTGGAAAGAATTTTTACCAATTCTCTGAAATCTATTCGACTATCAGCCGAAAAGGCAAATGTTATTTGTTTTCCGTCCAAGCTCATTCCGGCATCAATAAACTTCATATCCAATTCTAAATTTTTAGAACTCTCTCGACAAAAATTCAGATATTCTTTTTTCTTATCTTCAAAATCAGTAAATTTTTTCTTATCTCTTTCGGTAGCAAGCCTCACTACTTTTCCATGGGGTTTTTCTCTTGATTCATTCTTAGTACTTTTGACCGTTCCCATTTCCATAGTTTGATCAAGTGCTACAATCACTTGATCATTTTCTTTCAGATCAATATCACTCACGAATGATCTGGGATTATCCCAAAAATAAATAGTTACAAGGACTTGCATATCGTTTTTTATAAATTACAGTTCTAATCTGGAGAATTCGCCGACTTGAATATTTTCTCCTATTTTACCAATTTTCTCTTTTATTAGAGATTCAACGGTTTGTTCTGGATTTTTAACAAAAGGCTGCGTCAGAAGAGAAATTTCTTCTCTGAATTTTTTTTCTTTGCCTTCCAAAATTTTTGGTATAATGTCGTCTTTCTTTCCTTCATTTTTGAGCTGGGCAATCCAAATTTCTTTTTCTTTTTCCACTAATTCTTGTGGCATATCCTCTGGACGAATATACTTTGGATTCATCGCCGCAACATGCATCGCAATGTCTTTGGCTAATTCTTTAAACTCTTCATTTCTGGCGACAAAATCAGTTTCGCAATAAAGCTTAACCATGGCGCCGAGTCTTCCGTTGGAATGAGCGTAGGTCGCCACTAATCCCTCTCGCGTAGTTCTTTCTGATTTTTTATTAGCTTTTTCCTGACCACGCTTTCGCAGGATTTCAATGGCCGTTGTTTCATCTCCAGAAGCTTCTTCCAATGCCTTTTTAACTTCCACGACCCCCGCTCCAGTTTTTTCTCTTATTTTTTTTATTTGCTCTAAATTCATAGTTTTATAAATTTTTTATTAACCTGTTTCCAGTTTTTAATTTTTAGGCCATAGGTTTTTCTACAAACCACCAACTAAAAACTGCAAACTAGTTTATTTTTTTTCTTCAACATTTCCTTTTTTTTCTTTGCCTTGAAGAACGGCTTGGCAAATGTAACCCAACATTAGCTTTAATGAAGATATGGCATCTTCGTTGGCTGGAATTGGGTAGTCAATGCATTCCGGATTAACATTCGTATCTGTCAAAGCGATAATTGGTAATCCAACACACAGAGCCTCTTTAATAGCCAGATTATCTTCATTCAAAGATGTTGCAAAAATTGCAGAAGGAAGCTTGGTCATTTCTTTTATGCCTCCCATTTTCTTTTCCAGTCGTTCTAGTTCTTCGGAAATTTTCATTTGCTCAAATTTTGTGTACTTCGAATATTCATTATTTTTCAATTTTTCCTGACCTTCGCGCAAGAATCTCGTTCTTTCGGCAATATTTTTGAAATTGGTAAAAGTTCCGCCCAGCCATCTTTCAACAACATATGGCATGCCACATCTGGTGGCCGCTGATCTGATCAGACCCTTGGCTTGCTTTTTTGTTCCGACAAAAAGAATAACGCCGCCTTCGGATACAATCTTCTCAATGAAAACTCTGGCCTCTTCAAGTTTTTCGACTGTCTTTTGGAGATCAATGATATTTATATCATTTCTTGTTCCAAAAATATATTTCTCCATTTTTGGATTCTTTCTTGATTTTTGGTGACCAAAGTGAACACCGCTTTTAAGCATTTTTTGCATGCTTACTTCAAGATCGGCAAAGTCAAAATCGGCAAAATAATCTTCGCCTTTTTGATCTTTTTTAGTTTCCTTGGCTTCGGTATCCGTGACCAAAGAAACCTTCTTATTTTCTTCCATATTTTTTTATCCCACTAGATTGCGGTAAGCCGCCATACCGAGTAATCGGAAATAATGGGATGAATCCTTAATTAATTATGTCCCGCCTCTCTCAAGGCTGAACAGCCGCTACTCTTTGCTAGATCCCCATTTAAGGACATCTGAGCTTCCTAAACCCCATTAGGGGTCAGGATGGAAGCCACAAAAAGTATGAGTTAGGCCTATTTGAAAAGAAAACTACCCTCTCAAGTAGACACTTTAAAACGCTTTTTTAATATACCAAGACTGAAAACTCTTGTCAATTGAAATTCTATATGCTAAGCTAAATTTTGTTAATCAAATTGTCCAACTAAAAATATATGAAAAAGAATATCCACCCAAAATATTATGACGATGCAAAGATCACTTGTGCCTGTGGCAATGTCATTAAAACTGGCTCAGCCGTCAAGGAAATGAGCGTGGAAATTTGTTCTGCTTGTCATCCCTTTTATACTGGTAAAAAGAAAGTTCTTGATACAACCGGAAGAGTTGACAGATTCAGGAAGATGACTGAAAAAGCCGCCGAAAAGAAAGAGGCCACCAAAAAAGCTAGGCTTGAAAAAGCCGCCAAACTTGAAAAGAAAGCCCCGGCTAAAAAAGCAGGAACCAAGAAAAAGAAATAACTAAAAGATTAGAAAAAAACTCTCCATTATGGAGAGTTTTCTTTTCATTTAAATTTGTCTAAACTTCACTGCCTGCCATTCGTATCTTTGATCTTTCCATGATTTCTCGATTAACAATATCTCGATCGCGACCATATTTGAGACGCGATAGCTCTTTAAATGGCGCTACGATATCTTTGTTTCCGGCAGTTGGGGGATATGTTTGAATGTTAAAAGGTTTGCTCACAACTCCACTCACGAGAATTTTGGCAAAAGCATTGTAATTGTCCACATTTACCAAATCGTTGGTTGTGAAAACCGGTTCGAATTGTTTAACCAAAAACTCGGCATCCTCGGCTCCCACCCGAAAGGCCACAACCGATCCAACATTTCCGAAAACAGCTTTGGAAATTTCTTCTTTGAGTTGAGCAATAAACTGATGCGCAATTATCAGGTTCAATTTATATTTCCTAGCTTCGGACAAAATTTGAGCGATAGAATTAGTAGTTACATTTTGGAATTCATCCATATAGAGATAGAAGTCTATTCTGTCCGCCTCTGGCGTATCCACTCGCGAAAGTGAAGCCATCAAAATTTTGCCAACAATTACCATCCCCAAAAGCCTGGCATTGATCTCTCCTATTTTTCCTTTGGAAAGATTAACCAATAATATCTTTCTGTTATCCATAATTTCCCTGAAATTGATGGTGCTTTTTTGCTGAGCAATAATCGGGCGCATCATATCATTGGCAATAAAAGTGGTGAGTTTCGAAGTAATGTAAGGAACCATATTGGCTAGCGCTGCTTCTCCCCCAGCTTTTTCCGCTTCCTTGGTCCAAAAGTCAGAAACAATTGGATTGGTGCATTTGGAAATTTTCATTCTTCTAAAATCTTCATCCGCCAATACTTTGGAAATTTCCATTAAAGTTGAACCAGAATCTGGGTCTTCCATAATGAGCAGCATCGCATTTCGCATATATTGTTCGAACATTGGGCCACCAGTGGCTTTCAAGTCATAGAGCTGATCAAAAATACCAATCATTTCATTGATAACAAAAGTTTTTTGCTCTGGCAGATTAATATCATATTCCAACATATTCAAACCGAATGGTCGTTCTGTATCAGCTGGATCAAAAATAATAACATCTTCAGCTCTTTCTTTGGGAATAGCTGAAAGAATATCTTCAATCGCATCACCATGCGGATCAATAAAGCAAAGTCCCTTGCCATCTCTAGCATCTTGTTTGGCCATTTCTTGCAAAAAGTTAGACTTTCCAGCTCCAGTTTGACCGATGGTGTAGAGATGTCTTCTTCTGTCCATATCGGAAAGACGAATGACAGTTTCTGCATCGCGATATTTGTTAAAACCAAGAACAAGCCCTTCGGACGGAATATTAAGTGGAGGCTGAGCCGCATTTGATTTCAACCACTTGATTTTTGGAGTTTCAATAGTTGAAATTGGGAAATGAAAAATACTCGCCACTTCTTCCGCATTTAAAATGATAGCGTCTTCCTGAATAAAATTCCGAAAAATAAAGTCGAAAGAAATGTCCTGTTTTTTTAATCTCTTTTTGGAATAAAAATGGTTGATATCTGAATTCTCATATTGAGTAAAGGCATTTTCCAGCTGTCCTAATATTTGTTGCGCTCTTTCCCTTGTATCTGCTGAAGCAATCAGGCGAATGTTTACTTCAAATCCGGTTTTGCCCGCTTTTTGTTCTAAACTCTTAACCAACTCTTGCTCCTCAGGTGTCAGCTGGACAGTTTTAGCATTGTAAGGGTTTTTTTCTTCACCTTTTTTTCTGAAAAATAATTCATGCATAAAATTGCCAGATTCTCGCATAATTTTATTCGAAACTGAAGCGTTAGCATCATGCAATCTCTTCCCTTGTTGCATTTTATGAGCAATTGACCTGCCTTCATATCTCCAGCCCGCATCAGCCGGCTTCAAAATCAATTGAATAGCCGCTCCCTCATTACCTTCATTGAGCTTGCTGAGAGCATTAGTCACATTATTCAGAGGATCAATTTCCAAATTCTCGTAAGTTTTTATGGGAAAAATATGATTCTTACTGAGGTTAAGAATGGCGGCTTCCGTAAAACTCTTAGGATTAAAGATTGTAAAATCTTCTGTTTTTTCAATAGAGGCATTGGGGAAAAAACTGTGTATCTGTTTTTCCACTGATTCTCTGAATTTTCTCGGCATAGCTACGAAGAAAATTATTTCATCCATATGCGAAGGCTTAGCAATTTCCAATGAGATATAGGGCACATCATAGAGCAAGCGAAAGAAAAAACCTTTTTTCTCTCGGATAACTGAAAGTGAAGACAATAGCTGTTCCATGGCTCCAATCTCTTCTTTCCAAATTTCTTGCCTGTCATCATTTTGCTCGGTTTGTTGTTGTTTTTTCACCTTCGAAACACGGACGATTTCCAAATCCAAACTTAGTGATCTGTTGATGTGAGCGCGAAAACCGAAAAAACTGCGGACAAGCAAAAGAAGTCCGCTCACAAAACTAGCAAGAGCCAGAATGCCTAAAAGAATATACAATATCAAGCTGAATACATAATCCATTCTATTTTTTTATTTTAGTTTTAATATTTTCTGTAATTATAATTCTTTTATTATGCCCTTATCCACCAAAGCACTATGAAATTCTTCTGCCATTAACTTATCATGAAATTCGTCCAAGGTATAGTTATCATCCATATGTTTGGCAACTTTGACTGCATGTACAACTCCCTTGGTCATAGCCAGCTTCACCAGTTTATCAACCTTGGCTTCCGGCGTAACCGTCTCGGCAGTTTCTTGTGCATCATTTGCAACATTATCAGAAGAATCGTCAGCTGGAGTTTGTGTGCTTTTCATTTTGGAAAGTATTTTGGAATAAGTTTTTTCCTTTTCCAATGCTCGTTCTTGCGCTTTTTCTTTTTTTTCTTCGGTAAATTCAAGATTTTTTATTACTTTTGCGTCTGAAGCTGGTTCGTCTTTTTTTATTTCAGCTTTCGTGTCTTCCATTTCTCCTTGAAATTTACTCTTCAAATCCAAATCCCCTTCATCAATTGGCTCCAAATTAGACATATTTTTAAAATTAACAAATTACATAGAAAATATTTTCTATATCTTTAACATTTCTTCCTTAAAACCGGATAAAATATTTTTTATCATTTCAGAATAATCCGGAATTTTTTCTTGCAAGAATTTTTCCACTTCCTCTGGCTGAGAATTCTTACTTATCATTTCATCCAAAGCAGTTTTGTCTTCTTCGCTCAATTTATCATTAGCTTCAACATAAATTCTTTTCAGCAAAACTTCAAACATTTTTCTTATTAGTTCTTGTTGTTTTTCCTCGGGTAAGTCACCAAGCCCCATTTCTTCAATTAAAGATTCTTTTATTTGTGTTTGATTTGTCATAATATTTTTTAAATTTTTTATCATTTTAAATAGCCCGCTTTGCTAATCCAGCTGAAATTCTTGTAACCCAATTGCTGACTTTCTCATTGGTGCTTGGCTTGAGCCAACTTTTGTCGTCAGCTGGGATATCACTTCTGTTCATTAAATATTCATATATTTTTCTTACGCCGCTGCTCCTGTTTTCAAAAACATCCGCCGCTCGCAGACCGCCTATACCTTTTAGGTTTTCCAAATTTCCATTGCCCAAAAATTGGTTGAACATACTGCCATATTTTTTGGCTGCTTCTATCTGGAGATCTCTTATATTTGCTTCCTGAATATTCGCCCAGCCTCCGTTGGTCATACTTCCGCGTGCCTGATCCAGTTCGGTTGAAAAACCAAAGCCTTTACTTCTAATTTCTGCAACTTCCGCTTGCATTTCACTAATTTTATGGTTCAAATCAGCAATGTCGTGCTGTTGATTGATACCGAGATTAAATTTTTCCATGGGAACTTCGTTAACTTTGTCGACAGTCATAGGTTCAACACTTCCCTTTGGTCTTGTATTTTCAAAAATTTGGCCTTTACCTCCATCGCTAGTGGGAATTTCGTTCTTGGACAAATAGCCCAAATGATCATCACCAGAAATTTCTACTAATTTTCCTTCCGGACTTATTTTTAGCTTAGCGCCTTCGTGAATCAAACTGTACGGTCCGTCTTTCAAATTATTATTATCAGCATACTCAATCGCCATTTTATGAGCCATTTTTCCGGCCTCTTCATGATTCAAGCCCGTGCCTTCCAGATGCTTAATTAGCGTTCCCTCAAGACTACTTCCTTTTCTAACTTCCAGTACTTTTTCAGCAAAGACACCAGACTTTACATCATTCTCTATAACATTTCCGGAATCAGAAAGAGATTCCGCATTTGGAATATTTTTTGGACCAGTGGGCGCATCGTTTGAAGTTAAATAGTTCTCACTATCAATTGATCCTTTTTGTGGCAAGTCTGGCTGATCTACATTTGAAATAGTCTCTCCAATTCCAAAAAAATTCTTAATGTTTTCAAAAGCCTGTCCACTAAGATCCTTCATCGCTCCGCTGGCCAGAGTACCCACCGCGAATGTTCCCAAAGCTGCACCTAATCCTATAAATTTTCTCCCCAGAGCTTTTCTTTGTTCATTATCCAGACTTTTTTCGTAATCATTTATTTCTCCTTGGAGTTTTTGCATAATCTCATCCATTTTTTCCTGCGAGTTTTCAAAATTCTTGAGCAGTTCTTCCTTTTGGGCTTCAGATTTTTTTTGTTCTTTTCGTCTCTGATAAGCCTCCATGCCCGCCACCGCACCGACTCCGGCTGCCACACTGCCCAGAGCTCTTTGCCCGATTAATAATGAGCCTCCAGTTATAATTCCAAGACCAAAAGAAAAAGCCATTTTCTTCTTCCAATCAACTTTGCGATACCAATTAATAAATTGTTCTCCCCCTTTCAATATTTCAAAGGCCTTACTATCCTTATTGGCTTCAGATCTGGCACTTGTTCTGGCTTCATAGAGATTCATTTTTTCGTCATAGTTGAAATATTTCACCAAATTACCCAGCTCCTTTTTCATTGTCTCTGGATCCAGATTTTTATTTTTGATTTCATCAATCAATTCTCTCATGAGTTCTGACGCCTTGCTCTTGTAGGCATTGCTGGCTTCATTTAGCTCAGAAATATCTTCCGGTTTCGTTTTGATGTGCAAACCAAAAGCTTCTTTCAACCTATTGAAAGTAGTATTGATTTTATAATCCCCTCCGGCATATTTTTTCCGCGCTTCTTCCAATTCTTTTTTGAGTTTTTCAGTTTTTTCTATCTCTATATCTTTGCTCTCCACGCCCACAACAACGGGTGGAAAAAAATCTTTCTCCCCAGTTTTATTTTCCTCTTTACTACTATTCGGATCTTCTTCATATTCAGCATCTACTGTTATTTCGCCTTTTTTTTGCATAGCATTTTAGATTTTTTTTAAATCCTAAAAAATGCGGAAACTATTTTAAGTTTGCATCTTTAAGTTTTATTCCGCTTGTGCAAATTATACCACAAATTTAAAAATTAATCTCGAAGAAATCGCCTGTGGATAAATATTTGGTTTATGGTATAATTCAAGCAAATAAAAAATAAACCAACACCCGATGAAAAAAATAAAAATATCTGCTAAAGACATCCTTGCTTTTGTCGAAAAAAATAAAAATATTATCATTCCAATTGTTCTTTTTCTGATTATTGCTCTTGGATTTTTTTTACGTTTTTATAACATTGAAAACACACCGCCAGGTGTCTATCCTGATGAAGCCGTTAATGGAGAAGATGCGTGGCGCGCTGTTGAAACCGGAAATTACCAATGGTTCTATCCCGCCAATCAAGGTCGAGAAGGGTTGTTTATGAATATAATCGCCATACTTTTCAAGTTTTTTGGTGCCAGCATTCTGACCCTCAAATTACCTTCTATTATTTTCAGCACCCTCACGATCCTAGGTGTCTACCTTCTGTCCAAAGAACTTTTTAAAAGAAGAGATTTGGCTTTAATAGCAGCTTTTTTAACCGCCGTAGCCTTTTGGTCAATCAATTTCGGTCGCATTTCTTTCAGGGCTAATATGCTACCTTTCGTTTTGACATTCTCTTTTTATTTCATCCTTCGTGCTTTGCGTACAAAAAAAATTACTGATGGCGCAATCGGCGGCTTATTTTTTGGGCTCGGAATGCATACTTATATTGCTTTTAGAATATCCCCGCTTATTTTACTTTTTTTACTTATTGCCTTTATTCTTTCCCGCAAAGATTTTTTGAAAAATTACTGGAAACATTTCGTAGCCTTTTCTCTAGCGGCTCTCATTATTGCCGCTCCAATGTTTTATACCTTTTATGCTCATCCTGAATATTTTGAATCACGCTCTGATTCCATTTCCATTTTTTCTCCGCAAATGAATAACGGCAATGTAACCGCCACCAGCATCAAGAGTTTTGTGTTGAGCCTGATTAAATATAATTTCGTAGGCGATCAAAATTGGAGACACAATTATCCTCCCTATCCAATTCTCGATCCGCTCACCAGTTTAGCCTTTTTGATTGGCATAATCTACGCCATACGTCCTTTTTTCCAATTGTTTCGTCAAAGGATTTCTCAAAAGACAAGAAACATCGAGCTTGAAAAATATACTCTCTTGATTTTTTGGTTTCTCATAATGCTTGCTCCGGAATTCTTAACCGCTGAAGGTCTCCCGCATGCCCTGCGTTCAATTGGAAATTTGCCAGCTGTTTTCATCATTGCTGCAATGCCTTTTGCATTTTTCATCGATAAATATAAGGAAAAACCATTAAACACCAAAAAAATTGCCTACTCGTTGCTGATTGTCGCTCTTTTGGCAATTGGCATTTTCAATTCCGTAAAATATCATTATTTTTGGGCCAACAAAGTAAAAACAGCTCACTCGTTTAATAAAAATGTCACTGACATTTCCAAGTTTATGCGAACATTGCCAGTCAATGAAGAAAAATATATCATAACCAGCTATAATACCCTTGAAAGATTGCCAATAAAAATATTCCACATGGAACCGCAAAATACCTATCTCTTTCCCAATGAGCTAGAAAAAATAAATCCTGCTGACAAAAATAATTTTCTAATTATTTTTACCGAAAGAAATTCCGATGTCATCAAAACACTTCAGACAAAATTTCCAAATCTTATCTTTGAAGAAAAAATTGATCCGCGCGGAGAAGAATTTTTTGATTTTTTTGTCCTAAAGCAACCTTGGCAATAAACCAACATCAAAATATGCAAAATTTTTTGAAAAAAAATTATAAAATCATCGTTTTTTTAGCCTTACTTTTTATGCTAGTAATTTCTGTTCTGAACGCTAAAAATGATAGCCTGATTTATGATGAATCAGCTCATATTCCGGCTGGTTACAGCTACTTAAAAGAGCATGATATGCGTCTTAATCCAGAGCATCCGCCACTCCTCAAAGATCTAGTCGCCATTCCCCTTCTATTTCTAAGCCTGAATTTTGATACGAACCAACCATTTTGGAGCGAAACTGCCAACGATGCACAGTGGAATGCTGGAAAATATTTTCTCTACGGAGCCGGCAATAATCCAGATCTTATAATTTTTTGGTCCCGTATTCCAATAATACTTTTATCATTACTCTTAGGCTTTTTCATTTTCAAGTGGACCAAAGAAATGGCTGGAACAATTGCGGGAATTTTCGCTCTTCTATTTTACGCTTTTGACCCAAATATTTTGGGACATAATCATTTTGTCACAACCGATATTGGCATTTCAGCTTTCACAGTTTTCTCTTTTTACTATTTTCTCAGATTTATCAAAGAGCCAACTTGGAAAAATGTTTTGATTGGTGGAATATTTTTAGGACTCATGCAGCTGACAAAATTCTCTTCTGTTTTGGCCTTTCCTGTTTTTGGTTTGATTCTTATTGCTTACCCTCTTGTTAAGAGAGCCTGCGATAAAAACGGCAAAGAGATAGCGAAGGCCTCCCTGCTGCTTGAATATTTAGGCAAGGGATTGGTTGCCTTTTTAATTTCGCTGATTTTGGTTTGTGTTTTCTATTATTTCAATACATATGACATGCCCAAGGAAAAACTGCCCGAAATCATCAACTATTATTTTCCCGTTGAAAGATTAAACTCGATGGGATCAGCCGCAAGCGAAACTCTTTTGGCCATGAATGAATACCCAGTTTTGCGTCCTCTCACTGATTATGTCTTTGGAATTGTTAGGGTGTTTCAAAGAGTTGGCGGAGGAAACATAAATTATTTTATGGAAAGTGTTAATCTTAACGGCAGCCCCGCTTATTTCCCAGTTGTTTTTCTCATAAAAGAACCCTTGCCAACTTTGTTTTTCATTGTTTTCGCTTTTTTCTTTGCTTTCTTTAAAATAACCAGAACGACTTTCGAATCAGTCAAATATTCTTTCAAGAGAATTTTAGAAAGCATTGCCCATTACATCAGAACCAGTACAGCTGAACTGACAATGTTTCTTTTTATTCTTATCTACTCTGCTTCCAGCATTTTAGGAAACTTAAATATTGGATTTCGGCATCTTATGCCCATTATACCTTTCGTATTTATTCTGGTTGCCAAAAACATTTCCGAATTTATCAAAAACAGAGAAAAATATAAAATCAAAAGTATACTATTTTTTATCACAATCATTCTTTTTCTATCCCTAATAGTTGGGACATTTTCAGCCTATCCTTATTATATGTCCTATTTCAACCAAATTGCCGGTGGCCCTTTCAATGGCTATAAATATGTAACCGATTCCAATGCTGACTGGGGGCAAGATCTGGGCCGATTAAAAATATTCCTAGATGAACATCCGGAAATAGACAAGCTCCGGCTCAATTATTTTGGCATGGCGGATGCAAATTATTATTTGGGAGAAAAATACATTCCATGGTGGGATAATAAAAAACCATTGGAATCTGGCTGGTATGGGATTTCTACTTTATTTTTACAAGAAAGTATCTACGACTTACGAAGACCAGACAACGCAAGTTATCGCTGGCTCAAAAATAAAAAGCCCGCCTATCAAGTCGGGACTTCTATATTAATTTACCATGTTTCGAAAGCAGAAGCGGAGAAAGTAAACAGTCAAGAATAATTTTAAATTATAAATTACAAATTTTAAATGAAATATTAATGATCAAATTTTAAAAATTTTGACATTAGATAATTCGAAATTGATTTAAAATTAAAAATTGAAAATTTAAAATTAACTAGTTATTTTTTGGCACAGTGTCTTGTTTTTCTTCTGGCTTCTTCCCTGCATCATCAACATTTTCTTTTGTCTTCAGCTTGTAATATACCTTATTATTTATTCGAAGATCAAGATATTCCAACTTTGGAATATCTTCTTTTTTTATCCTGTCATTCAGCACTGATTTGAGAATTCCGATACTCTTGGCAATACTAATTTCTCGATTAAAATATATTCTCCAGCCTTCTCTTGTTTCTACATTCAAATCTCCAGAAATCAGCCGCGGCGAATAAAAATTGCCGCTTATTTCTAAGCCGGCTTCATTTTGAACTTTTTCCCGAATATCTGATATATATTGAATAAAATCAGTATTAAGAGCTGTTTTGACATTGGAAATCGCTTTTCCGCTTTCATCTGTCAGTGTTATGAGATTTTCTTCTTCCGAGCCTTCCAACTCAAAATCGTTTCTGGACCAAGCTGAACCGTTTTCATCTATCAAATATTTATTTTCTCCAGTCGAAAAAATCAATTTAAATTCTTTTTCCTTTACAGAAATAATAATTTTTTCCGGAAAAATTTTTTTTATTTCCACCGATTCCAGTCTATTAAATTTGTCCAGCAAATATTTTTTTGTTCCATTTTTGTTGATAGCTAGCAAATTATTTTTAGGAATAACTTCTAGAAATTTACCGGAAATTCTTTCCCCCATTGCATTTTTGATCTTCTCCGGATCAACTTTTCCTGCCCCACTAACTTCAATTGAGTTTATTAAAAGATATGGAGAGAAAAACAAAAAATAAACAACAGTTCCCAGAAAAACAAGGCCAAGGAGATAAAAGATGAATCTCCCAAAACTAAAACTGGAAGCGGATGTCTTTTTCCCTCGCCAAGATCTCTTCCCTCTGTCCAGCACCTTTACCTTGTCTTTTTTATTTTTATTTTTGAAAAACATGTAGATATTTTCGATTTACGATTGTCGATTGACAATTTATTATCTTAAAATTTCAACAACAGATTTTCTAAAATTAGTCTGGTGTTAGAATTAGTATCTCTCATAATTTCCAGACTTTCTTCTATTTTCTCAATAATTTCCAAGGATTTTGAAGCCGAAATGTTCAGATTGCTTTTTTTTAAAAGCGATTGCCGCAAAAAAATGACCCACAGACCCAATTCTTGACGCGAAGCTTCTTTGTCTTTGCTCATTTCCTCGGCCAAAGAAAATTTTTCCGTCAAATTTTGATTGAAAATATTTTCTATTTTTTGCCGAATATTTTTTCTTTTTTCCAGCTCATCCCCATCGCCTATCAATTTCAAGATCAAGCCTGGACGTCCCATTGACCAAAAAATAATTTCTTTTTTTTCTTTTTCTTGTCCAAGAAAAATATTCTCATTTTCAGCCCATTCTTCAATTTCGCTGTCCGTTAGCGGTCCGAATTTAATTTTTTGACAACGAGAAATAATTGTTGGCAAAAGCTTTTTATCATTTTTAGTTATCAAAATAATCACCGACAAATCATTGGGTTCTTCAAGAGTTTTCAGCAAGGCATTTTGCGCTTGCTTGTTTATTTTTTCGGCCTCATCGATGATAGCCACTTTATATTTGCCATTTTCCGAAAAAAAACTCATTTGCCGCTGCAATTCTCTGATTTGTTCCACTTTTATTTCTTTTTTGGAGGTTTTCTTTTTTTTCTTGCTATCCAGCTCCTTCTCATTTTCTTCCTCTGGACGGATTATTATCAGGTCTGGATTTATTTTTTGACTATTTCTACCTGTTAATTTTTCCGCCAAATTCAGGGCTACTGTGAATTTTCCTACACTTTCTGATCCCAAAAAAAGATAGGCATGGGCCAGCCGATTTTTAGATATTTGCTTATCTAATAGATTAATATTTTTTTTATGGCCGATGATATTCAATGTTTTTATAATTTTAAATTCTAAATTTAAAATTTTAATTGAAATCTAAATGAGTAAATTTATTAAATGTTTTGTCATTTAGAAATTAAAAAATGATTTAAAATTTAAAATTAAAAATTTAAAATTTTATTTATAAAACCCTCTAGATTTTCCACAAATATTTTCCTGCTAAACTCATTTGCTCTTTTTTTTATGGTTTCTCTATCATAGTTACTTTCCTTTTCTATAAATCTGCGGACTGAGTCGGCAATAATTTCTGGCTCATTGGAATTGAAAAATTCTCCAGTTTTTCCTTCAATGACAGTTTCCAAGACTCCGCCCTTGCGAAGAGCCAACACTGGAACGCCGCAGGACATGGCTTCAACCGGCGCAATACCAAAATCATCTTCATTAGCAAAAATAAAGGCTCTGGCACCAGCATAGATTTTTTGCAAATCAGCCTCATTCTGAAAACCCAAAAAAGAAATATTTTTTTCGGCAATAACTTTCAAGTTTTTTTCTTCCGCCCCTTCGCCCACAATCAGCAATGGCAATTCAAGCTTATTAAAAGCTTCGATTATTTTATCTATTTTTTTGTAAGCCGAAAGACGAGAAACAACCAAGAAGTAGTTGGTAGTTGGTAGTTGGTAGTTGGTAGTATTCTCTCCCTTTTCCAAAGGGAGAGTCAGAGAGGGATTTTTATTATGTTGCGTGTTACATGTTACATGTTGCGTGTTTACCGGTGGGTAAATAACCTGACTCTCTCTCCCATAATATTTTTTAACTCTTCTTTTCGTATGGATAGAATTGGAAATCAAATAGTCCGGACGATCAGCAGCCACCTTGTCCCAGACGCGAATGTAATTCAAAATAATACGCGCCAAAAAACCAATCTTTTTGCTGCCTTCTTTTTCCTGCAAATATTCTTCGTTGGAATCCCAAACAAAACGCATGGGGCTATGCAAGTAGGAAATGTGAACCGTATTCAATCTGGTTACAATCCCCTTTGACCAAGCACCGGAGCTCGTTATTATCAAATCAAAATCACGCAAATTGAATGTTTCTGGTGCAGTTGGCATAAAGGGCAATAGCCATTTTTTTCTTTGGCGCCAAAATTTGGGAAATTTTTGGAGAAAGGAAGTGTGAATTTCTCTATTTAGCCAACTCAAGGCTGGTCCGCCTTGGGCGGACATTTTTTCTTTGTCATAGAGCAAAGTAAAAATCGGCGCTTTCGGAAACATTTCCGCCAGTACTTCTAAAACTCTTTCCGCTCCGCCATATTGGTCCAAAAAATCATGCACCAAAGCCACTTTCAAATCTTTTATATTCATATGAATTTATAACGGACTTTTAATATTTTTTAACATCGGATTGGTTACCTTAGTATAAATCTGCGTTGTCCTAATATTAGCATGTCCCAGAAGCTCTTGTACATATCGCACGTCCACTCCGTTTTCCAAAAGATGAGTGGCAAAACTGTGCCTGAGTGAATGAAAAGTGGCTTCTTTTTTGATTCCAGCTTTTTTCAAAGCTTGAGCAAAAACTTTCTGCGCCGTTCTTTCAGTCAACTTCCCTCCGCGTTCACTAGCAAAAACATATTCATCGGAATTTTTATTGGAAATTAATTTTTCAATATTTTTCACCAATTTTTCCGGCAAAATCGTGATGCGATCCTTGTTGCCTTTGGCGCCTTTGATATGGATAGTCAATTCTGCCAAATTTATATCTTTTACTTTCAAATTAATGATTTCGCTGACCCGCAAACCGCCAGCATAGGCCAAGGCTATCATCAGATTATGTTTTTCATTATTAATTTCCACTAAGATTGATTGGATTTCGTCTCGCGATAAAACAATCGGCAACTTGCTTGGGGTCTTGGCAAAGCGAATGTCAATTTTTCCCTGATATTTCAAAACATTCCAACAAAAAAAATTTATGGCTTGCAAGTGTTGATTGGTAGTTTGTGATGAAAAACCTTTGTCCACCTTGGACAGCAAATATTTTTTGATAAAATCAACATCAATCAAATTAAAATCTTTCTGCTTGGCGTGCAAATACTCAGCCACGCAAGCCACATAACTTTTAACGGTTTTAGGGCTATATTTCCGAAGCCTGAGCTCATCTTCCACTTTTTGTAAATAGACATCCATTAATATTTTTGCTACAATTTAATTACATTTAAATTATACGAAATATTCGCAAAACACACAATATCGTGTGCCCTATACGAAAACACTTCGTATATAGAATAGTTATGTGAAATAAAATTCTTTTCCTTTTTTAAATTTGCTTTTTATGATAAGGAAAAATAAGTTTTTATTCATTTAAGAGGGGTATAAGGTGTCTTTTTTGCTTCTTAGGTCGCAAAAAAGACGAACAATTATATAATTTATGAAAATAGAGCAACCACAATTCATTAAGGATTTTTCAAAAAAAGAATCACCAGAAGAACGCAGTCAGCTTGCTCAAGAAATTCGTGAAAAGCGGACAAAATATTTTGAGGACAAAAAATCAATCGAAGCAAAAGAGCAGGAAAAAAGTGAAGTGGTTAAACAACTCGAGGCTTTGCAAAGCCAAATCGAAACATACAATGACGCTTCGTTTCTTGTAAAAATTAAAGATTTTTTTGCGATTAAAAAAATCAAAAGCGAACTTCAGTCACAGCTCGGAAAGCAAACATCTTTGGAGGAAGAACTGAGCGAATCCATTGACGGCAGACAAGACTTGGATGAAACAAAATCAAT
>CAZJOI010000011.1:19396-21867 GCA_964547585.1 uncultured Bdellovibrionales bacterium
ATGAAAACGCTTGGCAGGGAAATCCCCCGGAAACAAAATCAATGTTGTCAAATTTTTATACTAGCGAGAAAAAGAAATGGGCAGAATCGCCATATTCAAAAGAAGATATTGCAGAAAATTTCACCGAGGAACATCTTTCCTCCCTTTCAACTGAGGATTATATGGATCTGCTCAAACGTTTTCCTGGCGAAATGCTGACTCATGTCATCAGGCATGGCGTGCGTGATCACGCAGATTTGGGTAATCACACAAAAGGCATTGGCGAATATGGCGACACACTCAATACGGTGTTAAACAAGAAAGAATTAAGATCGGCTATCGGTATTGCTCTCCAAGAAGAGACTAAAGAAGATGCGGTTGCCAAATTTTTAAAATTGGATGATTGTCCGAATCGCAAAGCAGCACTCGGAAGAATACATGGAAAATTCAAGGCAGCGGTAATTGGCGATCCCCACGCCTTTGCTGACTCAAGCGCAATTCATCTTGCCGCCGAAGAAGTAGCGGACAGTTTTTATGGATCAGAGAGAGGTAATGAAATATTTTTCGCGTTTCCATCGGCAATGATTGCTTCGCAATATGAATTTTCTGGAAATTTAGGTTCGGGAAACGAAGGAAGTGTTAATAACGATCAATTTGTTTGGCCTGATATTGAAAAAGGTATACCACTTGATGCTGGAATAGCATTTATCCCAGAGGATGCGGAAGTTGATCGAGAAAGTGGATCAAAATATTATTTGGATCAAAACAAAAAAACTTTGCCGTCGGAAGGCATAAATGAAATATTGAGGGCAAGATTCGGAGAAAAGCCAGGCTTTGTTCAAGATCTAGTCAGAGAGGCGGAAAAGGCAGACGGCCTAGAGCCTGCCGAACAAATCCAAAAAATACAAGAAGTATTTAGAGATTACGGAATTAAAGATATGGATTCAGCAATATGCCTTACCGATAAAAATTTGCGTCGAAAATTGGTTGAAATATGGGGCGCAGAAGATGAAAAAAGTAAATATCAAGAAATTCTAACAAAGCATTTCCAAAACAATGGATTGAGTCCGTATAAACTTGCAGAAAATTCCATATCTTCCCAACAATATTGGGAAGAATACTTTCAAAAACACCCAGAATCTCGACCAAAACATATTGTGTATTATGCAGGTGGAGATCCAACAAAAGCATTATATGAATGGCGAGAGAAAAATGGAATAAGCAAAAGAAGCGGCGAATCAAATTTAGGTTTTTCTGAAAACGAGATTTCGAAAAAGACCAAAAATGAAGACGAAACACAACAGCGATTTGTTTCCATCGCGCACAAATTAGTTGATAAACATTTTCCATCAACCGACGAAGCCCCGAGCTATGAATGGAGTTGGAACGATTAATGAGGAGTTTTTGATTTTGGGCATTCACCCCTTACCCCTCTGCCCAAAATCAAAAACAAAAAACTTATTTATCATTTAAAATAAAAGCAAATTTAAAAAGAAAAAATAATTTTACATCACATAACAAGGCATATCCGGTTCAAAAATTTTGCACTTTTATAATAAGCAGATGAAGGCAAAATTTTCTCTCCCAAATTTTTCCTCCGCTACGCTTCAGAAAAACTTCGGATATGCCTAACGTTATCGGAAATTTGGGGCAAAAATGTCTAAAAAACAAAATTTCACAGTAGAAAAAAATTATGCCTAGAGGATGGAAAAAAATAAATTCAAAACTCGTGTATAGCAATCCTTGGATCAAAATTCACGAGGACACTGTTTTTAGGCCGGATGGAAAAGAGGGCATCTATGCTTTTCTTGAAAAACAAGCTGGAAATTTCATTATTGCCCAAGATAAAAATAATTTTTTGTATCTTATCAATGAATATAGATACCCTCTCCAAAAAAACATTTTGCAATTACCTGCTGGCGTAATAGACAACGGAAATATTCTTGAACAAGCGCAAAAAGAGCTACGCGAAGAAACGGGTATTACAGCCGCAGAATGGGAGAGGTTGGGTGGTTTTTATGTTGCGCCTGGCCACGAAACAACATACATAAATGTTTTTTTGGCTACCGAATTAAATTTGTCAGGCCTAAAAACAGATAACCAAGAAAACGATGAGTCTATACAGGAAGTTATAAAAATTAGCGTTCCAGAGCTTAAACAAATGATACTTGATGAAAAAATAGAATGTGGTCTTACATTGGCCGCTTTGAATTTATTTTTTTTGAGATATAAAGACGATTTTTTGTCCCAAACATCCGATAACACGGAGTAAACGGTTCAGAAATTTTGCGCAATTATATTTCAAGGTTTGCAAAATTTCTTCACCCAAATTCGTTTTCCTTAGTCCATACCAATAAAAAGATTAGTTAATTTAATATAGTTCAGTTAAATAACAAATTTTAATCAATTGAGTCGGAAAACGAACTTCGTTTACTCCGAAACGTTATGTGAAATGCATGTTTTACTTTTGGGCTATCGCCCAGCTCTAAAAA
>CAZJOI010000012.1:0-418 GCA_964547585.1 uncultured Bdellovibrionales bacterium
ACTACCCACCAGGCACTGTTCCCGGTCTGGTATGAATCACTAAGACAGACATTACAAAATATAGAACCATTAATTACAACTTTAAACAAAGTATAATCTCTGGTTCATCATTGTTAGTCGTCTTTTTGACTCATAACAGACCAGGGTTAGAATTAAAACCTTGATAGAGTGGTATTCCACTGTCGACTCAGTCTGCACCTGAATGCAAACTTCAAAGTCTCCCACCTATTCTCGGCAACCAAAACTCTAATTCAATACCAAGTTGTAGTAAAGCTCCACGGGGTCTTTTCGTCTTGCTGCAGGTCGACGGCATCTTTACCGCCATTGCAATTTCACCGGGCTCTTCGTTGAGACAGTTCCCAAGTCATTACGCCTTTGATGCGGGGCTCCCAGAATTACGTCAAGAAATCGCACGCTG
>CAZJOI010000012.1:428-20662 GCA_964547585.1 uncultured Bdellovibrionales bacterium
TTGATGCGGGTCAGAACTTACCTGACAAGGAATTTCGCTCTTTAGTGTTAACTTTCTGTCGCCAGAAAGAACGGACTATATTTTTTCGCCTCTTTGGCGAATTCAGCGTGTAGTCTCTGAGGAGTCTAAAAATACTGAAGATTTTTTTTGATTCATCTTTTCAATTAATCTTGCAATTTTTCTCATTCCGATTAGATTGGCATGTACGTTCTTGTTCATCATTTCGATAATTTTTGCAAAAATTTCAAAATCTTCTTTTTTGGCTGTTTTTAATTGATTTTTTTTGAAAAATGGAATAATAATTTCAGTTAATTCTTTTCTAGTTCTTACACAATAACGATAAATATTTTCATTGTGATTATCATACCTCTTATTGATATAGATTTTACCACAGTTGAAAAAATTTTCTAAAATTTTAAGAGTTTTTTTACTCTTTTCGCCTTGTGTTACTACAAATTCGGGAAATATTTGCCATCCGAACTTAGTAGTTTTGTTTTTGAAAATACTTACTGAAAAACATCCCTCTCCATCAACATAACCAATTACCCATCCAACATTTTTTAGTCTTTCCTGCTGATTGTCTGCACTGTAAACTTTTTTACTTGACATAATTTTTTATCCAATAATATATGGAACAATTATACCATAGTAGCTACAGATACACCAGACTTTCCAGCATATAGCTGAATTTTTTAGACATCATATAAATTTTATTTTATATGATAAGCAGATACTTTTCCTTTTTTCTATTTCACTGTTTATCTTTTCTTATAATCGTCCCAGTCCTTCTGAAAATTTTACAAAAACTTTCAGAACCTTAGGACGATTATAGTTATCGCCGACGTTCACTGGCGCTTCAGGGATTGGCGTGAACCTCTCCCGTTAACGTTCCAGCACTGGTCAGGCGTCAGCCCCTATACTTCCCCTTACGGGTTTGCAGAGACCTGTGTTTTTGGTAAACAGTTGCTTGGGATCTTTCGCTGCGTCCCGCCTTGCGGCGGGAGAGACATCTTGCGAACTTACGTCTAGCTATTTTGCCGAGTTCCTTAACGAAGGTTCACCCGTTCACCTTAGGCTACTCGCCCAGTCTACCTGTGTCGGTTTTAGTACGGATTTAATAATATTAACCTTAGAAGCTTTTCCCGGTACCCTGCTCATTTTTGTTCCCCCGCTAAAAGCGAAGTTCCAGAAACACCTTGAAGTATTGTCAAACGGATTTGCCTGTCTGACCTTCTAAGTGTCCCTACGTCAATCCAATAAGACGCAAAAACTACTAGGATACGTCACTCCATCGAATATTATTAAAGTCACGGAATATTAACCGTATGTCCATCGACTACGCCTTTCGGCCTCGCCTTAGGGTCGACTAACCCTGGGTTGATTGCCATTGCCCAGGAAACCTTAGACTTTCGGTGTGTGGGGTTCTCACCCACATTGCGGTTACTCATACCAACATTCTTACTTCTATGAACTCCACCATGGCTCACGCCTTTGGCTTCATCGCGCATAGAACACTTCCCTACCGCTCCAACTTACGTTGAAGCCCGCATCTTCGGTATTATGTTTAGCCCCGTTAAATTTTCGGCGCAAAGTCTCTAGACTAGTGAGCTGTTACGCACTCTTTAAAGGATGGCTGCTTCTAAGCCAACCTTCTAGGTGTATAAGAAACTTTACTTCCTTTTCCACTTAACATAAATTTTGGGACCTTAGATTGCGATTATGGGCTTTTTCCCTTTTGATATCCGAGCTTAGCCCCGGATTTCTGACTGCCCCGATAAGATACACAAGAATTCGGAGTTTGGTTGAGATGACTACGGCGAACCGCGTAATCTCATTCAGTAGCTCTACCTCCTGTGCTCATTTAGGGGACGCTAGCCCTCAAGCTATTTCGGGAAGAACCAGCTATCGCCAAGTTCGATTGGAATTTCTCCTCTATTCACAAGTCATCCCCGAGTGTTGCACGGCTCGTGGGTTCGGGCTTCCCCCCAATGTTACTTAGGGTTCACCCTGCTCATAAATAGCTCACCTGGCTTCGGGTCTAGTCCGTACCATTATAAACGCCCTTTCAGACTCGCTTTCGCTCCGACTCCACCACAAAGTGGCTTAGTCAACGATACAGAACTAACTCGTTGGTTCGTTCTACAAAAAGCACGCCATCACACCGTATCTCGCTATCGCTCACTACGGAATTTTCAATTTTAAATTTTCAATTTTAAATGAATTTTTAAGGACCAAATGAAAAATTTTTAAAATTTAAACATTTAGAAATTTAGATTTGATTTAAAATTTAGAATTTAGAATTTAGAATTTCGTGTCGAACGTTAGTGAGACACGGAGCTCTGACTCTTCGTTAGCATATGGTTTCAGATACTATTTCATCTCCCTCATCGGGATACTTTTCACCTTTCCCTCACGGTACTAGTTCACTATCGATCACTAAAAATATTTAGCCTTGGAAGAATAGTGCTCCCATCTTCAAACGGAATTTCACCGGTTCCGCCCTACTTATCCCAGACTTAGTTCCACAAACATGTTTTCACTTACAGGACTTTCACCTTCTATGGTCGCTCTTTCCAGAGACATTTAGTTAACATGATTGCTAAAGACTGGAGGCTAATCCGTTTTCGCTCGCCACTACTCACGGAATCTCATTGATTTCTTTTCCTCCTGGTACCAAGATGTTTCAGTTCCCAGGGTTTGCTTTCATAACCTATGAATTCAGTTATGAATTCCACCTAAAAGGTGGAGCGTTATCGCATTCGGAAATCCCCGGATCAAAGTTTGCTTGGCAACTCCCCGAGGCTTATCGCAGCCAGCTACGTCCTTCATCGCTTTTTAGTGTCAAGGCATTCACCATACGCATTAGTATACCGCCTTAAATTCTTTCTGCTAATAAATTAGCAGTTTGTAAGTTAGCAGTTAATAATTTCCAATTTATCTGTCCGCCCTGGACAGAAAAAATTATTAATTTCTAATTTTGCAATTAAGACCTACTTCTTAATATTATATTGCTTAATAATATTAAGAGAAAACTAATCACTTGAATATTCCATTTGTTTCCGCCGACCACCAAATCCAATATCAAATGATATGACCTTGTCCGACATTTTTCAGAAAGCTCGTAGATAATGTCGAACTATTCAGTTGTTAAAGTTCAACTGATGCGGAAATAATTTTATATCTACCATTCAAGATATAGACTTATCTCAACACTAGTTTTTCATTTAACTCAATTTTCAATATTTATTCAAAGCCAATAAAAAAACCGCTCTTTCAAGCGGGACCATTTTGGACAATCCGTCAGCTGACGGACAAAATCAAAAACTCACCCGCTTTTCTCTGTAGAAAGTTTTACCAATTTTCTTATCATTATTTGCTTTAAAATTTATCCCCACACCAACTTTTGCAAAAAATAACTCCCAACACAACTCACAAATATTGTAAAAGTTGGTGTGGGGATTTACCTAAAATGCACGTGTTTTAATAATAGCAACACCCAAAAGATGTGTCAAGCCCCTGATAATATACCTCAGAAGGCAGCTTTTTCATAGATCAAAAAAGGCTCAGATTAGCGGCTAAAACCCGAGAATGGTGGTTTTCTCAGGAAAAATTATCGAAAAAAGATTGCTAACACCTTCAGCTTCATCAATAAATAAAAGTTTTTCCATCGTATTATTGTAAATCAGAAAAGGATCGCTAACATTAACTGCAGATAAATCCGAACAGTTTCTTTGATCTCGAGGATCCAGCTCAATTATTTTAATCTGTTTACCGATGGAAAAAATCACATGCTCGTAATCCTTATTAAACCACTGGACATTCTTTATTTCTTCCGAGTAACGGGTAATGTTTTCTGAATCATTTCTCGCACGGAAAGGTTGCACCCCCCAATCAGTCAAGAAAAAAACTGAAATTTCATTTTTTGCAAAGTAGAGCATTTTTTTCCCATCGTCAGAAAACTGAATGCCTTCGACATTATCAGATAATTTCTTGAAATATTCATCCTCATTTAATCCGCCATTATAGAGAACCAGTTCCTTTTTTTTATTTATAAAAGCAATCCGTGAATCATCATAGACCACAAAAAAATTATTGTCCGCTAAAAATGATCCGTCTGGAAAATTTTTAGTTATTTGTTCTTTTTGCGACTGTCCGTCTAGGCTTGTTTTGTAGACTAAACTATTCGGTAACTGCAAGAAATAAACATTGGTCTTGGAAAGATCAAAATTGGCAACATTTTCAGCAATCAGAACAACATCCTTTTGACTTTCAATATTAGACCGATAAAGAGAGTTGCCGTTCAGAAAAAACACATATTTCTTATCCTTCGGATCAAAACGAACATGACTAATGTTTTTCATATTTACAAAATCATTCAGATTAAAAGTTTCATTTGTACTTGGATTCAAGATAAAATAAGCGTATTCAGCTGTCTCCCCTTCTGCATTTTTTACTAAACGTTGAGCAGGAACAGATAAATAATCTTCTTGCGGAGACCACTCAATATTTTCCCTTTTTGTGTCATCAATAAAATTCCATTTAGCAAAAGTAAAGGTGTTTTCGATTTTATTATCATCCAGATTCAGAATCTTAGTTGAAAATCCACCAGAAATATTCTGAACAAAAATCAGACGCTGACTTTTTGGAGAAATGAAAAACTTTTTTATTTCTGAAGCATCATAGGCCGTTCGCTCATATTCATTCCTAACTAAAACCAGATTCCAAAATTCAGTCGAAAGGCCACTATGAACATCGATTTTTTTTGACCAGGATTTGTATCCTTCCGCACTCACTGCGACACTATATTCTCTCGGAATAAAACCACCCAAACTATATGAGCTATTGATGCGGTTAAGTTTTTTAGAAGTAATGGTATCCCCATCGATACTCACATTTACATTGGTAGGATTAGACTTCAGAGTGATAGTTCCGCTGTGCACAAAAACACCTCTTTTCAAATCAAAGCGGTATCCTCCGGCATAGGAGATTACAAAAGTTGTGGTTACAAAAAACAAAACCACGAGAACCCAGAAAAAAATTCTTCTATTTACTTTTTCCATAAACTTAATGCTAACGCTAAAAAGTCAGTTTGGCAAGTCTGAAAATACAGAGCCAGACTTCGACTCAGAGCTTAGTTCTGGTTTTAATTCCAACATACCCGATGTAAAAAATTTTATTAACAAATAAGTTTGCAATAATTCTCATTCCGAAGCTGATTCCAGGACTAAAAATTTATCCAACAAAAAACAGCTTCGGAAATGAACTAATATTTTTCTTGATTTATTTCAAGAAAGGAACGCGATTTTCCGGAACCCTCAATAGCACTGACTATTCCTCCTTGAAGAAATAATTCCGGCATTTTGCGAAAGCAAAACAAATGTTCCCAGCGAAAACGCACCGAAACCCAATGTTGTTGTTCGTGTTCGTCGGCGTATTGTTCAAATTCAAGTTAAACAGACCGGCGTTCGTCGTGTTATTCCAATTGCCGCCACGTTTGAACGCTTGAAATCTCGCCCCTTGCTTAAAATTTTAGAAGTCGAATCCCTACGGAAATAGGAATCTGATCTACCGAAACTTTTTAATCAATCCTCCTAACATTTTTCCAATTTCATTTATTTTTTCCACTGATATTTCGTATTTTTTAATATTTATCATCCGCATATCTTTTGACAAACGAATGAGTAATCTTAGTTTATCCAGATTAACACCGGCTTGCCGCAAAATCTCCCGTTTTTGATAGGCGCCATTAGCTTCAATGAGAGATTTTAAAAATTCAAGCAGTGAATTGAAAATTTGCTGAGCCAAGACGAAACGTTGATTTTTGGGAAATTTTTCCAAAATCGGATAAATCCACAGCAAAAGTTCGTAAGTTTTTTTGAAAATTATCAGCTTATCCATTTTTGTTTTGTAGCGGTTCGACCACTGCGGAATATTTTTGGATTAAATTCGGAATTTTTAGGCTTTGCAAGAGAGCGAATGAATCGCCATGTTTAGCAAATCCGCAAAAAGATTGAAGCGATTGAAAGATGTTGCAGCCAACCTCCATCGAAGTCTGACTTTGATATTTCTCTTCTTTTTTTCTGAATTTTTTCATAAAACGAATGACTGTTCCTTTGCGAAGTTTTACGGGCGAGGGATGAAAAACTCGATAACCGAGAAAGTCAATTCCATTTTTGACGGAAAAAATATTGGCTTTTTTAGGATGAAACGACAATTTTAATTTTTTACCTAAAAATTCTTCGACTTTATTTTTTGTTTCCCAAAGAAACTTTTTGTTCGCAGATAAAAACAAAAAATCATCCATATAGCGGACGTAATAACAAAATTTCAATTTATGTTTCACAAATTGATCAAGCTCATTAAGATATATGTTGGCAAACAGTTGTGAAGTCAGATTGCCGATAGGAATTCCGATTTTTCGGTATTCCAAGAGATTTTCATAGTCAATGTCATCATAGCTGCTGTCAATTATTTTTTTGACAATTTCTAGAATTTTTTTGTCTTTTATTTTTTTGCCGATTATAGAAAACAAAATTTCATGATCAATGGATGCAAAATATTTTTTAATATCGCACTTGAGGCAATAAATTTGAGGGAGGTCTCTCTCTCTCTCTCTCTCTCTCTCTCTCTCTCTCTCTCTCTCTCTATTGGTTTCTACAGAATTTACGGATTGCAGAAATTTTTTAAGTCTTTTAATCGCCCGATGGGTGCCCTTTTCTTTGCGACAAGCATAAGAATCAAAAATAAAATCTTTGTCAAAAATCGGTTCAATGAGATTGCACAGTGCGTGATGAACAACTCTATCACGAAACGGTGCCGCTTTAATTTCTCGCCTTTTTGGATCATTGACCATAAAACAATGGTACTTGCCGTGTTGATAGGTGTTTTGCATAAATTCTTCTTGCAGCCCGAACAAATTTTTTTCCAAATCATATTCAAATTGCAAAATGTCTGAGTGAAAATTTTTCAATTTTTTAGCTTTGCAAAAAGCCAAATGAAAATTTTCAAAAGAAAAAAATTGAGAAAATAGATTGTGTTGTGAGGTATTTTTCACTTTTACAATTAGATTCCTCCCCTCATTATCCGCCCAAGGCGGATAACTCCGGTCGAAATGACATAAAAATAAAATTTTGCAATTCAAAATAAAATAAACTAAAAAAATGCGACCAGATTTTCAGATATCGGATATCAGATTTCTACGGAGCGAAAACGCACCGAAACCCAAAGGAGATGGCCGTGCTCGCCGGCGTACCGAGCAAACCCAAGCTAAACAGACCGGCGTGCGTCGTGTAAGTCCAATAGCCGCCATGTAGGAAGGCATATTGGGTCGTGTTAACATCTCCACTCGGATTGTAGGTATAAACTCGACCCATATTGTGAGCTGAAGTCCAAGCAGGGTTGCTGGGACGCATGGCGGCATAACTCATAGAGCCGTAGTTATCGAAAGTATTGAGCTCTTTGTAACCAAAAGTGTTGTCTGGAGCGGTAGTGGAATGTGGCTGGTCTTTTCTCTTGATAGTATCCTGATTCCATTCCCAAACATTGCCGGAGAGATCCCAGACCATTTGACCGTTGGAAAGAGTAAAGGTTCTTTTTTCAATGGAAGGAGCAGCGTTGCCCGTGCCTTCGTAGCCTTGAGCATCATCAACATTGGCTTCCAGAGCATTTCCCGGTGTTCCATCAGTATGTCCGCGCCAAATTCCAGCAGTGCCAACCGTGCCGCTGGTCCAGTTGGAAGTTATTCTGTCGATATTTCTGGCCATCGTCATCCATTCGTTGTTGGTAATGAGATGATATCCATTGCCCAAGGCCGAGCAATAGGCTTTAGCAGTAATTTGAGAGATATAGGCGATAGGAGCGCCTAGTGCCGAAGAAACCACGGCTTTACCAGCTCCGGTACAGGCGGTGGTATCATTATGCCAAGTTTTGTAAGTGGCATCTTGAGCAGTAGTATCACCTTCTCCGTCAGCATCGTCATCACATTTGGCTTCATATTTCATCACACAAAAACCTCCAGCAGTGCCGTAACGGGCATCTCCCGGAACAGGAATGTAGCCGGTCGGACATTCGGACGGTTGAATGTGCGGATCGGCCACCAAATCGATATATTCGGCAGTTTGGGAATTGTACATTTTGTAGTTTTTATCATTGCCGTCGTAATAGACATTACCTTCTTGAACAGCTGGAGCGGTAGTCAACGGTCGGAGCCTCAAATCTCCATTAATATCCAGTTTGGACAGTGGGTTATTCGTCCCAATCCCCAAATTGTTTTCAATCGCCACTTTGCCATCGGTCAAGACGTCCGTAGCATAAGTGACGCCGAAAGTGGCTCCGCCGACAACCGTGAGTTGAGAAGCGGGAGTAGCCCAACCGATGCCGACTTTGCCGGTATTGTCCACATTAATGGCAGGGAAAACTCCGCCAGCAGATGAAACTGCAAAAGGTTTGAGCAATGATGGATTGGCGGTAGTAATATTAACCAGATAACCGGTACCGGTATTGTTGATGGTATCGGTGATGTTGAAAAGATTATTGGCTCCGGTAGTCGCTCCATAGGTCAGAGTAGTGGTGTAGCTTTGCATGGCCAAAGACAGATTGGAAGCAGGAGCGCCAAGACTTGACCAGAGAACATTTTGCCAAGTAACGTTGGTGCCGTCTGTTTGCAAAAATTTATTGGTATTGTCGGTTTGAATTGGCAAGAGTGCGTTTCTGGCGGCTTGGGCAGTGGTTTGCCCAGTGCCTCCATTACTGACGGAAACTGTGCCAGTTACATTGACGGCATTGGTGGAAATATCGGAAGTGATTTTGAGTCCGGAGAGTTGACCCAGCCAAATTGGATCATTGTATGTTCCAGTAGAGTAAAGTCCGTTAGTAACAGTGCCAGAGTTGCCAAGGATATTAACTCCGTAGGTCAGAGTAGTATCCAGAGCATTAGCAGTCAGCGTTCCGAGACCATAGGACAAGGTTTGTCCGGTCAGCAGGGAGAGAGCCGGATTTAAGTCGATGGCAGCGATAGTGCCATCGGTAATCTCAATAGATTCAATAGTTTGACCGAGATAAGAAGTGGTCAGCGGCAGAGTGGTAGCGGTATGAGAATGGGAATCATCGGCAATAGCAATGACATTGTATGTTCCACTCACATCTCCGCCAAAGTTGGTTCCCGTGTTAAGATAATATGTTCCCTGTTGCCCGTCGAGGAGATCAGCATTGAGGTTGACAATTAAATTTGCATTAGTAGTGGTGAGGGTGTTGGTTCCCAGAATCAAATTGCCACTAAGTGTCAGCCCTCCGAAAATCGGCGTGGAAGTTGGCGTGATATCTTGAATAGTGTTTAGCTCGTTGGAGGTAAGTTTAAGGTTGGTAGCGTTGTAGTTGAGACTAGCAGAATTGGAAGAAAAAGATAAGGGATAATTCCAACTGTCTACTCGGTTAGCGTAAGCGGTGTTCCAGTTGGTTTCCTCGGTAGTGGTAGGAATGACATAGCCAGCGGTAAGAGAAAAAATTCCACTAGTGTTATCGTAAGTTAGTCCCGCAACTGTTTCTGAGATGGAAGTTCTAGATCTTGAGTCGAGGTAATAGAGATTGGTTCCTTCGTTTAGGTTAGTAGTGGTTTTGTTTCCAAAAGCGGTATCGAATCGAGCCTGGGTGTAGTAGAGATTGGTTCCTTCCGGGAGATCAGTAGTGGTAGCGCTTCCGGAGATTGTTCCTCCTGAAGATTTGAGAATTCCATTGGTTCCGGTAAGGATTAATTGATTGAAAGTTACATTACTGGTTGTCAAAACATTTTGATCCATAGCAAAAAGCTCGTAAGCTCCTTGACCAGTATTAAGAGTGGTGCCTTGAATAGTATTATCAACTACTAAGGTTCCATTGAGATTCAATCCGCCGGTAGCGGTGAAGTCCGTGCCGGCATGACCGATATTGGTAATAATGTAACCATTCATATCTATGTCTCCAGCAATGGAAGAATTTCCGCTGATAAAGACTTCACCGACAGTCAATGATTGAATTTCCAAATCAGCTTCTTTGGAAATATCCTCACCTTGAATAGTTTCGTTTTTAATGATGCGGGAAGTGACGGAACTGGAATCCAAATCCTCGGATTGGATTGATCGGTTTTTAATCTTGTTTGAACCTACAGCATTGGGCTTGATGCGTAGCATTCCAGTATCTTTAATAAGGATGTCTCCGCTGATGTAAGTGTAGTTTTCAAAAGAAGGGCTAGGATCGGTTATTTTAGTAAAAACAAAAGGTAGAGACGCCCCATTGGGGCGTCTCCTTTCATCGATATTATCGGATGAAGTTGTATTGAAAGATTGATTGGATGTGTTTTGATCCGATTCACCTCTAACTAGAGAGTTATCAATCCCTTTAAGCCCCCCCCCCGGATGTTCAAGTTTTCATTTGTATTGAGCGGAGAAAAGTGCGATAGAGAAAAGATGCCGGTGGCAAGAGTAAAGAAAAGAACCGCCATCGGAAAACGGGTTGTAATATATTTTTTATGCTTGAGATACAGAAGAATAAAAAGTATGGCTGAAGAAACTAATGCTAGCTGCAGCATGGGATATTTTTAACCCGTGAAATTCGCAAAGCAACGATTTCATCAGGCTTGTTTTTTTTATTTTTATTAATTTCGAGTCATTGCGAGGAGTCTTGAGTTTATCGAAAAACGACGTGGCAATCTACTCGTTCGTTAGAATTATTATAGCATAAAATGGGAAGAAGAAGTTATCCACAGGTCGGACATGGAGATTATACTTTCCATTAAAACTAAACTTTGCAGTACAAACAGAGTTTGGTTTCTGAGTCAGTAAAAAAGCGCCCGAAGGCGCTTTTGAATTTGTAATTTTTAACGTTTTGCCAATGTGGAGTCGCTTCGCTCCCAATAGGGCTTCCGCCCTCTTGCCCTCCCGCCTATCGGCGTATCGGTCACCCCAGACGGGGAAAATACTTTTCCCCGACCCCCTTTTGTCCTCAGCGGGCAAAAAGAAAAAGCGCCCGAAGGCGCTTTTGAATTTGTAATTTCTATCGCTTCGCCCACTGTGGGCTTCTTCTGGCTTTGAGTCTACCTGGTTTCTTTCTTTCTACAATTCTGGCATCTCTAGTCAGGAATCCAAGATCTTTTAGAGGTTTTTTGAGTTCTTCATTAAATTTCACCAAAGCTCTGGCAATTCCGAGTCTGGTCGCTTCAGCTTGGCCCATCATTCCCCCACCAGCAACGTGCACGGAAATGAAAAATTTATTATCCCCAGCAACTGCCAAGGAGGCTTTGGCTGAAGTCTGCAATCTGAGCAGACTAAAATATTTTTCCAATTCTTTTTTATTGACTTCAATAGAAGTTTCTTTCTTATCTGTTGCAAAAAGTTTTACTTGTGCAATAGAAGTTTTTCTGCGTCCAACTGCATAGAAGTATTTTCCAAGAGTCTTTTTTTCTTCTTTGGTTTCCTTAACTTCAGGCACGATCAATTCTTCAGAAACTACTGGAGCTTTTTCTGCTTTAACCTTTTTCTTCGCTGTCTTTGGTTTAGCTTTTTTAACAGTCTTTTTTGTTACCATATTATTTATGAGTTATATCTATTTTATGAGAATGATTAACATCTTTGTAAATCAGAAGTCTTGGCATCATTCTGTCCCTCAACTTATTCTTACAAAGCATTCCATAAACAGCCGATTGAATAACTTTGGTTGAATCTTTGACCAACTGATCTTTTAACTTTATTGAGTGAATACCACCTGGGTATCCACTAAAATGATGATAAATTTTTCCTTCTTTTTTATTTCCGGTAATACCAATTTTGTCAGAATTTATGACAACCACAAAATCTCCTCCATCAATATTGGGCGTGAATTCAACTTTGTCCTTTCCGCGTAAGATGATGGCAACTTCTGTAGCCAAACGGCCCAAGATTTTACCTTCGGCATCAAACAAATGATATTTTCTTTGAACTGACTTTTTTTCCATATAATTTTATTCGTATCTTAGTCCACAAATTCTACGATTGCCATTTTGGCGCTGTCGCTTTTTCTGGGAGCTAGTTTTATTACTCGCGTATAACCACTTTTTCTCTTAGAAAGTTTTTCGATAAAATCACCCATCAATTTTTTAACAGCAGCTTCAGGGATTTTTTTGCCAAGCTCTCTGATCACAGCTATTTTTTTAGTTTCAACCTGAGCCAATTTAGCTTTATTGATTATTTTGTCAATTAAAATTTTGACTTCCTTGGCTTTAGCCTCAGTCGTATTTATTTTTTCATGCAAAATCAAACTACCCAAAATAGTTCTGAAAAAGGCCTTTCTTTGCTTTCTGTCTCTCTTAAATTTTCTTCCACTTTTTAAGTGTTGCATAATAATTTGAATTTATTTCTCTTGTTTTAGATTTAAACCGAATTCTCCAATTGATTTCTTTATTTCTTTTATTCCCTTGTCTCCCATACCTTCTAGGTCTTTCAATTGAACCTCCGTGAGCTTAACAACGTCTCCAATGGTATCAACTTTACCTTTTTCCAAAACATTCAAAGTTCGAGTGGATAAGTTCTTAAGTTCAGTAACATTTATTTTTTTAGGATCTTCAACTTCTGATTTTTTTTCTGCTTTTTCAACTACGGCTTCTTTAGCTTCTTCTTTTTTTTCACCTTCTTTTTGAAAATCGGAAATATTTGAAAATTGTTCAATCAAGATAGCTACTGATTTTGAAAAAGCTTCTTGTGGAGAAATACTACCGTCAGTTGAAATATCCAGAGTTATCTTTTCATAGTCAGTTTTCTTGCCTACGCGCATATTATCAACCGAAAAGTTTACTCTTCTAATTGGAGTATAAATAGCGTCAACTGCGATAACTCCGATTTCCTTCTCATTTCTTTTTTGCTGTTCGACTGGAACATAGCCAACACCCTTACCAACTTCCAATTCCATTTCAATTTCTCCCTTAGGATTGGTAATGGTCGCGATATGGGCATCCTTGGTTACTACTTCAATATCTGAGGGACAAGTTATCATTCCAGCTGTCACAACTTTTTCACCTTTTACCTTAAGACTAATCTTGACTGGCTCGTCTTTGTACAGATTAAATCTAACTTTTTTCAAATTTAAAATAATTTGAATAACATCCTCCAAAACATTTGGGATATTGGAAAATTCGTGAGTTACGCCCTTTATCTTAACTGAAGTTATGGCTGCTCCACTCAGAGAGGAAAGCAAAACTCTGCGCAAAACATTGCCCAAAGTTGTTCCATATCCTGGATAGCAACCTTCGATTTCAATTTTGGCATTTTCATTATCAATAACAGTAACTTTTGGTTTTTGAGGAGTTGGAATGGTTATTGATTGCATAAAATTAACTTTTTGGATTTGACTAACTGATTAATTAGCCAAATTCTTTATAAAAAAATTATATATATTATCTTGAGTAATATTCGACTACCATTTGAACATCAACATTAACTCCCGTAGCATCCTTAGCTGGTACGCTCAAAACTTTTCCTTCTAGCTTACTTGCATTAAATTCAATCCAAGCAGGAAAATCCTTTTTATTCTTTATTGTTTGTTCCAAATTTTTGAAATAATTCTTTTTTTCTTTTGTTGGATTGACTGAAACAACATCCCCTATTTTAACCAAGGCTGAAGGAATATCGAGTTTTTTCCCGTTAAGTTTGATGAGTCCGTGGTTCACGATCTGTCTAGCCTGTGTTCTTGAACTGCCCAATCCCATTCGATAAACAACATTGTCTAAACGCAATTCCAATCTGGCAATAAACAAATCTCCAATTACGCCTGATTTGTTCTTTACTTCATCAAAATGATTTCTGAATTGTCTTTCCAAGACACCATAGATTCTTTTTATTTTTTGCTTGGCAGCTAACTGCATGCCATATTCACTAAGACCTCTTTTGGATTTCTTCCCATGTACTCCTGGAAGTGAGGCGCGTCTAATAATCGCACATTTTGGTGTGTTGCAACGATCGCCTTTCAAGAAGAGTTTTTCCATGGCTCTTCTGCATTTTCTACATTTTGCGTCTAAATTTCTTGCCATAAATTTGGTTATTAGTCTCCGGTTATTGGTTCACAGATTTTTTTATTTTTTATTCAGTTACTCCGAACTGTTGACTAGGAAATGTGAACTTATAAAAAATTATACTCTTCTAGGTTTCTTAGAACGGCATCCATTATGAGGGATTGGAGTTCTATCTTTTATCAAAACCAATTCGAATCCATTGTTATTTAAAGCTCGAATAGAAGCTTCTCTTCCGGAACCGACACCTTTTACATAAACTTCTAATTCTCTAACTCCAAATTTTTTAACTTTTTCACTGACATTTCCGACTACCTGAGTAGCGGCATAGGGAGTGGCTTTTTTGGCACCCTTGAATCCCAAAAGTCCAGAGGTGGCCCAGCCCAGAATATTTCCATTCAGATCAGAAACACTGACCATAGTATTGTTATAGGTGCATTTTATACTGGCCTTGCCTTTTAGAATTTGTTTTTTAATTTTTTTGCTTTTCTTTTTTTTCGAATCTTCATCTGGAATTGCATTTTTTGTATCCGAAACCTTCTGACTTTCATCAGTTTCTTTTATTTCCGCTTCCCTTGATTCTTCTTTTTTTACTTTTTCCTCTGCCATATGTTTTTAAACTTTATAGACTTTATGAACTTTATAAACTTTCAACTATCCTATGTCTTTTCAGCCTTAACTCTTCCGGAACCCATAGTTTTTCTAACATTGCCCCTGATCGTTCGGTTGTTGGTTTTGGTTCTTTGTCCTCTGGTTGGCAATCCTTTGATATGTCTAATTCCGCGATAGGCTCCGATCTCTTTGAGTCTTTTGACGTTTGTCCTGACAACATGTTTCAATTCGCCCTCCACTCTTATTTTCTTTTCGACATATTCTCTAATTTTGTTTTTCTCATCTTCGGTCAAATTCTTTGTTCTGGTAAGCTTAGAAATTTCAAGTTCATCCAAAATTTTGGCCGCAGTCGAAGGACCTATTCCATAAATATAGGTTAAAGATATTTCTATTCTTTTTTCGTCAGGTATATTTACCCCTGCAATTCTTAACATAATTTTTTTCTAAAAACTAAAAACTACAAACTGACATTATCCTTGTCTTTGTTTATGTTTCGGATTAATGCAAATAATAAACAGCTTGCCTTTTCTTTTTACAAGCTTGCATTTATCGCATATTTTTTTTACTGATGCTCTAACCTTCATACCCAGTAGTAGAATTTTGACATTATAAAATAATTTATAGCAGCAAATCCTTTTAAATAAACTAACTAAATTTTAAATTATCTTAATCTTTGAACTATTCTTCCCTTGCTCAAATCATAGGGACTCATTTCAATTAAAACTCTATCTCCGGGGAGAAGTCTGATGTAATTGACTCTCATTCTGCCTGAAATATGAGCAAGAACCGAATGGCCGTTATCCAGTTTTACTTTGAAAGTTGTGCTCGGCAAAGTTTCCTCAACCACGCCTTCAACTTTAACTAACTCTTTGTCTTGCGACATAATGTTTTTTTATAAATCACAGCTTAGCTCCTAAAATAAAAAAATAGAAGGAAAAATTTCTTCTCGACCAAAAAAATCAGTCGAGAATCAAATCTTTCCTAATTCCTGAATTTCATCCGATTCCCTCTATAAATATACTGAAGCTATAATTGTCTTTGGTTATTTTAGCACTTTGTTAATTATTGTCAAGAACCACCTCCGTTCGGCTTTCATAAATAGGTATTTTTTCACTTATAAAAGATGGCCAATATTCAACTTCTACATTGGAAAATTCATTATAAGTGCTTAAATAAGCCTCTAAATCTTCGCTATTTTTACCCAGAATGCCTTTTTTTAAATTTTCTAAATCAATATTAGATTCGGTTTTTCCATTACCATGAACTCTAATTAAAATAGTTCCGTCTGATAAATTTGCATCAGATTTTCCAAAATCAAGTTCCAATGTCTTTTCTGATATTTTCAGATTATCCTCGGAATTTTTGTTTATAATATCTTCCATAACACTCCTCAGTTCTTTCTCGCTGAAAACAATCGCATTGACCTTGGCACTCAAAGTCACAGTAAATTCATTGGCAACATCTCCAACGGAATTTGAAACTCGATAATTATCTTCACTGACAGCGAAGGCATCATCCAAAACCAGATATTCCTCACCGGATTGATCTTTTATTTTTTGTTTAACCCCTGAGTTGAACTCGGTCAATATTTTGCTTTTAGCTGAACTGACGTCTGATTCGGTTATAGCATTCGCCATCACATCTCCACTCCCACCTCCTGACATTGAGCTAAAGGACTTGGCATAAAACTTGGAATATTTTTCATTGCCACTCCCCTGAAACCCAGGAATAGAAAAGGTAGTTGCGTTGATATTAAAACTATCCCCTGCTTCATCTGCAGCAACTTCAGCTTCAATTGCCCCTGGCTTTGAATCAGAGCTCATCCCAGGGATAGTTACGCCCGAAACCAAGCGAAATAGCTTCCCATCTGCGCTCAGAAATCTAGTTGTGGCTACAAGCTGCTGAGGAGACTTGCTGTATTCATTATAAATAGTAATGGTACCGCGAGCTTTTCGAATGGAGGCAGATTTTTCACCTGTTGATTCGAAACTTTTGGAAAGTTCATTCGTAAAAGATATAAGTTTAGCCGGAACAGACTTATTGACCATATCCACTGAAATGTTTTTAGTATCTCCTTTTATTTCAGCATCAACACTTTGACTTTTTGTTTTCAAAAAAATAGTCACTTTAGCCTTAGGCAAAAATAAATACAGGAACAACCCCAGAGCAACAATGCCCACCAGTAAACTGAAAGTTATAAAAAATTTCCAAAATTTTGAGGGCAAGGTTATATTCTGGCTTGGAGCTGAATATTTTTTTTCTTCATATCTGGATGTTTTTTGTTGACTTGAAAAAATCTTACTGCTATCCAAAAATTGTTCGAACTTTTCATTCTTTACCAATTCCTCTTGCGAAAGTTTTTTGCGTCTGTCTTCATTTTCCGACACGCGATCACTTTCCATAGCCGGTATTGCCGTCAATTTTGTTTCTGGAAATATTGCATTCTCTTCTGTAAAAAAATTATCTGGTTTTTGTTTGATACTGTCGCCTCTAGTCAAATCCATGGAACTATTTTTTGTTTTTCCCTTTAAAGCTGCTTTACTTTTTTTAATGTCGCTTCCCAGGTCAATTACCAGTTCTTTATTCAGAATTTTTTCATCTTCCTCAGAAACATCTAATATCCTATTGTTTTTCAATTTCAGGCTTGTTCTTTTTTTGGGAACAGCTGGCTCGACACCTTCCTTGTCGCCATCCCCAGTTTCCTTACTTTCAAAAAATTCTGCGGAACCAATTTCATCCAAGCGCTCCTTGAAATCTTTTTTAGCGTTAGATGAAGTCTTTTCCGGAATATAGGGACGATCTTCCTCTATCTTTTTTTCACCAGAAACCGCATCCCATTTTTCTCCTTCGATATCTTCCAACCTTTGCTCGGTAGCTATACCAGTTTTTTCAATCAAAAGCTTCCCTGCTTTATCCTGAGTAACAATTATAATTTCCTTGCCTAAGCTGTCCGCTTCTTTTTTCAGAAGTTTAAGATTTATAATACTTTGAATTAGCAGGGCTCCCTTAGGAATAACAATAACTAACTCATCCATATGAGCTTTCCTTACCCTCTCTATTATCGAAGTTATTTCTTCGTCTACGTCAATATAAAATGTTTGATGCATAAAAAAATTATTAAAGATTATTTTTGAATCATTTTTACTGCTCTGCGAAGAATGCTGGATAGGGTTTTTTCTTCTCCGGCCAAATCAAGAGCCAAATTAGCTAGTCCCATCGGTGTAATGTCTTGCGGATCGCGAAGCTCTTTTGTTTCATCAATAATATTTACAACATCTCTGGGTTGCAGAAAACTTACCTGAAGATTTTTAGCAAAAGGCAAATCATTTGACCAAGTTGAAGACAAGAGAGATTTTTTGAGCCCCGGAAGTCCTGAACCTCCTCCACAAAGAAAAAATCTGTGCGGCAAGATGTCTGACTCGGCAAATTCAGCTAATGATAGCTCGATTGCACTCAACCATACACTACAATCATCTTTCAGGATATCTTCGATCTTAATACTTACATCTTTACCTAATTTTCCTTCAGCATATTTTATTTTCAAAATTTCTGCTTCTTCAAAACTTATTTCCAATTCTTGGGATAATCTTTTTGTAAAAGCTCTGCCCCCTAAAGCAAACATTTTTGTTCCCTCGAGCCCACCATTTCTGACAACAGCAATGTCCGTTGTTCCGCCACCAATATCAATAAAAACAGCGCTAAAGTCGGTCACATCTTCAATGCCCATAGATCTGGCCACGGCATATGGTTCAGCCGCAATACTCAAAAGATCCAGTTTCAATTCCTCCGCAATCGTTTGTAGAGCTCCCAAATGAATCATTGGAGCATAGGCATTGAAAATTGCAATTGAAACATCCCTGCCCTGAAATCCAATTGGATTGGTGACGCGATATCCGTCAATTCGGATGTCAACAATGGCAGCATTAATTAATTTTACTTCAATTTCGCTGTGTCCAGTTTCCAGTGCTAATTGCTGACGAATTCGATCAAAAGCTCTCCATTGAACTTTTTGGATAATATTTTTAAGTTCCGGTAAATCTATTCTGATTTCCGGTTTTATTCTTTCGTAATGAACAGTCGTGGTTGTACCTTTTACCAACTCTCCGGCAATACCAATGATGGCCTTCTCGGCTTTTTTTGTTCCGGCCATAGCCTTGGCCATTCCGATGGCTGTACGACAATTTTCAATTACGCCTGAAATATCGGAAACAGCTCCACTTTGCATATCCTTGAGCCCCTGTCTGGCTCGTCCAACTCCCTTGACCACGCCATTACCTGTTTCTGAATCAATTTTAAAAACTAAAGCCTTGACGACTTCCGTTCCAATGTCCAAAGACAAAAGATGATCCGAAGAAATATTATTAAAACCTAAGATTTTGGAAAAAATTCCCATGATAAAAATTTTGTGTCTGTTTTATGAGTTTATTATATAACAAATCCGGTATTATCACAATTTTTTTACTCTAATATTGCCTTTATTCTCCTCACTCCCGCGCTAGATGATTCTTCTTTGGTAATTTTGAAATGTCCAAGCTCGCCGGTATTTTGAACATGCGGACCGCCGCAAAGTTCAATACTGAAATCAGCTATTCTATAAACCTTTACGATATCGCCATATTTTGCAGGATTAAATGAGGTTTTAGCAATTTTCAGAGCCTCTTCTTTGGGTATTTCTGACATCTCAACTGGAATATTTTCCTGAATTTTTGTATTCACCAGATCTTCGATTTGCTTGGTTTGTTCTGGAGTAAGTTTTTCTGGATAATTAAAATCAAATCGCAAACGTTCAGCTGTAATATTGGCACCCTTTTGAACAATATCTTTGCCTAAAATATTTCTAATCGCTGCCAACATTAAATGCGCAGCCGTGTGATATTTGGTAGTTTCAAAAGAATCGTCAGCTAGCCCGCCTTTAAACATTCCTGACGAAGCAGTACGAGATTTATCTTGATGTCGCGTTAGTTCTTCGGCAAATTCTTTGCTCACCTTATCATCCACAGCTATTCCCCTATTTTGTAATTCTTCTATGGACAATTCTAATGGAAAACCGTATGTCTGATATAAATTAAAGGCACCCACACCCGTTATTGATTTTAATTTTTCAAATTCTTTTAATCCTACTTCCAAAGTCTTTTTGAATTTATCTTCTTCCTTTTTCAGTTCCTCAAAAATAAATTCAATATTCTTTTGCAATTCTGGATAAGTATTATGATAATCATGAATAACTATCTTAGCCACCTCCTTGATCCAAAATTCTTCTGCGATGCCTAATTGTTTTCCATATCGAATCGCCCGACGGATGAGTCTCCGAACCACATATCCCTGCCCAACATTGGAAGGAGCAATTCCCCTATCGTCACCCATAATAAAAGTTGCGGCTTTGATATGGTCAGCCACAATGCGCATCATTCGTTTTGCCTCCGCTGAATCTTCATAGTTTTTTCCAGAGAGTCTTTCGATTTTATCAATAGTATTAATAAATAAATCTGTTTTGTAGTTATCGTCAAATCCATTAATCGCCGCCAAGATTCTTTCGAGACCCATTCCGGTATCCACATTTTTTTGCTTCAAAACATCCAAAGTTCCGTCGGATTTTTTTTCATATTGCAAAAAA
>CAZJOI010000013.1:0-16372 GCA_964547585.1 uncultured Bdellovibrionales bacterium
TGGCTATTTTTATGGCTATTTTAAGCTTTTTTTCGGCTATCTTATTTCTTTCAATCCTTTGTTGAACCAGAGATTCTCTGCCTCGTAAAAAATAAAAACCCTGAAAAACACAAACAACTCTTTTCAATTTATCTTCTTCTAACTCTTTTATAATGTCGGCCAGTGTTATTTTTTTTTCATTCTCAACTTCCTTGGAATCCATGCGAGTAAGATTTTTCCAAATTTCAAAAGCCGTCATTGGATAATCCAAGGCATCATAGTAAGCAAGGGTGGTTAGTATATATTTAGAAAGATTTGTGTTCATAAATTCAAATGACTAATGACAAATGACAAATCAATGTCAAAATCCAAAGCTCAAAAATTTGTCATTGGAAATTTGTCATTTGTCATTCCTATAGATATTTTCCTGTCCAGCTTTTTTTAACTCTATTGAGCTTGTCTGGCGTACCAGTATAAACAATCTCTCCTCCCCGATCTCCGCCATCTGGACCCAAATCAATGACCCAATCGGAATTCCTGACCACATCAATATTGTGTTCCACGACAATAACGGTGTTGCCCTTATCCACCAGTGCATCCAATACTCCCAGTAGTCGTTTTACATCTTCAAAGTGAAGTCCGATAGTTGGTTCATCCAGGATATAGAGTGTTTGTCCTGTTGATTTTCGCGCCAATTCCGTCGCCAATTTTATTCTTTGCGCCTCTCCGCCAGAAAGACTAGTGGCACTTTGCCCAAGCTTGAGATATCCCAAGCCCACATCTTCCAGCGTTTTTAATTTTTCAAAAATTAAAGGTGATTTTTTGAAAAATTTTAAAGCGTAGGAAACACTCATATCCAGAACTTCAGCAATATTAGCTCCTTGGTATTCAATGTCCAAGGTTTTTCGATTATATCTGGTGCCATTGCAAGATTCACATTTTACATACATATCCGGCAGAAGATACATTTCAATCTTTTTTATGCCCTCACCTTGGCAAGCCTCACATCGGCCGCCTTTCATATTAAAACTAAACCGACTGGCTGTGTAGCCTCTTTTTTCGGCCTCTGGAGTCAAAGCAAACAGATCCCTGATAAGAGAAAATACTCCAGTATAGGTAGCTGCATTTGACCTGGGCGTACGTCCAATTGGCGATTGATTAATGTTAATGACTTTATCGATATTTTTTATACCATCAATTTTTTTGTATTTTCCAGGAACATCCTTGGCTCGATAAAAATACTTAGCCAAATATTTAGCCAGAATATCTGAAACCAAAGTTGACTTGCCTGATCCGGAAACACCCGTAATTGAGACGAATTTACCTAATGGAATTTCAATATCAATATTTTTTAAATTATGTTCTGTAGCTCCAACAATTTTTATGAATTTTTTGTTACCTTTTCGATATGCTTTTTTCTCAACCACCTTCTTTCGACCAATGATATAATCTGCAGTTGCCGTTTTTGATTTCAAGAGTTTTTGAAAATCTCCCTGAAAAATAACTTCCCCGCCATCTTCTCCGGCTCCAGGACCCATATCAATAATCCAATCGGCCTTACGAATAATATCCTCATCGTGTTCCACGACTATTAGAGAATTTCCGCCTTCCCTGAGTGATTGCATCGTGCTAATAAGTTTTTCCGTATCACGATTATGCAAACCAATGGATGGCTCGTCTAAAATATAGGTAATGCCTGTAAGTTCAGCTCCGATTTGAGTCGCCAAACGAATTCTCTGCGCTTCTCCGCCAGAAATTGAATCCGCTCGACGAGAAAGAGAAAGATAATCCAATCCTACATTAATCAAGGCTTCAGTTTTTATTACCATTTCTTTAACAATGCCTCCAGCAATTTCTTTTTTATCTGAGCTAATATGAGAAAATTTTATGTTGTCCAAAAAAACCATCAGTTTTTTCAAATCTAGATTAACCACATCATCAATCGATTTTTCATCAATCATCACCGCCAAATATTCCTTTTTCAAGCGCTTGCCTTCACAGGCTGGACAAACTTTTTCCAGCATATATTTTTCCAGGTCGTTGCGGACATAGTCAGACGAAGATTCTTCATATTTTTTCTTAAGAATAGCCGCTACACCTTCAAAAGGAACTTCGATTTGCTTGAGTCCTCCCATATCATTTCTCTGTTCAACCCTAATTTCTTTTTTGTCTGGTCCATAAAAAATAATTTCCAAGGCTTTTGGAGAAAGCTTCTTGATTGGCTCGTCCACAGAAAAAGAATACTCTTTAGCCAAAGCTCTTAAAATATTCAAATAATTACTTTGTCCGCCCAATCTTCCATTGGACTTACTCCAAGGCAAAATAGCACCTTCTGATAAGGTTAGATTCTTATTTGGGATAACCAGATCTAAATCTACTTCTTTGGTAACCCCTAGACCAGCACAATAGCCACAGGCTCCTTCTGGATTATTGAAAGAAAAATGTCGAGGAGTGATCTCATTTATTCTGGTTTGACAGGTATGGCAAACAAAATCACGATTAAAAATCAAATCGCCTTCTTCTTCGGAAAAAACAATAATTGAACCGTTGCCGACTTTCATCGCCGTTTCGATTGAATCCAAGAGTCTTTCTTCGTCAAGCTTATTATCTTTTATGTTTATTCTATCGACCACCACTTCAACAGCTGAATTGAATTTATCACTCACAATCAGCAAAGCTTCATTGGTGAGCATTATTTTTCCATCGAATCTCACTCTGGCATAACCCAGATGGCCGATGCTTCTGAGAACTTCCCGAGAACTCTTTCCTTCTTCTTTAATTTTAGCCATAATGACTATCTGAGAATTTTTGGGAAATTCCAAAATTCTTTCCAAGATTTCTTGGTTGGTTTTTTTACTCATTAATTCTCCGCAAACCGGACAATACGGCATGCCGATTTTGGAAAAAAGAATTCGCATATAATCATAAATTTCCGTGAGCGTTCCCACAGTCGAGCGAGGTGAGCGACTCAGACTTCTCTGATCGATAGAAATTGTCGGGCTGAGATTTTCAATCTTATCCATATCCGGCTTAGCTGCTACATCCAAAAATTGTCTAGCATAAGACGACATGCCCTCCAAATAGCGTCGATTGCCTTCGGCATAAATCAGGTCAAAGGCCAAAGAAGATTTTCCGGATCCAGAAAGACCCGTAACTACTACCAATTGATTGCGTGGCACATCAATATCAACATTCTTGAGATTGTTAACTCGAGCTCCGCGAATAATTATTTTGTCCCTTTTGGATGAAGTATCTTTAGGCATATTTTGAAAGTTATAATATGATTTTGCAATAATTAATGGTACAAGATTTTTATGAATTTGTAAAGAGTAACTTGCAAAGAAGCTACCTCATAATAAATTTTAAGAGCCCGGGAGAAATAAATAATTCTCTCGGGCCCTTGGTCTTCCCTAGGCGACCTCATCAACCTTGGAATCTATGTCTTACAAAAAAGACCCTTAGTTGATGTCGACTTATTACCGCTCTTGTAAAGTTCATACTAAACCCCTCCTTGGCTAAAGTTTTTGTATTCCCTGCGTTGAGGGCTCCGACAAAATTATGCCTCCTTTCCTTGGGCTAAATTTTTGAGCCCAACTATGCTTTTTATCCTATTTTAATTTTTTTGTCAAGATCTAAATATTCTAAATAAAACTTTTTTTGCGCAATTTGCGATGATATGAAATTGCGAACCGATGCGCTTCATCCATAATTTGTTTAACCAAATTTTTATTATCCAAAAAATTTTGTATTTCTTTTGGAAATTGGGTCATTGAAAATTTATTGGAAATTGGAAATTGGAAATTGAGATTTTTACGCGCCTTACCCTTGGCAACAGCCACAATCAACACATCCAAACCAAATTCTTGTGCTAATCCACCTATAGCATTGGCGTGGCCTTGTCCGCCATCCAATAAAATCAGGTCTGGCATTGGCCAATCATTTTGAAATCTGCGTAGCAAAACTTCCCGCATCATACCTACATCATCAATGCCAACAACGGTTTTTATTTTGAATTTTCGATATTCTTTTTTGTTCGGTTCTCCATTTTCCCCGTAAAATCCCTGAACGGAATCACGGGGCACAGCAAAAACTACCATAGAGCCAACAGCATCCGTTCCGGAAATATTGGAAATATCATAGGCTTCAATACGAAGTTTTTTCATTTTCCTCTTCCCCTTTTTAAGGGGGGGTTTGAGAGGGGGTTCCGAAGAAATCAAAGCCACATCTTGAATATGTTTCAAGGCGAAAATCTTATTCCGAAGTTCTGCTGCCTTTTCAAATTCATGTTTTTTGGCCTTTATTTTCATTTCCTTTTCCAAGACTACAACCAAATTTTTTTTCTTTCCCTCTAAAATCATCTCAATGCTCCGTATATTTTTTTTATAATCTATTTTGGAAATAGCGCTAGCGTACGGTCCAGGACAAAGTCCCAGTTGAAAATCGAGACAACCTTTTTCAGTTAATTGTTTGCTTGAATGATATGGAAAAATCCTACGAATTATTTTCAATGCGATTTCTAGTTGTCTTTTACTTGTATACGGTCCGAATGTTTTTTTAAATTGTACAAGATTTTGGATTTTGGATTTTGGATTTGATTTGTCATTTGTCATTGGAAATTTGCTCGCCTCGCCTTCGACTTGTCGAAGCGGGTCATTTTTATTTAAATCACTTTGCCTAATTACAACAAACTTAGGAAAATTTTCTTTAGTAAGAGCTACGCAAACAAATGACTTGTCATCTTTGAGATCTGTATTATATTTTGGCTGATGTTTTTTGATCAGATTACTTTCCAATATCAGGGCCTCCAGAACCGAATCAGTTTCAGCAAAATCAATATCTGCAATTTGATTAACCATACCAGCAATCCAAACGCCCCTCCTGTCTGCACCTCGAAAATATGACTGCACTCGATTTTTTAGGCTTGTTGCCTTGCCAATGTAAAGTATTCTTCCGGATTTATTCCTGAAAATATAGACACCAGATCCAGTCGGCAATTTATTTAATTTTTCGCTAATCATTGAATATTCCATATCGCCTTTATTTCCCAATAAATTCCTTGAGATATTTGGCAGTATAACTTTCTTTTTGATATTTAATAATTTCTTCGGGTGAGCCAGCCACAATTACACGACCGCCTTGTTCACCGCCTTCTGGTCCCAGATCAATGATCCAATCAGCAGTCTTGATAACATCCATATTATGCTCAATCACAACTACGGTGTTCCCTGCATCCACCAACTTGTTCAGTACGCCTAAGAGTTTTTTGATGTCATCGAAATGCAATCCAGTCGTGGGCTCGTCCAAAATGTATAGCGTGTCTCCAGTTGAACGCCTGGCCAATTCTGTCGCTAATTTTATTCTCTGCGCTTCGCCGCCCGAAAGAGTTGTGGCTGATTGACCCAGATGAATATACCCCAAACCCACCTCTTCCAAAACCTTGAGTTTACTATGAATCTCTGGAAAATTTTCGAAGAAAACTTTTCCCTCCGAAACTGTCATTTCCAAAACATCCGCGATATTCTTGCTCTTGTATCTTACTTTCAAAGTTTCACTATTGTACCTTTTGCCATTGCAAACATCGCAAGGCAAATAAACATCTGGCATAAACTGCATTTCAATTTTCAAAAATCCCTCACCCTGGCAATTTTCACATCTCCCGCCGTTTACATTAAAAGAGAATCTTCCTGGTAAATATCCCTTGGCTTTAGCCTCTTTTGTTTTGGCAAAAAGTTCTCGAATCGGCGAAAAAAGTCCGGTGTAAGTTGCTGGATTGGAACGTGGAGTACGACCAATTGGAGATTGATCGATCATAATTACCTTATTTACATTTTGCGATTCGATTATTTCCGTGTATTTCCCTGGACGATCCAGTGAACGCATTATTTTTGACGCCAAAGATTTATATAAGATATCTTCAACCAAGGTAGACTTGCCTGATCCGGAAACTCCTGTGACCACGGTCAAAACTTTCAGCGGAAATTCCACGGTAATATTTTTCAAATTGTTTTCTCTGGCACCCCTCACCACAATCATCTTTTTATTCTTAACCGGACGACGGAAATTGGGAATTTCAATCCTTTCTTCTCCACTGAGATATCTGGCCGTCAAAGATTTTTTATTCTTCGTCACTTCTTGAGGTGAACCTTGAGCTACAATTTCTCCGCCGGCCTTACCCGCACCAAGGCCAATATCAACCAAATAATCGGCGGACCGTATTGTTTCCTCATCATGCTCAACCACAATCAAGGTGTTGCCAATATCCCGCAAATTCAGAAGAGTTTCCAGCAATTTTTTATTATCCCGCGCATGTAATCCGACCGATGGTTCATCCAAAATATACAAAACGCCGACCAATTGCGAACCGATTTGTGAGGCTAGTCGAATTCGCTGTGTTTCGCCTCCAGCTAAAGTAGCTGCAGATCGTCCCAATGTCAGATACCCCAAGCCCACATTATTCAAGAATCCTAGACGCGCTTCGATTTCTTTTAAAATTCGTCCGGCAATCAGTTCTTCTTTTTGGCTAAGTTTCATTTTCTGAAAAAAGTCCAGAGCTTCACTCACACCAACAGTTGAAATTTCATGAATGTTTTTTTCTTTAACTGTCACCAGTAGCGTCTCTTTTTTATATCTTGATCCGTGGCAAACCGAACAAGGATTTTGCGACATATACTTCTCAATATCCTGTCTCACGGCATCTGATTCGGTTTTGGCATAGCGATCTTCCAAGTAGCCGGTTACTCCTCGCCAACTCATGTTGTACTTCCAGACTGAACCAGTTTTGCTGCGTAGTGTCACGGGAATTTCACTTGCCTCTTCCGTCGTTATTGGCCCGTCGGCGTTTTCATCTCCATAAAGCAAAATATTCAAATTTTCCTCTGACAAATCTCTGATACGTACATTATCCTTGATATGAAAATGGTTAGTTACAGATCTAAGAACTGTACCCTGCCAATTATTTTTCTTATAACTCCAAGGCATTATTCCGCCTTCGGCAATTGTCTTATTTTTATCTGGAATAAGTAAGAAAATATCAATCTCCTTTTTTGTTCCCAGGCCTTCACAAGCTGGGCAAGCCCCAAAGGGAGAATTGAAGGAAAAAAATCGAGGTTCCATTTCTGGAAAACTGATTTCATCATGAATTGAACAAGCCAGTTTTTGATTGAATAAAAAAACATTTTCTTCGGCTTTAGACTTTAGACCCGCCTGCTTCGATATGCGAAGCATTTCGGGCAGGCTTTGGACTTTAGGCCTAACTTTTACTAGCCCATCCGATAATTTCAGAGCCTTTTCAGTATCCTCAAAAATGCGGCTCAAATTTTCATCAATCACCGAAACTGTATCTACTACAATATCAATAGTATGTTTTTTATATCTTTCCAAAGATATATTCTTTTTTGGATCCAATTCGATTTTTTTTCCATTAACGTAAGCCTTGGAATATCCGCGCTTGTACATATCCAAAAGTAAAGTTGAATATTCACCCTTACGATTCCTGACAATGGGAGAAAGAATTTCCACTTCGGAACATTTATTTTTTTTATCTTTTATAGACTTTGAATTTTGAGAGGCACAAAGATCAATAATCCTATCCACTATTTCGTCTGTTGAAAGTTTGGTTATTTCTTTCCCGCATTCAGGACAATGCGGAATGCCAATTTTAGCATAGAGCAAGCGCAGATAATCATTAATTTCCGTAACTGTTCCCACTGTTGATCGCGGATTATGCGAAGCCGCTTTTTGGTCGATAGAGATAGCTGGAGAAAGTCCTTCGATATGATCAACATCCGGTTTATCCATTTGTCCCAAAAATTGCCGCGCATAGCTCGACAAACTTTCCAGATATCTTCTTTGTCCCTCGGCAAAAATGGTATCAAAAGCCAGCGTGGATTTTCCAGACCCGCTAATTCCCGTGAACACAATAAATTTATTTCTCGGCAAATCAAGATTTATATTTTTTAAATTGTGTTCGCGCGCACCGCGAATTATTATCTCATTTTTCATATTTTATTTTTTAGGTTGCCTGCCCCGTAGCGAGCCAATGGAAAGTGGATCTGCTACTGGGGTGCTCTCTTGCTCCTTTGATTATAATTTCATCTTTCATTTAGATTTTTTATGTATCTTAGGCAAACTACATTATATTATTTTTAGAGATTTTTATCAAGTATGCCAAGAAAAAGCTCCGACCATTAAATCGGAGCTTTTTGAAATTTCAATATTTTAAGCTTGTTTACTGACAGCTGCCGCCTTGAGTCGTAGTCGTGGCTGAGCTCAACACCTTAGCACATTCGGCTGGAGCCTTATTAAAAGCATCGCAAATGACCTTTTTATATTCTTCTGAGTTGCCATATTTATAGACAACATTTGAAGTAGCGCCATTGATAATTAGAGTAGGCGACCCACTGGCACCGGCAGCATTCGAAACTTTTTCGTTTTCCTTCATGAGCGCCACTCCTTGCGAAGCAACACAGGCGCTGATACTGGTTGCCTTCAAGCCTAGGTTTTTTGCCCCAGCCTCCCAACAAGACCCGTCACTTCCGCAGTTAGTATTAACATAGGACACAAAACCAAACCATTTGTCTTTTCCATAATTTTTCAAAACACAAGCCTCTCTCTCATTTTGAGCCACTTCTTTTTCGCCGTGCAATGATTGAATAGCATCACCGTTTGAATTTACAATGTAGTGAAAATTAAAATTAACTTTGTTTTTTAGCAAATCATAGACCGATTTCATCGTATCTTCCGCTTTGTTTCCAAAAGGACAAAAAGCCATCACATAGAGATCCACTGTTGGCTTGTCATTTTTTGGAACCTCCATATTAGCCTTTTGCGCCGCAGCTTGTTGCTGGTCTTTCATGTCTTGAATTTTTTTCTTGATTTCTTCAATGTTGATTGATTCAGGGAAAAATATTTTTCCATCCTTAGTTGCATAGGATTCAATTTCTTGTTGCCCAGCGCCCAAGCTTACAGTCATCTTGTATAGTCCGTTTTCCAAAGCAACATTTTTGATTTCAGCTTTCATTCCGGCTTGCATCAAATTTTCATTGATAAAAGTTTCGATGCTTGTTTTGATTTGTTCCGGACTCATTTGTGAAGAGCTTCCTTTAATAGGAATAAGCGGACGACTGCAACCAGTAATAACCAGAACAGCCAAAGACAGAACTACCAATATACCTGTTTTTTTCATTTGTTTATCCCTCACCACTTTTCGGCTTACGCCTTTGGCGGAAGGTTTTTTAATAAAAATTTTTAAACTTATTTAAAATAAAATATACATTTAAAACTAGCCACTGGGACACTCAACAGCCGAAAAGTGGTGAGGGATGTATATAATTATTTGATTATTTACGCTTTTTTATTTTAATTTAAATCAAAAATTAAAGCAAACATAATGCTATTTTATCTGTAATTTTCGCAGTTCGGATATTTCATCCCGAATAATGGCTGCACTCTCGAACTGAAGACTGCGAGCCGCTTCTTTCATATCTTTTTCTCTTTGCTTAATATAGCCGGCAATATTTTCTAAACTTTCCAAATTAATAAATTCCTTCGGAATTTCCGGCTTCAGTTCGTGATCCACAATTGATTGAATTTTTTTCTTGATTGTTTGCGGGGTGATATGATGTTTTTTATTATATTCGTTTTGAATTTTTCGTCGGCGATTTGTTTCATCAATGGCTCGCTTCATCGAACCAGTAATTTTATCCGCATACAGAGTCACTCGACCAGAAACATTTCTGGCGGCCCGTCCGATTGTTTGAATGAGCGATGTTTCACTGCGCAAAAATCCCTCTTTGTCCGCATCCAAAATAGCCACCAATTTAACCTCTGGCAAATCCAAGCCTTCACGCAACAAATTCACTCCAACCAAAACATCGATTTCTCCTCGACGCAATTTTTCCAAAATTCGAATACGATCCAACGTTTCCACATTGGAATGCAAATATTCCGCTTTAATTTTATGCTCTTTAATAAAATCAGAAAGATCTTCCGCCATTTTTTTGGTAAGCGTTGTGATTAAAACTCTCCCTTTATCCTTCACCACCCTTTCAATTTCTGCCAAAACATCTTTAACTTGTCCTTTGGCGGGCTTGATTGTCAGCTCTGGATCAATAAGTCCAGTTGGACGAATAACTTGCTCGACAATATTGTATTTAGTATCTGGTATTTGGTATTTTGTATTTTTTGATTTATTTGGAATTTGCAATTTAGAATTTATTTGAAATTTGGAATTTGTATCTTGCGATTTGCCGTACTCATACGGCCCCGGTGTCGCTGAAGTAAAAATTGCTTGATTTATTTTTTTTTCAAATTCCTGAAACTTAAGCGGACGATTATCATAGGCACTGGGCAAACGAAAACCATTATCAATCAAGGATTTTTTTCGTGCCCGGTCCCCATTAAACATTCCGTTAAGCTGCGGGATAGTCACATGTGATTCATCAATCACCAAAAGGTAATTTTTATCAAAATAATCCATCAGAGTATATGGCGCCTCGCCCTTTTTTCTGTCGGTCAAATACAAAGAATAATTTTCAATCCCATTACAATAACCGACTTCTCGCATCATTTCAACATCCTGCTTCGTCCTTCTTTCCAACCTTTCTGCTTCCAGTAAGTTATTATTTTTGCGGAGATGCGTCACTCTCTCTTTCATCTCTTTTTCAATTTTTACAAGCGCTTCATCCATCATTCCCTCCGGTACCACAAAATGTTTGGCCGGATAAATCAAAGCTTGTTCTAATCTTCCCAATTCCTGTCCAGTCAGAAAATCATATTCCACGATTTTTTTTACTTTATTTTTTTCGGTCGTAATTCTGGTTACAATTTCGCGTCCAGTCGGCATAATTTCTAATGTTTCCCCCGTCAAACGAAATTTTCCGCGACTAAGCAAATCGCTCCTTTGAAATTGCATATCAATCAGTTCTTTGATTTTTTCTTCACGCTGAAAATCATTACCAACTTTCACTGTGAAACTGATATCACGATAAAATTCCGGCGAACCCAAACCATATATACAGGAAACGGACGCCACGATGATTACATCTTTTCGAGAAAGCAAAGCTGAAGTCGAAGCATGTCGCAGCCTATCAATCTCATCATTAATTTGCGCTTCCTTTTCAATATATGTATCCGAAGAAGCAACGTAAGCCTCTGGCTGATAGTAATCGTAGTAAGAAACAAAATATTCCACTGCATTTTTGGGAAAAAACACGCGGAATTCTTGAGCTAATTGAGCTGCCAAAGTTTTATTGGGGGCAATCACCAGTGTTGGCTTTTGCGTTTTTTCAATGACATTGGCAATCGTGAAAGTTTTGCCAGATCCCGTCACACCCAAAAGCGTCTGGAATTTTTTTCCAGACGCAATGCCTTTGATCAATTTCTTAATTGCTTGTGGCTGGTCGCCGGCAGGCTTGAATTTGCTATTTAATTCGAATTTCATAAAAAATACTATAAATATTTTTTGCCTCTTTTTTTGAGCTCTTCAATCACCTTTTTCACTTCTTGAGAACGGGCTTTTGGACAAACTAGCAGTGCATCGGGAGTATCAACAATCACCATGTCCTCAAGACCAATCGTGGCAATGACTTTTCCCTTATTGCCATAAATAAGCGAGTCATTTGTATCAATATTTATGGCTTCGCCCATTATCAAGTTTCTGTTTTCATCAGTTTTGGACAATAAATTTTGATAAAGAGTATCCCAAGCGCCAATATCATCCCATTCAAAATCTCCCCGAATAATCAGAATCTCCTTGGGATCCATTTTTTCTGTGATGGCATAGTCGATGGAAATCTTTTGCATGCTGGCATAGAGATCAGCAATTTCCTGTTCCTTATTACCTTCATCTATCAATCTTTTAATCTCCATAAGCGTAGCATACATTTCTGGGACATATTTTTGATAGGCTTCTAAAAATTTCTTCGGTGACCACATATAATAATTGGCGTGCCAAAGATAGGCTCCCTCCTCCAAATATCTTTTGGCTGTTTCCAAGTCTGGTTTTTCTTTGTGTCCCAAAAATTCATAGAAATCAATACCGTTTGATTGGCGAAACAAATTTCCAATTTTCGTGTATCCCAGAGTCGTAGTTGGACTAGTTGGATAAACTGAGATATCCAGAAGTTTGCCTGTTTCCAAGATCATCTTTTCTGCTTCACGAATGGAAAGTAAAAATTTTTCCCTATCACCAATGAAATGATCTGAGGGAATAAAGATCATCGGTTCTGCTGGATCGATTCGGGAAATATAAGTGGCCACATATCCCATAGCTGGAGCAGTGTCCCGCAGCGACGGCTCCACAATATAGTTACTCTCTGGAAAATCTGGCAGCACCTCTTTTATTTTAGGCACTAGATCCAGAGTCGTTGAAATAAAAATCTTTTCCTTTGGCCATTCAGAAAAACGATCCAATGTTTCTTCAATCATAGTTTTTTCTGAAACAAGTTTGGAAAGTTGCTTGGGTTCATTATTTCTACTCACTGGCCAAAAACGTGTTCCTGTTCCACCAGCTAAAATTACAATCCTCATAAAAATTCATATAACATGAAACATGCAACATGTAACACTATTCTTTGTTTTTTACGCCCTGAATAGTTTTCCACAGCATTGCTCCAAGTTCTTCACTTAAACTAATTAATTTTTTATATTCTTTTTCATTCATATATTTTTCTCTATATGAAAAATACAATAGATATTTAGACTCTTTCAATGAACCATACGACATTTGCAAAAAATTTTTAAATTGTTTGTCCCCCACTCTGGCAAATCCTTCTATATAATTCAAAACTACAGACAAAGAAGCTCTTCTTAATTGCGACGTAATACCATAGATTTCATCTCTAGGAAAATCTTTTGTAATTTTATAAACCAAGAAGGCAAACTCATCTGCTTTATTTTTTAAAATATCGTGAAAACTATTTTTGTGTTCCATGCATTTTGTTATATGTTTTGTGTTGTATGTTATATGCTATAATTAAAACATAATGAACAAGAAATTAAAAGCTCCTGCCCGCAATGTTTTGATCAATAAAAAGCCTTCGAAAACAATATTGGAAATGGACTCAGACGAAGTTTTAGAGGCTTTCGAATATAGCGTAGCAGGCGGGGAAAAAAGACCTGCCCGCAATGCTACGGTTAATAAAGATTTTATAAAGCCAATTGTAGAAATGGACTCAGATGAGATCTTGGATGCTTTTGGGCATAGCATAGCAGGCGGGGAAACCAAGAGAAAGCTAAAAATGAAAGTTTCTGGCAAGAGTGTTTTTGGCCTGAAAGAGATTATTGTCAAAAAAGCGAAAAAATCAGCTTTTTAGTAGGCTCAGTTCTTTATAATTTTAGGGGCTTATTGCAAAAAGTATGAACAAAGTTGTTTTCATATCAATTCGGCTCTAAAATTATAAAGAACTGAGATTGTCTCTGTCGACCAGAGCCAATTGACTAAATAACCTCAATATGTTAAGCTGGGATAAGTTATATGAGCATAATTATTCGAATTTTGGCTAATTCACTGGCTATTTTGATAGCCACGAGGCTTGTTCCAGGGTTCGTTTTCTCTGGAGATATTTTGAATTTACTCATCGCCGGAGCAGTTATCGGACTCATAAATGCCCTAATAAAACCAGTTATTCAGATCCTCTCTTTTCCAGCCATTTTTCTAACTCTCGGACTTTTTAACATACTAATAAACATTTTTCTTTTATTTTTAGCGGACAGATTTTTGCCACATCTGGATATTCAAACTTTTTGGGCCGCTTTCTGGGGATTTGTTATTATCAGTTTGACAAATCAACTCATTTCATATTTAAGCAAGCCGAAAGAAAACAATAAACCATAAAAATGCTAAGAATTTTAAATATAATTGAAATAGTTGTCGCCATTATTCTTACCATATCTATCCTTTTGCAAAATAAAGGTGCGGGGCTTGGTGGAACTTTTGGAGGAGATTTTGGTGGATATTACAGCAAAAGAGGTTTTGAAAAATTTTTAATGGCTTTCTCAATTTTTCTTTCAGCTTCTTTTATCGTTTTGGCCGCTGCCAATCTTATTCTTTCCAACAAGCTTATTAATCAGTAATTCAAGTCTATTAGTAACAACACTTTCGAAAAATGGCCAGTTCTCAATAAATGGCCAAAAATACACAACATCTTGGATCTCAAGGAAAAGATCATTTTTTATTTTCTTCTTATTATTCTTACAGCTTCTCTTCTAACTTGGGGCATTACTACTTATTATTCAAAAACTAAGGCCATCCCTGCATACGGCGGAGAATATATTGAAGGCATCGTTGGACAACCTCAACACATCAATCCCGTTCTTTCTCTTTCTAATAATACTGACGATGACATGTCCCAGCTAATCTACAGCAGTCTGATGAAATATGACGAGAATGGAAATTTGATTAACGATGTAGCTGATAGTTATGAAATTTCAGACGACAACACTTTGTACACTTTTCATTTGAAAAATAATGTTCTGTGGCACGATGGACAAAATCTTACTGCCCAAGACATCTTTTTTACCGTAAATTTAATAACTGACCCTTCTTACAAAAGCCCTCTGCGATACAACTGGCAAAGTGTGGAAACTAATGTGACAGATGACAATACCATAACTTTCAAAATCAAAAGTCCACACGCCGGATTTCTGAATAATCTTACTTTTGGCATTTTGCCCAAGCACATTTGGGATACGGTTGAAGCCGAAAAATTTCCCCTCACCAGTCTTAATCTGGAACCAATTGGATCTGGACCATACAAATATAGCTCTATACAAAAAGATTCTAAGGGAAATATTATTTCATATAAAATGGCAGTTAATTCTGCCTATTACGGAGGTAAGCCCTACATTTCCAAAATAACTTTCAATTTTTATTCCGATGATGATTCGGCTGTTGTGGCCTATAATAAAAAAGAGATTATGGGGATCAGTAGCCTGCCTACTGATAAAATTTCTACCATCAAAAATGCCCGCAGCACCACACTTCACAAAGCAAACTTACCCAGATATTTTTCTGTTTTTTTCAATCAGACCAAGAGCGTTCCTTTGGGAAGTTCTGAAGTGAGAGAAGCTCTCTCTTTGGCCACCAACAAGCAAGAAATCATAGATAAAGTTTTATCCGGTAATGGTTATCCTATTTATGCCCCCATTACTAAAGGGATGCTGGGATATTCAGACGACATTGGTAAAAAAGATTTTGACCCGGAAAAAGCCAATAAAATTTTGGATGATGCTGATTGGAAACGTGGAGATGATGGCGTTCGCTCAAAAAACAAAACTGTCTTGGAAATAAATCTTACTACTGCCAATTGGTTGGAGCTTTCAGGAACCGCTGAAATGATCAAATTACAATGGGAAAAAGTTGGTGCCAAAGTCAATGTCAGTGTCCTGTCTATTTCTGATGTCCAACAAAACTACATCCGCACTCGAGAATATGATGCGTTGCTTTTTGGACAATTTTTGGGAGGAGATTCAGATCCCTACTTCTTCTGGCATTCGTCTCAAACCAAGGATCCTGGGCTTAATCTTTCCTTGTTCGGCAAAGACGATACAGATAAATTGATCGAGCAAGGCAGAATTGAATTCGATGTAGAAAAGAGAGCCTCCATTTATCGCGAATTTCAGGAAAAATTGGCTGAAAAAGTTCCAGCTATCTTCCTCTATAGCCCCTGCTACATTTACCCAGTTCGCAGTTCTGTTAAGGGAATTGATAATCAAAACTTAGTTTCACCTTCTAATCGTTTTTCTTTAGCCAACACTTGGTTCATTAAAACCAAGCGAATTGGAAAATAAGAAGTTCTCTACAAATTACGAATTCTTTACGAATATACCAATAAAAAATTGGTTTTAGAATATATCCAATGATATTCGCATCTTAATATTTGACTAATCATTAAAAAATAAACAGTCATGCCAAGCACAAAACAAAACCCTATCGATAAAGAAAACTTACGCCAAGTTATTATTGATTTTCCTAAGCAATTTAAAGAAGGTTTTGAATTGGCTAAAAATATAAAAGTAAGAGGTGATTTTTCTTCTGTGATTGTATCTGGTATGGGAGGCTCAGCCCTGCCAACCGAAGTCATCAAGCTCTATCTTGATGAAAATGACTCTCAGAAAAAAGATTTTAATCTTTTCGCCAACAGGACATATGCTTTGCCAAAAAATTCTGGCAAAAATTGTCTTCACATCGTTTCTTCATTTTCTGGAAATACCGAAGAGACTCTTTCTTCTCTCCAAGAAATTATCAAGAAGAAATTGCCAGTTATTGGAATTGCCTATGGCGGAAAATTGATCGAAATCTGCAAAAAAAATAATATCCCTTACATTGAATTGCCCTTTGTTTCACAACCCCGTTATGCTACCGGCTATTTTTTCTCAACAACCCTCAAAATAT
>CAZJOI010000013.1:16382-20010 GCA_964547585.1 uncultured Bdellovibrionales bacterium
TAATCCGAGAAGCAGAGAATCTCAAAAAGGAAATATTGAAAAGTGAAAGCAAGGGAAAGAGCCTTGCGCAAAAACTTGTCGGCAAAACCCCCATTATTTATTCTTCCGACAAAATGCGTGCAGTGGCAATGATTTGGAAAATAAAAATAAACGAGAATGCCAAGACTCCGGCTTTCTATAATGTTTATCCGGAACTCAGTCACAATGAAATGGTAGGTTTTACTTTGCCTCAAGGCAAATTCCATATTCTGACACTCATGAATAAAAGCGACCACCCACAAATTCAGAAACGAATGAAAATAACCGCCAAGCTCTACAAGCAAAACGGTATTGATACGTCTCTAATCGAAATTGATAATTCAAGCGTTTTTAATTCAGTTTTTCAGTCTCTCGTTTTGGGCGATTGGATTTCCTATTATTTAGCCTTGGCTTACAAACAAGATCCAACACCAGTTAGAATGGTTGAGGATTTGAAAAAAATGCTTGTTTAAAAATTTTCTTGTTTTAAAGAAACTTTATAAATAATTAATTAACTAAATAATTTTTAACTTAGCTATCGCTAAGCAACTTTTAATCTTATGATAAAAAGAACAGAAAAATTGTCCCACATCGGGGGACAGCGTTCTTATTCTCGAAACAATTTGAGAATAATTCCTCTTGGAGGCCTTGAGGAAATAGGACGCAATATGACCGTATTCGAATACGGAAACGACATCATTATTGTCGACATGGGCCTTCAATTTCCCGATGAAGATATGCCAGGAATAGATTATATCATTCCTGACATTAGCTATCTCAAGGGAAAAGAACAAAACATTCGCGGCATAATTATTACGCATGGACATTACGACCACATCGGAGCCATTCCTCACATCATGGAAAGAATCGGTAACCCGCCGATCTATATGACTGAACTTACTCGCGGCATCGTTTTGAAAAGGCAGGATGATTTCAAGGATAAACCTCCTTTGAATATTCATACTGTCAAAAAAATAGATCGTTTGAGATTGGGCGTATTTAACATTGAATTTTTTCATGTAAATCACACTATCCCAGATGCAGTCGGACTAGCTATTAACACACCGGCCGGAACTATCATCCACACCGGGGACTTCAAATTTGATCATTCCCCAATTTCGGATGCACCCGCTGATATTGCCAAAATAGCCAGACTTGGAAGTGAAAATGTTTTGGCTTTGATGTCAGATTCAACTGATTCACAAACTCCCGGCTATTCTCTTTCTGAATCACGTATTGCCAAAACTTTGGATGAAATATTTGAACGAACTGATGGACGTCTCATCATTGCGACTTTTTCCGCGCTTATCAGCCGTATTCAATCCGTTGTTGCTGCCGCCGAAAAACATGGCCGAAAGCTGGCTGTGGATGGATATTCCATGCGTGCTAATGTTGAAATAGCCAGAGCTCTTGGGCATCTGCAAAGCAAGAAAGGTACCATAATCCCTATCAACAAGGTCAATGAGTACCCAGATAATAAAGTGGCGATCATCTGCACCGGAGCTCAAGGAGAGGCCAATGCGGTCCTTATGCGCATCATTAATGATGAACATCGCTTCGTAAAAGTTCACAAAAATGATACTTTTGTGCTTTCTTCTTCGGTTATTCCCGGCAACGAAAGAACCGTACAAGCCATTATGGACACCATTTACCGCAAAGACGCTAAAGTCATCAACTACAAAATGATGGACGTGCATGCTGGAGGACACGCCAGACAAGAAGATTTAAAAATGATGATCAATCTTATTCGTCCAAAATATTTGATTCCAATCCATGGAAATTATTTTATGCTCAAGCTTCATGGCGAGCTAGGAGTTTCCGTTGGCATGGATCCAAAAAATATTTTAATTGGCGAAAATGGTCGTGTCATTGAATTTGATTATCGTGGTAATGGAAAGGTTATGAATGAAAAAGTTCCTACCAATCACATTATGGTTGATGGATTGGGCGTCGGTGACATCGGACAAGTTGTCCTGCGTGATCGCCAGCTCCTTTCCAAAGATGGTATGTTTGTCATCACAACTATTGTTGATTCCAAAACCAATCAGATTATCGGCAAACCACAGGTTACTTCCCGAGGTTTTATCTTCGTTAAGGAAAATTTTGATTTGGTTAATGCCACCAAGAAAAAAGTAGAAGAAATCATTGCACAAAAAACCAAACCAAATGAACCGGCTAACTGGGATTATGTCAAAAACAACATCCGCGAAACAGTCGGCTCATTCCTCTTCTCTAAGACTCAGAGAAGACCAATGGTATTACCGGTGATTATAGAGGTATAAAAACCGACCTGCCCCGTGGTCGTCCCTGATGACTTTATGGAGTGGTACTTCCTGTAATAATAGAAGTGTAACTCTTTTCCTCCCCTCCTTTTCAAGGAGGGGGCAGGAGGAGGTTTTAAAAAAACTTGGAATTTCTATCTCAGGTTTTTTTTATTTGCCGAAAGAGAAATTTTAGGATAAGATAAATTTAGTTAAAATAAAGCTAACGCTATGAATAAACGCATCTTTTCCGGCATACAGCCGAGTGGAAATCTGCATATTGGCAACTATCTAGGCGCCATCAAAAACTGGGTCAAACTTCAAGATGATCCTGCCCGCAATGCCTTCGGCATAGCCGATGCAGGCGGGTTTGAATCCATTTTTTGCATTGTCGATTTGCATGCTATTACGGTTCCCCAAAAACCAGAGGAGCTGAAAAAGAGAGTTTTGGAAGTCGCTAAGATTTATTTAGCTTCAGGAATAAACATAGAAAAATCCAGTATCTTTATTCAATCACATATTCATGAACACACTGAATTAACATGGATTTTGAATACCATCGCCAAAATGCCCGAACTAGACAAGATGACTCAGTTTAAAGATAAAACCCAAAAAGGCGGGCGCGAGAGTGCTGGAGTTGGATTGTATGCTTATCCAGTTCTGATGGCAGCTGACATCTTACTCTATGACACGGAAAAAGTTCCGGTCGGAGAAGATCAAGTTCAGCACGTGGAACTGACCCGCACATTAGGCAAAAGATTTAACAGTAAATTTGGCGAAACATTTGTCATTCCAGAACCCTACATAACCAAAGAAGGGATGAGAATTATGGGACTCGATGACCCAACCAAAAAAATGTCGAAATCAGCTTCTTCGGAATATAACTGGATTGCTTTGACCGATGAACCGGACGTGATTCGCAAAAAAATTAAAAAAGCCGTGACTGATTCTGGCAGTGAAATAAAATACCAAGATGAGAAACCAGCCCTCAAAAATTTGATTAACATTTACTCTGGATTTTCTGGCAAATCCCCCCAAGAAATTGAAGCGATGTATGTTGGCAAAGGCTATGGAGATTTCAAGAATGATCTGGCTGAAGTAGTAGTCGCAAGTTTGCAACCTATCCAAGAAAAAATGAAAGCCCTGTCCGATGAAGAAGTCTTGAAAATTTTGGAAGCTGGCGCCAACAAAATCCGTCCACTCGCCCAAAAGAAAATGAAGGAAGTGAAGGAAAAAATCGGATTTATATTATAAAAAATTTAGCTACTTAAAAACAGACCCCTTATGGGTCTGTTTTTTACCCCCCTACTTCTTCCCCGCCAAATTTGCCCACCCAAAGATATCTTGGA
>CAZJOI010000014.1:0-19038 GCA_964547585.1 uncultured Bdellovibrionales bacterium
TAGATGCCAAAATACCAATGATGGCGATAACAATCAAAAGTTCGATCAGGGTAAATGCTTTTTTGTTTTTGTTCATTTTTTTATTTATTATTATTAAAATAATTTACACTCTTCAGCCCCTCTGGAGCTGAAAGAATAAAAACTATTAAGGAGTTGTTGCATTGCAAGTTGCATTACCAGCAATAACCTTACAAGCATTATTTTTACTATTGCAACAAACTTTTTCGTCGTTAGCAGTTTCTCCATTGCTAGCAGCAATAAAGAAAGCTCCAGTTGTTGCAGTTCCAGTTTGCGTTCCTGTATAATTCCATCCGGTTGTTGACCCTGTATTTAGGATTGGCCAAGTTTCTGCCATACCAGTACAAATAGTTGTAGTTCCAGGAGCAGTAGCGTTATTTATTGAAACTCCCGCATCAAAACACATATAGATTGAAGGCAAAATTGAAGACAGTGTCGATTGAACTGCCGCCGTTCTGGCTTTCTTTCTGGCATTACCCAAGGAGACCATGACCGTAGATGCCAAAATACCAATGATGGCGATAACAATCAAAAGTTCGATCAGGGTAAAACCTTTTTTATTTTTTATCATAAAACACCTCCCTTCATATTCTACTAGCGAAAAAATTTAAAAATTCTCTTCGCTTGTTTTTTTAATTTTCTTTTTTCCGACCTCTTCTTGAGGCTAAGCTTCTTCCGATCTTTTTGATCGAGAGAAGCTTAGCCTCTCTATCGAAAATCTTTAGACTTTAGACTTTTTAATTTATTTGCCCAGCAATGTTGTATATTGGCATCAAAACAGAAAATACCAAAATTCCCACACCAATGCCGATCACAACCATAATCACGGGCTCAATCATTATGGATAAGTTTTTGGTGGCAATGTCAGTTTCCTGCTCATAATATTTAGCCACATGCCCCAAGACCAAATCAATTTGTCCCGATTCCTCCCCAATCTTGACCATCTGCGAAACAATTGCCGGAGTATATTCTGATTTTTCCATCACATTACTCATAAAGCCGCCGTTTTTTACCTCATCCGCCATCTTCAAGAACAAAGTTTGATAAACCGAATTACTGATAACCGAGCTAACCAAATTTAATGCGCGGATAATAGGAATTCCTCCCGCCAAAAGAACGCCAAGGTTGTCCGCAAAACGAGCAATATAAAGATTTCTAAATATGTTACCTACGATCGGCAATCTCAATTTGATGTAATCCCATTCTCTTTTGCCTTCTTCTGTTTTAATGTAATACGAAATTCCACCAATAATGCCAGCTATGCCAATCAGAATTATCCACCAAAAACTGGCCATAAAATCACTCACGGAAATTACCGCCTTAGTGTACCAAGGAACGTTTTCTATGCCCGAGTCCTTGATGATGGCTACCAGCTTAGGCACGACAAAGGTTATTACGACAAAACCAATTGCAAAAAAAACAATCATTATTATCATTGGGTACATAAGCGCTGATTTCACTTTGCTTGTAAGAGAATAGTTTTTTTCAATATTATCCGCCACATATTCAACGGACTTACGCAGATTTCCTGAAGTCTCTCCTGATCTGACAACACTGATCATCAAATTAGAAAAAACATCTTTATTTTTTTCCAACGCATCGGAAAATGGCATCCCGTCTTGGATATCACCAATAATCCCCTCCAAAACTTTTTTGAAAAATACATTTTCATTTTGTCCCTCAATGGATTTGAGGGCACTAATAATCGGTACCTTGGCTTCAATGAGAATGGCCAATTGCCTGAAAAAAAGCATCAATTCTTTATTGGAAACATTGTCAAAACTTTTCAAAAGATTACGCAATACTAAACTTTGTTTGTCTTCTTCCTTCAAAAAAATTGGGAAAAGCTCATTTTTTTGTAAAACCTCTACAGCCGCATTTTTGTTAACCGCATCAATGGTTCCCTCTTTTAGTAAGCCTTCTTTATTTTTAGCTTTGAAAAAAAACTTCATAATATTTTTTTAATTTTTTGTTTAAATTATTTTGTTTTTAATTTACCCTAATTATAACAAAAAAAGCAGCAAAACACAAAAATCTTTAGTGATTTATAAAATTTTGAAAATTATTAGAATCTTTAGCAAAAGCCTTAGCCGCCTCAACCGTTACTAATCCTTTTTTTACCAGGTCGGCCAAGGATCTGTCCAAAGAAATCATCTTCTGATCTAGGCTTGTTTCGATGACATTATCTATTTGGTAATTTTTTCCTTCTCGAATCAAGTTGGCCACGGCATGATTTTTGATCATTATTTCAAAAGCAGGAACTCTGCCACCATCCACTCCTATCACCAGCCGTTGTGAAAAAACGCCCAAAAGCGAATTGGCCAATTGCGCTCTGATTTGATTTTGTTGGTGAGAAGGGAAAACATCAATAATTCTGTCTATTGTTTGTGCGGCATCATTGGTATGTAAGGTTCCAAAAATCAAATGTCCAGTTTCAGCGGCCGTAATGGCTGTTGAAATGGTTTCCAAGTCTCTCATTTCTCCTAGCAAGACGACATTGGCGTCTTCTCTGAAAACCGCTTGCAAGGCCGCGTCAAAAGATCTGGCATCTTGAAAAACCTCTCTTTGATTGATTATACATTTGTCTTGTTCGTAGACATATTCGATTGGATCCTCAATGGTTATAATATTTTTTTCTTGCCTATGATTTATCTCATTTATCAATGCGGCTAGCGTTGTCGATTTCCCGTGTCCGACAGGCCCGACTACCAAAAATAGCCCTTGCGTACAGTTTGTAATATCATAAAGAATTTCGGGAACATTAAGATCCTTTAGCGTTTTTATTTCTTTAGGAATTAATCTGAAGGCCAGACTCAAATAACCTTGTTGAAAAAAGGCGTTCACTCGAAAACGAACCTTGTCTTCAAGATTATAGGAAAAATCAACATGCCCATTTTTGATTAATTTTTCCTTTTCCTTTTCATTGATAATCGCATCGCCGATGTCCCTGGTATCAGCTGGAGTCAAGATATTATTTTGATTTATGGAAACAAGTTTTCCGTCGATTCGCAGTGTTGGATATCTGCCAACCGTTAAATGCAAATCTGAAGCACCCTGAGCAGCCACCATGCGCAATAGTCCTTTTATTTTTTGTTCCGAATGAATTGTTCTCATGTAATTTTTATTTTTCTTAAATTAAGCCTTGGCCTCTTCCGCCTTCAAGCAAATTTTTATTTTCTCCAAAACTTCCGAGGGAGTAAAGTGAGATTTAATCAGATAATCATCCGCTCCCAGCCCCAAACCCTCATTGATTTCTTCTTTCTGACTGAGATTGGTTAAAAGAATTACTGGAATAGTTTTTAGTTTCTCATCTTTTTTTATTTTGCGTAAAGCTTCAATTCCGTCCATATAGGGCATAATAATATCCAAAAGAATCAAATCCGGTCTGACATCTTCAAGCTTTTTCATTGCCTCAACTCCATTGCGAGCCTCTATTACTTCATAGCCTTCTTGGGATAATTTTGTATGATAAATATCAATAACAAAAGAATCGTCCTCAACTACCAATATTTTAGTCATATTTTTTAATACGTAACTTTTTTGCTCCCTTCAAAAAAGTTTTCGCTAGTTAATTTACAAAATTAATTTTTTATATTCATTATGCCAATCTAAAAATGCCCATCCTATTCAGCTTCCTTCTCTTTAATAACATTTATGTCTATTTCCGTTACTCTTTCGACTTCCTCTATGGTTGTAAATCCCAAGAGAACTTTTAGCAGTCCATCTTGCTTAATGCTCAAAATACCTACCCTATCCCTCTCTTTTTCAATCAAGTTCTCATTACCAGATTTTTCAATAATTATATTTTGAATTTCTTCTGATACTGGAACAACCTCATAAATAGCCACTCGTCCTTTGAGTCCGGTCCCATCACAAACATCGCAACCTTTTCCATGATAAACATTTACTCCCTGACTCATGTCTAACCCATATTTTTTCAACTCTTCTGGGGATATATTCTTGATTTCGTCCAGTATTTTATTTTTTATTGTTTCAGAAATTTCCTTTTTCTCCTTACAATTATCACAAATTCTTCTCACCAACCTTTGCGCCATCACCAAGCGCAGAGATGATGAAAGTAAAAAAGGTTCAATCCCCATATCAATAAGTCGCGCTATGGCTCCGATGGCTGTGTTGGTGTGTAACGTTGAAAGCATAAGATGACCGGTAAGAGCAGCATGGACTGAAAGCTCGGCCGTTTCTCCGTCTCGAATTTCGCCTAACATTATTATGTTTGGATCTTGACGCAAAATGGTTCGGAGACCACTCGCAAAAGTATAACCAATTTCAGGATTAACCTGGCTTTGGTTCAAGCCTTCCAGGTTATATTCAATCGGGTCTTCGAGTGTTATTATATTTCTTTCTTCTTTGTTCAAAATTTTCAAAAGAGCATAAAGCGTTGTAGATTTTCCACTCCCCGTTGGCCCGGTTATCAAAATCATTCCAAAGGATTCTCGAATAGCTTTTCTGATATTTTCTATGGCTGTCCCCAATAGCCCCAATGTTTCAATATTTACCAACCCCTCTTCTTTGTCCAGAATTCGCAAAACCATTTTTTCTCCATATATAACTGGTAAGCTTGAAACGCGAAAATCTATTTGACTGCCACGAAGATTAAACCTAAATCTTCCATCCTGTGGTTTTCTTTTTTCATCTATTTTTAAACTGGATAGTATCTTTATTCGAGAAACAACAGCTGGTCCAATTTCTCTTGGTATCATGAGTCCTACGCGTAATATGCCGTCCACTCTGAATCGTACGCGATAATCACTATCCAAAGGTTCAATGTGGATATCACTAGCGTTCCCTTCGATGGCATGTGCCAAAATCACTTCCACTAATTTTGCAACAGGAGCATCCTTCAAAATCTCTTCAACTTTTTTTTCAACACTGACTTCTTTTTTTTTATCAAAGCTATGATCTTGCGCCGATTCCTCCCTAAATGAATCCACAGCTTCTTGGACCATCACGTTTGCACTAGCATAATTTTTCATCATTTCATTCAGAACATTTCTAGAAACCAAATAAATATCAGTTTCCAGTCCATCCTTTTCCGACATAAACCGCAGGACATTAAAGGCATTCATATCTTCTGGATCCAGAACAGCTATCTTTATCAAATTATCATTTTTTTCAAAAGCAACTATATTGTTTTTTCTTGCAACTTCTTCAGGAATTATCCCAACAACGCTTCCTTTAATGTTTCTTGGAGCTTTTTCAATAAACTTAAAACCAAAAAGGCTTGCTTTTTCTTTTAAAGCCGCTATTTCTTCTGGGGAATCTTTTCCTTTTGTTTTCTTATCATTATCCATTAATTAGTTCGCCCTGCATCCCCACAAATTTCATTCGGGATACAAGGATTATTTTGCCATTCTGTTTACCTTCAACACCACACCACATCGGTCTTAACATTAGAAAAACAGTTTTCTAGGGAAGAAAGGGGTTTGTTTTTCCTGTCTGTCCTATGTTTATTTCAGAAAAATCAGTCTTAACATTGTTTGTTATTTTATCAATTACGGACATATCGAACTTTCCACTATTTAAAACTTCACTATTAACATTAGCAATGCTGACCTTATTCAAATAACCAAACCCCAAAACCACATTCGCCTGTAATTTGTCGGAATCAGCACCATCGATACCTTTTGTTTTAGAAATTTTCAGAGAAGATATTTCTGTTAAACGTTGCGTTTCATTCAGCTTTCCCAAAAAAGATTTTAATTGATCATAGCTTCCCACGATAACCACATCGAAATTAACTGTTTTGGGTACATTTTTAGCTACTGATTTTAATCCGCTATTTTCCCCCGATATTTCTCCGGCTTCTTCTTCTGGCAATGCATTAGCATTTTTTTCAACTTCCTTTGACAAAGACAAATCTACTATGGAAACTCCGGCAGCAGCAGCAACGGCATTCAAGTTATTTATGGCAACTTCTTCTTCTCTGAATACGGGTATGTACTTCAACAGAACATTTTGCTTTTCAGTATTAACTGCCAATTCTTGATTAAGTTTACTGGATTTCCCAATCCTTTCTTCAGTTACAGCCAAGCTCTGTTCAGCTTTTTTTTGTTCTTTGACTAGATTCACCACCTCAAGAACTTTTGGGAGAATTATACCCGCAGCAGCAACGACTGCTATGATTACCGCAATGGGAGTAATTAATAATTTTAATTTCATAAGAATTAGGTCTTATTTAAAAAATAAGATTAAATTAATTATTTAACACTTTGATTGATTATGGCCGTTACGGAAAAATTCATCTTACCTTTTCCGTTTTCAATATCATCGATTTTAATATTCGAAAGATATTCTGATTTTTTAAAATTCAAGATTTGTCTGGCCAGAGCAGTATAGTCGCTTGTTTCGCCTATTAAAACTAACGAACCATCTTTTTTATCGTATACATACGAAGAAAGATATACTCCGTTTACCATAAGTTCTTGGATCTTGCTCAAACTCTCAATTACATCATTTTTCTTACCAACCAAAGAATCGGCCATCGTAAGCCTGGTTTGAAAATCAAAAATATCTTTATTTTTTCCTTCTTTTACAGAATTTTCTTTCAAAACTCGCTCACTAACAATTGCTTTGGTTTTTTTCTCCAGGACACTCTTGTAAATAGTTACCCCTGCATAAGTCACGAACCAAATAACAATCACCGCAACCAAATAAATAACCTTCTCTGCTGGAAACGGGTTGCTTTTCTGACCATCATTGGAAGTGCTTAAATTTATATTGACCATACTAAGTTCAGAATCTTGCTATTATAAATTTATTTCATAACAGCAAACTCTTTAAAATAAAATTGATTATATTTTTCCCAAATTATTTGGGCAAAGTTCGGCTTAACTTTATGCCGAACGAGTTGTTTTTTTATTAATAAAAATTATATGCTTATTTTTTCTTCAAATTTTCCTTCACCCCTTTAAGGGCTAGCCCGATAGCAACAGAAAAGCATGCCTTGAATTCATTTATCTTTGGATCTAATGCTCTTAGGTATTCTATTCGACTAAAAGGATTTCCGACCATTGTTCTTATCCCGAGAGAATTTTGAAAATAATCCACGAGACCCTTAAGGTCGGCCGTTCCCCCAGAAAGAATCACGTTGTCTATTTTGCTTTTCCCAATACTTTTATAATAAGCCTCGATAACTCTTTTGATTTCGCTAACAATAACTTCCATAGAAGGAAAAGTTACCCCAGATTCTTTGGCAAAAAAATTTTCACCCTTAATCTTCAGATTTTCCGCCCTTGATTCTTCGATGTTAAGGCTTCTTGCTATGGCTCTGGTAATGTCTATGCCTCCTGAGTATATATTTCTATTCACTTTTATTACACCCTTTTCAGCCAAAATTATATTACAAACCTTTGCCCCGATATCAACAATAATAAAGTTTCCCTGATCATTACCGATCAATGATCTGGCTATAGAAAAACCTTCTACTTCTATGGACTTCAGTTTCAGGCCAACCTCCTGAGCTAATTTTTCATATTTTTCTACTTTATCCCTAGGTGCTGCTACCAACAAGACTTGAATCTTCTTTGGGGATACAGAAGTTTTTTGCTGAGAATTAGCATCGATATCCTTTTCCAATTCCTCTTTTGGGACATTGTCTATTTTTGATTTTTCTGAATTAACTTCTCCGACTATATCCCAACTCAAAACAACCTCTTCCAATGGAACAGGAACATACTTATGCGCTTCAAATTTTATGGCCTGATCCAGATCCTCTTTTTCCATTTCGGGAAGCTCAAGAAGAGTAATGAGAGAGCCGGATGAAGAAATAGAAACATAGGTATCCTTAGCCTTAAATTTACCCTCTTGAAGTATTTTTGATATATATCTTTCCCATAAAACCAAAGAGTCATTATTTTTAATCGATTCATTCAGATAAACCCAGCCATAATTAGATAAAATGGGCTTATTGCCATCCGACTCTAGCTCAACTATTTTTATTGATGATGTTCCAATATCAATACCCAAGAAATATTTTTTTCCAAATCCAAACATTTTTGTTTTTATTTAATAAAGATAATAATTTTAAAAGCGTCTTCTTCCTTAGTTTTAAATATAACACATTTTTTAAAAACACGCTATGGATAAAAGTTATCCACACCCGCCCGCATCGCTACGCGAAGCGTTGCGGGCGGGGCCCAAAATTTCATTTTACGTGGCACAAACCATTCGCCATTCATTAACTTTCTTATTTTTTGAAAATGAGTTATAATTATTGGTACTTATTATCAATAATTATAAAATTTTATGTTAGATAAAGATTCTATTGGCTATCAAAAAGCTTTACAGAAATTAACCAACCACGCTAAAAGCTCACTAAAAAAATCCGAGCTCCTAGCCAGAGAATTTGGCGAAATTGAAATCAGAAATATTCATATTCTTTTTGCCGTTTTTATGGAGAAAGGTAGCCTAGGCAAAAATATTCTTTCGGACTTAGACCTTAAGAATGCAAGTTTTTTGCCTATCTTAAGAGAGACTGTGCCAATTCAAGATGTTCAGAAAATTAAAGCACCTTTTTTTTCGAAAGAATTGAAAAGAACCATCGTGAGAGCCTTCGCTATGGCTAAAGACCTTAATTATCCCTACGTTGGCACTGAACATTTGGTTTATGCCATCATAAACTCCCCCGACCCAGCCACAAAAAAAATGCTAATTAAATCAAAAACTAAAAATTTACTAAAATCTCTGAATTCGGCGTCTGATCTCGCAAACATGACCGGTCTTTCGCGTATTCCAGGCTTACCCGAAGCACTCTTCACTAAAACCAGAACTGGGAAAACTTCTGCTACGCCTTTTATTGATAAATTTTGCCTGAACATAAACGAAGCAGTGAAAAAGAAAGATGAAATCATTATCGGCAGAAAAAAGGAACTGGAAAGAATGATTAATATCTTAGGCAGAAAGAATAAAAATAACCCGCTTCTCTTGGGCGAACCCGGAGTTGGTAAAACAGCTTTGGTTGAAGGTCTGGCTAGGCTTCTTAATTCCAGCGAAGTACCTACTTTTCTCTACAATAAAAAAATAATGAGCTTGGATATTGCCGGACTCATTGCTGGAACAAGCTTTCGGGGAGAATTTGAATCACGCCTCAAAGAAATAATAAAAGAAGCTAGCCTCAATAAAAATATCATTATTTTTATTGACGAATTACACACCATAATCGGCGCTGGCAATATCAGTGGCGGCCTAGATTTGGCCAATATAATTAAGCCAACTCTCACGCGTGGCGAGATTCAATTGATTGGTGCCACTACATCTTCCGAATACAAAAAACATATCGAAAAGGATGCGGCGCTTGAACGCAGATTTCAGCCAGTTCAAATCAAAGAATCAACTCCGGAGGAAACTACTAACATTCTTTTGGGAATCAAAAAAAATTATGAAAAATTTCATAATGTCGTAATCTCTAACAATGCTATCTTCCTGACTGTTGAATTGAGTGCTCAATATATCCAAAACCGCTTCTTGCCCGATAAGGCCATTGATACCTTGGATGAAACGGCTTCTAATGTCAGATCCAAGAAAAATATTTCCGATTTTATGAAAGAAATTCAGGACACAGAAAATCAAAAAAAATCATTACTAGAAGAAAAAGAAAGGTTCGTTCTGGAAGAAAAATATGAAAAAGCCATTGAAATAAAAAATCGAGAGAAAGAACTGGATAAAAAACTAGCCGAATTACAAACCAAACAAGCTCGAATTGAAAAAGATCACCCAATTGAAATCCAAGCGAAGGATATTTTGGAAACTATCTCAAAAATATCCGGCATTCCTGTTTCCAAGCTTTCCCAAGAAAAAAGTTTAAAAATAAAAAACATTAGAAATGTTCTTTCCTCTCAGATAATCGGACAAGAGGAATCAATCGGAAAGCTCACTGACGTTCTTTTTCGTTCCCAATCAGGCATTTCTTCCCCGGATCGTCCCCTTGGATCTTTCATTTTTTTGGGTCCAACAGGAGTCGGTAAAACTTTGACCGCTAAAATTTTGGCTAAAGAATTTTTTGGAAAAGATGGCTCTCTGATTAAAATTGATATGAGTGAGCTAATGGAAAGACATAGTGTTTCATCTCTGATTGGATCTCCAGCAGGATATATTGGCTATGGGGAGGGCGGAAACCTCACGGAAAAAGTTCGTCACAACCCATACTCAGTTATTCTTTTTGATGAAATAGAAAAAGCCCATCCGGATGTTTTCAATATCCTGCTTCAAATTTTGGAGGATGGAATTCTCACGGATGCCGAAGGCACCAAAGTAAGTTTCAAAAACACTATCGTCATAATGACTTCCAACATTGGCACGGACGATTTTACCAATGCTTCTGCAAAAATTGGTTTTGAAAAAGAAGATAAACAAAAAGAAATTTCCAAGCAGTTTGATAAAATAAAAGCAACTGTTCTTAGCGAACTGAAAACAAAGATGAAGCCAGAATTGCTTAATCGCCTGGACTATGTTCTGGTTTTTAATGCTCTGGGAAGGAAGGAAATAGAAAAGATAGCTGTTTTGGAGCTGACCAAGCTTTCCGAGCGCATGAACAAGCAAAAAATATCACTGACTTTTGATAAAAAGGCAGTCAACTTTCTAGCGGAAAGAAGTTTAGCGAAAAATCAAGGTGCCAGACTTATCAGAAAAAATATTCAGGATCTGGTTGAAAATAAAATCGCAGAAATGATTGTCTATGAGAAAGTAAAGAATAACAAAGTTAGTTTGAATATTATTAACAAGAAGCTGGTTATAAGATAGATTTCTAAGTCCTAATTTCTAATTGCTCTAATTAAATCCCAATTCCCCCACAATCAATTTAGGGATACTAAAAATTTAGACATTTGATATTAGTTAGAAATTAGGTCAATTAGACATTAGAAATTTGAGCATCTTACAAAAGACAAAAAGAATAATATTAGATACTTTATTCCCCATCAATTGCCTATCTTGCGGCTATGACAATTTTTGGCTTTGCGATGAATGTCTGCAAAAAATGGTTATTCTGGATTTTCAACTTTGTCCAAGTTGCGAAAGATTTATCACTGATCAAGGAAAAATTTGTTCTGATTGCAAAAAGAACAGCCGCAAAGATCCTTTTCATCTCAATGCTCTGATTGTGGCCACAAAATATGACGAAAATAATATTGCAAAATTAATTCATAATTTCAAGTATAATTTCATCCGTGATCTTTCTGCACCCCTAGGAGAAGTCTTGGCCAAAAGCATTCTTAAAAGCGATATTTCTCTGCCTGATTTTATTGTCCCAATCCCACTTCATCCGAGACGTCTCCGCTGGAGAGGCTTCAATCAATCAGAACTTTTAGCAAATTTTGTCAGTCAAAAACTGACTCCAGGATTCGAGATTCCCATAATCAATAATCTCTTAATCAGAAAACGATATACTCCTCCCCAAATGAAAATCAAGGGCTATTCTGATCGCAAAATCAATGTTCAAAATTCTTTTGCCCCAAATCAGGAATTTTTGGGAACAATCAAGGGTAAAAAGATTTTGCTTATTGATGATGTCGCCACCACTGCCTCAACCCTTTCGGAATGCGCCAAAGTCCTGAAAGCCAGTGGTGCCAGCAAGGTTTTTGCCGCCGTTATTGCTCGACAGGAAATTAAAAGAAAGATTGAAAAACAACCAATTTGTGATAAAATATAGTTAGCTTTAAAAAATAAAATTAACCCGATGAACAGCGAGATAGTTGAAAAAATAGTAAAAAAAATAAGAAAAGAGCTCCAGCAAACTGGAGAATATGGCAAAAAACATTCTGGAGATTATTATTCATCTTTTTGGAATAAAAAATTGGATGCAATATTTAATGAATGCAAAATTCACATATGTGAAAGAAGAAAAATAGGCAATGCTGTCATACAAAAAATCAATGAAGAAATTGAAAAAAATAAAGAATTAAATCAAGAAAAAAAACCAGAAATAATAATCGACGAAGAAAAAATCAGAAAGGAAAGTGAGAGAGCAGTTCCAGCGGAAATAGGTGACATATCCGGAAATGATCTCTATGAACGCACCGATGGTCAATGTGGATTCAAATCAAAACCATCTCATGAATTTTCAGGAGAGAATCATTCAAAAGAAACCCCGTCCGAAAATGGCAGCAAAAGCCACAACCTCTTTCCTCCTGGAGGCCTTCGATAATTAAAAATTTTCAAAACCCAGCCAAAACAAAAGGGAGCCCTGCTCCCTTTTTTAATGTTCCTGCAGTACTATACTATTTTTTCTTAGCCTTTTTGGTAATTTTAGTTTTTCCCTTGGCTTTTTTTTCAACTTCTGCCTTGATTCCTTTCCAATGGGATTTCATTTCTTTGCCAAAGGCTTCCACGTCCTTAGCATCAATGTTTTTTACCTTCTTGTATCCCGCCTTTACCTCATCCACAATTTTGTTATAGGCCTTTTCGTTAATATCTTGCAACATTTCCATCTTCTCCAAGACTTCTCCTTTGGCTTTCAGCGTCCAACCCTTGATTTGCTTTCTGGCCTTCGCCCCTTTTTTTGTTCCAAAAAGAAAATAGGTTCCGGCAGCTGCCACAGCCAAAGCAGCCAATCCTGCCCCAACAGCAACTTTCCCGCCCGTGCTCATTTTTTTTTGCATAAGTTTTTCTTAAATTAATTAACTTTTTTCTTAAATACTTAGATTAAATTTTTAAAATTAAAAATTTAATCTAGTTGTAACAATATTAATAAAAAAATGAACTATCACTTTTTTCTTTTCTTGGAAAATAGTCCGAACATTCTTCCAATAGCAGCCAAGCCCGCACCTTCTTCTTCTATTTTTTCGCGCACTTTTTTTACATCCTCAATGATCTCGCCGCCTTCCGTTTTAACCTTTTTGGATATTTCCTTCATATCACGCAGAATAAGAACAAAGTAAGTTCCCGCCACAGCCAAGAAGATTGTCAAAAGAACTACAAAAATAGCTGTCACAAAAAAGAAAATATCTGCATGGATTAGGGTTATCATAATGTTAATTTTAAATTTAAAATTTTAATTGAAATATTAATTTTTTAATTAGATTTTAATTATTTTTCTTTATTGATTGTAATGATAATTTTAGAAAAAATCAAAGTAAATTCCTGTACTTCTTGCCAAAATTTTCTACATGCATTCTTTTTCTCAGGATTAGACTTAGCAATTAATTGCAGCCAATATTTGGTCTCTCTGGCTTCTTTTTTGCATATACATATTTTATTCTTGAAATCTCTTTTCGATGCAGCCCCATTAGCTTCAAAATAATTTGCACCTATACTTGTTGCAGACTTTACTAATTGATTAATTAGCGGCGTATTTATCGTGTCTTTTTTTATATTTTTCAAAAATACTATAATATCCTCGCTAAATCTTGTGGTTCTGTTTTCTAAATCATACTTTGCATTTGTCATTTTTAAATTTGAATTTGATTTAAAATTTAGAATTTAAAACTTAAAATTACAACATATTCGTTTCCTTTGAGTTCCTGAGTTTTTGCAACGTAGTTTTTTTCTTAGGTGAAAATTTGGTATGTAAAATTGGCTTAATTATTTCTTCACTGGTCAAAAAATCTGCATACACCTTTTTCACCGCCGGATTTTCATGTGCCAGTCTCACCTCTTTTTTATCATCAATGTCATAGAGAGCAGCTGCTCTTTTTTTTCGGATATCTTCATCGGTTGGAACTGGTTGCCCACCACCTCCGATACATCCCCCAGGGCAAGCCATAACTTCCATAGTATCAAAAGCCTCTGGATTTTTTTTGAGCTCTTCGAGCATCTTTCTGGCATTTCTAATCCCGCTTACAACCACTATTTTAATTATCTTGTCGCCGATTTTTATCTCTTTCTTTTTGATACCCTGCATTCCTCGCACTTCCTTTATCTTAACCTTATCTAGGTTTTTACCGGTAATCTTGAAATAGGCCGTACGCAAAGCTGATTCAAAAACACCACCACTGGCACCATAAATTACACCCGCTCCAGTTGGAATCCCGAATGGATCATCCGCCTTCTCTGATTCAATATTCCTTAAGTCTATTTTATTCTTTTTAAAAAGATAAGCCAGCTCGCGAGTCGTCAGAACGTAATCCACTGGGAACATTCCGTTAATTTTTAATTCTTCTCTTTTAATTTCATATTTTTTGGACACGCAAGGCATAATCGAAACTACCACAATATTCTTTGGATTAATTTTTTCTTTTTCTGCCCAAAAAGTTTTAATCAGCCCTCCCAACATTATTTGAGGCGAACGTGATGTGCAAAGATTAGGAATAAATTCCGGATAATAAAATTCGATGAATTTTACCCAAGAAGGACAGCATGAAGAAAAAGCTGGCAAGTTTTCTCCTTTCTCTAGTCTATCTTTTAATTCTCCAGCCTCTTCGAATGTCGTAAAATCCGCTCCAACCGAAGTATCAAAAACTTTGGCAAAGCCCAACTTTTTCATTCCGGCCACCAATTTATCTGTCACAATTTCTCCTATTGGCAAATCAAATTCTTCGCCAATGCTCGTTCTGATCGATGGAGCAAATTGCACTACAACAATTTTGTTTTTATCTTTAAAGGGATCGTTGATATATTCAAACTCGCCCGCACCTTCAATAGCTCCAACTGGACAATGCACAATACACTGTCCGCAATTGATACACTCCTTTTTTTCGTCTTCTGATTCTTTAATTCTGATATTTGCCCCCCGACCCTCAACTTCCAGAAATCCAACTGGACACACTTCCACGCAATTGCGACAATCAATGCATTTAGTCTGATCAAAGACAACGGTTCCGCATTGAGATATTTTTCTGCCAGCTTTTCTGTCTTTAAAGCGAGTGATTTCAACTCCAAGTTGTTTGGCCATTTTAAGCAACTGGCAATTATATAGCCAGACGCAATCCGGACATTCTTCTTGATGATGAGAAAAAATAAGTTCCAAATTTATTTTTCTAGCTTTGTCTATTCGGGGAGAACTGGTCAAGATTTCCATCCCATCTTCAGCCAGAAGCGAACAAGATGTTTTGAGATCTTTTTGACCTTTTATTTCCACCAGACACATCCGACACAGGGCTTTGGCTTCCAAATCTGAATGATAGCAAAGACTGGGAATTTCAATCCCGTTCTCTTTGGCTATTTCCAAAATTGTCTGGCCCTCTTTGCCAACGCAACTTTTTCCATTAATTTTTATTTTCATTTCTTTCATTTTTTACTTGAAAATCTTTTTATATTTATTATCGCGCTGGAACACGTATCAACAGAGCTAAGATATATAAACTTGTACCCTACTTTAAAATTATTTTTCCAATCAGTCCTTCAAATGGCGCTGCTACCGCTCTCCCCAATGGGCAGAAGCTGCTTTCTCGCAAATTTAACAAAACATCTCGCATATCTTCAAAATTAATTTTTTCCTCCTCGAGCATTTCACGTAAACGAAAGACTCCTTCGCGACAAGGCACACATTTGCCGCAATTTTCCGCATAGAAAAATTCAATCCATTTTTTCATCAGTTCTTTCAAGTCAGTCTGAGAAAAAAGATGCACGACAATTGCTCCCATGCCACAAGCTTCTTGTGTGAGTTCCGTATCCAAAAAAATTTGACCGCTAGCTCCTCCGCCCACCTGAACAAAAAACTTTTCCTCTGGAAAATTTCCGGTTTTATGCAAAACCTTTTCCATTGGCCAATCTTCAGGTAACCTAAATACTCCGGAATTTTTGACATCTCCCGAAATTGTATAAAAGCGCTCTTGTTTGTATTCATCCCTGGCAATCAAAGCAATTGAATAAAAAGTTTCGATATTATTGACTAGTGTCGGGCAGCCCCAAAGGCCGATCTCTGTCGGATAAGGTGGTTTATTGCGTGGCTCTTTCCTTTCTTTGCCTTCGATTGATTCAATCATCGTTGATTCCTCCCCACAAAGATAGCCACCAACTTTTTTAAAAATTTTTATCTTCGCTTTGCCAATAATTTTTTCCAATTCTTCTGCATATTTTTCAAACAAGCTGTGATTAAGAACAAGATAAGCTTCTTTAGCAGAAGTAGTTTTCATAGCAATCTTTATTCCTTCAACAACTTCCTCTGGATAATTATCCAGAATATAATCATCTTTGCAAACATTTGGTTCGCCCTCCGAGCCATTGCAAATAACAAAAGATTTAGTGTTTTTGTCTTTTGTTTTTTTATCCGCGATAGATTTCACAACAGATTCCCATTTTATGCCTGTAGGAAAACCAGCTCCACCTCTACCACGCAATCCTGATTTTTTTATTTTTTCAATAATGTCATTCATACCTCACTATTATATAAAAATAAACCCGACTTGGCAAAAAATAAAAAGTATGCTATAAATAAATGTTGCTTTTTTAAACATTTTTTCATACCATAATAAAGGAGGAATACATGAACGGCTTTGTTTTTACGGAAAAAATGATCAGAGATGCTACCGGAGATGAAAAAACAAAAGTAAAGAAAAAAACTGTCTACAATCCTAGGCCAAAATGGGTGGAAAAATCGGCTAACCATTTTATTCTAATAGCATGGGATATTTGGTTTAACCTAGCTCCTTTTCTCAAAAAAGAGCTTCGCAAAAGATCTCCAAAGAAGCTTCTTTTGGAAAGCAATGGAGATCCACTGTTTGAGCTTAGGTTTGAAGAAAATAAGCTTAAGCTTATAATTCTTCAGGAGTGGGCAGCAAAAAGGTTAAAGCTACCAATGGAGTATGTTTTTAAAAATAGTCCAAACTTGTTAGAGTCATACACTGAAATAATTTTGACTCTAAAGTAGTAAGCAACCGAAGTAGCATTAGAACCCAGAGGGATCAAAAAATTTGAACTCTCTGGGATTTTTTTATCAAAAAATTTTTATACAAAAATACAAACAAACAAAAAAACCATCAGCAGTCGATGGTTTCTTTATTCATTCTAACATTTATGCTAAATGCTTTTTGCGAAAGCTCTTCCTGAACCAGACTTAAGATATTTTTCAAATTCAAATGCCTTATATTTGTTTCTAATTGCAAAATAAAATTCCAACTCAATTAGCAATCTTTTTGCTGTAGCTGGGACATATCCATTTTGATGCCTATAAATTCTATCTTTTAAATCGTTTGTACAGCCAATATAATAACCGTTCTTACATTTTAGGCTATATATGTAATACATAAATAATTCAATAATCAAACAAAGCTAGGCTATAATGAGAAAAGGTCGCTTTCGCAAACCTTGGCGGACTACGTCACGCCGAAGGTTCGCTTCAGCGAACCGAAGGCGGAAGAGGTGAGATTCGAACTCACGGTACCCTTTCAGGTACGACAGTTTTCAAGACTGTTCCCTTAAACCACTCGGGCACTCTTCCATGGATTATTTAATAATTTCTTAAAAGCATTGCCTCCCTTATATGATTTTATTTGCAGTTCCCTTCTGTAGGATTCTTTTTTGGTTTCATATTTTTCTTGGTATATAATTTTCCAAGGAGCCCCGCTTTTTGTTGATTTATTTCCACCCCCATTATGTTTTTTGAGTCTTTTTTCGATATCTGATGTTGAGCCAGTATAGTATTTTCTATTTTTCTGACTCTTCAAAATATATACAAAATACATAAATTTATTTTAACCACCCATCGCCGTTAGCGAGGCCCCGCTGAAGGCGGTGGTCGGGCATTCTTCCAAATATTCGCTACTGTTTTCCAATTCAATATTAACCATATCAGCTCTCTTGATTTTTGTAAATCCTCTAATTATGATAAAATTAAACCAGTTAAAAAATAATCAATCATAATGTACATAGAAAACTTTAGGCAAAAAGAGGAACAGAGAGAAAGACCAAGGACTGAAACTGAATTGGAATTTGAATCTGAACAAGTTCAGCCAGAATCACAAGAAGAAAACTTACCTAATAGGATGACTGGGGATATTTTTTATACCTGGCAGGCACCGGAATATGAAAGCTATGATCGAGACAAAAAATGGTATGTTGTCATGACACTTGGACTTTTGTCTATTATTGTTTATGCCTTTTTTACTAACAGTCCCATTATGGCCATCACTTTCATTTTGATTGGAATAATCGAGTATATTTATATCAGCCGTGAACCAAAAATGTTGGATTTCTCGATAGCAGAAAAAGGAATCGTAATCGGAAAAGAAATTTATGAATTTGAACAAATAAATTCTTTTTGGATTTTCTATGATCCGGAAACGATAAAATCCCTTAGCTTACACATTAAAAGCAACGTAATTCCCTATTTGCAAATCCCGCTACATAATGAAGATCCGGAAGAAATCCACAAAATTCTCTTACAATACATACCGGAAATTAAACAGAATTACAAATTACGAGATTCTTTGAGCAGAATGCTGCGATTATAGACTATTTTTCATAAAGTAAAAACCTGCCGAAAAGGCAGGTTTTTTATTCGAAAAAGTTTGAATTAGTATCGATTTCTGTTATTGTTTCCACCACCGAATCCACCACCAAATCCACCTCTTCTTGGTCCTCTGTCTTTCATTCTTTTTTTGTTACATTCGTAGCAAAAAAGTTTTCCAAAGGTACCATCTTCTTTCTTAGTTGGTTCAAAAGGAAGCTGATTGATAGCTGCTCCACATTCTGAACAAACGATTCCCAAAGATGTAATGTCAAACATTTGTCTTTGAGGACGATTATTGTCTTGATAAGCCATTTGAGTATTAGTCACCTCTCTTTCTAGTTTTTTTCGCCAACTGACGAATTAAATTGGGTGACTTACTCTTTAGCTCATCTATATATAGAATATTTAGACTACTAGTTGAAATATTCACCGTAGGGACAGCATAGCACACAAATAGGAGTTTGTAAAGAATTGCTTTGGTTTTATTCTTTATTTCTTGATATTTATTTCAATCTTTGTTAATCTGATTTAGTATATTGGAAGCGTGCCTGAGTGGCTTAAAGGAGCACACTGCTAATGTGTTGACCTCGAAAGGGGTCCGGAGGTTCGAATCCTCCCGCTTCCGCAATTTTTCAAAATTAAAGTTTTGAGGATTGGCAGCCTCCCCCGCCAAGGCG
>CAZJOI010000015.1:0-18851 GCA_964547585.1 uncultured Bdellovibrionales bacterium
ATAGCCATAAAAATAGCCAAGTTCTTACGTTTTGTACCGTATGTTCGCATGGTAGCGGTGACCGGCAGATTGGCCATGAAAAATACAGAAAAAAAGAGTGATTTGGATTTTTTGATTGCACTTAAAAATAGAAAAATATTTACAGGGAGACTTTTGGTAACTCTCCTTGTTCATCTTTTAGGAAAAAGAAGATATGGAACAAAAATAGAGGACAGAGTCTGTCTTAATCACTTTCTGAACAAGAAATATTTAAAAATAAATCTTGAAAATGATTTTGGCACTTCCGAATATTTTTTTTCCGCTTCTGAGTATAGCTTCTTATTTCCACTTTTTGGTTCGAAAACATTTCAAAGGTTTAGGGAACAAAATGTTTGGATAAAAAAATATAAAATGAATTACACGGTTTTTGAAAGTTCCAATATGAAATTTGTAAAGGACATTTTACCAGCCAAAATTATAAGAAAAATCGGTGAAAAGCTTTTGCAGGCCGATTTTGTGGAAAAATTGCTGAAAAAATGGCAAATAGAAAGAATCTCTAGGGATCCGCGAACTCATCAAAGCGGAAGTGTTATTATTGCTAATGAAAGGATGCTGGTTTTTTTACCAGAACCACAGGGAGCAAAAATTTTTGAAAAATTTCAAAGAAAACTCAATGACCTATCTCTCCTGGGGTCAATTGTTAAATAAGTATGTATAAATTGAAATCAGGATGCCACTTTTTGGGAAAGTGGTTTTTTTATATTCATTTTTTGTGTTATAATTTATTCACAATATCAATTTGAAAGGAGGCTATGGATTGGGTAAACCAATCTTGGCCTGGAAAACAAAAATGAAAATAACAAATGATTTAAACCTGAAAAGACAAGCTAGTGAATTGGGAGTGAGCATTTGGCAAACCCCATCATTTCTCTTTATCGTCATGGGTGTCATTAATATTATAGCTATGACGACAACCTTTATTATTGCTAGAAATTATGATGATCCTAGGATTTTGGTTTTATCTGAATGTATTGTAACGGGGGTGATTTTCTTTTTTGGCGGCATGATCGTTAATGGAGTTGAGCAGATAGCCAGACTTAATCGGGCCAAAAGTGAATTTATTGCTATAGCTTCACATCAGCTTAGAACGCCACTAGCGGCTATTAATTGGGAAATTGAAATTTTGAAATCTAAATTTAAAAAAGGTCTAACCAAAAGACAGTTGCAGGGAATTGAAAACATAGAAATCTCAACAAAACGCATGGCCAGATTGGTGGGAGATCTTTTGGATGTAGCTAAGATTGACCAAAAAAGATTAAACCTGAAAAAAGAAAAAATTGATCTAGTGCAGATTATCGATGAAACCAAAAGTAATCTGAGGGCTTCGTTAAAAAATAATGGAATAGTTTTAAAATTAAATGTAAGCGGTCGCAAAAATGAGGCTATGGTTTTGGGAGACTTGGAAAAAATAAAATTAGCCGTAGAAAATCTTGTAAGCAATTCAATAAAATATTCCAGAAAATACGGAAAAATTGAAATTCTGCTTAAAAAAAATAATGGCTTTTGGGTTTTTAGTATAAAAGATAACGGAATAGGTATCCCAAACAGCCAACATAAGCAAGTTTTCAGCAAGTTCTTTCGCAGCTACAATGTGTCGCGCTATCAAGCCGAAGGGACTGGGCTTGGTTTGTATATCGTAAAAAATATCATTAAAGAATCTGGCGGGAAAGTTTGGTTTAAATCAAAAGAGGGCATTGGGTCTATTTTTTATTTTTCATTACCAGTAGCTTAAGATTTTTTAAGAAAGGCATATTTTAATTTATTCTAAAACATATGAAAAAATATAAAATATTAATAGTTGAAGATGAAGCATCGCTTCAGGAATCTCTTAGGGAATTTTTATCTATGGAAAATTTTGAGACAGTCAGTGCACTTAATGGAGACGATGGAATAGCCTTGGTCGAAAAAGAAAAGCCCGACCTGATCCTTTTGGATATAATTTTGCCCAAGAAAAACGGTTTTGAAGTTTTAGAAGAAATCAAGAAAAATAAAAAAACAGAAAAAATACCGGTTATTTTGTTAACGAATCTCGAAAGTGCCGAAGATGTTAACAGAGCTTTTGATCTCGGAGTCACAACCTATTTAATAAAATCAAGCTATACATTAGAAGATATAGTTAAAAAAATAAAGGAAAATCTGGGCATTGGGTAAGATGTCCCAATCAATTTTTAAAAAATGCAAATAAAAAACAAACAATTAAAAGAATTTATAACTGATTCTGATATAATAAAATCTGATGATCTGGAAAAGGCCTATCTAAAGGCCGAAGAGGAAAAAACAAAATTAGGGGAAATACTTTTGAAAGAAGGGCTTATCGATGAAGTTAATTTGCGAAAACTCTATGCTTACATTCTGGGCGTTCCTTTTGTTGATTTGACCAAAGAAATTATTCCTCAAGATGTTTTGCAGATGATTCCTGAACCGATTGCGAAAAAATATAAAATAGTGGCTTTTAATAAAACAGGAAAGGAATTGAAGGTAGCTATGATTAATCCTGAAGATATTCAAACCATTGATTTTATCAGAAAAAAGTCAGAACTGAAAGTTGTTGCTTGTTTAACGACAGAGGAAAGCATTGATAACGTTTTGAAATATTACGAAAAGAGCCTTAAGGCTGAATTCGGGGACATGATTACGGGTAGCTCGGAAGAAATTGAGGAAGATGGCAAGGAAGAAGATTTGGAAAAAGTAGCTCAAGGATTACCCATAATCAGGATAGTGGACACGTTGATTAAGCATGCTATTTTGCAGGATGCGAGTGATGTCCATATCGAGCCGGATGAAAAAGAAGTTCGAGTGAGATACCGCATTGATGGTGTTTTGCATGATGCCATGACTTTGCCAAAGCAGGTAATGCAAGGAATAATTGCCAGAATAAAAGTACTTTCTAATTTAAAGCTAGATGAACATCGAACTCCACAAGACGGAAGATTTAAAATCGAAAAAGATGACTTGAAGATTTCTTTTCGTGTGAGTATTCTGCCTATTTTTGATGGAGAAAAGATCGTTATGCGTCTTTTGAATGAAACTTCCAAGGGACTCACGCTTGAGGATGTGGGATTTTCCGGCAAAGGTCTGGAAATTGTTCATCGTCATATTAAAAAGCCCAATGGCATGATTTTAGTAACTGGACCAACTGGCTCGGGAAAGACAACTACGCTCTATACCATAATGGATATTCTTAATACTCCAGAATTAAATATTAGTACAGTTGAAGATCCAGTTGAATATCGGATGATAAGAATCAATCAAACGCAAATTAACCCAAAAGTCGGACTAACTTTTGCTGCTGGATTACGCTCACTTTTGCGTCAAGACCCAGATGTTATTATGGTTGGAGAAATTCGAGATAAGGAAACTATGGAAATGGCTATTCACTCGGCTATGACAGGACATCTTGTTCTTTCAACTTTGCATACAAATAGCGCAGTCGGAACAATTCCGCGGTTGATTGATATGGGTGCTGAACCCTTTCTTTTGGCTTCAACCATCAATGCCATTATTGCTCAGCGTCTGGTCCGAAAACTTTGTACTAATTGTCGAAAAGAATACGTTTTGGACAAGGATGACATAAAGAATCTGGAAAAAAATTATAATATGAATAGAATATTTGAAATAATAAAAAATAGCGATGTGGTAAAAATTAAAGAAAATTCAGGAGATAAGGATAGGTGGAAGAGTATTAAATTCTATCGTCCCGGTGGTTGCGAACAATGCAATAGGGAGGGATATAAGGGCAGGTTGGGGATATTCGAAGTTTTGGAAGTAGACGATGAAATGAAAAAAATGATTTCTCATAAAGCACCAGAAGAGGAGATGGAAAAATATTGTCAATCCGAAGGTATGTTAAATATGGTAGAAGATGGCTTTATTAAAGCGGCTAGCGGGCTTACTTCGGTAGAGGAAATACTCAGAGTAACAACTGAATAATCCAATATTTTCTAAGGCTCAACCTTAGAAAAAAAGTTCAACCTTTAAAAATATTTTTTTATGAAAGTAAAATACACAGCTAAAAATTATTCCGGAGAAGTAAGGAGTGGTCAAATTGAGGTTAAGGATGAAAAAGATCTGGCCAGAATTTTGCGATCTGAAAGTTATGTCCTGACCTCCTTTGAAAAATTAGAGACAGAAAAAGAAAATGGAAACACAATCAGTTTTTGGGATCGTTTTTCAACGATACCCCTCAAGGAAAAATTGATGTTTACTCGAAACCTGAGTGTGATGGTGGCTTCAGGTTTACCTGTATCCAAATCTCTTAAAAATTTAGCCATTCAAACAAAAAATAAAAAATTCCAAGCTATCCTTAAAAATATTCAAGAAGATGTGCAAGCCGGTAATCAGCTTTCTGATGGCATGGCTAAATTCCCTGGAGTTTTCAATGATTTGTTTGTGAATATGATTAGAGTAGGCGAGGTAGGTGGTAATTTGGAACAGGTCTTGAGCATTCTAGCTCTGCAAATGGAAAAGGATCATGACATCATGCGAAAAACTAAAGGTGCTTTGGTTTATCCGGCGGTTATTCTAGTAGCCATGGTTGGTATTGGTTTTTTGATGATGATTTTTGTTATTCCTCAGCTAACTGCGATGTTTGATGAATTTGATTCTGAGCTGCCAATGTCCACTAAGTTCATAATTTTTTTGAGTAATCTATTTGAAAGTCATTGGGCACTTATGCTATCAGGAGTGATCATCTTCATTATAATCTTCATTGTCTTTTTAAAAACGGCAGCCGGTAAAAGAACAATAGGATTTGTTTCCATCAATCTGCCCGGTGTGAGTAATCTGGTTATTAAACTTAACTGTGCTAGATTTTGCAGAATATACAGCTCTTTGCTTGGCAGTGGAGTACCCGTAGTCGAGGCTCTCAAAATTCTTTCAAGAACATTGGGAAATTTTCGTTACAAGAAGATTCTTGTTAGGGCTGCGGAGAATGTACAAAAAGGTGAAAATCTCAGCAGCATTATTTACGAAGAAAAAAAAGTTTTTCCAGTTCTGGTACCGCAAATGATTGAAGTAGGAGAAGAAACCGGAAAAACGGAAGAGGTTCTCGCCAAGTTGGCTGATTTTTACGAACAAGAAGTTGATCAAATCACGAAAAATTTGTCTTCTATAATTGAGCCAATTCTGATGATTTTTATTGGAACGGCTGTCGGATTTTTTGCTATTTCCATTCTGCAACCGATGTATAGTGTAATGGAAAATATACAATAGATTTGGTACAAAAAATAAATTACATGATAAGGAGATTGCACGCATCTTTTGGGAAAAAAGAAAAAATAAAGTTTGCTACAGGCTTCACGCTGATTGAAGCTTTGGTTGTTTTGTTTATTTTTTCTTTGATAGCGACTACATTTTATTCTATTTTTTCCTCTGGGACGAGTCTTATAATTGAAGCAAAAAACAAGTTAAAAGCTACCTCATTAGCCAATGAAAAGATGGAAATTATTAGAAGTTTGGATTATTCTCAGGTGGGTATTGTTGATAGCGGATACATCGACGGAGACATTCCTAGTTTTGAGGAAAAAAACTTAAGTGGAAAAACTTTTTTCATCTTCTCTTCAGTAAGCTATGTGGATAATCCATATGATGGTTCCGAAGGCGAGGACCCAGATGATGATAGACCAGCCGATTTTAAAAGAGTAGCCATTAAGGTAGCTTGGGAAAATGATATAAACACAAAGAAGGCAGTTTTTTTTGCTTCTGACTTTGCTCCTCCCGGAGTTGAAGAAAATATAAGTGGCGGAACGCTAGTAATAAAAGTTCTCAATAAAGATTCTGAAGGAATCGCTGGTGCCAGCGTGAACGTGTCCAATAGTGCCCTGGGTATTAACGAAAATTTTATTACTAATTCTAACGGGGGTGTTTCTTTGCCAGGAATTCCGGCAGATGGAAAGGACTATCAAATTTCAGTTTCAAAGACGGATTATTTTAGTATCAGTACGTTGCCGCCTTATCCGGATTCTACGTTTAATCCAGTTTATGAACATGCTTCAATTACAGATGGAGAAAAAAATATTTATTCAATTGTTACAGATCGAACTTCTGATTTAACTTTGCAAACGAAGGATTCTTTTGGAAACACCGTTCAAGGCATAGCCTATAATCTCACAGGAGGAATAATAAAAAGCAATTCAATAGATTCCCCTCCTGTTCCGAATTATTATTACAGTGAAAATTTAAATTCTGGTTCAGGCGGTGAAAACAAGATAGAAGATTTGGGCTATGGTAATTATGTTTTTTCCTTTTCTGATCCAATCAGTAATTATGAGTTCATTAAGGTATTTCCTTTTGATGCTCCCCTGAATGATAAGGCAAAATTTAATATAGAGCCGGGAACAAGTGTTGAAGAGAAGGCTATTTTTGCAGACAAAAACATAAATTCTCTTTTGGTTACTGTTTTGGATAGTACTAATTTTTTACCTATAAAAAATGCTTCAGTTCGCTTGCATAATCTTTCATTATCTGAGCCTTATGATGTTACTTTGATGACAGACGACTTTGGCTTGGCTTTTTTCCCAGTTTCTCTGCCGGAACTTATTTCTGAAACGTATAGCATGGAAGCAAAAGCCAGTGGGTATCAAGATAAAAACGAGCCAGTCGTTATCAATAAATATACTAAGAGTGAATTAAAAATGGATGCAGAATGATATAAAAAAAAATAGAAAAAATTGTTCCGGCTTAACTCTTGTGGAAATGATAATAGCTATAGCCATAATGGCTATGGTTAGCACTGGTATGTCAATTTTTTTTATAAGAAGCTGGAAAACGAATGCATATATATATGAAACTGGGCAAGATTCTTTTATTGCTTCCAGACTTGTTAATACAACTGTGGATAATTTGAGAAGAATAAGATCGGCAGACAACGGAGACTATCCAATTTATTCAGCTTCTGAATTTGATCTGGTTGTTTACATGGATATTGATAATGATAATGATGCCGAAAAAGTTCATTATTTTCTTGATCAGGATACTGATGAGTTTAGGATTGGAATTTCGGAGCCTTCGGCTAGCAATCCTCCAACATATTCCTCTGGTGACGATTCAGTAAGTATTTTGTCTAGGCATGTTTTGAATGATGCAACTACGCCAATATTCAGTTATTTTAGTAATAATTATTTGGCTGATCCGACTCCATTTTCTGCTCCTGTAAATTCTTCGGAGATAATAAATATTAAAATGATAAAAATTAATGTCTGGATTGATATTCGTCCATATACATCGCCAGATTTTATAAACATTGAGTCATTTGCAAAGCTTCGAAATATTTAGAAAAATATGAAGTATCAAAACAAAATCAATATTAAACAAAAAAAAGGTTCTGTTTTAGCCTACGTTTTGGTTATTATGTCAGTTACATCTATTCTACTTGTTTCTATTCTTCAATATATTTCTTCTCAGGTTAAGTACGGATCTTTTAATTATTCCAGAGAGGAATCCTTTCAAATTGCCGAAGCAGGAATAAATTTTTACAAATGGTACTTGGCTAAAGAAATGGAAACAAGAACTACACCTCAAGATATTCAGGATTTTTGGGCTAATGGCAATACAATAGGTACAGAGTATACCTGCGAAGATGCAGGGGCCTACATTGTTGATTATGAAGCCGGAGAAGTAAGCGGGAAATATTGTATAGAAGTTACCCCGCCCGACGAATGGTCAACTATTTTTACAGTTAAAGTTTCTGGTTGGACCAATAAAAAACCAGAAGTCAAAAGAACTATCCAGGCACGTTTCAGAAGGCCATCTTTCAGTGAATATATGATTGTTGGAAATCAACAGTTTGTTTTGAATGATGAAACGGTAGCTCATGGAAGATTGCATTCCAACGAAGGGATTCACTTTAATGGGGTTGCTTATAATGTTGTTTCAAGCGAACAAGAGACTTATTATTACCCGGGGGAATTGCTTGGTATTAATTCAGGTACTAAACCCGGAGTCTGGACTAAGTGGCCGAGTGAGTACAATAGCACTTTGAACTCAAATGTTTTTCGGGCTGGAAAGCAAATCGGAACTGATGCCGGAGCTGTACATTGGGACTTTCCATCAATTGATCCATATATTAATTTTGCCAAAGCAGAATCATTAAAGGGCATAAACCCACCAACCACGCCTTGCGATGCTAATGGTTGCTATTTTAATAATTCTGGTGAAGGCAGGCACATAATTTTAAGCGGCGATAATATGACAGTCTGCACTGCCGATTCATATTGCACAAGCAATTTTTGTGCTAGAGGATGGGACTTCTTTTACTATAAAAAATATTCAATAAAAACTTACTTAAAAAATTCTGGAATTGGAACCTGTAGTTCTTGCTCTGGGGAATGTGCTAGTACCTATGCAATTCCCAATAACGGAGCAATCTATGTTGAAGATAATATTTGGATTGAAGGAATTTTGGGAAGCTCTTCGAATCACAAGAGGGTAACGGCCATAGCGGCAGATATGTCGCAAAGTCCCGGTAAGAATATATTTATTGGTAGAAATAATATAACTTATTCCAGCAATAATGGTGAAGATATGCTGGGTCTCTTGGCTCAAAATAATATTGAGGTAATGAGAGATAGTCAAAACAATCTGACAATTAACGGAGCCTTGATGGCTAAAAATGGAAGAGTAGGTAGGGATACCTATTTATTAGATTTCCCTAACTCAATTACATTTTTTGGATCAATTGTAACTAATGGAAAATTTAATGTTGGTAAAGGGGTCATCTGGTGGCTAGATCTTGGCTACCAACATGCCTATCTTAATTTTGATAGCGATCTGCTTTATTATCCGCCTCCATTTTTTCCAACCGGAGTTGGTTATGCTATGGATCTTTGGGAAGAATTGTGATAAACTGAAAAAAATAGAAACAAAAAATGAGTTTTCTAAACAAAAATATAATAAATTTGGAACCAATATTCTTTGGTATGGACATAAATGACGCCTATGTCAAAGTTTTTCAATTGGAAAAGGATGATAAAAAAGATAAAATAAGAAGTTTCGCTTGTGCTGTAATTAAAAAAGGCAGTATCGAAAATGGAAAAATAATAAAAAAAGAAGAAGTAGTGTTTTCCATAAAGGAGGCCCTAAAGAAGGCTGGTCCCAAAAAAATTAATACAAAAAAAGTCATTTGCTCTCTACCTGAATCCAAGGTGTTTTTGCGGCTTATTAATATTCCGAAAATGGATGAAGGGGAGGCTTACGAAGCTGTTAAGTGGGAGATGGAGGCTAATATACCGCTGGCTATTGATTGTGTTTATTTCGACTGGCAATTTATTGATAGCGAAGTCAAAAACAAGCAAAAAGTTTTAACTGTGGCCGTTCATAAGGAAGTCGTGGATACTTTGTTAGAGGTTTTGGAAGAGGCGGGACTGGAGCCATATGTTTTCGAGGTGGAATCCGTTGCTACGGCCAGAAGCTTGATTCCAGAAGATGACCAGAGTGAGTCACTTGATTTGATTGTTGATTTGGGAAAAACTAGAACAAGCTTCATTATTGTGGAAGATGGTGTCCCTTGCTTTACATCGAGTATTCCCTTCTCTTCTGAAGTTATTAGCGATGCTATCTCCAAGGGACTTAATATTAATGAAGCTCAGACGGAAAAAATAAAAAATGATTACGGCCTAGAAAATCCTTTAAAAAATAATCCAATTCCTAGTTCAGTAAAATCAGTTTTGGAAAATTTAGCCAAAGAGTTGGAAAATACTGCAGATTTTTATTCAAATTCTCTGCAAAAAGCGAAGTCTGTAGACCGAATAATTTTATCTGGTACGGGCGCTAATCTCAAGGGTATTATCCCGTATTTAACAAAAAGATTGAGAAGGGACGTGGAAATGGGAGATCCTTGGATAAACCTGAGATTGGGTAATGATTTGCCAATAATTAATCGGGAAGATTCTATAAAATTTTCAACGGCAATAGGACTTGCCTTGAGAGGTTTTTATTATTATGAAGATTAAATTAAATCTACTTTCCATACACAGAAAAGAAGCGATAAGGGAATCAAAAACATTGATGGCAATTTTGAAATGGGGGGCAGGAGTTCTCGGGGTTCTTTTGATATTTTTTCTTCTCCTTCTGAATATAGGTTATATTTTGAAGAATAATCTCAATTCAATGGACAGCCGTTATGAAAAAAAAGGTCTTGAGTCAAAATACACTGAAATTGAGAGATATAATTTGGCAACAAAACAAATAAACTCCAAGCTTTCAGAAATTGAAAATATTCAAAAGGAACAAATTTATTGGTCAAAATTGTTTTTGAAGTTAAATAATATTTTGAATTCAGACATAATCTTAAGTGATTTTTCTAATAATGACACCGTGGCATTCATTGTAGGTAAAGCTAAAACAAGAGAAGCGCTTGTTTCATTGAAAAATGAGCTGGAAAAAGAAATATGTTTTCAGGATGTTAAGTTGCCTTTGTCCAATTTGGTTTCTAAGAATAACATTGATTTTCAAATAGAATTTGGGATTAAATTGGAATGTATCAGGGAAATATAATGAAAGATTTTTTCAAAAAATATAAAATATATATAGTCACCGGGGTCTGTGTTGTTTTGGTCGGAAATTTTTTTTATTGGGGAATCTGCCGTCTAATAAAAGATATTAAGTTCAATGCAGATGAAATGCAAAGAAAAATAATTGATTCTGAAATAAATGAAAAAAAACTTGCAAAAATTCCTCAGATACAAAAGACATCTGGAGAATTAGTAGAAAATGACAAAAAATTGACAGGCATTTTGAAGGAAGAGGACGAGGTTGATTTTATCAAAAAAATAGACACCCTGGCGGAAGAAACCAAGAATAAAATTGATTTAAAAATTATTGATGATGGTCAGAAGGAAAAAGATAAAGTCAGCACTAAGACAAAAAACAAAACTGAGCCAAATATAAAATTACCAGAGAGTAATTATATTTCCTTGCAAGCAAATCTGGCTGGGAATTATTCGAGTTTATATAATTTTATAAAAAGATTGGAGAGTTTTGAGTATTATGTAAATATCGTTTCAATTAGCATCAGTGTAGAAGAAGATAAGTCAGTTAAAGAAAAAGTTATGAGCAATCCTTTTGTTGGACTAAGCAGGAGCAACCAATCTTCGCTTACACCCGTAGCTGAACCCAAGTTTGTGCTAAAGAGCCAAGTGAATTTTATAGTCTATATAAAACCCAACACAGAAAAATAAGATGAAAAATATTTTCAACAAAACAAAACTCGATAATTTGAAAAATGGATTTTTTCAAATGCTCACGAAAAGAAGGAAATTATTACTATTTCTTGTGCTTGTTTTGGTTCTGGCCTATTCTGGTTATCTTTGGTATGCAGCTGTCTACAATTATTCTTGGAATGAAAATAAAAAGCAGGAATATATAAAATCAAAAACAAACGAAGAGATTTTTTTCAATAGAACTAAATTTGAAGAAGTTATTTCAAAAACAGAAAAACGCAAAGCCGAATATCAAAACACAGCCGAAGTCCCGAGAGACATCTTTGGTATAGAATAGCCAATTTGTAATATTAAAAAAACAAAACCTCTGCCAAGCAGAGGTTTTTTAAATGTGCGCCCGGCAGGACTCGAACCTGCAACCCCTTGGTCCGAAGCCAAGTACTCTATCCATTGAGCTACGGGTGCACTTTATAAGGGATAAACTTCACCCTAATGCTCTAATCCGCTGAGCTAAGGGTGCAGAGTAGTTTTTTCAATGGGCGGCTAGAGAGAATCGAACTCTCGACCCAAGTGCCACAAACTCGTGTTTTACCACTAAACTATAGCCGCCATAAATTGCTTGTGCGCTGGGCAGGAATCGGACCTGCGACCAATAGCTTAGAAGGCTACTGCTCTATCCACTGAGCTACCAGCGCATAAATAATACTTTTTTACACTAATAGCTTAGAAGTCCGCCAGCCGGCGGATCTATCCACTGTCAGCCCAAGGCTGATCCGCCTAGGGCGGAAGCTACCAGCGCATAATAATGTATCTTGTGCGCCCACCAGGACTCGAACCTGGGACCGTTTGCTTAAGAGGCAACTGCTCTACCAACTGAGCTATGGGCGCATATTTTTGTAATTTAAATAACAAAACGAATGATATCAAAATAGAATCATTTAGTCAATGAATGGCTAGGGTTTACTGTTTTTCTTATAAGTTTCCCATTGTTTGTTTGACCAATCGTCAGGTTTTTTTGTCAGAACCTCTCCCGGATGGGGATATTTGTTGGGGGAATCATAGCTGCTATTGAAGACATCTTCAATGAGTATTTTTTCATCTTTGTCATATACCTGCTGCGTGAAAGTTGCTTTCATTGAACCATCTGGATTTTTTTCGGTTATTTTCGGACCAATCACATTAATTTTTCGACCATCATCTTTTCCGTAAAAATCAAAGATAAGTTCGGTACCTTCTATTTTTGCTTGAATTAAGATATATCCAGACGTGTTGTTTATAAACCTAAGATCTGGGCGAGGAATATAGACAGTTGAATCCATGCCCTGTGGGTTGTAATAGGCTACCGGATAGGCATGATTGCGTCTGGCGGTAATTTCCAATCCTGAATAGATTGCGGCTCTGAAAGCCGTAGTTGAGACTTGGCAGATACCACCACCAAATTCTGGTTCGGTTTTATCCTTTTTAATGACCAATTCTGGTAAATAGCCATGTTCTCCGTCAACATCGCCTAGGGTCTTAACAAAAGAAAATTCTTCTCCAGGCTTGATTAATACTCCATTGAATTTTTCAATAGCAACTTTTATATTAAAAATTCTGTTTTTGGGAGATCCCTTGAAATTGGAGCGACCCTCTCCAATTAGAGAAGTGATGCCCATATTGTCAATTGAATCAAGAGATATTTCTGGTTTAATTTTATCAAAAGCCAAAGCAATATTTTCAGTTGATCCTGCTTGTTCCAAAAATTTTTTCAAAATTTGAAAACTTTTTTCTTTGTCCAGCTTGAGACCATCAGAACCAGCTGAAAAAGTGGAAATTCTGTCAACATCAAATTTCAATTTCGCATTTTCCGGATCCCTATTGGCTTTTCTTTCAAGATCCGCCAGAAAATCAGTTAGTTTTTTTTCATCTATCGTTCTTGTTGTATTTTTTTTAATATGATAACTGTCTCGAGAGCTAAAAAGAAGGTTGCAAACAATTGATTTTTTGTATTGGCAGAAGTTAATGTTTTCTATCTCGGATAAATATTTTGGAGAATAAAAAAGATCAGTTTTTTCTTGGACGATATTTTCAATTTCTTTTTGTGAAAGTGTCTGGGTGTAGGTGTCTATTTTAAGGGAAATATCATTCGATTTTGCGGGACTTTCAGCTAAGCAAAAATTAGCCCCCAAAAGAGAGAAGAAAAAAAATGCCAAAATAAAACAGTAGAATTGTTTCATAGAGTAAGAATAGCTGAAAAGTAGCTTAAAGGCAATATAGTTTTTAAGAGTTGCTTTAGGGGGAGGGTATAAAAAGTCTTTATTGTTTTTTAAATGACAAAATTCAAATTTCTAATGACAAATCAATACCAAAATCCAAAGCTCAAAAATTTGTCATTGGGTATTTGTAATTTGGAAACCCAATAAAAAAATAAAGACTTTTGTATTATCAAAAGCCTTTAAAAAGACATAAAATCAAAATGTTATTCCTAGAATCCTCTGACTTGAATTTTTTTAGTTTTATTGCTGTCAGCCTTGGGCAAACGAATAGTCAAAATTCCATTTTTCATTGAGGCTTCAATTTTTTCAGCAATTACGTCAACCGGTAAAATGACTGATCTGGAAAATCCTCCCCAGTAGCATTCCTGGTAATAATAATTTTCTTCCGAAACTTGTTCTTCGTTTTTTCTTTCACCGCGGATAGTAATCATATCATTATTAATACTCACATCCAAATCCTCGGGTTTTACACCGGCAATGGTCGATTTGATGACGATATCCGAGTCTGTCTGATAGACATCAATTGTGAGCTGTCCTTCAGCATTATCCTCAGCCACTGGGCCGTCTTCAGATCTTTTTTCAAAGGATGTTGGATTCATGGTTATTTCGGCCTCTTCTCTGTAGATGGTGTTAATTGGTCTGGAATAATCCTGAGATGAGCCAAAATCTTCATTTTCTATTGATTTGGCTCCGGTTAATTTTTCTAAAAATGATCTTTTTACTTGTACCATTAGTTTATTTTAGCTTTTTATTAAGTGTAATTTCATTATAGCTTTTTGATTTTATTTGGCAAGTTTTTTATTGTGTATAAGTTTTTTGAAAAGTAGCAATTCTAAAGCCAGCCAGGACAACAAATAGGCCGAGAGAAAGAAGGAAAACCAGCATTATCCAAGGATTTACAATCTGGATTTCAAAAAAATTAAAAAGGAAGTGCCAGCCAAAGGCAATGAGGAGCATTTGCAAGAAAGTCCAAGGGCTTACCTTATTTGTTTTAGTCAACAAAAAGCCTATCAGTCCGGAAGTTCCAATGTGAATTACGATGGCACCAAAAAAAGGAATATAGGAAGTAAAATTTCTCGATTCTCCGAGCAAAAGACCAGAAGTCTTGAGGGCAGCTTCGGTAAGGGCAAATCCCAAGCCAATCAGAAGAGACTGAAAGAAAATTTGTAATTTTGAAATCTTGTTTATGCTTGCAGAAAAGTTTTTCCAGATAAAAGCTATTTTGATAATTTCTTCAATCAAAACAAAGACTACTAAAATCCAAGAAACTTTTTGAAACAATGATTCAGATTCAAGTGCCGAAGAGAACGAAAAAAATAACTCCAAAACGAGAGCTAGGATGGCGGCCAGAATTCCCAGAAAAAAAGGTCTTAAAATTTGCATAGTGTTACATCTTTAGATTAGCATCAGCCGTGATTTTTTTCCAGTTTTCTTTGGTTGATTTTTTTTGTGTTTCTGACATTTTTTGAAAACGAAAAAAAGTAGCAGCGGCAATCATGGCGGCGTTATCGCCAGTCAAATTAGGAGCTGGTATGCAGTATTTAGTATTCGGTATGAATTTTGTGATAGCTATGCCAAGTTGTTTACGTAATTCAGTGTTAGCGCTTACACCGCCAGCTAACATAATGGTTTTTGGTCGATGCTTTTCCGCAGCTTTTAGGGTTTTGGCAATCAAAACATCAATTGAAGCTTGCTGAAATTCATGACAGACAGCGGCAACGTAGCTCTTATTTTTTAGTAAACTGGGGTGTTTTTTTGTTTTATAGAGAACGGCAGTTTTGAGCCCAGAAAAAGAAAAATCAAAATTATTTTTACTGAGCATTGGCCTTGGGAATTGTATCTTGTATTTTGTATCTTGTATTTTGTATCCCGTGGCATGTTTTGATACCATAGGACCTCCGGGGTAGCCAATTCCTAATATGCGAGCCACTTTATCAAAAGCTTCACCAGCGGCATCATCTAATGTTTGACCAATTATTTCATATTGCAAATGCTCTTTCATTAAAACCAATTGAGTATGTCCTCCGGAAACAACCAGACATAAAACGGGAAATTTTATTTGGTTGGTAGTTGGTAGTTTGTGGTTTGTAGTTTTTGTATTTTTAATTTTTTTAGAAATTAGAAATTTGGAATTAGAAATTGAGCTAATTTTATCAGAGATAAAATTAGCGTAGATGTGTCCTTCAATATGGTGAATTCCTAAAAGTGGTTTTTGCCAAACGTAAGCCAGAGTTTTGGCGGCATTTACTCCAATCAAAAGCGCAGGAATGAGTCCTGGTCCATTGGTTGTGCCAATTACATCAATATCCTTGAATGTTAAACCAGCCTCATTAAGAGAGGTTTCAATGACGGGATTAATATTTTTAAGATGTTCCCGAGCGGCCAAATTTGGAACAACTCCGCCCCATTTGGCATGTAATTTTATTTGAGACGAAACGACATTAGAAAGAATTTTAATTTCTCCGTTTTTAGCAGAAACAATGGCGCAAGCCGTTTCATCACAGGATGTTTCAATGGCGAGAATAATCATTGGTTTATTTATGTTTTATGAACATTTTTATAGTATGGGGAATTAGAAATAAAGTCAAAATAAAATAAAAAAATCAGGCATAAAACCTGAAAAATCCCTCGCAGTACCGCGTATGGGATTTTCGCGTCGCTCCGCTCCTTGTCCTGGGCAGCGCTGAATGCTCGCTTACTTGCATTCATCGACACTCGACTACGCCGAGGCGACTTGTCTCGCTCCTGCCCGTTCGAATCCCATCCGCAAAATTTTAAAACCCACTTAACGTGGGTTTTAAAAAATTTGTACCGCGTATGGGATTCGAACCCATGATTTCCAGGATGAAAACCTGGCGTCCTAGACCGGACTAGACGAACGCGGCATATATTTTTCTGTTAAAATTTTTACGTCTGTCCGCCTTTGGCGGAAACGCGGCAAAATCGAATAACAGTAGAAAGCATATCATAAAATAAAAATAAAGCAAGGGAAGTGCTTTTATTTATTGCCAAATCTATGCTAAATTAGGGATATTGAACATAAACCTTATGATGATATTTTTGAGAATACTGCGGAAAATAAGAAAGTCATTTTTAGCCTACAGTCCAGCTGTAGAGGTTTTAATCTACAAAGAAAATTTGCTGCACAACCTGAATGAATACAAGCAAAAATATCCCAAGCTTTCTTTTGCGCCTGTTTTGAAAAGCAATGCCTACGGGCATGGCTTGGTTCAAGTGGCCAGAATTTTAGACAAAGAACAGATTGCTTTTTTGGTAGTAGATTCACTGTTCGAAGCAATGGCACTGCGGAATGAAGGCATAAAATCTCAGATTTTAGTTATTGGTTATGTCAGCGCTGAAAATATTAGCAGTAGCAAAATATCTAATACCGCTTTTACAATTACTAGCTTGGAACAACTGAAAGAAATAAATAATAGCTTGAAAAAAGAAAAAAAATTTCATTTGAAAATAGATACGGGAATGCACAGACAGGGAGTAATGCCTGAAGAGCTTTCGGAGGCTATAAAAATTATTCAAAAAAATAGATGGATTGACTTGGAAGGGGTTTGTTCACATTTGGCGGATGCCGATGGTGAACAAGAGGATTTCACTAACTTACAAATTGAAAAATGGCAGAGAAGTATCGACGTTATCAAACGGAATTTTCAAAAAATAAAATTTTTTCATCTAGCAGCTACGCCAGGCTTAGCCTATGCGGATAAAATTCAGGCTAACTTAGCACGTCTGGGTCTGGGATTATATGGAATAAATTCTTCTCCTTCAGTAAAGTTAAATTTGAAGCCCGTTCTAGAAATGCGGTCTATTGTGAGCTCGGTAAAAACAATAAAAGAAGGCGATTGTGTCGGATATAATGCAACCTATGAGGCAGATAAGACAATGCGCATTGCAAGTGTACCAGTTGGGTATTTTGAAGGCGTGGACAGAAGATTGTCTGGTGTTGGATATTTTAAATTTGACAACCAAAAATGTCCAATTGTTGGCAGAGTGAGTATGAACATTACTTCTGTGGACGTAACAATGGCACCTGAAATAAAAATGGGTAGTCAAGTTACTATTATTGGCAACAATCCACAAGACGATAATTCAGTTGAAAATATTGCCAAACTAGCGCATACTATACCTTATGAGATTTTAGTGCATATTCCGCAACATTTGCGAAGAATCATTAAGTAAGATATTTATTCAACAAAAAACATAACTTATTATGGTAAGAAAAATACTACAATCTTTAAGGGGCTTTATTTTTATTGATCCTGAGCTTATTTTTGCCGAAGAAAAGGAATTCGTAAAACAACCCTTCTATTTCAAAGGGACTAACGGAAAAGGAATTCTTTTGGTTCATGGTTGGACTAGCACAGCCTACGAGGTAAGACGCTTAGGAAGATATTTGAATGGGAATGGTTTTACCGTCTTGGGACCAATGCTGCGAGGGCACGGAACTGAACCCGAAGAATTGGAAAATGTAAAATGGCTAGATTGGTTAGAAGATTTATCCAAAGCTATCGATGAACTCAAAAAAGATTGCGATCAGATATATATAGGCGGCACCTCTATTGGTGCAAGTCTCGCTATTCTTTTGGCAGTCAAGCGGCCTGAAATAAAAGGATTGGTTTTGATGGCAGCACCTTATAAAATTAAACTGGAAAGAATACTTAGGATTTTGGGAAAATTTATTATTTTATTTAAAAAATATAACAGAAAACATTACCCGCCAACATTTGGAGTAGCTACAACCATTACTCGACTTATTTCTTATCAAAAGTATCCTATTAAAAGTGCTTTGGAAATATGTAAATTAGTTGAATCTGTCAGAGATAAAATTTCAGAAATAAAAGTGCCCTGTCTTTTAATTCAATCAAGACAAGATCACGTGGTTTCCTATAGGAGTATGGATAGAATATATAAAAGGTTAGGATCAAAAGTAAAAAAGAAAAAATACATTAGCCGAGCCTATCACACTTTTATTTCGGATATCAAAAACGAACATGTCTTCCAAGATATACTTAACTTCTTGAAAGAGAATTAGCTTGATCAGGAATTTAGATATTAATTAAACTTAATGTAAGGAGTATTTTTTAAATCTAAATGACAAATGACAAATTTCCAATCAAGTCCAAATGACTAAATGTCAAAAAAATTAAGCTTTGGATTCTAGACTTGATTTTTTATTGGAAATTATGATTTTGATAGTGAGAGTATTGATAAAATTTTAGCAGCATACTTTGGAAGGCCTGCAACAAAAGTGGAACGTCGTCATTGGATTTCTTATGTTGCAATTCACGATTGGTATTATTTTTGTTGGTGTCTATATAAAGAAAGTATTAATGAAGATACGCGTGAGTGGATGCTATACTTTTATGATAGACTGAAAGCTGTTATT
>CAZJOI010000016.1:0-16261 GCA_964547585.1 uncultured Bdellovibrionales bacterium
AAATTCGAGCCCTTCAAATTCGTGTTATTGACGAAGAAGGTAACCAGTTGGGCATCATGACGCCTAGTGAAGCTTTGGAAATGGCTCGCGAAAGAGAAGTGGACTTGGTAGAAGTTTCGCCACTAGCCAATCCCCCTGTTTGTCGAATAATGGATTATGGAAAATTTCAATATCAGCACGCGAAGTCAACCAAAGTCAAACAAAAGAAAATTGATGTAAAAGAACTTCGCATCGGTTTCCGAACAGATGAACACGATTTGGAAGTCAGACAAAACCAAGCAGTGAAGTTCATGGAGAAAGGCAATAAAGTTAAAATAGAAATCAGACTCAAGGGAAGAGAAAAAATGCACAAAGATAAAGCCAGAGAAAATCTTGTCAATTTTATTAAAACAATTCCTTTCGAATATAAAATTGAACAAGAAATAAAATCTTTCCCAGGAGGATTCAATGTTGTAATAATGCCATAAGTAATTTAAACATTTAAACATATAACTAATATCATGCCGAAACTAAAGACTAAAAAGGCTGCTGCTAAAAAAGTAAAGGTTACTAAGAATAAAAAAATTCTTCGCAGAAAAAGCGGCCAAAATCATTATAATTCCAAAGAAACTGGAAAAAAGGGACGAGAGAAAAAAGGAGACATCGGACTTTTCAAGACCGATGAGGCCAACTATTTCAAAAGAGGTCTCCCTTACGCTTAATTAGTTTAAAGTTTTTAGTTCGTAGTTCGTAGTAAATTTATATTTTAATAATAAAAACTGTATCATGTTCCATGTTTTATGTTTTATGTCTCATGTTTCATGACTTAAAAATTTATGACTAGAGTTAAACGCGGAGTTGCCGCTTCAAAAAGAAGAAAAAATTTGTTGGAAGATGCCAAGGGTTACCGTTGGAAAAGAAAAAGTCTTTATGCAACAGCTAAACAGGCTGTTATTAAGGCTGGCTCATATGCCTTCCGAGACAGAAGAGTCAAGAAACGAACAATGCGAAGACTCTGGATTACTCGTCTCAACATTGCTGTACGAAATTTCGGCGTCAAATATAGCCAACTAATAAAAATTATGGCTGACAAAAAAATCGAAATTGACCGCAAGGTACTTTCTCAAATGGCCATGGAAAACCCAGAAACATTTACCAAATTCATGGAAAAAATAAAATAATTTTCTTCATAAACTTAAAAACGTCTTGACTGAATCAAGGCGTTTTTTATTTTCTTGTTCATTTTTTCTTACCCAGAACTTCCTTGGAAAGTCTCCAGAGCCCATAGAAAGGAAGCCAAATCCAAAGAACCTTGCGCACCCAGTTGTCGAGAAATCTATTAGAATTCCCCGTTCTCAACATGTCGATAAAAACATACAGAAGGAAAACAACAACTATAAATAGAACAATAAGAACAGTCATAATTTTAAGTATAAAGAATTAACCCCTCACCTTTTACAAAAATCAATACCGACAAGGATATTTTATTTATATCATTTGTTTTTGCAAACAGCAAGTTCGTAATATTTTGTAAAAGGTGAGGGGTTAGTTGATTTGATAAATTACATCCTTTTTTTCAACCACAATCTTCCAATTGTTTTTTTTCGCCAGAGATAAAAGATTCTCATTTGGGTTAAAAGCAATTGGGTTTTCAACTAAACTTAGAAATTTTGCGTCCGATTCTGTGTCCCCTACGCCATAGGAGCCTTCCAGCGTCAGATTATTTTCAGCAGCATATTGCTTAGCAACTTGACCCTTATCCTTGATCGGATCAAAAGCAATTTTACCAGTAAAAAATCCTGATTTATCAGTTTCATAAATCGTGCCGTAGGCCTTTTCAAATTTCAAATATTTGTTATATTCCTCTACCACTTCTGAAGGAGAGCCCGAAATAGCAATAATATGGTAGCCTTCTTTTTTGAGTTTTTTTATCAACTGATTGGCAAAAATATAGGTTCGATCTTTATAAAAAGGTGCAATTTTTTCACTGGCTTTTTCGATGTCCTGCCTCTTGCAGCCTTCTATGCTCTTGGCATAAAGATCTACCAATGCCTTTCTGTATTCTTCATAGACTCCTTTGTGGTTTAACCAACGAACATAGTGCTTTACCAAAATGTCTCTAACACTTTTATTAAAAATACCAAGCCAAGAAAGTTCATTGATGAGCTCAAAGGCCAAGTTTTTTCTGAAAATGGTTCCGTCAATATCGAAAATTGCTAATTTGTTTTTTGGCATATCATTATTTTTAAGCTTTCTTCAATTTTAAAGTAAAATGAGAGCCTACCTCCTCAATACTTTCCACATCAATGTCTCCACCCATCTTAATGGCTAACTGTTTGGAAATCCAAAGTCCCAATCCTGTTCCAGCAATGGAAATGGTGTTATCCGTTTTAACACGATAAAACTTAGCAAAAAGATTTTTTAGACCCTCTGAGGATATGCCTAGTCCAGTATCAGCTATAGTTACATAAACAAATTTTTCATCTTCTTTCATTTTTATGTCAATCTTTCCCTTGGGAGTATACTTCACGGCATTGCTAATCAAATTTATCACTATTTGTTTGACTCTTTCAGGATCAGCCATGACGTGCTGAATCGAAACTGGAGAATAAAACAGATCCAGCTGTTTTTGAGAAGCTAATATTTTCATTTCTTCCACTATTTTTTCCATAAGCGGAAGCAAGTCTATTTCTTGAATATCTATCGGCAAACGGTTTTGCTCCAAACGAGAGACTTCGAGGATATCGCTTACTAAGCTATTAAGTCGTTCTATTGAAATTCCCATATTCTGTAAATAATGTTCTGTCTCTTCGACACTTTCTTTTTTCCTTAATCCGTCATGCAGCAACTCTACATACCCCCTGAGTGATGTAAGTGGTGTTTTGAGTTCATGACTAGCCATAGAAATGAATTCATCTTTCATTTTATCCACTTCTTCAAGTCTAGTTACACGAACGGCATAATGAAACAACCTCGCATGATTTAAGACTAAGAGCAACACAATAAAAATGGAGATAACGGACACCCAGTAAACTTTATTTATTTTGTCTTTTATAAAAGCATCATACTGCTCCAAAGAAAATTCCAAAGAAATAAGGCCTAGCCTCTCATTATTCTTTTTGATAACCTTGGAAACAGTCCAAAATCTGGAAGAATTATCGCTGTTTAAATAGGCAATTCCCGTTTCCTCATTATTCCAAGCCAAAAAATTCAGATTGCTCTCAACGTTTTGGTTCAAATCATTGCTATTAGTTGAAGCTACAACTTTAAACGTTTTTTCTCCTTCATTTGGGATAAGGATCGAGATATTGCGAATTTCCGAATCCTTGTTTTTCACTTCATCTATTTTATTTTGCAAATTTTCCTTATTTTCAAAAGAATCTGCAATGAAAACCTGCAAAATATCTTCCACGAGAACGGCCTTCTTGCGCAACAAAGCATCAACACTCTCTTGAAATTTATCCAAGATGTAATAAGAATTAAAGAATATTATTCCTGTAATTATTGCAATGAGAGCTATTGAAAAAATAATTGAAGGATTCTTCTTGATAAATTCAATTCCTGCTTTAAACGCTACCTTCATTTTTATTGTGCATAAAATTTATAAGCAATCCAATAGAAAATAAAGCTAAACCAATAAAAGAAGCTACTAATATAATCGAGAAGAAAATGAAGTCTATGCCAAATTTTCTGTTTAGAGTTTGATCTTGCGCTGATTTCAAACTATCCAATTCTGAATCTCCTACCACATCTATAGCTTCCGCTGTCTTTATAAAAGCAATTGGCTCACTCTTGGCAGTTATTTTTCCGGTATTATCATTAACCGTTACATATACTTCATGTTGACCATCTTCCAAATTCTTGTCTAAATCATATTCCCAATTTCCATCAGCGTCAGTCTTAACAGTTACAACAATCGGATTAGTACTATATATGTAAAGTGTTACGAAGCTATTCGGCAATCCCTTGCCTTGCAAATTTGTGACATTCTTGCCATCTTTATTTTTAGTTTTTACATTCGTTACTTTGTATTTATCAGAAACTTCGCCCATTTCCTTCGGACTTTGAAAAACCATTTTGTCGCTCTTATCGCCGTCTATCGATGCTTTTAATGGATCAAAACCATTTTTTATTTCATCTAAATCCTGATAGCCATCCTGGTCTGTGTCAGTTGAAAAAGGATTAGTATCCAACCTAACCTCTTCTTTATCAGGAATACCATCATGGTCACTGTCTACTAAAGAATTTTCAGATTGAGTAATCCTATCTTTTTCTTCTTGCGTAATATCTTTGACTGGCAAACTTACATTTACCTTTTTTCCACCAGAAAAATATTCCCCTTCCTTAGTTTCCACTTTTGAATAAACATTATAATTGCCATTGGGAAGTTTTTGGCTAGCATCAACATTTAAAGTCCATGAATTATCTGTAGTCGGGGTAGCACTACCAATAAAACTTGCCGGAACAGCCTCACTTTTGGCAGTATCTTTGGCATAGACATCAACTTTTTTTGTTTTTGTTGTATCTTTTACCTGAGTATCAATCTTGATATCCTTTTCCTTTATCAGAGATGCTGTTTCCTGATCTTTAGTTTTAGTGTCTTTGTCTTTTACTAAAGACGTTGTTTCTGTAGACGACGGTGAAGATAAAACGATATTGCTCGTTGTATCTTTTTTTGGATTAACAATTTCTGTTTTTGTAATCCTAGAAAGAGGTTCCGCGGTTTTTTGAACTTCTGGGACAATAGCTGACCTAACTGTGCTAACTGGGCTTGAAGAGGTGGTTACACCTGTCGTGCCAATACCATCCGTGCTTTCACCAAAAACTATTCCAATCCAAAGAGCCACGCCAGAAACTACAATCAAAAAAAATCCCGCTAAAAATAACCCATCCCCTTTTTGTTTTTTTCTCATAATTTTTTATTAAAATATAGCCCCTTTAAACCTACTCTTATTTAAATTTTACCACAAAGTATCTTTATTCCAAAACAATCATAGCTTTTCCGCCTTTTTCAATATTTTCCTTTTTACCCGTGAAATCATGAATGGCTTTATATAGGACATCTATATTATATTTGTACCCATCTCCCTTTCTCGTCCCAGGATCATTGGTAATGATATTATCTCCTTCATATCCAACCAGTACCAAATTATGATAAAGCGGACCAGGCGGAGTAAAATTCGGATTGCCCAAAAGTCTGCCGGCAACCGGAACAATAATTGGATAACCCTTGGATAGATATTTTTTCAAATCATCTTTCTTAAAGTCATAAACCACTTCCATTTTTACTCCATCTTTTGGCTGACTATAAAATTCAGCATAAAGTCTGGCTGTCTGTTCAGCGTTGCTATCCTTGTAATCTCCGTATTTTTTGATTTGAAATTCTACCAGATCTTGAATTTCTTTTTCAGCAATTTGAATTGAAAGGTCCTTCTTGTCCAAAAAATATTTAACCATAACAATTGAGGCTTCCTCACAAGCTTCTTCATGCAATTCATCCCATTTGGCAAATGGGGCTTGTGATGTAAATGGCACATCAAGCAAGACTTTGTCTGGAATTTTTTCCTCTTCAATGTCCTCTTGTCTTAGCCTTGTTTTATTTTCAATATTTTCTTCAGTATCAATCTCCGCGTCAACCGTATCTTCTGAAATAATAATTTCTTCTGGGATAGCGGTTTCAATCTTTTTTGGTTTATTTTCTTTTTTTGAAAAATAAAAAACACCACCGGTTACAATTAGCAAAATAACTATTATTATTTTTATTTTATTGTTAAGCATAAATTTAGTACACAATAATTGGAGTACTTATTTCTGCCCACTCAAAGACTCGTTGAGCCGGACCGACGCCCAGACGCACACAACCATGGGAAACAGGAATACCCAAGTGATTAGCACCTTCCTTGTATCCACCTGGCCATTCCGGCAATTCATGAATTCCAAATTTGCCATCTGGCACTATCGCCATCCAATATGGCATATAGAGCCCATAGGCCTTAGACCAGACTCTGGGGGCTTTATTTCTGATGTCAAACTGTCCTTTTGGAGTATTCATACCCATTTTCCCTGAAGAAACAAGGAACGAGTCTAGCAACCTTCCTTCTTCAAAAATAGTCATAATTTGGCTGGATAAATTGATATCGATATATTTACCACTTTTTATTTTGGAACGAGTATACTTCTTGGCTTGCTCCAAGCGCAGAGCAAAGTCTTTATCCCAATTTTGAGGCGCTGCGGGTAGAGTTTCGAAAGAGCTCTCGTAAATCTGTTTGTAATTTTCGGAAGTATCGTCTTTTTGCTTAATAAGAACCTTGACCTTGTATTCCTTGCCGCTCTCTATTTCATTCGCATTCTTGGGCAAAAGCTGAAACTGCGTTTTCTCTGAGTTAATGTTATACGCTATTTCGAGCTTAGGTTCAACCTCAAAGCCCACAAAAAAACCTTCCACGTTTTTATCAAAATCAATAGTTATCGGATCCTCAATATCAAAAATCACATCCTTGGTGCCGGAAACCGGTATGAAATTTTTGACCTGCGGGTATTTGGCTACAGAAAAATTAATTTCTTTGGATGCTGTTTTGAAAAAAAACATATTTCTGCCTTCTGGTATAGTAATTTTATATTCACTTTCAGGTTTCCAAAATTTTTGCGGAGAAATAATCAATTTCTTATTTGAATTTTCCCAAGCAATTTTAATATCTTCCTTGGGAAAAATCTCAATGGGTTTTTCAAATTGAGAAGGAATCTGTGCCACCGAAAAGCTCAAGACAATCGGCTCTGTCGGATTAATATCTTGCGTATCAGAAATGCTAGTTTTCATATTAAATAAATTTTCCGAACCAACGACAAAATAGAAGCCAACCAGAAAACTGACGAACATTATAACTAAAACTAAGACTAGCTTAATGATTATTTTCATTATCAGGAAAATTTATCATTTAAAAATGAGGCCTACTTGTTTTTTGCAAATTCCACCTTGGCAGCGTCCCAAACCTCTGGATGATTTTGATTTACTTTCACCCAGTACCACCATTCTACTCCCCAAACGTAAATTTCTGGAAAACCGACTTTCCTAGCAAAATTGATGTTATCCACCAAGCGAACGTCATTCATTGATGCAAACTGAGTTTCAAGAGGCACATTCGTCGTCCAACCGGCAACCCAAGGCTCTCCTTGCAGCTCAATAACAATATCATTTTTTTGCCCAGCAAATATCCTAGCTAACCAATACTTGAAATGGAAAAATCTTGGTCCGATTGGATAATTATAATATCCAAATCTTTCATTCCAAACATAGCGATACATCGTTGTGCCAAAAATATCGGCTCTTTTAGCCGCTGGAATCCAGAGACTCAACTCCCCGCTGTCAGTTATAATTACTTTTCTATTTGGATCCTTGGCGCGAACTAAAGCTATTTCCATATCCAATAAATTAACATCCAATTTTGGACAAATTCCAAACTTCAAAAATGGTTCATTTTCTACTTGCCAAAATTTTACTTCCGGCCGATTCTTGTAGCGATCAACTGACATACTGACAAAACGCAGGAGTTCTCTTTTTCTTGTCTGATCATCTTGATTAGCCCACTCTGGAATCGCACATTCTGGCCAACGGGGAACTTTCTGTCCAACTACCAAAATAATTTCAGCGTTTCTTTTGGCTGCCTCATCCAATTGCCAATCAATAGCTGAAAAATCATATTTTCCTTTTTCAGATTCCACCAAATCCCAATATATTGGAATCCTGATTTTTTTAGCGTCAAGATCATCAAGAGTTGCAATAAAAACCTCCTGCCAATTCAAACCAATATCTCGAGCATAGCGATAGGAAAAAGTCACTCCCAGCTGAGCATCGTTATTCATTTTCTTAATTGGAAAATTAAAATAGGCAAAAAGTATCGTAATCAAAACGATGATTGATAAAAAAATCCAAGCAATTATTTTCAATATTTTTTTGAATATTTGCATAGCTGGTAATTTTAAATAACAAATTTTAAATTTTAAAAAATTAAATATTTGGTAATTAAAAATTGATTTAAAATTTAAAATTGGAAATTTAAAATTATTTTATTGATATCAATGCGATGCCTGCCACAATAATACAAATTGCCAGTGTTTTATGTAAAACATTTCTGAGATTTCTTTTTTCTTGAAAAATGGCTGGAAACTTCACAGAAAGAGTTATGCCTAAAATAAAGACAAAAACGGCTTCCATTGAGGCCAAAGCGTTCACCACCGCCACACTTCCAAGTGACACGGCAAAATGCGTAAGGGCCGATCCGACTCCCCCCAAAACCTTATTAGCCACAAAGAGAATGCCCGTGCGCCTGTTTTCCTTTTTTGCATGACTAATTCCCTGAAATGATCCCAAAATAGCTTTTCGCCAAACGGGAAAAAGCAAAAGACTAAGAGCCCCAACCGTCAGACCCAGACGCGTCCAAATAAAAACATTGAAAAAATTGTCTTGATTATAAAGATATTTGAAAAGCGAAAAGGCCACCGCAATGAGAACACCCGCCAGAACAGTTAAATAGAACCCAGAAAACATTTTTTTGGGTTCGAAACTTCCAGAAAAAAACTGCAAAGAAATAAATACTCCTCCAAAAATAAGAAGAATAACTCCAAATATTTCTTGCATTGAAAATATTTCTCCCAAAAAAAGTGTTGAGGTAATTATAGTCGTAATTGGAATAATAGCCGTAACCAAGGGCGTTACTCGACTAGCTTCATTCTTTTCTATGGCTGTAAATAGGCAAAAAATACCATAAATAAAAATCACTCCGGAAAGAATACTCAGAACCAATGGCACCCACCCAATCAGATGAAAGCCAAAAGGAAAAAGCGCAAAGGTAAAGAGACTCATAAGACCAACATAGAAAGTGTAAGTAGCTGGCTCAGAAACTCGATTGGTGGTCAACATAAACTTATCCAGAATCGTCTGAAGAGCTATTAAAAAATAGGCGGCAATGGCAACGGAAATATAAAACATAATCTTTAAAATTTCAAAATCCAAATAAGTATCAACGCCCAAATGACAAAAAATAAATTATTTAAAATTTGTCATTAGTCATCAGTCATTCGACATTTGTTTAATTATTTCTTTATACGCATAGAAACTTTTGCGTGGTTTTCGTTCCAATGTTTTGTAGTCTATTTCGATTAAGCCAAATCTAGGTGCGTAACCGTAGAGCCATTCAAAATTATCCATTAGTGACCAATGGTTATAACCACGCACATCCACGCCTTCTTTACTGGCTTGCTGCACATATTTTAAATGCTCTTTGATAAAAGCTACTCGCTCTTCATCATTTAGTCCAACATCCGTTGGCACTCCATTTTCCGTAATATAGACCGGGAGATTATGTTTTTTTCTAACATCCGAAAGTACTTTGTATATTCCTTCCGGATAAGAGATCCACTTCATCAAATTTTTTTCATCCTCTTCAATTGTGAAACCTAAATATATTTGATTTTTAGCGTCCATTCTGATCTTCTTTCTATCAAATTTTATTTTACCCAAACGATAATATTGAACCCCAATAAAATCCAAGTGATTTTTAATCTTCTTATCCAGTAAATCAACTCGAAACCACGTTGAAATACGATTTATAATTGAGATTATAAATCCCAATCCGTCTGATTCATACCAATTATACAAATAGCTGACGCCGACTTGCGTCTGCGGATATTTTTCTTTAATAATGCGATATGCTTCTTTATATGAATTGGCAATGCCATTCAAGGCTCTAAAAAACTTGAATGGATTTTTGTATCCCGGCGGAAAAACACCCGCTAAATAGCCTTGTCCAAGGGGAACCATCGGTTCGTTAAAGACCTGGTACATATCAATTAAATCTCCTAGTTCATTCACAACTTTCTGCACATAATTTGCAAAAACCTTGACTGATTTCTTATTGTGCCATCCGTATTTTTGCGAAAACCAAAGCGGATTTACCCACCACCACAATGTCACCTGTGTTTTTAAATTTCTTCTTTTGAGATCCCTTAAAACTTCGCGGTAATGAGCAATTTCTTTTTCAGAAAAAATCCCTTCTTCCGGTTCAATTCTGCTCCACTCAATTGAAAGTCTAAAAGCGTTACATCCAAGCTCAGATAAAAAATCATGATCGGTTCTAAAACGATTGTAATAATCGCAAGCAATTCCTGATTTTTCTTTTGTCTTTCCGGCTTTTTCCCATTCCCACCAGTCAGTATTGGAATTGTTGCCTTCCACTTGATAGGCCGAGGTCGCCACGCCCCATAAAAAATCTTTGGGAAAATTTGATAAGTTGTCCTTTTCTTCTTTCATATTTACAATTTTACACTATTTATTCATATTTTACGAATAAAAAAACAGCCCGTATCATTGGCTGAATTTTTGAAAATATATCCTAATTCAATTTTTGATAATAATAATCCACATCTGAAATCCATTTTTTGACTCCACCTGGATCATGTCCTGCGCAACTGGAACCGCACTTCCAAACCACCATTTCTGAGGGTGTCTTGATATTTTGCGCCAAAAGCTTTTCTATTTTGCCCCCGACTTCCCGCACAGCCTGTTCTGGGGTATCAAAACAGCTGTAGCCCGAATCTGTTTGATTATAGCTACCTCGGTAGCCCCAATAATTGTAACAGTCCTTGCCGTCCTTTTTGGGCGAATATGTCCCCCATTTGCTTTCCTTGTTCCCAATGGCCAAAAGGTAGGCCGCAACCTTCTTGTCTTTTTGATAAATGGCTTCAATCATCACTTCAATCGGATGCCCAGCCACCAATTTCTTGGCTTTGATTTTTTCTTCACTCTCTTGCCCCGCATTTTTTATCTTTTTTATCTCTTCGCAGATACTGTTGGGTTTCTGACATTTTAATTTTTCCAGATCCAAGCCTTTGCCAATTCTGCTCATCGGATCAATATTTTTCAAAGAAACTTTTTCATTAGGCAGGCTTTTAGCTTGCGCGTCAAGGTCAAAAAAGAGATAAAAAAACAAACCCATACACAGTATGAGAATGAATGAAACTAACAGGATATTCTTTTTTTGCTTTATTGGTGCCCCCTCTAATCTGCCCCTCCATCTTTGCAGATTCTCCAGAAAATAGTCATCCATAGATTTTTACCCCTCCTGCATACTCCATTAAGGCAACGTATCCTATGGTAGCAAAATTCGAAAGACCTGTCAATTGCCAAAAGATGCTCTACTGGAGCCACAAAAATGAACTGCGAGAGGCACTAGGGAGTCGCAGAGGGAATTGCAAAAAAGCTTAAAAGAAGGCCAGTAGTTGAAAAAACTTTAACTGTTACCTTCTCATCCGCCACCTCAACCATGCCATAGTTGCTTCCGACAAAAGAATATTTAATATGGTTCTATGCCGTACCACTTTTTTGAAATTTTGACTACAGTATAGGATAAAAAAAGCCGAGATTTTCAGGTCTCGACTTTTTTGAAAAATTTCAGTCCTCCATCTTTACATCACCTATCGTATAATGCCGGATTTACTTCTTTTTATTCTCGCTAACCACCAAATTCCTGGTATCAAAATGACAGCAATTATGACATAGGTCCAAACATTTTTCCAAATGGAATCTGCTTTGGCTTCTTGTTCTCCGGCTATATTGCCATCCCCTTGTTCTGATTCAGTGCTTTCGCCTTGCACCTTCTCGACTTCGGATTGTTCTCCTGCAACCGATCCATCACTGGCATTGGCATCAACCTCTTCAGTGCCTTCATTCGTGCTTATCGCAGATGTCGTTCCGCTGACAGGAATAACAAGCTTAATCACCCGAGCGCTACTATTGTTGCCAGCCTCATCGCGAGCCACCACTTTGTAATAGTAGGTTTTTCCAGCGGTTACATCCTTATCGGTATATCCTTCATCGCTGTGATCCTGTTTAGCAATGCGCGAACCGCTATTTACTCCAAAACTCCTTGAGGTTCCGCGATAAATAAGAACTTCACTGGTATCGTCATCATCAACATTCCAAGTGATTCTAACGTCTTTTGTCGCCGGTCGATATACCGCTTTGAGACTCGTTACATTATCTGGATTTTCGGTGTCCGTTAACCCACCAAAGGACGTAAAATGGTAGGTCCAAATAATCGTGTCTGATCCGCTAGTAAAATAACATTCTCCTGGAGCGGAAATGTTGCTGTGATCAGTTGCACTATTGCACTGCGTGGTTATTTCTGTCCAAACATCTGATCCAGCCGACTTGTATCCGACTGTGCCAGTTACACCTGCCAAAGTTATTTTGACTGCTTTATCAAATTGCAAAACCCCGCCCGGAGAACCAATCTCAATAATATTATCTCCGACAGCAAAACCGGAAGGTGCTGTGCCAGCTGAAGCAACTGTGCGCGGAGCATCAATGATTCCATCCCAAGCAGCCGGACCAGTCACAACTACTCCATCTGGAATGACAACATCAGCCGCGGAAGAATTAATGACGATTTCTGGTAATGTTCCAGTTCCAGCAGCAACAAACGCGCTGACGTCAATTGTTGGATCTTCCATGTCATCCGCAACATCAATATTGACGTTTTGAGTCACATCAGTCAGCACAACTTGCGTTGTGTCTCCTGAAAGAGTGGCTTCGCCCGAAAGATCAGGAGTGGTTTGAGTCACTTCATCAATTTTGTATTTGGTAAAGTGATTGACATTAATAGAAAAGATATAACACGCTCCACCAACCTCACAAGCGCCAACAGGAGGAGTGTAGGTTCCGGGATTTTCTATGAGTGTTGCTTTATCAATCAAATTTCCGTCATCGTCATAGGCAATAAGTTTCGCGTTAATATCAGCCGAAGTTGAATCGGTGGTAAAACCAAGCTTATCAAGTCCATAAAATTCAATCGTTGCGGTTTTACCTTTTAGCGTAACATCATCTGTAACATCAGAAAAATCAAGGCTAATAATTCCGGCCTCCGCCATATCCATTTTAGCCCCCAGATTTTGCAAGAAGTCTGTCGTTGCATCATTTGAAAGATCCAAATCGGAAGCAAAGGTTATCTTCCCCATTTTTGTATTTACGCCGTCAATAACAACTGATTTCTCAAAAGATAAATTCGGAAAAGACTTGAAATTGGAGACCGTGGCATCACCAATATTGCTGGTAATTCCACTGCTCGATAAGGTTGTGGCAATACCTTGAAAAATAGTCGCGATTTGAGAGCTAGATTGTTCCATGGCCGGATCAAAATACCAAGGATCATAATCAACATTACTCGAAACAATTGTCGCGAAAGCAGGATAATCCGTGCCCCAATAGTTATTTTCCATGTTATAAATATCCCCCTCGGGCGTTTCTTCGGTTTTAGCGTTTAAAGTACTGCCATAAATACTGTTAGAGTTAATTGTATTTCCATTAACAATCCCTATATAACCGGAGGCTTGTGAATCTTTTAAATAAATTCCCACCGCGGTATTCGCGCTAATAATATTATTGGTTATAGTATTATTAGTTGAAGATAAAGCGCCAGACCTGATATAGAGGCCATAATTGTTGCTAGAAATAGTTGAGCCGCTAATAGTGTTATTTGAACTTCCCATTAATTCAAAGCCGGCACTACCGTTTCCAGTAATAACATTACCCATATAAGTATTATCTGAGGCCTTCCAAGCGTATACTCCATCACTCTCATTATTGGTAATGTTGTTATCTGTAAAGTTATTATTTTCACAAGCCGCATCCAGATAAATACCATGCCCCTGAGCACCACCAAACTTGAAAGAATTACTTATTGTATTACCGCTAATTGTATTACCTAGAGACAAGCTATAGAATGGTCCGTTATCTGTTTCGGGTATCTCGGGGGTAGTTCCTTTCTCGTCAGTTGTGCCTTCAAAATAAATGCCAATCGCGTTCGTAGTGACGGTATTTGTTTTAATTGTATTATTTGCGGAATCTAAAACTTCAATACCGACAGCGTTGCCATGGATATTATTATTTTCTATCGTCGCGCCATCCGCCTGATTTAATAAAATACCGATGTCGGTTGTTGCATTCGCACTCGCAGAACGAGTAATCTCAAATCCGTTGACAGTAACATTATCCGCCGTAATAGTAACGGCCGTATTATCAGCCACATTAATCTTTGTACTTTCTGAGCCAGCTCCTTGTAAAATTAATGATTTATTAATTGTTAAATTTTCCGTGTACGTTCCCGCTGCGACATTAATAGTATCTCCGGCCGAAGCTGCATCAATTGCGGACTGAATAGTCGCATAAGTTTCTCCGGCACCAACTTGATATGTTTTTGTCGTCATACCGCTGGTGTTATACCAGGGGTTATAAGTAACAGTTCCAGAAATCTTTGCTGCAATTTCTGAAGATACCGCGCTGCCCCACCAGTTATTAGTGGCATCGAAAGCGCTAGTCCCGCTGTTATAAATGCCATACGGCGCAAATCCTATTTCCGAAAAAGCCGTGCTGTCGTTGTCGTAAATACTGTTTTTATTGTTTGCGACAGCTTCAGTACCATCATCAATAGAAATTCCCCTTACATTGGCATTTATTTTGTTATTAGAAATAGTATGACTACCAGATCCAGAGTCAAATGTTGAATAAGCAAGGAAAATTCCATTGAGATTGTCGTGAATATTGTTGTTACTGATAGACCAGCCCTTACTGGCAAATATCTGAATACCTGCATTACCGCTTGTTGCAGATATTGTAGTTCCTGTGTGTCCATAAATTTCATTACCACTTACAGTAACGCCCTTACTCCATCCAGCCGATTTAATGCCAATAAATTTATCAATACCCCCGACTGTGCTTCCGTTATTGTAAACAGTATTATTGGTGATATCTATTTTCAAATCATTGACAAAAGTTGTTGCTCCTTCTTTTGATTCCACATCAACCCTGATTCCCTCTGTTTCGTTGGAATATACTTGGTTATTGTCTATCGTCAAAGCATAAGTATGGCTAGAATCCTCTGCTCTTCCATAAACTACAATACCTACACCTGACTCTTTTTCTTTGCCGATGACTTTCTTTGAGCTATATACTTTATTGTTCGAAATTGTTGAATTTTTTATATTCTGCGCAACGATTCCATACCCATTATCAGTAATTTCATTATTGCTGATAGTAATATTACTAAGACTTGGAGATGATAACAGATTTGGATTATCAACGTAAATTCCGGCATTTTGAACCGCTCCAGTATGAAGTGCTCCTTGGATTTTAAATCCCTTAATCGTAACGTCGTTTGAAAGAATCATGAAAACTGAATTCTGTCCTTGTGACGTGCCTCCTGTTGGCGCATTTATTACAACATTAGACGGAGTAGTTGTATCGCCTAAAATACTAACAGCTTTGTTAACATCAATTCGTGATGTTAAGTCATATGTTCCCGCCGCAACATTGATTATGCTTCCAGTAATTGTGGAACCATCATTAATTGCTTCTTGGATAGTATTAAAACATTTATCTGAGTCAGTTGCTCCAACAACTTCCACACAAACTCCTCCTGTTTGAGTTGGAGAAACTACAACAAAAATCGTAAAGTGGTCTAAATTGGCGCTGACTGAATCTGTTTGCGTTGTCACATCACTAGTTGCAACTATGTCAGCATCTTCCAGCCCTGCCACATTTTCAGCGAATTTAATTTCTACATTTTCTTGATTGGCTGGTTTTGGCAAAGTCAAATCATAAGCAAAAGTTCCATCCACCATATCCGATGTAATGTCATACGCTTTGTTTGAAAATGCACCAAGTGTTTTCACTTGCTCCGAAGTCAAAGTAATTTCTTCAATGGAAAGAGTTCCGGGAATTTCCGGCAAAGTGGTAAAAGTTACTGTCACTTCACTATTTTGCGGAGCAACATAGGTTTTTCCCAGTTCTACTGGGCCAATTTTCTCAATCTTTCCGTCCGCGCTAGCTTGCCATTCAGGCGCCGCAACAGGAGTTTCCTGAGCAACCGTTTCTGCCGGAATAACTTCAACTATTGGATCAACAACTGCTTCAATAGAAGCCGCTTCCGGCGTGATTACCCCAGAAGTTGGCGGTGTTTCTACGATTGGTTCAGCAGCTGGTTCAACTACTTCTGCAACCGGAGCAGGTTCAACTGCCGGCTCAGCAACCGGTTCGACTACTGTTGGCGCTGGTTCGACTACCAGAACTTCTTTCACAACCGGGGCTGGTTCTTCCGCTGGAGCTGGGGCTGGAGCAGCCGGTTCAACTTTTGGCTCCTCTTTCAATTCTTCTTTCGGTGCTGGAGCTGGCGCAGCCGGTTCAACTTTTGGCTCCTCTTTCGGAGCCGGAGCTGGATCCGCCACAACTTCA
>CAZJOI010000017.1:0-13677 GCA_964547585.1 uncultured Bdellovibrionales bacterium
AAGGTATAGCTTTTTTTATCCTTTCCAAATTTTTCTTCATTTTCATATTCATCTAGAAGTTTTACTTCCTCGATTAAATTATCCGCATAATCTCGAACAATTTCATAATAATTATTGAGATTTATATCCTTATTAATGATAAAAGAGATATCTCGGATGGTGGCGGGAAATTTACTAACTTCCTTGAATTTACTGTTTATATCCTTAAATTGACTGGTGATTCGTTCATCATCCGACCAGAGAATTCTAATATCGGGGATTTCCATTTTAATCATCGCCAATCTTTCTCCAAAACCAAAAGCCCAACCATTATATTTTTCTGGGTCCAGACCAAATTTTTCCATTACTATTGGGTTAACTAAGCCAGCTCCGTTAACTTCCAGCCAGTCCCCATTAAATTTAATATCCATTTCTAGACTCTCTACCGTATAGGGAAAAGTATCTTCCAAAAATTTATATTCAATGTCCGGTCCGAAAATCCCTTTGGCTAAATCAATCTGTACATCCTTAAGGTTTTGCTGAGTAATAATTTTTTTATCTTTCTTGCAAATTAATATCCCATCAATTTGATGAAAGGCGGGAAAATGATGTCTGTCTATTTCATCTTTTCGATAAACAATGCCGGGAGACAAAGCTTTTATTTCTCCGTCTTTTTCAAGTCTTTCCAAAACTTCTTTATCTTTTAAATAGAAAGACCAGAAAGCTGTCATTTGCGTTCTTAAAAGATAATTTTCATTAACATAATAAGTGTCGGTTTCCTTTCTGCTTGGATGATCTTTTGGAGTATTTAGAATGTCAAAACATTGCTCGACAGTTATAATTTTTGGGAATTCGACAATATCAAAACCATCAAATCTTGGCAGATTGATTATCTGATCAAACAAGATTTTTACGGGAGAATTTTCTTTTTTAGTAAGATCCGGCAACGCCAAAAGTCTTTTTATACGCTCCGCTTTAATGTCTTTTCTTTTATCCAACTCTTCAATTAAAACTTTTTCATTTGGATCTTCAATAACAATCTTTCTCATATACTTATTTTTACTCTGGTAAGTTATTTATTATATTCTGAAAATTTCATTCCGACTTCGGCTTTTTCATCCAAAATCATAATTCCGCTATGATCAGTTCCAAGCCCCAGCTCATCTTTGGCGCAAAGCATGCCAAAAGATTTTACTCCTCGAATTTCAGCTTCTTTAATCTCGATCCCGTTAAGTAGAATTGCACCCACCAAAGCCACTGGAACTTTCTGCCCGACTACTATGTTTGATGCACCGCAAACTACGGACAGGTCATGACCTGTCCCTACGTTTACTTTGGCAATTTGCAATCTATCAGCATTAGGATGTTTAGATATTTCTATAATTTTTCCTACCACAACTCCTGGAAATTTATTTTCAGCTGATTTTTCGATGTTTAATAATTTTTTGAGCCAATTTAAAAATTTCATAATTTTATCTTCTAAGAATGAATTTTAATTACACTTTCCTCTGTTTTTATTTCTTCAACCTTAATCTTGCTTAAAAATTTTCGTAACAACAGGTAGGATAGCAGCCCAATAGGAAGAAATAAAAATGTCAATATAACAAAAATTATCCCAAACTTAACCTTTAATGTCTTCGTATCTCCATAAACCCAAAAGGCAGCTAATGTTGATAATAGAACCGTAATTCCAAAAAATAAGCCACCCAATCTGAAAGAATAATAAACACCATCGATAACCAAAGTTATCAAAAGAGATTTTCCAAATGACCATCCTTTATAGATCCAAAAAAAAGTTAGTATTGGAGCTGCCATCCAAGCTCCTAAAGAAATTCCCATAAAAAAATTATTTAAAACTTTATTTTTACAAATCCGAATTTTCCAATCTTAATAACACTGCCGTCAAAATCTTTTGTAATCATTGTTTGTGGATCGGTTATTTTTTCTTCTTTAATGGAAACGCCACCTTGTTCGATCTTTCTTCTGGCATCACTGAGGCTAGTTGCATTTCCAGATTTAACCAAAAGTTCAGCTATTTTTATGAATTCATTTTCAATAACAAACTCAGCCACTTCTTGCGGTATTTCTTTTTTGGAAAAAGTATTTACAAAATATTCCTGCGCTTTTTGCGCCTCATTTTCGCTGTGATAAATTTTGGTTATTTCAAAAGCTAATCTGAGTTTTGCATCGCGAGGATTCATTTTTCCACTTTGTATTTCTTTTTCAATTTTTGTAATTTCCTTCATCGAAACTCTAGTGCAATGTATAAAATATTTAATAATGAGTTCGTCCGGAATGCTCATTATCTTGCCAAACATATCATTGGGCTCATCCAATAAATTAACTGTATTGCCCCAACTAGAACTCATTTTTCTTCCATCTATGCCTTCAATAAGATTAACCATTAAGATATCCTGCGGCTCTTGTTTGTAGTGTTTCTGCAATTCTCGCCCAGCCAAAAGATTAAATCTTTGATCTGTTCCGCCTAGCTCCAAATCTGCTTTAATAGCTACGCTATCATAGCCTTGCATCAAAGGATATAGCATTTCTCGAAGCGAAACGCGAGTTCCACTGTCCAATCTTTTTTTGATATTTTCTCTAGCATTAAATTCTGCCAACGAAAATTGATCTGCATGTTCACCAATCTCATCATAACCCAATTTCTTAAGCCATTCGGAATTATAATGAAATTCGACTTTTTCCATATTCAGAATCTTTCCAGCTTGCTCTTTGTATGATTTGAGATTTTCTTCAACTGTTTTTTTACTCAACATTGGACGTTCACTTTCTTTATCAGATGTATCACCAATTACTCCCGTAGTGTCTCCGATAATAAAAACTGCTTGATGTCCCAAGTCTTGCAAGTCTTTCATTTTCAAAAGCGCCACTGCTCGTCCAATATGCAAGTTAGGACTAGTTGGATCAATGCCAAGCTTTACACGAAGTTTATCTCCATTTAAAAGTCTTTTTTTGAGATTTTCACGGTTGATAACTTCACTCACTCCCCTAGTCAAAATCTCATCAATTTGTTGTTCAATGTTTTTGTTCATATGGGTCTATAATACCAACTAAATTGCCATATGGCAACACCTCGGCGTCTCCAAAAATGTCTTTTTTCAAAACCCATTCTTAAGCCTACCTTTAGCCAAAATATGAGATACGCTCTTCAACCCTTGATTTTTTCATGAATTTGGAGTATAATTAACAATTGCGGTCGTATCTAAAAACGGCTTTAATAAAAGTTTTTTAACAAAACGGCGGGACATTATTTAACTGGTTGATTTCGTGTGAATCAATTGGTCTTCAAAATAATGTAAATCATTAACCTTTTTTCCAAATGCCCAATAGCCTGGAGGCTTGCGGGTCTACCAATGGAGGTGTTGAATGAACAGAAAGCAATTTTTATCAGAGAAAGTGGTCGGGTTAATTCTGCGGGTGTATGCGTCCAAGGAAGAGGATGTGCCCAACAGAATCAAGATGATTAAAGATGCCATCGCTGCCACACGCAAAATGGTTGTGGATGGAATTCAAGTTATTCGCCGCATTGATGTTCTGGTCTGGGCAGATAAAAATTACAAAGACAGCGACTGCGGCAAAACAGCCCCAGCACTGCGCGAAGCGTTGAAAGAAGAAAAAGGTGTGTTTATTTCAGAAATCGAGCATGCCGACATCTTCTGTTCGATCCTAAATTATGGAATTATGCATCAAATCAGAAAGGGTGTTGATTATTCCATTATAGCGTCGGCTGAGGCGTTCAGCTACATGACACCGGAGACAATGAGTGCCATGGTTGATGCAGCCTGTGCAGGAGCCAAAGCGATTCCCGTCGCCATTACAGAATTAACTCAGTCAATTTTGGAAGGCCGCGGTGCCAATACATTCATGATGTGGCACAATGAATCCCTGGGGACAGTTGGCCTATTTGACCTTAAGGCTGCCAAGCCTAATGACGATCGTACAGCCCATTATATGAAAGGCTGGAGTCATGAGAAAGGCGACGTTTATTATCAACTGGCCGGCGTGGAAGAAGTTATTCCTCTGGCCAGAATGATCCAGACGTTCGGACCTTGCATCGCTCCGATCATTCCAAGCGGCGAAGGTGTTAAAGCATATATCGTCCCCGATCCCGCCACCCAGCCAGAACTCTGGCTGAGACACATTTCCAAGATGGGCACCAAATTCGAAAGACAATCCGCTCATCTGGCATCAATCGGATTTGACCCTTCATATATCAAGGGAGGAATGATGCCTGGGTATCGTCGGTTCTAAGAATCGACAAAAAAACCGAGTTTCGTAGAACATTTACGACCTCGGTTTTTATTTTATCTGAAAAGTTTTATAGTCCTAATTTTTCTTTGGCTTTTTGAATTTGGCTTTCGGAAATCATGCCTGATTTTTTCATTTGCTCCATAGCTTTCAATAATTTATCTCTGTTTTCTGGTTTCAAGGCATCTTGCATCATTTTTTCTCTTTCACCCTGACTCATTTTTTCAACTTTCTTCATCGCTAATCTTTGCAACATTCCTAATTTTTGACTGCCATCAGAACTAGTAGTTGTTTTTTTAAATGGATTCCACATATATTTCAAAAAATAAATTGATTATTTAAAAGAAGGGCTTTGCTAGAATTAGCAGGGCGCCCCATTGCCCTTCTGCGATTTTCATATCGCCTCTCGTTCCCGCATGAATGTTTCCTGAAAAGGAGTCAGGCCCGTTTCGGGGTTTTTGAAACGCCTATCAGTCCTAAATATCAACTTGAAAAACAGGATTAAGCTTCTTCGGAAACTTCTCTTCCTTTTCCGCATTGACATACCTCCTTTCAAAAAAATTACTCTTCGAGCAACAAGACAATCTTGTGCCCCCCCTTAATCATATTTGTCCGGATTTTCCGCTGCCATCCTTCTGGCTCTCGCAAGCGGCGTCTCGCCAGTCCTAGGATCTCTCATTTCTTCATTTGCCCTATAGATCGCTTTCATGCCAGCACGCATTTTGGCAAGCTTGACATCATCTGGATACTTTTTTTCTTTTTGTTTCAATGTCCTTTCCCTCCTTTGGTTGTATTTTTAAAAAAACCTTGAACTTTTCTTATTTTTTATATATTATAAACTATACGGGGATATGGTGAAATTGGTATACACGCATGCTTCAGGTGCATGTGGCAGTAATGCTGTGAGAGTTCGAGTCTCTCTATCCCCACATCGAAAAGTCCTTTATTGGGACTTTTATTTTTTCTTCAGTTGCCAGTTGTAGCTTGTTACCAGAAGACCCGAAGCAATAAAAATTGAAGAATATGTTCCAAAAGAAATTCCGATAATCAGCGCCAAGGAAAAATCTTTAATCGAATCTCCGCCAAAAATAAATATAGCCAAGAGAGTAATCAAAACAGTTAAAGAAGTGTTAATTGAACGAACCAATGTTTCATTTGAACTTCTATTAACAATTTCTGGAAACAATTCTTTGCTGGAACTTCTGAGTAAATTTTCTCTAGTTCTGTCATAAACTACGATTGTATCGTGTACAGAAAACCCTAGGATCGTCAAAAGAGCTGCGATAAAAGGTATGCCAACTTCAATTCCAGTAAAATGACCGAGTACAGAGAAAACTCCAATCGTAATCAAAATATCATGCACCAAAGCGATTACAGCTCCCAAGCCATATTTCCAAGATGCAACGGGACGAGAAACCTTGCGAAAAGCCCAAGCAATGTAGGCCATAATACCAACTATTGCCAAAAGAATTGCCCACAGAGAATCCTTTTTGAGTTCGCTGGAAACAGATGAATTAATAAAATCAACTCTGAGTTCTTTAGCACCTTGATATTTTTCAGAAATTTTATTAAAAACATTTTGATTAATTTCATCACTTTCGGAAGCATACCGAATCAAAGCTGAATTATTACCAGCGGGTTGAATGGTTAGGCTGTTAAGTCCAAGATCACTTAGGACATCACTCAATTCCTGATTGTTGGGAACATCTTGGGAAAATTGAATTTCCATGAGCGTTCCTCCTGTAAAATCAATTCCGAGTTTGAGCCCCCAAACGGCAACGCTAATCAAACTGGCGATCGTCAAAACTATTGAAAAAATATAGGTATATTTAGTTTTAGAGATAATGTTGTACATTTCAGTTTAAGTTTAAGTCTAAATTCTAAAGACTAAGGTCTAAATTAATTTTCAATGTCAACTTTGGTAACTTTTAAATTAAATAATTTAGCCTTGTTTTAGACTTTAGAAATTAGCCTTTAGCTTTTTTTATTTTTTACTCCAATTAAATATAGCTTATCCTCCAGCCATTCTCCCACAAAAACTTTCAGTAATGTTCGGGTAATTACTACAGCCGTAAACATCGAAACTAAAACTCCAATGATCAGCGTTACCGCAAAACCCTTCACAAAACCAGTCCCCATCTCAATCAAAATGAGTGAAGTAATGATTGACGAAACATTTCCATCACGAATAGATGTCCATGCTCTTTTGAAACCTTCTTCAATTGCCCCCAAAATATTTCGGCCTCTTCTGATTTCTTCTTTTGTTCTTTCAAAAATCAAAATATTAGCATCCACTGCCATTCCAATGGAAAGCACAAAACCGGCGATTCCGGGTAATGTCAGCGTTATCTGCCAAGGTGAAAAAGCTGAGAGCTTGAAAATAGAAATCATCAAAACGGTATAAATAATCAAGGCTAGCGAGGCAATCAATCCCAAAAATCTGTAATATATAAGCATGAAGATGATCACCAAAATCAGTCCGATGATTCCAGCTTTCAATGATTTTTGCAAAGAAATTTGTCCGAGTGATGCTTCAACACTTTGTTGAGAAATTAAGGTAATTGGGACAGGCAAAGCACCTTCGTTGAGTCTTTTTACTAGATCTTTGGTTTCTTGTAAAGAAAAATCACCCGTAATTTGGGCCTTGCCACCAGTAATTTCTTCGTTGACTCTCGGCGTACTGATCGGTTGGCCGTCCAAATAAATAGCTACAGTTTTTTCTATATTTCTTTTGGTAATCTCAGCAAATAATTTTGCGCCTTCATCATCAAATTCCAATGAAACATACGGAGTTCCTAGCCCTTGTGAGTTATAATCCACTGAGGCATTTTTAAGATTTTTTCCGGTTAATCCAGTTGAGACATAATTAACTTTTTGAGACATCTGGTTAGCTTTTTTGGCTAGCAAAATATGCATGGCACGTACTTCCAAATTAGCACCAGATCCCTTTTGTTCGATTTTTTTGATAATATGCCAACCAAATTGAGTTTCAACTAAATTAGGATGGACCTCCTCGTCTTTCAAGTTACTACCGAAGATGACTTTATCAAATTCCGGAACAAAAGTATCTTTTTTAACAAAACCCAAATCTCCGCCATTGTCTTTCGTACTGAGATCTTCACTGTTTTCTTTAGCTAGTTGTGCAAAATCTTCTCCTTCACTAGCTTTTTTTAAAATATCTTCCGCTTTTTGTTTTGCGCTAGCATTTAATTGCGTCAAAACCTCATCTGGAATTTTTTGTGATTCATCAATGGGCCCCTCTTCTTTAAATTCCAGAATAGGCGTTCCTTTAATAAGTTCTTTGGCTTGATTAATATCTTTGACTCCAGCCAGTTCCACAATCAACCTACTGTCCGATCCGGATTTAGTTGTATATATCAAAGGCTCAGCTACGCCAAAAGCATTCACTCTTCTTTCGATCACATCTTGAACAGCTTGCATCGCCTCATCAGTTTTTCCGGCTTCAACATGACTCAGATCAGCTTGATATTCCAAATGAATACCACCTTGCAAGTCCAAGCCTAGATTTATTTTTAATTTACTGAAAAAATTAAAAACCGGCGGTATTTTGGAAACCGCTTGAGGATAGGCGATGAGTCCGGCTATAACTGCCAGTACAATCACCGCTGCAAATTTTACTTGAAGTTTTTGCTTAATATTCATATTAACATTGTTGTCATGCTGAACTTGTTTCAGCATCTAAATTCCCATAAGCAAGTCGATTAGATCCCGAAACAAGTTCGGGATGACATAGTTTTTAGCTTTTCTTATTCTATATTAAGGACTAACTTTTGGCAAAAACCTACTTCCCACAACACTTCTTGAATTTTTTGCCACTGCCACATGGACAGGGATCATTTCTGCCAACTTTATCTTTGTTGATAATTGGCCCGCCTGCATCGCTATGCGAAGCATTGCGGGCAGGTTTTTGTTCTTCTAAATTAGTAAATTGATCCACTTCTTCAGAAGCTCCGCTATATCTAAAATTTTGGCCCTGATTATTATTTTCAACCTGAGCTCCAACCGAAACCAGATTTATTTTGAAAATCATGCTCACGATGGAACTGCGAATATTGTCCATCATTTCTGTAAACATATGGAAAGACTCTCTTTTATATTCAATGAGTGGATCTCTTTGTCCGTAACCACGCAGACCAATTCCCTCACGCAAATAGTCAATTTCATCCAAATGATTCATCCAGGTCAAATCAATTGTTTGGAGCATTAGGGCTTTTTCAATGCGTCGCATTTGTTCACTACTCGCTTCTATTTCTTTTTTGCCATAGACTTCTTTGGCTAAACCAAAAAGATATTCAGAAAGTTCGGTTATTTTTTCCACTGAGTTTTTTTGTTTGCCATTTCTGATTTTTTCGATTTTATTCAAAGCGTCATCTTCAACATTCAATAGATTTTTGATGCTTTCAAAAATTTCTTTAGTATTCCATTCTCCCTCTTCACCCGCAGCGTGGAAAGAAACCAGTTTATCAATTTCTTCTTTGATATAATCCATCATTTCCGACTTCAAGTCACTTTTTTCCAGAATTTCTTTTCTTTTTTTGTAAATTACTTCTCTTTGCTTGTTCATTACATCATCATAATCCAAAATGTGTTTTCTGATATCAAAATTAAAACCTTCAATTTTTGATTGTGCGTTTTCAATGGTCTTGGAAATGATTCCGTTTTGAATTGGTTGATCTTCTGGCAACCCAAGCGTATTCATCATATTCTTCAGTTTGTCGCCTCCAAATCGCCTCATTAATTCATCTTCCAATGAAACGTAAAATTGCGAAGCTCCTGGGTCACCTTGGCGTCCGGCACGGCCTCTCAACTGATTATCGATACGTCTGGCCTCATGCCTTTCTGTTCCGATGATAAGTAGCCCCCCAACCTCTTTGACGCCCTCTCCGAGCTTAATATCAGTCCCACGACCAGCCATATTGGTCGCAATAGTCACAGACCCCTTTTGCCCAGCCTTGGCGATGATTTGGGCCTCTCTTTCATGATTTTTCGCATTCAAAACCTCATGCCTGATGCCATTTCTTTCCAAAATAGCACTCAAATATTCTGATTTTTCAATAGCAATTGTACCTACCAACACCGGCTGACCAATCTTGCTTACTTCTTTGATTTTTTCTGCAATTGCATCAAATTTACCTTTTTCACTTTTATAAATAACATCCGGCATGTCTTTTCTGATAAGCGGCTTGTTGGTTGGAATCTCCATTACATCAATACTGTATACTTTGAAAAATTCCTCTGCTGAAGTCAGAGCCGTACCAGTCATACCGGAAAGTTTATTGTAAATTCTGAAATAATTTTGGAAAGTAATTGTTGCCAAGGTTCTAGATTCTTTTTGCACTTGCACGTGTTCTTTGGCTTCAATGGCTTGATGTAAACCTTCGCTATATCTTCTGCCAGGCATAAGTCTACCGGTAAAATCATCTACAATAATTACTTCTCCTTCTTTGACGACATAGTCTCTGTCCAATTTAAAAATATATTGGGCCTTGAGAGCTTGCTCCAAATGATGAACATAATTAACTTTTCCATATTCATATATATTTCCCACTCCCAACCATTTTTCCATTTTTGAAATTCCTTCGTCATTTATCGTAATGGCTTTCATTTTTTCATCTATTTCAAAATCCTCTTTTTCCTTGAGTCTAGGAACTAAACCAGCAAATTGTTGATAGAGTTTAGTTGATTCGCTATCCGGTGCAGAAATGATTAGCGGCGTTCTGGCTTCATCGATTAAAATTGAGTCGACTTCATCCACAATCGCAAAATTCAACGGCCTTTGCACCATCTGCGAAATTTCTTGAACCATATTGTCTCGCAAATAATCAAACCCGAATTCATTGTTTGTTCCGTAAGTAATGTCAGCCGCATAGGCCTCGCGCCTAGAAACTAAATGCAGATTTTCCATTTCAACACTCACTTCATCTGCATCTATCTTTTTTGGTTCATAAATATATGAAGCATCGTGAATGATGCAAGCTGTAGAAATTCCCAAAAAATTGAAAATTGATCCCATCCAATTGCAATCTCTTCTGGCTAGGTAATCATTAACAGTGACAACATGTACGCCTTGGCCACTCAAAGCATTTAAATAGATTGGTAAAGTAGAAGTCAAAGTTTTTCCTTCTCCAGTTTTCATTTCGGCAATTTTTCCACTGTGCAGAACAATGCCGCCCAACAGCTGAACGTCATAGTGCTTTTCTCCAATTACACGACTAGCTGCTTCGCGCACAGCCGCAAAAGCCTCTGGCATTATTTCCTCCAGAGTTTCGCCTTCGCCGATTCTTTTTTTGAGTTCTTGCGTTTTGGCTTTAAGCTCCTCATCACTGAGTCGTCCGATTGCACCTTCAAAAGAATTTATTTTCTCGATGATTGGCTGCAATTTCCTTATTTCTCTTTCGTTTGAGCCAAAAAGTTTATTCAAAAATCCCATAATATTTCGTTAGTTTTAGCCTTAAACTTATTTTAAATACTACTCAATTCTAGCAAACAAAAACCCCCTAGTCAAAAGGAGGTCGCTTTTCTAAAATTAAAGCTATTTATTGCATTCCTTCCTAAAAAAAGCCCACTCTTCGCATTCTTTTCCATTATCGAACTTGCAATATCCAGTTTGACTTCCGTTTTCGGCTGTTCGAATTTCCAGTTTGCCCTTTCTCTCAACGCAATAAATTGAAGCGGGATTAGCCATCTGATTGCGCTTGTCGTTCAAATTTTTTATGTCGTTAAATTTTTTTATATGAGTTTGCGGATCAACGATTTCTGAGTCGCCGTATCTATTCCCCAACCAAAAAGAAAAGCCCAAAGCAACGGCTATTATGGTAATTATCAAAACAGCAAAACTATTTGATATTTTTATTTTCACTTTTTTGTTTTATGCTTGTCTGCCGGTAGGCATATTTTTTACCTAGAATCTCGCATCTTTATCCACCACAGTTTTTTTCTTAATCGAAATGCGTCCTCTTTTTTTCTGTGTTCTTATTTTTTCCAAATCCTTTTTGATTTGAATTTTAAGTTCATCCGAAACAATATCAGTTGAACCTTCGATACTTTCTGTTGTTTCTTCAGAGCGATAAAGTTTGTAGGGAGTTTTTATCATCACCTCGACTCTGAATTTTCCCTTTTTATTCAAATCAATCTCAATCTCTTTAATTAAAATGTTTTTTAATATTTTGTCGGCAAATTTTAGTCTTTTTTCAATATATTCGCCTGTTCGATCATCAATCTTCACACCTTTAAACAAAAATCTGACATTGCTCTTTTTAGCCATATTATTTTTTGTTATTAATTAAAATCCCAAAAAAATTACTTCAGGAACCAATTGCACCCCCAACTTTGTTCTGACTTTTTCCTTGATGACATCCATTAATATTATAACATCTTCGGCCTTAGCACTTCCAGTGTTCACAATAAAATTGGAATGTTTTTCGCTTATCATGGCTCCGCCAATTTTTTGTCCTGTAAGTCCAACTTCCTGAATTAGCCAACCAGCCGGAATCGTATTATCCGAAAACCTTTTGCCGCTATCTTTTTCGAATTCATCTAGCAGTTTTATATCACTCACCTTAGGATTAACAAAAAATGATCCGGCGCTAGCAGTCCCCTGTGGGTGCATCTGATTTCTTTTTTCAATAATCTCTTTTGTTTTGTTTTGAATTTCCTCGCTATTACCTTTTTTCAATTTCAAAATAACTGAAAAAATAATTAGATTATTATTTTTTTTAAACAAGCTATTTCTATATTCAAACTCACACTCTTCTGTGGTAAAATCTTTAACTGAAAAACCAGCCTCCTCTGGAAAGAAGGCTCTAATTTTTGCAACAACACTGTGCATATTACTACCAAAGGCTCCCGCGTTACCCCGTACTGCTCCACCAACTGTTCCTGGGATTCCGGCCGCCCATTCAAGCCCAGCGAGAGAGCTGTCTGCTGCCAGCCTCACTGCTTTTAACAAAGAGGCTCCGGCTCCACATGCAATCTCTGCATCAGTTACTTTGCATTCCGTATTTTGAAATCTGATTACCAAACCGTCAAAACCTTGATCACTTACTAAAATGTTACTGCCACTACCCAGAACAAAAAACTTAAGCTTATTTTTCAAAGCATATTCCAAAGCTTCTTTCAGCTCATCTTCTTTTGTTATTTCCACAAAATATTTGGTCGGTCCACCAATCTTGAATGTTGTATATGGAGCCAATACTACATTTTTTTGAATCTTTATCATATATATTTATTATATCTCAGTTTGATTTATTGAGCATTTTCTTTCTTACTTCTTCCCAGACAAACAAAACCAGTCCGGCAACGATAGCCACTAACCAGTCAGCTTTTTCTATCGGAAGCATATGCAAATATTTTTGGAAAAATGGAACATACATAAAAGACAAAAATATTCCCAGAGAAATAAAAATCGAACCAATGGCGTAAATGTTTTTGAAAAATCCCAATTTGAATGGTGAGAATTTTTCGCTTCGCGATTGAAGTAGGTTAGCAATCTGACAAACAACCAAAACTGCATACGCTGCCGTGGTTGATTTAATATAGAGCAAACCTTCACTTGTAATTGATTCTCCAAAATCCCAGCCCCCTCTCTTCATTGACCAAATAAAAGCCGCCACTGCACCAGCAGACATAATCAGACCAAGATAGATAATTCTTCTGAATTCTTTCCAGCCCAATACACTCCTGCTGTTTTTCTGTTTTTTTTCTTTCAAAGCATCTGGCTCTTCAGGTTCGAGTCCCAAAGAAAAAGAGGGAAAAATATCTGTTCCCAAATCAATGGCTAAAATTTGAATAGCTGAAATGGGAGCTGGAATTTGTAAAATTACACCCAAAACCACAGTGAAAAGTTCTCCAGCATTGGATGAAAAAACATAGTGAGCAAACTTCCTGAGATTTTGAAAAATAGTTCTGCCCTTTTTTATTCCCTGCACAATTGAATAAAAATTATCATCCAATAAAATCATATCCGCTGCTTCCTTGGAAACATCTGTACCCATAATTCCCATGGCCACGCCAATGTCTGCTTTTTTGAGAGCCGGCGCATCATTGACGCCATCCCCTGTCATTGCAATTATTTCTCCATTATTTTTAAGAATGGTCGCAATACGCAGCTTTTGTTCTGGTGCTATTCGTGCAAAAACAACATCGGATTTTTTTATTTTATTATATATTTCCGCATCCTTGAGAATATTTAAAGTTTTTCCACTGATAATTTCATAACTTCCTTCTTCGCCTATAAGCCCAACATTTTTAGCAATAGCCTTGGCTGTAAGCTCATAGTCCCCTGTTATCATTATTGATTTAATGCCAAATTTTTTGCATTCAGCTACAGCCACAGCCGCATCACGTCTCGGCGGATCGATCATCGCCATCATTCCAACCGTGGACCTCAACATCCAAGTTCGGCACTGGCGA
>CAZJOI010000017.1:13687-16140 GCA_964547585.1 uncultured Bdellovibrionales bacterium
CGCCATCATTCCAACCCACACTAAGTTCTTTTCCGCTTCTTCTCCTAGGGCTCTGCGAAAAGCAAACTCATCTGATCCAAATTTCTTTTCAATATTACTCAGATCCCTGTAAGCAAACGCCAGAACACGTAAAGCTTCTCCCGACATTTCATTATACAAGGCTTTCATTTTTGACCTGTCCTTGGCAGCAAAAGGCACGACACCCTGATCTGTTTTGATAAAATTGCAAAGATTGATCAGAACATCTGGAGATCCCTTTACAAAAGAATTTAAATTGAGATTTTTATAAACCACACTCATTCTCATTCTGTCTGAAGAAAAAGGAATTTCAGTAATTTTTTTCTCGCCTGTTTCAAAAAATTTGGCTTCTTTATTAAATTTTCTGCCAGCAACAATAATGGCTCCTTCAGTTGGATCACCATTTATTTTATATATGTCATTCTCTTTTACCAGACTTGCATTATTGCAAAGAACGCCAATTCTAAAAAGCAATTCCAGATTTTTTATTTCATGTTGATCGACTACCCGACCATTGAAATAGAAACTGCCCCAAGGCTCATAGCCCTCACCACCTATTCCAATAATCTTCTCGCCCACAACAACCTTGGTAACTGTCAATTCATTTTTAGTAATCGTTCCAGTTTTATCAGTACAAATTATGGAAACCGACCCCAGCGTTTCCACAGCATTTAATTTTTTAGCTAGGATATTATTTTTCAACAAGTTTTTCATTCCCAAAGAGAGAGCTACGGAAGTTGCCGCTGGCAAACCCTCAGGAACCACTGAAACGGCCAGAGCTAGAGCAAAAAGAAAATTTTGATAAAGAGACATCCCTAAATATTGTCCTGCTAAGATAACTACAAGTCCAATGCCCAGAGAAAGAATTGTTACATTTCTTCCGAGAACTTTTAGTTGTTTTTGCATAGGAGTTGGCTCATCCTTGATGCTCTGTGTAAATTTGGCTAGTCTGCCTAATTCCGTTTTCATACCAGTCTGCGTAACAATAACCTTTGCATCTCCTGTCGAAACTGTTTCGCCCATAAAAACCAAATTATTGATTTCCGATAGTTGAATATTTTCTTCAGTCATTGCTCCTACATTTTTTTTCTTCGGTCTGGATTCTCCGGTAAAAATAAAACTGTTGACTTTGAATTCATAGGCTTCCAGCAAATACCCATCGGCGGGTATGCTGTCGCCAGAACTTAAAAAAACAATATCTCCCAGAACCAACAGCTTGGAATCAATTTCCACTCTCTCTCCATCTCGCAAAACCGAAGCCTTGTCTTGAGTTAGTTTTTGAATATTTTCCAAAATTCTTTCAGCCTTAAATTCCTGAAAAAATCCAATCAGCGCATTTATAAAAACGATGATTAAAATAATAACCACATCTCGATATTCATGAAACAAAAAAGCTAGCCCTGCCGCTACCAGAAGTATCCAAACCAAAGCATCCTTGAATTGATTGAGAATCAATTTTAGCCATTTCCAGTTCTGTTTTTTTTCAATGACATTTTTACCAAATTCTTTTAATCTCAAACTGGCTTCTTCAGTCGAAAATCCTTGCACGGAAGTCTTCATCTTTTTCAAAACTTCATCAGAAGTAAGATTATATATATTCTTTTTTGTTTTGATCATTTTATTTTTCTTTTAATTTCTCCAAGACTTCCCAGCTGTTGCCAGCGCCAATTGAAAGCACTAGGTCCTGTTCGCTTATTTTGTCTGACAAATTTTCAATTACTTCCGCAATAGTTGGAATATACTCAGCCTTATCTCGATTATATTTATTTATCAGATTGACTAAATCTTTGGAAGATACTTTCCCATCGGATTCTCTGGCCGAACCATAGATATCCAACACGATAACCTTGTCCGCCGCATCAAAACTTTGTGCAAACTCCTGCAACAAAGCTTCAGTCCGTGAATATGAGTGCGGATGAAAAATAACAATCAAATTTTTCTCTGGGTAAACTTCTTGAGTTGCTTTCAATGTCGCTTTTATTTCCTCTGGATGATGACCGTAGTCATCGAAAAGCAAGGCTCCTTTCTGGCTTTTGCCGATATATTCAAATCTTCTAGACGTTCCCTGAAAATTTTTCAAAGATTCTTTTATTTTTTCTCCATTCAAATTAAGCTTATGGCAAGTCGCAATTACAGCTGCCGCATTCAAGACGTTGTGTTTGCCAACCAGTTGAATTTGAAATTTTCCAAGATTTTCATTTTTAAACAAAATTTCAAACTCTTGGATTGAAATATCATCCGCAACTTGCAATTTATAATTTGTAATTTTCACATCACAATCATCATTAAATCCGTAGGCTATGATTTCGCAATTAGCTTTTTTAGACACCTCTAATGTATCAATGCTATTCCCCCAAACAACCAGAAATCCTGTCTTGGGAATTTTTGAAACAAAATCAGCAAAGGCTTCTTTATAAATTTTGAAATTTTTAAAG
>CAZJOI010000018.1:0-15821 GCA_964547585.1 uncultured Bdellovibrionales bacterium
TTTTGCTTGACTTTCGTTGACTTGGCGTGTTGATATTGAAATTTTCCATAATCCATGATTCGACAAACGGGGGGATTGGCCAGGGGGGAAACTTCTACTAAATCTACCTCTCTTTCACGGGCCATTTCCAACGCTTCACTAGGCGACATGATGCCCAGTTGATTACCTTCCTCGTCAATGACGCGAATCTGATAGGCTCGAATTTGTTCGTTTATTTTTTCTCTGGGAACTTTTTGTACAAAAGTTCTTTTTATTGGTCCTCTTCTTATATATTTGGTGTTAAAAATTTAGTGTGGCTTGCCACGAGCGAATCTTGAGCGTAAAGCGAGAGATGAGTCGAGTGGAGATGGCGAGAATCGAACTCGCGTCCAGTATTGTTAATCTATAATATTCTACAAGCGTAGTTTGTTTGTTGATTCGACTGAAGGTAATGAACAAACAAAAATTTTTCAGTCTATTCTTGGTTGGTTTCACTGATCAAATTCAAGAAAAGATTCAATCAGCTATTCCAATGTATAACACCGAGGATCTGTCTATTGGAAGTCGACAGCTCGATGGTCCACGGCAATTAAGCTACGGACATCGCAAAATTTGAAGTAAAAGCTTGCGCTAATACTGACTTTGCTTTTGAAAATAAGTTTGCACTTATTATTTTGATAAGATTTTTATGAGTCATTATCATTCTCAGCTCGCTTATTATAAATGTACAACCTGTCGATGCCAAGCATCCCCATATCGGAAATTTTCAATTTTAAATTTTCAATTTTCAATCAAATCCCAATTTTTAATTATCAAATTTTTAAACATTTGAAAATTATTTCATTGAAAATTCATTGAAAATTGTAAATTGGTGCTTGAAAATTAAGTCTATAAAAACTAAGTTTTTTTAATGAGTCCGTAGCGCTCTTTGCATGCGTCTCTCATCCTCTTTTTTGGAAATAGTTTGTCTCTTATCGACTTTCTTTTTTCCTTTACCTATGCCAAATTCTAGCTTGAGTAGACGTTTCTTAGTATATATGGAAATTGGCACTAATGTCAAGCCTTCAGTGCGTACTTTTCCTATTAAACGCTTGATTTCTGACTTTTTGAGCAAAAGTTTTCTGGGTTGAGTCGGTTCGTAGTTATTGGACTTGCCGGCATGCTGATAAAAGGGAATATTGGCATTGGTCAAATAGAGTTCGCTGCCTTTCACCGTAACAAAGCTTTCTTTGAGGCTAATATGGCCAGTTTTAACGGATTTTACCTCTTGCCCAGTCAAAACCAAACCCGCCTCATATTTATCTGAGATTATATAGTCAAAATTCGCTCTTTTGTTGTAGGCCATTGTGCTCATAGCTCAAGTTTAGCAGTAAATTGGCAAAAAACAAGCATTTTTCTTTACAAAAATTAATTTTGGGTTTATAACTAAGTATTCTTCTCAAAAGGAAAAGAATCCCCAGCCCCGGGTGGGGGCAAAATAAAATCGCGGGCTTTTAGCCTGAAAGGAGAGCAATATGGAGCACTTTAACAATGTAACAAGAGAAGAAGCGGCAAGGGTGTTTGAAGCGATTGGATCAGGCGCGTTTCGGCGATTAGCTATTGCAACATTCCCAGTCGATGTGAAATATGGTGATCAAACCATGGGTCAGAGTGAAGCAATTTTAAATATGCTAAGTTCCAAGGACTGGAAGGCGGTTTTGAATGGAGAAAAAAAACTTGCTGCCGTGGAAAGAAATATTCTGCTTGTCGACAAAAACGGTCGAGTTATTCCGACACATGTTGGGGCAACAAGCAAGGTATGTGACGAGAAAACAGATTTCCATGTCAAATACCCCTCTAAGTTTGATTATGCTGAAATTATTAAGCATTATCAGGATTTTTTTTCTTTCGTGCCGGAAATAAAATTTCTGGGAGCTGCGGAACTCGAAGATCTGGCTGAAAAAAGAAAGGAACACTTGATGAAGGATGAATCAATTCATAATCTTATCAGGCGAGCCTTGCCTTTGCCCACGCCTTACTGTGGTGCTATTAAAAATAAAGATTATGGCAAGATAATCGAGGATATTTTTATTCCGGCAGCGAAGCGTGCCTATAAAAGCTGTTCTGGCGGTTGTGAATTTGAGTTTCGTTGCGAGGGTGAATTGAGGGACAGAGTTTTTGCTGCAACAGAGAATCAGAAAAAATTTGCCGATATGCTAATTTCCGGACCAAATGTTGTCTGGTATTTTCCAAACTCGATGCAGGGCTTTTCGTCTGATGCAAGCTGTGAAGCAATGACTGTGCTAAATGAAAAATCTTTAGCACTATCTGGATTAATCGAGCCACTTCTGGGCCTAGTCGGATATGCCGAAATATTAGCTAAAAATTTTTATACTCCTGGATATTTGTGCTCCGGAATTCATCTGAGGGGCTATTCAAAATTTCTACTTGTTTGTGAAGCTACCGATTCGGATTTTATTTTGCTTAACACCGATAAATACACCAGAAATGCTTCAGACGGGCACTCTTCTGGGCTGACTTTTATCGGATAGTGTAGATCCTGTTCTTTATTGATTTGACCCTAAGCGAGAAATCGTTTGGGGTCATTTTTTTTGATTTTTTCTTTATTTTCGGCTAAGATTAGAGTATGAAAAAGGAAATAGAGAAAATTATAAAAAAGTCTATCAAAACATTGCAAAAGGCAGGAACGCTGCCTGTTTTTGAGATACCTGCCTGCAACGATGTAGCAGCTTCGGGCAGGCCTGAAATTGAGATTAATTACCCTAAAGAAGGCAAATTTGGTGATTATGCAACCAATTTAGCTATGATTTTAGCAAAGAAGATCGGGATGAGTCCGATGGAGATTGCTGAAAAAATTAAGAAAGAGATCCTGAATCAAGTTCAGGATGACAATTTGGAGAAAATCGAGATTGTTGCACCGGGGCATATTAATTTTTATTTATCAAAAAAATATTTACAGAATAAAATTTCGGAAATAAATAATGTTGAAAAAGATTTTGGTCAAAGTGAAGCTGGAAAGGGAATCAAAATTAATAATGAATTTATTTCCGCCAATCCAACCGGACCGTTGCATCTGGGTAATGGCAGGGGAGGATTTTTTGGCGATGCACTTTCTAATGTTTTGAAAAAAGCGGGATATGATGTTATCAGCGAATTTTATGTGAACGATGGAGGCGGACAAATAAACAAGCTGGGGCATAGTGTTTTGAAAGATGCTGAAGCAGTTTACAGCGGAGAGTATATTGATGAACTGAATCAGAAATATGGAAAATTGTCTGTCGAAGAGGCTGGGCAAAAAGCAGTAGCGGATGTTTTGGAAAGTATTATTCAGAAAACTGTCAAAGAAAAAATGCTTATTAATTTTGATTTTTGGATTTCTGAGCAAAAAGATATTGTGAGTAAAGGCTATCCGGAAAAAGCGATTGTCATTTTTCAAGACAAAAAATTAGTCTATGAAAGCGAAGGCGCTTTGTGGTTCAAATCAACTGAATTCGGGGATGATAAAGATCGTGTATTGATCAAGTCCGATGGAACAAAGACATATTTTGCTATTGATTGCGGATATATTTTGAATAAAATTGAAAGAGGTTTTGGAAAAATGGTTATGAATTTGGGTGCCGATCATTTTGGTTATCTGAAAAGATTTGAAGCGGCAGCCAAGGCTTTGGGATTTTCCGGCGAAATAAAATTTATTGTTTGCCAATTGGTGCGTCTTATGAAAGATGGTAAGGAAGCCAGAATGAGTAAGCGCGCGGGTAATGTTGTTTCCATTGATGAACTGATTTCTAAGGTTGGACATGATGTGACCAGATTTTTCTTTTTAATGTATTCACCAGACACTCATATGAATTTTGATTTGGGGTTGGCCGAAGAACATTCACAAAAAAATCCAGTTTTTTACGTTCAATATGCACATGCTCGTATGTGTAGCATTTTAGATAAGATACAAGATACAAGATACAAGAGACAAGAGACAAGAGATACAGATTTATCATTATTGACCCATGAAAAAGAATTAGACTTGATTAGGGAACTCAACAGATTTCCAGAACTGGTTGAAGAAATTGCACTGGACGGCTCGGTGCATAAATTGACTCACTATGCCATTAGACTAGCCGATAAATTCCATTCTTTCTATAATGATTGCAAGGTATTAGATGAGGATAATTTGGGGATGACTCGGGCTAGACTAGAGGTTATAAAAGCTGCTAAAATAGTATTAGGGGAAACGTTGAACTTAATTGGAGTAGGGGCACCGGAAAAAATGTAGGACCACTGAAAAAGCTTTTGAGCCCCAGATGGTCCTTTATAATTTTATGAGAATAGGTATTGATGCCAGAACAATTCTTAATCCGGAAAAAGGCGATGCAATTGGGGTGGGACATTATACTTACCAATTAATTCGCCACCTTTTGGAAATCGATAAAAAAAACGAGTATGTTTTGTTTTTTGATTTTCATGTAAGAGAAAAAGATGTTAAAAAATTTTCCAGTTCTAATGTGAAGGTAAGATTCTATCCTTTTTCTGATTACAAAAAATACCTCCCTGGATTCTATAATGAAATTTTAGGCGTGGCTACTTTGAATAAAGAAAAACTTGACGTTTTACACAGCCCTTCACATATGAGTCGGATTCCCACCGGCTATGACGGGAAAATGGTTGTGACAATTAATGATCTAACAGCACTGAAAGTTCCAGATGTTTTGCCGAAAGTTTCCATTGTTCATTCGATTGCTCTTTTAAATTTAATGACCAGCAAGGCTGATAAAATTATTGCAGTTTCGCAGTCAATCAAAAATGATATTGTAAAAAATTTCAAGCATACTGAAGAAAAAACAGAGGTTGTCCATAGTGGTTTTGATAGTCGACTTTTTGAAGAATATGAAAGTGTCGATGGAGAAAAAATTCTGGGAAAATATGGCATCAAGGATAGGTATATTCTTTTCTTAGGAACGCTTGAACCTGTAAAAAATATCGTTAGACTTTTGGAAGCCTTCAGGATTTTTAAAGATAACCTGAAAAAAGAAAAAATCAATTATGACTACAAGCTGGTGATGGCGGGGAAAAGAGGCTGGCTGGCCAAGGAATACAAGCAAATTGCCAAAGATTTGGGTATTCATAAAAATGTTATCTTTACAGGCTATGTTATTGGTGATGAGTTGGTTCCGCTTTTCCGCAACGCCGATTTTTTTGTATTGCCTTCACTCTACGAAGGCTTTGGATCAACAATCTTGGAAGCTTTCGCTACCGATACTCCTGTTTTGGCTTCTGATGTTTCTTCTATTCCTGAAATAGCTGGCGACGCAGCTGTTTTGGTAAATCCAATTGATACTCAGCAAATCGCTGATAATATGATGAAATTGGCCAAAGATGAAAATCTGCGCAATGAATTGCGAATGAAAGGCAGAGAACAACTCAAAAAATTTAATTGGGAAAAATGTGCCAGAGAAACTTTGGGGGTCTATGAAAGTCTAGCTTAATTTTATAGCAAATGAAGAATAAAAAATTAATAATAGGCATTGCTTTATTATTGGCAGTAGTTGGTGCCATTTTTTTGTTTTTTATTTTCAAGAACAAAAAGACCGTTGTAGTTTTTCAAAGTAAAGAAGATTTGGTGCAGGATGATGGTTTGGAAAATAAAAACCAAGAAGAATTTGAGTCCACCAAGGCTACTTCAATAAACAATGAAAACTCAGAAGCGCCATTAGCAAAAACAAAACCAGAAGATGTTGTTATTCAGCCAAAAAAAGAAACTATCCATGATTTTAAAATAATAAATAATTCGGTGAGCTGGGGATTTGAAAGTTTTTCCGATAGAAAAATAGATACAATCATTATCCATTCCTCGTACAATGCCTTAGGTGGCGATGAATATGATTTCAAAAAATTACTTTCTGAATATAAGGAATATGGAGTTTCACCGCACTATGTTATCGATAGACGTGGCAATGTTTACAGGTTAGTGTCCGAAAAAAACATAGCTTATCATGCCGGCGAAAGCAAGGTTCCAGATGGGAGAACTGGCGTGAACAATTTTTCCATCGGCATTGAAATTATGAGCACTAGGACTGACGGACCGAGCAACGCTCAATATGCTGCTCTCAAAAATTTGATTACTGACATCAAAACCAGATATAAAATCAAATATACCTTGGGCCACAGCCAGATCGCTCCTGGCCGTAAAGACGATCCTTGGAATTTTGACTGGAAAAAAATTTGATTTTTTATCAACTTTAAGATAGGATAATTATATTAAAGGCGATGATGAGGCAATCACCTCGGAGCTATGGAAAGAAATCTTTTTCAAGAAAGTAAAATCCATCGGGTAAGCCCGTAACAGCTGTAATCGAGAGTATTTAGTATACAGTATTTAGTATCTAGTATATTTTTTATACAAAATACCTAATACAAAATACAAGATACTAAAATAAGGTGGTACCACGCCAAGAGCGTCCTTATATGTTTTAAGGATGTTTTTTATTTTTTAAATTTATAATTTTATGTTCAAGAAAATCGATTCAAAATTAAAGCTGCCTGAGATGGAAAAAGAAGTGTTGAAATTTTGGAATGAAAATAATATTTTTGAGAAATCTTTGGAAAATCGCAAAGATGCCAAAATCTACAGTTTCTATGATGGGCCACCTTTTGCGACGGGTACTCCGCATTATGGACATTTGGTTGGTAGCGTCATGAAAGATGCAGTGCCAAGATATTGGACAATGAAAGGTTTTAATGTGCCGAGAAAATGGGGATGGGATTGCCATGGACTACCGATCGAAAATATTGCTGAAAAGGAACTGGGCATCAAGCATAAAAACGAAATCGAAAAAATGGGCGTGGAAAAATTCAATGAATTTTGCCGCAGTAAAGTTCTGAAATATGTTGATGAATGGGAAGCTGTGATTAATCGCTTGGGTCGTTGGGCAGATATGAAAAACAGTTACAAAACCATGGACCTGTCTTTTATGGAATCAGTTTGGTGGGTTTTTAAGGAGCTTTTTGATAAGGGTCTAATTTATGAGGGACATCGCATCATGCATATTTGTACTCGTTGTGAGACGACTCTTTCACAATCAGAAGTAGCTGAAGGATATAAGGACATTAAAGATTTGTCCGCGACAGTAAAATTTGAGCTTACTGACGAACCTGGAACTTTTGTTTTGGCTTGGACAACAACACCATGGACATTGATTGGAAATGCGGCATTGGCAGTTGGAGAAGATATAGAATATGCAAAAATAAAATTTGAAGATGCTAATTACATTTTAGCTAAAAATCTGCTAGAAGGAGTATTTAAGGATAAAAAATATGAAACAATTTCCGAATTTAAAGGCAAGGATTTGGTTGGTAAAAAATATAAACCCCTGTTTGATTATTATGTGGGCAAAGGTTTGGAAAACGAAAAAAATGGCTGGAAGATTTATGCTGGAGAGTTTGTGACGACTGAAGAGGGAACGGGTGTAGTACATATTGCACCGGCCTTTGGAGAAGATGACGCCAAAATGGGACAGCAATACAAATTGCCGTTTGTTCAACATGTTGGTATGGATGGAATTATCAAGGAAGAGGCGATTGATTTTGCTGGTATGAGTGTGAAACCGGAAGGTGACCCCTCAACAGGCTCGGGGCAAGCTCATCAAAAGACAGATATTGAAGTTATAAAATATTTGGCCAAAAATAGTCTGCTTTTTGCCAAGGAAAAATATGAACACAGTTATCCGCATTGTTGGAGATGCGATACGCCGCTGATTAATTATGCAACTTCGTCTTGGTTTGTGAATATTACAAAAATTAAAGATGAAATGCTGAAGCAAGCCAAGAAAATAAATTGGATGCCAGAACATTTGAAAGAAGGGCGTTTTGGCAACTGGCTTGAAGGTGCGCGTGATTGGTCAATTTCTCGCCAGCGCTACTGGGCATCAGTTATGCCGATTTGGAAATGCGAATGTGGGGAGATGAAAGTTTTTGGATCAGTTAAGGAATTGGAAGAAATATCTGGAGAAAAAATCAATGATATTCACAAGCATATTGTGGATAAAATAACTTTCAAATGCGAAAAATGCGCCCATTCGACAAGCTCAGGGCAAGGTGGAGTTATGAAAAGAATTCCAGATGTTTTGGATACCTGGTTTGATAGTGGCTCAATGCCATATGCGGAGGTCCACTATCCTTTTGAAAATAAAGAATCTTTTGACAAAACTTTCCCAGCTGAATTTATTGCTGAAGGCGTGGATCAGACAAGATGCTGGTTCTATTATTTACATGCTATTTCAACAGCCATTAAAAAATCCAATGCCTATCAGAATGTTATTGCAAACGGAATTGTTCTGGCTGAAGATGGCAAGAAGATGTCCAAGAGACTAAATAATTATCCTGATCCAACTGAAATTTTTGATAAATATGGAGCGGATGCTTTGCGATTTTATCTTTTAAGTTCGCCAGTGGTAACCGCGGAAACAATTAATTTCAAGGAATCAGAGGTAGGTGAATTGGTTCGGGGAATGCTGCGTATGCTTTGGAATTCTTATTCCTTCTTTGTGTTGTATGCGAATATCGATGGATTTAAACCAAATATAAAATATAAACCACAAGCTACAAATCTATTGGACAGCTGGATTGTTTCAGAATTGAATATTTTAATGAAAGATGTTAATGAAAACATGGAAAAATATGAACTCAATAAAACCGTGAGATTATTTCCAAAATTTATCGATAATCTTTCTAATTGGTATATCAGAAGATCGAGAAAAAGATTTTGGAAGTCTGAAGATGATGGAGATAAAAAAGTGGCCTATGAAACATTACACTATGTTTTGGTAGAGCTATCAAAGTTAATGGCGCCATTTTGTCCTTTTATTGCTGAAGAAATTTACAAAAATCTCACGAACGAAGAGTCGGTGCATCTGGCTGACTTTCCATTAGCGAATGAAAAATTGATTGATGAAAAATTAAATGAAGAAATGGAAAAAGCCAGAATGATTATTACAGAGGCACTGCAAATGAGAGCCAAGGCTGGAATAAAAGTCAGACAACCACTTCTAGAATTGAAATTCAAAAATTACGATTTGAGAAAAGAATTGGTTGAAATTATCAAAGAAGAAGTTAATGTAAAAAATGTTTCTTTTGACAAAAATATTAGGGAAGAGTTAGAGCTAAACACTGAAATCAGCGAAGATTTGAAGCTGGAAGGCCAGGCGCGTGAGGCGATTAGGTTTATCCAGGAGATGCGCAAGGAGGCTGGGTATGAGGTTGACAATCGCATAATTGTGTGGCATGCTGGTCTGAAGGAGGTCTTTGAAAAATTCGGTGATCTAATTGCCAAAGAAGTGCTAGCCAACGAACTAGAAGCTGGCAATATGGAAAAATCTGATCTAGAAAAAGATTTTGTCGTCGACGGAGAAAGTATTAAGTTACAGATAAAAAAAGTTTGAAAAATCTTAATGGGTGAGGGGAAGGTTTATGCGAATTTTTGATATTTGTGTTTCAATGTGGGACGCTTATTGTAAAAAGCGCGATGAAAAATTTTTTCTCAGGAAGTATATGGCAGGCGGTGAAGGCAAGTGTTCATTTTATCGATTGAAAAGGGCACGTGCCAGAAAGTAAAAAATAGAACAACTGAAGGGCTTCACAGTATTATTTGTGAAGCCTTTTAAAATTGCCAATTCAAACATATAATTAGACTATGGACTATAAATATACAGGTATAATTTTAGGTAAGCGGGATGTGGGCGAAACAGATCGGATATATACGATTTATACTTTTGAAATGGGTAAAATCAGAGTTTTGGCTAAAGGAGTAAGAAGATCCAAGGCTAAGCTGGCTGGTTATCTGGAACCCATTACTCAAGCGGAAATTTTTATTGCCAAAACTAAGGGTCTGGGTAAAATAACTGGCTCAATTGTTAGTAATAATTTTCCTTACATCAAATCAAACATAGAATCCATGATGCAGGTTTTTTATGTCTTCAAACTTTTGGAAAAAATAATTTCCGAGCAATGCCAAGATGAAAATATTTCCAATTTGCTGAAAAATTATCTGGAGGTTATGGAAGAATTGTCAGCTGAAGAAAATCCAAAAAATGAAAACAAGAAAAATATTCTGACGCTAGGTTTTCTATTCAAATTTTTGAGTGAATTGGGCTACCAAGTAGAAGCTGGCAAGTGTGTTCGTTGTGGAAAGAAGCTTGTTTCAGGGGAAAATTACTTTAGTGCTAAGCGTGGAGGAGTTTTGTGTTGGGGTTGTTCTTCGGAGGAGAACCAGAAAGTAAAGATCAATGACGAATCAATAAAATTTATCCGGATATTTTTGAAAAATAAACTAGGAAATCTGCCTAAAATTGATGCCACCAGCAAAGACATCAATCAAATAAAAATTATTTTCTCTGATTTTCTGAGCTGGGTTTTTGGCGAAACGGGTCTGGCGGGCAAGGGGTTTTTATGGTAAAATATTAATGCTAACTAATTAACGAATATTTTTAATAAAAAATATTCGCCAAGGGTTAATCCCTGCCTACCGGCAGGTAGGCGCCTTGGGCGGAAAAAACAAAAGAATGTCTCTATCTGATATAAAAAATAAATTATACAAAAAAGAGGAAGAAAAAGATCTTTATCATCATGCGGAAAGTGAATTTGATGCACGCTCATCCTTGGCTGGAAGCGAAGAGGCGGTTGAAAAATTCTCACCAAAAGATGAAAAATGGGTTGATCCCAACACTGTATATGAAAAAAGAAAGAAAAAAATAAAAATTGCCGCAATTGCTACGGTAGTTGTTTTGCTACTCATTGTTTCCTTCGTGGCATTTTTCAAAATCAGACAGGCATCTTTTAGCTCTGAAAGGGTTATTCTATCTGCACAAGGGCTAGAAGAAGTGAAAAGCGGAAAGCTAATAGCCTATGAAATAACCTACAAGAATGAAAATCGGGCTAATTTGCAAAACGCAACTCTCAGATTAAGTTATCCGGAAAACTTTCGTCCTGAGGAAAATCCAAATTTCAAAGAAGAAAGTCCAACGACGGGAACCTATTTTTTGGGAGAAATAGGTGGGGAAGAAGAGAAAAAGATTATTTTTAATGCAAAAACATACAGCTCAAGCGAAAATTTGGCCTATCTGAAAATGGAACTTTCGTATACACCTTCTGTTTTGAGTAGTATCTATGTTTCAAGGTCACAATATGGGATTGCCCTTGTTACCGCGCCAATTTCATTGGATATTTTAGCTCCACAAGTTGTCGCCAATGGGGATCTTGTAGAATATACAATAAACTATAAAAATTTGGACAGCGTGGATATTGAAGATCTACAAATTAGTATAGATTACCCAAGCGGATTTAGTTTTGCTGTTTCAGATCCGGAAGTTTCAGAAAGAGATAATACTTGGTACATCGGACGCCTTTCAGTTGGACGAGAAGGCAAGATAAGAATCAAGGGAAAATTAGAAGGTCAAAATGATGAAATCAGAAGGGCTGTTGCTTATGCGGGAATTGTCAAAAATGAACATTTTTTGAGCTATATTGAAAAAAAGGCCGAAACCAGGGTTGTTTATCCAGATCTTGGAATCGTACAAATTGTAAACGGCTTAGATAATCTCTATATAAACGCAGGAGATATGTTGAACTATGAAATACAATTTGGGAATACCAGCAACGAAACCCTCAAAGACTTGATCGTCACGGAGCAAATCGATAGTCCAATATTGGATTATTCAACCCTGAGTCTTGGGAAGGGTGGTTACTTTGATGCCAACAAAAAAATTATTACATGGAAGGGCGCGGATAATGGAAAATTGGCAAAATTAGCTGCCGGAGAAAGAGGTGTAATAAAGTTTAGCGTAAAAGTAAAAGAAATTATTCCAACTGAAAGCGTTTTGGATAAAAATTTCATATTTTCAAGTTTAGCCAGAATAGATAGTGCGGACATCGATTCTCCAATTAAGGAAAATAAAATAATTTCCGGAAACCAAATTAATTTTAAACTTAATTCGAAATTAGTTTTGGATTCACGTGGACTTTATACTAACACTGCTATCCTAAACTCTGGGCCTGTACCACCGGTAGTTGGTCAAGAGACTACATATACGATAAAATGGTTAGCCATGAATATCTTTAATGATGTAACGGATGCGAAAGTGACGGCTGTTTTACCTACCAATGTTTCCCTAACTGGCAAAGTTGTTCCTGAAAATTCAAAATTTACTTATAATGAAAGAAATAATACAGTGATTTGGAACATCGGAAAACTTAATGCAGGAGCGGGAATTACATCGCAAGCCGAAGAGTTTACTTTTCAGATAAAATTAACTCCGCTTCCAGGCCAAGTGGGAAGTGACGTGCAACTTGTTGGTCCGGCCACATTTACGGCTAAAGATCTATTTACTGGCGAAGATTTAACAACATCCATTAAGGAAAAAACAACCTATTTGACAGAGGATCAGACAGTTACTTCCGGAAAAGTTCAGGCAGCAGCGACCGAATAGGATAAATCTATGTTTGAAATAATAAAAAAAGAAGAAAAAAAACGCCTCGGTGTCTTGAAGACAAAAAGCGGAGAAATTAAATCTCCGTTTTTTATGCCGGACGCGACCTATGGATTTGTCAGATCGCTTAGTAAAGATGATTTGGAAAAAAATGGCGTTGAACCGATGGTGGTGAATACTTACCATTTGTATCTTCAGCCCGGAACGGATTTGATTAAAAAGGCTAAAGGTATTCATGGTTTTATGAATTGGGACAGCCCCTTGCTTTCAGACAGCGGAGGATATCAAGTTTTTTCTTTGATTCACAAAAATCCCAAAATGGGAGAGATAAATGATGACGGAGTTATTTTTCGTTCGCCACTGGATGGCTCTAAGCATGAGATTACTCCGGAAAAATCCATTCAAATTCAATTTGATTTGGGCGTGGATATGATAGTTTGTTTTGATGATCCGCCACCTAATTCAGATAGCAAAGCAAAAATAACCAGAGCGGTGGAAAGAACGATTGCTTGGGCGGAGCGTTGTATGATTGAATATAAAAAACAACTAAAAGTTAGAAAAATTAAAAAAGAAAAAAGGCCGTTAATTTTTTGTGTAATTCAAGGTGGAGAGTATTTGGACTTGAGAAAAAAATGTGTTGAAGAGCTAATAAAAATAGGATTCTCCGCCCAAGGCGGACCAGCCTTGGGCTGGGATGGTTATGGTTTTGGCGCCAGACACTTGGATGCGGAAGGAAATTTTTTGGAAGAAGTTTTGCGTTTCACCGCCGATCTTATTCCGGATCAGGCACTACGTTTTGCTTTGGGAGTTGGAACGCCAGAGGATATTGTTCGCTGTGCCAATATGGGCTGGGATATGTTTGATTGTGTGATTCCAACAAGAGAAGGCAGACACGGCAGACTTTTTATTCGCAAAAATAATTTTCAAAATTTGGTTGGGGATTTCTATGAAACGATTAATATTAATAATGAAAAATACAAAGAAGATTTTTCAGTCATCGATGATAATTGCGACTGCGAACTTTGCAGAAATTATTCCAAAAGTTATTTGCGTTATTTGTTTGTTAAAAAAGAACCGCTGGCCATGCGCCTAGCAGCCATGCACAATCTCAAGTTTTATATGGACCTCATGAAAAAACTGAGGGGATGAAATAAACAACCACTTGGACATTGAATGTCCAAGTGAGGAGTAAGTTGGTATAAAAAAAGTTATCCACACAAAACCTTCAAATGAAGGTTTTTTTGTCTTTTCAAATTTGTGAATTGTTGTATAATATAAAAAACAAAAGTCTATAAAAATAAACCACTTGGACATTCAATGTCCAAGTAAATTATCAAAATGTCTAAAGCACAATTTGCTAATGATGAATATTATCATATATATAATCGCGGTGTTGATAAGAGAAAAGTTTTTTTGGATGCAAAAGATTATGAGAGATTTCTATTATCAATAAAAGAGTTTAATGTCATTGAACCAATTGGAAGTATTTTTGAAAATTCATTTAGGAAAAAAGATAGAACGGCAAACGCTCTTGGACATTCAATGTCCAAGTTGGTTGAAGTTATTTGTTATTGTTTAAATCCAAATCATTTTCACTTCATAATAAAACAAAAATCAGAAAAAGGCATTGAGAAATTTATGCAAAAATTGGGGAATGGTTATACTAAGTATTTTAATCTGAAATATCAGAGGAACGGAGTGTTATTTCAAGGTAGGTATAAGGCTATCCACATCAGTTCCAATGAGTATCTACTTTATTTATCTGCTTATGTAAACAGAAATAATTTCATTCATGGGTATTCTTCAGATGGTCGGTGGCCTTATACGAGTTATTTGGATTATATTAATAAAAAGAATGGAGGCCTTTGTAATAAAGAAGTTATACTCGATCAATTTAAAAATACAAATGACTATAAAAAATTTGTCCATGCTAACGCAGTATATCTGAAAAGCAAAAAAGAAGAGGATAAGTTTTTATTGGAGTAATAAATTTTTAACTCTTGGACATTCAATGTCCAAGTAAAATAAAAAAATGAAGGAGGCACAAAAAAAGAGAATTATTTTTGTGATTGCAGTGGCTTTGGCATTTGGATTTTTTGCCAATGCCTCAGCTGAAACAGAAAGGTTTGATCCTTGCCAAGAAAAAATTGGAATTTCTTGCGAAGACGCAAAAAATAATCTTAAATTGGAAAACATTTTGCAGCAGGTAGCTTTTTCCCAATCAAAGGAGAGTAATCTATTGAAGAGTAGTGTCGTAAGCAAGACAACTTCGGAATTTTCTGCTGCTGAATCCGATGATGGCATAGAATATGAAACTATCGACGGAATACCATATATGTTCATAACCAAAAGTCAGGAATGGACAACCAATAAGTCATTTTCGGAAATGCTGATTGTTATCAACCCAGGGGTAGAGTTAAAAATTAAGGAAGGGGGAATGTTGTATTTTGATAATGTATATTTGATTGTTGGTGGAAAATTTTTAGTCGAAGGCACCAAGGAGAAGCCTATTGTGATTGATTCGGGCGGTGAATTTTCTATTATGGCTGGGATGAGTGGTGAAGCTACTGGGAATGAGGAAATTGAAATGCATTACGCAGAAATAAGGAGTGGCGGGTTTATTCTAGATGGTCAGCCCTTTGGTGTCATAAGTGCTGTGAATACGAAACTTATCTTGGATAACTGTAATATCCATGATAACCAAGTGGGAATTTTGGTGGCTAATGAAAATAGCGAGGAAATAAAAGTTAATCACACCAAGTTTTTTAATAACAGTATCTATGATGTTGTCGATTACAGTATGATGTTTTCAAGTAGTTCGAACTTTATTAATTTTCAATATAATTGGTGGGGAAATGGCGATGGTCCAGAAAAAGACGAGAGCGTAGAAAATTTAGACTGCGATCAATATCTGAAAGCTGGAGACAACGAGACATATGAACTTTGTAAAAAATATGAAAAAGTTTATGGATACAAAAAGCTTTTTGGTTGGGTAGATTTTTCCAATTGGTTTTCGTCGGAAGATTTTCGTGATCCGGTGATAATTATTCCAGGGATAACCGGTTCTTGGGAGATAGAGGGAGAATGGAAACTTGATCCGATTTTGTTTACATATAACAATTTGATATCTTCTTTTGAGGAAAATGGCTACGAAAAAGACAAAAATCTTTTTGAATTTCCCTATGAGTGGCGTAATAGCAATACAATAACAGCCGAAACTTTGAAAAACAAAATAGATGAAATAAAAGAAAGAACTGGTATTCCGCGAGTCAATATTGTGGCGCATTCAATGGGTGGGCTAGTAGCGCGATACTATGTTGAAGGAGAAAATTACCAAAATGATGTTAATCATTTAATAACACTTGGTAC
>CAZJOI010000019.1:0-7725 GCA_964547585.1 uncultured Bdellovibrionales bacterium
TGGATGGATCACCTCCTTTCTAGGGAGATTTTGATAACATTCGAGAGTATCACACACAAAAGGCATTTGGTGTCATCATCAAGTGTTGTGGGGTATGAATGTTATCCGCTGGTCGACCGTTAGTTTACTAACGGAACAGCTAAGTCTAGCGGAGCTAAATAATTCCGTAGTCATACCTTTTGTACAGGGTATGCTGGACTCTAAGGACTCTGTTAGCGCTAGGCTAACAGCCCTGAACTTCGGTTCGGGGAACCGCAAAAATTTGTGATACATATATAACAAGGCATCCGCATAGGGTGTCTTTGTGTTGCCTCCACCGCTCCGCTTGTCAAAAGATTGACTAATGCGGTATTGTATGATATACATATAAGTCAGTTCTTTTTATCTATTTTTGCTTTTTGTATCCTGATTTTATCCTTTTTTGAGGGGTAAGATTTGGGTGCAATAAGGCAGGATTAAATATAGTTATTAACACACAAGACTGAAAGGAGATAATAATGGCGAATATATTATTTTGGGTTGCAATGGTAGTCGCAAGCCTCGCTGTGTTTTATAAGGCTCATATAGCCGCCGAACACAATGTAGCAGGAGAGCAAAAGGTTGATGGAAAATGGGTTCAAACAATGTATCCCGACCATTACACCTTTTTCGGAATCTATCTCTCCTACTGGTGGGGTGCGGGCATCGTCATTTTTCTTGCATATCTGGCAATTTCTTTTCTTTTAGGTTTTACTGGATATGCGGACAGGTGGGGAATCCAAACGGGATTACAGTATTTGGCAAATATCGCCAGCAAATAATAAGGAGGCAAGTGATGATTTTTCAAGGAACTGACATTTTGTTTTTTGTGGCTGTGGGTGTGGCGACTTATGCTTATACTGCATATATGCTCAGCAAAGAGTCTGACCCTTCAACGGAATTTGGCATATCGCTGAATGCGATGCTAGCAGGCTTGCTGACACTTGGAGCAACTGTAGTTGCATTTGCCATCGTGTTGTTGGCAGGAAAAATAGGCTATGCCATCGTCATCATCGTCTATTCCTTTGTCTTTCCAAAGGTCATAAAAAAGATGACTTCGGGAAACAAGGGAAAAACAGCTTGAATCTCAAAAGCGGTCGTAAAACAATGAGAGCCTGACCAGCTCTTTTATTTTGTCTAAATTTGGTTATAATTAAGACATAACAAGCTAAAGTAAAAATATGTCAAATTTTGAAAATCCATCCATCACTAAAATTTTTGAACACCGAAAAGATTTCATTCCTGAAGTCGGAGAGCAACTGGAAAAAGAATCCAAAGTGGAAGTGGAAATAAACGGAGAAAAACTTAATGTTGATTACAGAATCATTTCCGTTGAATCGCAGGAAAACAAAGATGGTGATGCTGTCGTGCTATTGCCTGGGTTCGGTTCGGGCTGGGAAGGAATTTCAGAGTTGGGATTTTCTCTGGCTTGCGAGGGCAGAAAAGTTATAATGCCATCGCTTCCTGGCTATGGTAATTCCGACAATCCATCCGAGAATTATTATAAAACAAACAATTTTGACAACGAAGCCGAGGTTATCAATCAACTGCTTGAAAAAATTGGAATACAAGAAGGCAAAAAGGTTCATTTGGTTGGTCATTCAATGGGCAGTGAAATTATGGCAACTTTTGCGGAGAAGTATCCTGATAAAGTTTCTAGTTTAGTTTTGCTTAATCCAGCGGGAGTTGAAGACAAGGAAGGGAAATTCGGTTTGGGTAAAAGATTTGTCGGTTCAGGTATAAAAACTTCAGCCGAATATAGTATCAGGAGTGCTTTTTCAGGAGAGAAGGACTATGAAAAGGAAATTCAAAAACATATTCCCAAAACTCAAAGCCCATTTGCCAAAGGCAGAGGCTCTCAAAGATTGTCAGAAGTTAATAGATTATCTGAGGGACACTTACTGGAAAAAATAAAAAATATCAAGTCTCCCATTACCTATATTTCAGGGCAGTTGGATACAGTCTATCCTCCTGGGAAAGTTGATGATGCAAGCTCGCAACTTTCCAGAGTTATTGAAAGCGTGGAAGATAAAACTAGAATAGAAAAAAGCGTGATGCTGGGGCTTCGTCATAATACCACTATTGCTCCAGATGAAATTACGGCTGCAAACATTGAGCATTATTTGGATAAAGCGGAAAAATAATCTTAGAGATTTTAGCGAAAGACTGGCAATTTATGCCGGTTTTTTGTTTTTTGGCTGGAGTGGATAACTGAATTTGACTTATTCTGACACGAAGCTAACATCGGACAAACTATAAATCCGATGTTTTTAATTTAATAAAATTAAGCGAAGCTGGTAAGCTGTATCTTGATTATTGCGAGTTGGAAAAGGAGATGAGTCCAGCTTCTATTTACGAGTATGGCAAAACTATTAAGTGGACGATAGACGCAATCGGCAATTTGGAAGTATGCAAGATAAATGAAGAGCATATAACCGAACTAAAGAAAGGATATAATAAAAAGGAACTAAAGCCAGCTACAAAAGCCCACAACCTATCAGTGATAAAGGAATTGTTAAGATTTTGTCAAAATGAACTACATCTTCAGGTAATGGATTTTGAGAAAATAAGAAGACCGACAATTCCCAGAAGAAGAGTAGAATATTTAACCGAAGAAGAACTGAAACACTTTTTTAATTCAATTCCCAAAAAAAGCATCAGGGATTTTAGATTTAGGGCGTTTGTTTCAGTTTTGATTTCAACGGGGTGCCGAATAAGCGAGGCGTTAAATTTAAAGATTCAGGAAATTGATTGGACCAAAAAGGAAGTAATGGACGAAGCCAAAAAGCTGGGCGCAGTAGATTTTATCGTAAAATCAGAAACTACTCCAAAAACAGTAGCACAAAGAGTCAAGGAATTGGTGGCGGAGGATAAGGCTTCTGAAAAAGCATAAAAAAATATTGCGTAGCCTTTTTATAAATAGCGAAAATACACCTATTTTTGGTGTTTTTATTTAGACTTTTTATTCACTGTTGTTTTCTTTGCGATGGCTTGACTTATATGTCAAAATAGGATATTATCATTTGATTACTATAAAACTTAAAATTATGATCAAAAAACCAGAATTGTCTAAAAAACATACTAAGAAAAAAGTTCTAATAGGTGCTCAATCATGGGCTTACGGGCCAGCAGGCAAAGCTTCTGCTATTGCACATTCTATGAAAAATAATAACGTGGTAACCGAATTTGTTGGTACAACTACATCCTATCTTTTATGTGATAAATCGGGACATTTTGACAAGCTTCATAAATGCAATTCTTTTGCTGATTATGAAAATCTAGACAAAAGACAGTACTCCGCTGTTATTTCTGTAATGGATCCATTTTTAGCCTTGTGGGCGTATAAAAATAATTTACCGCTTTATTATGCTGATAGTATGAGTTGGTTTTGGATATGGGACAAAGCCGAAGAGGTGTATGAATTACTTCCAAAATTTAAGGAAAATGATTTAAGTTTCGGGTTTAGCGCACTGGAAAAAATGAAACCTGATTTTAGACAATTAGTTGCTCATTTAATTTCAGAGCGAATTTATTCGCAGGGTAAGCCACAGATTGTTGAACAAACTAGCCATAAGGCAATCAATGCGGGATCGTTAATTGACTTATCTTATCAGAAAAAAAGTTTGCGTGATACAGTTTTGATTTCATTAAGTGGCGGAATTTCACCGGCAACAAATCTTGACTCAGCATTAAATTATGCCAATCTAGTAATAGATCTTTTAATTGATAAAATAAAGGAGTGGCCGTTAGCTACGAGATTTGTTATAACTGGTCACCCTGATGTTATTGCAAACATAAAAAAGCCCAACCCCTCGATAGAATTAATGACACTGTCACACCCTCAATTTTTAGCGGAACTTAATCGCGCTGTAGTTGTTTTTGTGCCATGCGGTTTTACGACTGTTTATGAGTCATTGGCCTATGGTGTGCCCGTTGTATTGTTGCCAGAAAATCATAATGGTCATGCATATGAATATCTTACTATATCTCAGAATGCCACTGACAAAGAGATGGTTTTCCCGCATTTTCTCTTCACGCTTAAAACCGCGTCATTGGACAACATCTATACCATCGAAAAATCAATGAGATTGATTGATGAATATACGAAGAAATACTTTAATGATGTGGAGTATAGAAACTTTTTTAAAACGAAATTAAATAATTATATTAAATTGTTTAAAGACAGCAAAGCAATATTGAAAAAACAACAGGAATCTGTACTGAAGTTGTTGCCCAGGTTTAATGGCGCAGAGGTTTCTGCAAAAGATATTATTGATCGTTTGAAATAAATAGTTTTAAATCTTTTGTTTTATTAAATATTTTTTTATGTGCGACTATGAAAGAATTAATACGAGCCTTTAATAATCAACCTCTAGTGAAAATTAAAAACAGAAATTATATAATTAATCCATTACTTGATCATGCGCCAGAAACTGATTACAATTTAATGAAAGATGCGGTTACAGAGTTAACTAAGATTATCAAACTGGATAGTTCGAATAAAATAGTTGGCGAAGAAGATCGTGGGGGATATATAGCAGCATTGATAGCATATAAAAATAAAAAATCATTAGCTATGGCAAAGTGGAATCCGGGTGGACTAAAAGGGGATTTTGGGATAAACTTTAGAAATGCATACACCAACGGTAAAATGTATGTGCATGGCATAAAGAAAGGCGAAAATGTTATTTTGGTAGAAGATATTGTTGATTCAGGAGGAACTCTGATTGCAATGATAAAGCTTTTGAAAAAATCAGGAATAAATGTACATGACGTGGTGGCAATTGCGGAAAAAATAGAATACGCAGGATGTACACGTGTAAAAAAAGAAACGGGAGTAAATGTCAGGTGCTTATTGCAAGTTAGTTGCATAGGTAAGCAATCCAGAGTAGTTTCTTTCAGAAAAAATAACAAATGGAAAAAGTTTTTAAAATAATTTTCCGTGGATGATCTTTATTTTTAATTATCCGTTAAAAAATGAAAAATAATAGCAAGATTATTGATCTTCAGAAAAATAAAATAAAGATCCTGAATGGCAAGGGTCATTCTTGTTATGAATATAAATATAAAACTACTGGCTCGATTTTGTATATAAAGAATGCAAATAATTTGAAAAAAATACGCGCTGCTGGAAGGATTGTTTCTTTAAGTAGAGATAGGATGAGTGGATATATCGCAGACTTTACCGGTAAACTTAACTTTTCTCTGAAAAATAATGCAAAAATGAAGGGCATAGCTGAATTTTTGGATTTGGGTGATATTGTGGGCTTGTCAGGTTATATGGATAAAAAATCCAATTTTGTCTGTACCAGCTTGATTCTTTTAACTAAAACGCTTTTACCATTAGATGTGTTTGAAGAAGTAAATTATTGTGCGCATAAATTTAAGCACTTAGACTTAATTTTGAGCAACGAGACCAGAGAGGCGCTCCTTCTGCGGAACAAGGCAATAGGCGCTATCAGAGAATTTCTTTCTGGAAATGAGTTTCTTGAAATTGATACTCCATCGTTGCAGCCATATCAAGGGGATTCAACCGCTTTGCCATTATTTACCAATGTGACCTCTTGCAATACGCGCTTTGCCCTTGCTTCTTCGCCAGAATTATATTTAAAGAAACTCTTAGTTGGCGGGATTAATAAGGTTTTTGCAATTGGAAAGAATTTTAGAGATGAGAAAACCGATAGCACGCATCTGATAGAATTTTTATCAGTGGAATATTACCAGGCATATGTTGATTATGAGTATATGATGAAATTTACGGAAGGTTTGTTTAGGCACATACTTTTAAAAACGAAAAAAACTACCAAAATAAAATATAAAGGAAATATTATTGATTTCGGTAAAAAATGGAAAAAAATATCAATCAAAAAAACCTTAAATAAGATGTTTGGCGTAGATGTGTTCTCCTTGCCACTTGGGTCCTTGCTAAAAATTGCATCAGAAAAAGGAATTGCTTATAATCGTACGGTGTCACGAGGAAATGTTATTATTGACATATTTGATCATCTTATTAGTCGCACCATAATACAGCCGACTTTTGTCATAGATTATCCAGTTGATGCTACGGTCATGTGTTATGATATTACGATGGCAAAAGCTAAAAAACACGAACCTGATGTTTTGGAAAGATTCGAACTTTTTGTCGGCGGTCTCGAATTAGCTAATTGTTACTCAGAGTTAAACGATCCAGATATACAATACAAAGCGTTTAAAAATTTTCTTAAAGCTCGTAATAAAAAGCTCAAACTGGATCCAAATTTTTATCATGCATTATGTATAGGGCTGCCACCTTCAAGTGGTGTAGGATTTGGAATAGACCGCTTGATTATGATAATTAATGACTATAAGAATGTATACGAGGGCGTTTCATTCTCTACTTACCATGAAAGCCAAAAATAGGATTGAAATATTTAATAATGTTAGAGATCTTCCATTTAAAATTACCGGCAAGGACTCTATGTACTGCTCTAAAAAGTGCACTCTCTTGAAAAGACGGTTGGCAAATATTGGCATAGAGTCAAAAATAATGATCGGAAATTTCAAATGGACTGATATAGCTTTGCCGAAAAATATTATTCAGTTAATAAATAAAGATAGAGAGCAGCATGCTTTTTTGAGAGTATGTATACCGGAAACAAAAAAATGGGTAGACGTTGATCCGACTTGGGATAATTCGTTGAGAGATGTTTTTCAAATTTCAAAGTGGGATGGCAAAAATGATACCATACTCATGACCAAACTTAGTAAAATTAGGGAACATAAAAAAGCAAAATTTTTAAGGCGTTTATATATCAGAATTAAAAGAAAATTCATTAAAGAGAATAACTATAATTTCTATGTCCAGTTGGATAATTGGTTGGATAGTGTCAGAAAATAAAGATTATTTTTTATAATATGGAAACAATATTCGACGAAAAAACAATTAGATTGCAAAAACTAGAACTAATTAATAAAAAAGGTATTGTGCCTTTTGCAAACAAATACGAGCGTACGAAAAATGCGATTGATGTTAAGACTTTGGAACTTGGTACCCCAATAAAAATTGCTGGTCGCATAATTCTTTTTCGTGAAATGGGAAAAATAACATTTGCTCATCTTCAAGATTTTTCTGGTAAAGTGCAAATCGTGTTGAGAGTTAACGCTATGGACGAAGATCGATATAATACATTTCTGCAAATAATTAATGTTGGTGATTTCATAGGCATAGAGGGTGAAGTATTTAAAACAAAAAAAGGGGAAATGTCTGTATTAGTCAAAGAATTTACTTTTCTAAGTAAAGCGCTCAAGCCATTGCCAGAAAAATGGCATGGCATAAAGGATGTCGAGTTGAAATATCGCAAGAGATATTTAGACTTAATAATGAATGAAGAAACGCGCGATCGGTTTAAGCTCAGGAGTAGTTTCATTTGGGAGTTGCGAAAATTTTATCATGAAAATGGATTTTCAGAACTGGAAACTCCAATTCTCTGTAACACGCCATCGGGTGCCTTGGCGAAGCCTTTTAAAACTCATCATAACGCCTTGGACATCGATGTGTATTTGCGTATTGCCCCAGAGATATATTTGAAAGAAGCTGTTATAGGTGGTTATGAGAAAATTTTTGAGGTTGCAAGGTCTTTTAGAAATGAAGGAATTGATCCGAGTCACTTACAGGACTTTACAATGGTTGAACATTATTGCGCATATTGGGATTTCGAAATGAACATG
>CAZJOI010000019.1:7735-14132 GCA_964547585.1 uncultured Bdellovibrionales bacterium
TTTTACCGAAAAAATGTTGACCTCGTTGATTTTGAAAATCAAAGGGTCTCTTAAATTCGAAATTATGAACCGAGACGGAGAAATGGTTAAAGTTGATTTTTCTTCACCATGGAAGAGATTGAACTTTAGAGAACTAATTTTGAACGATTGCGGCATTGATATTGACCAAGAGGAAACTGTTGAAAAACTTCGCCTGGCTATACGAAAGAAGAATATTGTTATTGCGGATGTTGATAAATTAGGAAGGGGAAATCTCATTGATGCCTTGTATAAAGAGGTTTCTCGTAAGAAGCTTGTTGACCCAGTATTTTTAGTTAACCATCCCATTGATGTTTCACCACTTGCCCGCAGGAATGATAATAATCCAATGATTACAGATAGATTCCAGCTTGTTGTAAATGGTTGGGAAGTCGTGAATGCGTATAGTGAGCTTATTGATCCTATTGATCAGGGTCAGCGTTTTGCTAAACAATCACAAGCACGCGAAGAAGGAGATGAAGAGGCAATGATAAAGGACGATGAGTATATTGAAGCTATGGAATATGGCATGCCTCCGATTTCCGGTTGGGGAATGGGCATAGACAGGGTCGTTGCGCTTTTAACACAGCAACCGAATTTACGAGATGTTGTCATGTTTCCGTTATTAAGACCAGATACTGATTCAAGCAATGAAAATGAATAAATACAGTCTAAAACATATCGTAATCAAGCCAACATTGGCTTGCACGGCAAATTGTTCAACATGCGGTACTCGAAAGATGTTGCACAGGGGTTTGTTGGCGGGAAAAGATAAAATGTTGAGTTTGAGTGATTGGGATATTGTCTTGAGGGATGCTAACTTGCTTGGTGTTGAAAGGCTGGATATTAGCGGGGGAGAGCCGATGATATTTAAAAATCTGATTGATTTAGTTAAAGTTGGGAAAAGATATAAATGGCATGTAAATATTAATACAAACGGAAGTTTCATAACTCAAGAAAGAGCAGAAAATTTGGTTGCGGCTGGTCTTAATAGTGTTTATGTTTCATTGTATAGTCATGACGCATGTCGGCATGATTTAATGAGAAATAAAAAAGGACTCTGGAAGGCTGCCACCAAGACAATTAGTATTTTTTCAAAATTACAAAGCGAAAGCTTTTCACTCAAAACGCAAACGCTTGTGGATAAAGTAAATTTTCGAGATTTGCCTCATTTAATTAGGATGCACAAAGAGGCGGGCGTATCGGAAATGGCAGTAAGCTATTTAGAGGGTGATACTAATGGTGAATATTTGATGAGTGAAGAAGAAATTAAGGAATTTCGGTCAGAGATAATACCAAAATGTATAAATGAAATTCAAGAGCTTCCTTTTCAGACAAGGGAGATGGCAACAGCATCACTTAGAAATATGTTTTCAAATAAGATATCAGACAGTGAATGGTCTCGGGGGATATATAGACCATCAAGTAAAATGAGCGATATTTGTTCTCGCCCGAGTTGGTTTGCGCTTATTCTCGCAAATGGAGATGTTCATCCGTGCAATGCTGTTGAGTATACGCATGAGCCGATAATGGGCAATGTTTTCAATGAGTCGTTAATTAAAATATGGTCGGGTAATAAGTATGATGATTTTAGGAAAAACACTTTTTCCTATTGTGAGCGTTGTCCAATAAATCTTTATACTATTATTCCGCTAAAATAATACTATGGAAAAACCAGAAGAAAAAAATGAAAAGGAAGTTTTGCAGGCCAATATGGTGAAGGTAAAAAATTTTTTCAAGAATAAGCAAGAAAATAAGATTGAAATAGCGAACACTCCATGGGTAACTGCGGCAGTTGGAACAGAATTGCAGAGATTATTAAAGGAAGGTGTCATTAGGGACGGAATGAGGGTTTTGGAAATAGGTTGCAGTATTGGGGTCGAGTCCAGTTTTTTGGCAAAGCATGGAATGGAAGTAACTGGAATCGATTTCGTTTCGGAAACAATTGAGATTGCTAAAAAATATGCGGAACTTGTTGGAGCAGATGTGGAATATATTTGCGCAGATTTTTTAGACATGAAAACAGATGGACTAGAAGGAACATTTGATCTTATTTTTGATCAAGGCTGTTTCCATCATTTTCCAATCAACGATAGGGATAAATATGCAAAAAAGGTTTCTAAATTGTTAAAAAAGGAGGGTCTTTTTTTTCTGAGGTCATTTTCAAATAGAATGATACCATCCCCAACAAATGATGGACCTTGGCGTATATCGTCGGATGATTTGCATGATTCATTTTATAAATATTTTATTACTGAACATTTGTATTTGTTTAACAATCTTCCTTTGCCTAATCCATCATCATATAAGCCTCAGGTGTTTTGGTCATACTTAGGAAGAAAAAGATAAATATAACTACTCCCATTTTTTCCAAAGCCTCAGAAGTCTATTCATAGATAAGGCAAAATCATTAAAACCCGGACTTTTTCTGGTTATTTTTGTTTTTTTGCAAATTGCATAAATTTCACCATCATTTTCCACTTTGATTTTGACTACTGAGAAGCCACTGTTTTCCAAAAGGAAGTTTAAATTTTTTTTGGAAAAATATAAAGTGTGAACAACACGAAAAAAATTTTTAGTGATGATGGACTCAGAGCAGTTAAGATTAGGGATGGCAATATAGAGATATCCGTTATTGGAAAGGGTTTTGCGAATTTTAAATAATGTTTCTTCCGGATTCAGTAAATGTTCGAGGACATGACGCATAATTATGAGATCAAATTGGTATTTTATTTTTTCCCAATTGGAATTAACATTGCTTGATATTTTTTCAATGTTATTTCTTTTGAAATTGTTGAGGCATTTTTCAGACGATTCAATTGCAAATAGCTTAGCATATTTGTATTTTGAACCTAAAACTAATAACCCATTGCCCATGCCTGCCCCTACATCCAGAATATTTATTTCCTTATTTTTGGAAAAAGAGGTTATTTTTATAATTCGATCAAAGATTGTATGATATCTCTCACATTCTTTTTTACAACTGGCCGTTCTAATAAAATATGAGTCATAGAGTTTTTTATAAAAAAAATAATAGTATTTTTTTCTCCATCGTGGATTCAGATAAACAAATCCACATTTTTTGCAAATAGAAATATTGATTGGTATGTTAAACATTCCATTTTTATGTAGGGTTTTGCAGGTATTGTTTCTACATAAGGGGCATTTTATTTTTTCGTAAGTAAAATTTTTTAAGTATTCTTTCATATATATTAGATTGCAGCTTTTATTATTTTAGTATAGCATAAATGTAGGGTTGCGAATGTCTATAAATGGACATTATTTGGTAGCGGCCGGGCTGGACGAAAAATATATCAATTTTCAAGATTCTGAGATTGGTAAGACTGGAAAACACCAGGCAGATTGTTGTCATTTATAAATAGTTAGCCAGTATAAATAGTTAGCCAGAAATTTTTCAAAATAACCAAAATATCAAAATAATCTATGAAACTATTATTAACTTCAGCTGGACTAGCCAATGAAAACGTAAAAGAATTTTTCATTTCTCAATTTGATAGTCTTGATAATAAAACTGCTTGCATCGTAACTTCCGGAAGAAACGAGGAAGAGCAGTTTTATATCAACAGCTCAATCAAGGAATTGGAAGATTTGGGCATAAAAGTAATAGAATTTAATATTGCCAAACACGAGAGTTTTGTGAATTTTCCTGAATATGATATTTATTATGTCTGCGGAGGAAATACTTTCTATATTCTAGACCGAATGCGAAAAACCGGAGTCGATCAAATTCTCATCAAAGCTGTAAAAAATAATAAATTCTATATCGGAGTAAGTGCTGGGAGTATAATTCCCGGACCTGATATTGAAGTGGCAGGGCTTGGCGACCCCAATGATGTTAATCTTGAGGATTTAACGGGGCTGAAACTTGTGCCATACATCATTACTCCGCATTATAATCAAAAAGAAGAAAAAGATGTTGAGGCATTTAAGGAAAAGCGAAAAGCTGAACAGGTAATCGCATTAACCGACGACCAAGCTATTTTCGCTGAAGATGGCAAAATGGTCTTAATATAAATGATTTTGCAGGGAAAACAAATTTATTTGAAAGAAAATTTATCCGAGGAAAATTATCCTCTGCTTTTAAAGTGGTTTACTGATGTTGAAATAATCGGATATTTATATTCAGCCAAGAGAATGGTAGATTTTAAGACTACAGAAGACATCAAGAATTTTTTAGCCGAAGAAAAAGATGAAGTGTTCTGGGAAATTTATACAAAAGACAATAAATTTATCGGCTATACTTCTCTTTGTGGTTTTCAAGGAAAAGAACAATGTGAATTTAGCGTATTTGTATTAGACAAAAACTATCAGGGCAAGGGGATAGGTATGGAAGCTACTAAACTAATTCTGAATTATGCGTTTAATGAGCTGAAAATAAAGACAGTAATACTTGAAACCAGCGAATTTCATCAAGGAGCAATAAAGCTATATGAAAAGGCTGGATTTAAGAAAGTAAAAGTTATTCCCGATGACAGAACCATTTTTCATAATGGAGAATGGGTGTTAAGTGGAAGTTTGATAATGGAAATGAGTGACGATAAAAAAATAATTGATTCCCATATCCATATATCGATATACAACAATAATGCAAAATCACTTGATGAGGTTTTCAATCTGCTTTTGAATGAAATGGAAAAAAATGGAATAGACTCTGCAATTATTATTCCAGACAATATTGAGGGCAGCGATAATATTGCTGATTTAGATAAAGCGATTAAATTGATTGGAAAACGAAAGAACATATTTTTACTTGGCAGTCCACAGATTGTCCAGAGAGAATCAAGCGAGCTTGAAAAATACAAAGACCTTTTGGAAAACAAAAAAATCAAAGGACTCAAATTTTTTCCAGGACACGACCCGTATTATCCAACTGACGAAAAATGCTTGCCGTACTATGAGCTGTGTCAAAAACTAGATGTTCCTGTTTTATTTCACACTGGAGAAAATTCAGGTGATAGCGAATGCGCCAAGTGGAATGATCCCAAGTATATTGTCGAAATTGCAAAAAAATATCCAAAACTTAAAGTTATTATCACGCACTACTATTGGCCGAAGCTGGATTATTGTTACGAAATCACCAAAGATATCTCCAATATTTATTTTGAATTGGCTGCACTAGCGGATGCGGAAGTTATCGAAAAAAGTGGAGGAATTGAAAAAATAAAAGAAATATTACAAAAGACCATTGCTGATAGACCAGGCAAAGTCATTTTCGGCACTGATTGGCCGATGTGCAAAATTGAAGAGCATATTGAGTTGGTGAAATCGTTGAAATTAGATAGAAATGTTGAGGAAAAGATATTTTTTACCAATTCTTTTGAAGTTTACAAAATAGCATTGTGATATAAAAATTATGAAAACACTAACTTCATCAGAAGCCAAGAGGATCGCATCGGATATATTTGCAAAAATAAAACCTGCCGACAGCAGGGAATTTTTGCTCATTCATTCTGAAAAAGTAGGAAAAGTTGCTGCAATGATTGCTCAAGAATCAAAGATAAACGATGAGATATTTGAAATTGCTGGGTGGATTCACGATATAGGGTATTCGAAAAGTTTTGAAAACCATGCCGACTTTACAATTCCAATCCTAAAAGAGATGGGATATGAGTTAAACGAAACTATGGAAGACTGCATTCTAAATCATGGCAATGGCAAAAATCCCAAAACAACAGAAGGAAAGATCTTTCAACTGGCAGACAAACTTAGTATTTTTGATGAGGATATGATTGAGAATATGCTCAAAAATGGGGGTTTTCCAATAAAGGATGATGACATTAGTTTTCTAAAAATGATGTCTGAAAACGCACTGAAGCTAGCTAAAAATTTTTCAAGATGAACGCAAAAGAACTGTATCAAAAATTAGAAGCAGCTTTTAAACTGGACGAATGTTCAGATGATTGGAGCAATATTGATTTTGATGCTGATTTTATCACGGAAAATTTCAGAAAAAGATATATGGGAGTATTAGCAGATAGCACAAATGAGATTCAAAAAGTATATACAGCTGTTTTTCCGAGCGAGAAAGTCATGAAAGAAATATTGAAACGCAGAGAAAAGAATATCCTGCTTTTCACCCATCATCCAGTGGATTGGAAAATCAGGCCGGGACAATCGCCATTCGTTAATCTTAATAAAGACTTGCTTCAAAAATTCAGGGACAATAAAATCTCAATTTATACCCTTCACACGCCACTGGACAGAAACGGAGAATATTCCACATCCGTTAATTTTATGAAAGTTCTTGAAATATCTCAAGAAGGGGAATTTGCCGAATATTTCGGATTTCTATCTGGGGTGATTGGCAAAACCGATTGTAAGAATATAGGAGTTTATTGGTTTGCAGTATTTTATCCCG
>CAZJOI010000020.1:0-4799 GCA_964547585.1 uncultured Bdellovibrionales bacterium
TATCGCTTCTTTCACACTATTATAACAGATAATTTCATTACCATTTGAATAAATTTCCCTATATCCATTGGGGTTATCAGTAATTTGCAATACTCCATTTAAGCAAAGTTCATAGCTCCTGGCATTGCTTGGACCATAAGAGAGGTGCCTATTGAAGCCAATCTTGCTTCTCTTATAGATATCTTTGAGCTCATCGTCTCCTATTTTTTTTACCTCTGGTAAAGGAAACACTGCATTTATTATTTTATAAACAAGTCCATTGATGTTATTATTTTTTCTCGGATCATAATGACTATAAAATTTTATTTTATCCCCAAATTTTTTATAGAGCATGCTCAGAGACGCCCATCGCTTCCAATTAAATGATCCGACATGAATTATATCAATATCCTTCCTTGCATAATCAATAGGTTTTTTGTCATAATGCCTTGGATTGACGAACACTGGAAGGAATTTTACCTTTTTTGCTCCCCATTTATAGTACATGCTTGCAATTGTTCTCTTTTTATCATAATCAACTCCCGAGCAAATGCACTTGTCGTAGTATCTCACAATTGGCTCTGAATAAATCTTACTTCCTTCTGGATCATCCACTATTTTTGTAACCAAAACTACACCAAACTTCTTTAGCTGAAAAAGATATTTTGGATGCCACATATTAGAATTAACAAGAATATGTGTAATTTTTTTATCTTTTATTTCCGCTACCAACATTTCCATCACTGACCGATATTCTTTTAACTTAAGAGCATTGTCTAAATTATATGCAGGAATAACTCTTCCTATCCTTGTCATCAGCTGTGGCAATGAGTTGTAGAATTTAAAATAAAAATCATTTTTAATAAAAAACAATGAGACATCATTCTTATCAATTATTTCGCGTAAACAATCAGTAATTTCAACCGGATGTCCAAATAGGACACATCGCGTTCCATTGCCAATTTTTTCGAAAATTTCCATTATTTTATTGCTTCAATATTTAAACTAACTGGTAAGCCATTTTCCTTTTCCATATGCGGAATGTAAGCCTGTGAAAAATCATCTACATCAGCATGCTCTGTTTTTCTCCAATCATATCTAACAACTTCTTTAAATCCTATTTTTTTAAGTCTTTCTGAAAGTGTCTTAAAATCAAAGGCCATGAAGTGAAAATTATATTCATACGTTTGTCCTCCCACCAAGGGACCCAAAATAAGATTCAAATCTTTGTACTTTTGATATATTGCAACTAGCTCCTCAAAACCTGGAACCGCAATTCTAAGAACGCCTTTTGGTTTCAAAACCCGCAGCCATTCAGTCAACACCCTATCAACTTCATTTCGCTTAAAGTGCTCCAAAACATGACAAGCATAAATAAGATCAATGGAATTATCTTCAAAAATACTCAGGTCTTCAATTGAACGTTTATAATCAATGTGTTTGAAATCCATAACATCCACATGAATAAACCCTGGTATATATTTATTTCCACATCCTAGGTGTAATTTTTTCATATTTTTATTGAAGCACTATGCATTAAATTTTTTCTAACATACATAATACCAATTAAATAAATTAATATTTGGACAGCCAAATAGGCCGGGATACTTCTGAAAACCACGATCGACAGAATTAGAATGCTATAGACTAGCATATTTATCAAAATCGCTCGAGAAATTTTATCAATATTCATAATAGTCATGAAAACAGAGAAAAACACATTCAGGAGAGACGCTACGGAAAAGAGCAAAATAAGAACTACGCCCATATGATATTGTTTTCCATAAAGAAAGATGAAGAAAGAAATTGAAATAAAATTTAGCGCAACCCAAATTGGAAAATATCTAAAGAAAATTTTACTCAATTTATTGACCACGACCACAATATTATCCTTGTTTTTTACTATAGTTGGCCAAAAAATATTCATAAACAAAATTCCAAAATTCGAAATTATCATTTGAGAAGAAGCATAGTAAGCGCTGTAATTTCCCAAACTTTCTGTTCCTATATATTTACCTATAAACACCTTCTCCAACCCTATAATAAAGCCGCTAAAGCCGCCTATTATCAAAAATTTATTGTAATTAAAAATTGTTGACAGATCTTTCATTTCAAACTTTCTGAAGTATTTTCTAAACAAAAACAAGGACACTGAAATTGAAAAGGAAGCACCAATTATCATCGCCCATGCATAATGAATATCTCTTAGATTGGATTTAAAAAGCAAAAAGAATATGAGAAAGGCAGAAAAAACAAACAGAGCATCTCCAATTTTTATTAAACTTTGTTTTTTGAAAAAATTAAATGAACGCAGAAAAGAATCAAAAATTTCTTTAAATGAAAAAATAAACCCCATAAAAACAATCAGATAAATCGTATTGATATCCAGATTAAATCTTTCTGAAAAAAAACTTTTAAAAATAAAGACCACACAAAACAAAATTACTGATTGAAGAAGAGTTAAAAATACAATAGCACTGAGAATACTATTTTTTCTTTCTTGGTAATTCTTATCGGAAATATAACGAATACTACTTTGGTTATTGCCTAGCAGGAAAAAAAACGTGAGGGAAGTCATCAAGGAAAGTATGTAGTTATAACTTCCATACTCAAGTGGCCCCATTATTCTGCCTGCCAAAACATTTACAGTAAACATTACAACAGCCGCAATCATACCTCCAACAAAAGACCAAGAAAGGTTTCCAATAAAACCTCTCATCTCATCACTCATTTCATGACCAAAAATTTTCAAATGAATTTTTTCGGAAAAATAGATTAATTTTTCTTTAATTTTAAAAATCATTTTCTGTCGTAGTTATTTACAAACCATTCATAAGTTTTTTTTATTCCCTCGTCAAAATTTGTTTTCGATTTCCAGCCAGTTTTACTCAGATTGTCAGTATCCAATCTTTTTCTCTTTACTCCATCCGGTTTCGAAATGTCCCAAATTATTTCTCCTTCAAATCCCGACAATTTTTTTATTTTTTCTGCCAAGTCTTTAATTGTCAGATCCTCTCCGGTCCCAATATTAATAATTTCCGAGCTATCATAGTTATTCATCAAATAGATCAGTGCATCCGCCAAATCATCGACAAATAAAAATTCACGATAAACCATTCCTGTGCCCCAAAGAGTGACCTTTGTTTCATTTTTCTCTTTTGCTTCGCTAAATTTACGAATCATCGCCGGAAGAACATGGGAATTTTCCAAATCAAAATTATCATTTGGCCCATAAAGATTGGTTGGCATTACAGAAATAAAATTTGTTTGATATTGTTCATTGAAACTCTGACACATCTTTATTCCGGCAATTTTTGCTATGGCATAGGCATCATTAGTTTCTTCCAACTTTCCAGTCATAAAATATTCTTCCTTAATGGGCTGCGGACAGTCTTTAGGATAAATACAAGAGCTGCCAAGAAACAAAAGCTTTTTAACTCCAAACTTCCACGAATTATAAATAATATTATTCTGAATTTGGAGATTTTGATAAATAAAATCAGCTTTCTGTGTTTTATTTGCCATTATTCCTCCAACTTTCGCTGCAGCAAGAAAAACATATTCTGGTTTTTCTTTTGCAAAAAAATCAGCTACTGCCAATTGATTAGTTAGATCTAATTCTTCAAGAGTTTTAAAAACAATATTAAGATAACCTTGAGCTTCAAGATTTCTGATAATAGCACTCCCAACGAGCCCTTTGTGACCTGCTACATAAATTTTTGCGCTCTTTTCCATAGCTTTTAAATTTTTATAAAAACTTCTTAGGCTAAATCCTCCTTGACCATTATTTTGACTAATTCATCAAACTTAACTTTTGGTTCCCAGCCTAATTTTTCTTTAGCTTTCGTTGCATCTCCAATGAGCAATTCAACTTCGGCTGGCCGAAAATACTTTTCATCTATTTCAATTATTGTTTTACCAGTTTTTTTATCAATTCCCTTTTCATTTATGCCTTTGCCCTCCCAGATAATATCAAAATCCAAAAGTTTGGCTGCTTTTTCCAAAAATTCTCGAACCGTATGCGTTTCTCCTGTTGCAAGAATGTAATCATCGGGTTCATCCTGCTGAAGCATCATCCACATACCTTCCACATAGTCTTTAGCATATCCCCAATCCCTCTTTGCATCCAAATTTCCAAGATATAATTTTTCTTCCAAACCTTTTTTAATTCTAACCAACCCTCTAGTTATTTTTCTAGTTACAAAAGTTTCTCCACGCCTGGGAGATTCATGATTAAACAATATTCCATTACAAGCAAAAATTCCATAACTTTCCCGATAATTTTTTGCGATCCAAAAAGCATAAAGCTTAGCGCATCCATATGGCGAGCGCGGATAAAATGGAGTTGTTTCTTTTTGCGGTGTTTCCTGAACTTTTCCATAAAGTTCACTACTTGAGGCTTGATAAAATTTCGTCTTAATTCCTGAATCTCTAATAGCATCCAAAATACGCAGGGTTCCAATTCCGTCCACATCAGCCGTGTATTCAGGAATATCAAAACTTACCCTAACATGACTTTGTGCGCCAAGATTATATACCTCATCCGGCTTTATTTTACTTAGTAACTGAGCAATGTTGCTTCCATCAGAAAGATCTCCAAAATGTAAAAAAAGTTTTACATCTTTTTCATGAGAATCCTTTAAAATATGATCTATTCTTCCTGTGTTAAAAGAACTCGATCTTCTTATTATTCCGTGAACTTCATATCCCTTTTCCAGAAGAAACTCAGCAAGATATGACCCATCCTGCCCTGTAATTCCAGTTATTAAAGCTTTTTTCATATTTTTTGTATGTTCAAAATTATATAGGTTTCTATTACT
>CAZJOI010000020.1:4825-13518 GCA_964547585.1 uncultured Bdellovibrionales bacterium
AAAATTGGCAATTCCCTTTTCAATCCTAGTTGTCGGCTTCCATCCAAGTTTTTTAAGTTTACGAATGTCAGCCACAGTTGATGGAACATCTCCTTGTTGCATTGGCATCATTTTTTTCTTGGCCTTTTTACCAATATTTTCCTCAATAACTTCAATATATCTTGTCAATTTTTCTGCCTTATCACCTCCAATATTCACAATATCATAGCCTTTGCACTTTTCTAAAACTGTCACAATTCCTGCTACAATATCATCCACAAAGGTAAAATTTCTTGTCATTTTGCCATGATTGTAAACTTCAATCTGTTTTCCTGCTAAAATATTTTTGGTAAATTTAAAAAGTGCCATATCTGGTCGCCCCCAAGGCCCATAGACCGTGAAGAAACGCAGAGCCGTAACATTTAATCCGTGAATATGATTATAAACATGTGCCATAAGCTCATCCGCCCTTTTGGTTGCAGCATACATTGCCATTGGTTTGTCCACATTGTCAGATTCAGCGAATGGCAGTTTTTTGTTGTTACCATAAACAGATGAAGAAGAAGCAAACACAAAGTTTTTGATTTTATATTTTACCGCTAACTCAAGAAGATTTAAGCTGCCCATCACATTTACATCGGCATAAATTTGAGGATTTTTGATTGAATACCTAACTCCAGCCATAGCAGCCAAATGCACAATTTTATCAATTTTTTCTTTCTTAAATATTTTTTCTAAAAGTTTTGCATCTCGAATGTCTCCGCGATAAAGCTTGAATTTATAACCTTTTAGAAATATTTTTATTCTATCTTCCTTGAGACTTGGATCATAATAATCATTGAAATTATCAATGATTACAACTTGGTCACCTCGATCAATCAGTTTTTTGGTCAGATTACTGCCAATGAAACCCGCCCCACCCGTAACTAAAACTTTCATTTATTTTGAAAATCTTTAAAAATTATAGCCTTTATAGTATACTAAATCCATGGCTTTTAGACAAATATTTTCATCACTCAAAGTAAGCAAATTATTACTTTTATTGTTGGCTGTTTTTTTTGTAAAACAACTTCTTTTTGTAGTTATTTTGCCAATTTTTCAAGGACCAGATGAGCCAGCCCATTATTCAACAATTCAATATTATGCGGAAACAAAAGCCGAAAAAGAATTAGTTAACAATCAACAAACAAAAATATCCACCTCAGAGGGATTTGATTTTTCAGAAGAAATCACAAAAACAAAGGAACTAACCGAAGCTGAAAAAATTTCTTTTCATTCCAGTGCAACTCAGTCATTCTCAAATACTTCTGATGGACAATCTGAAGAAGAAATAAAGAATAGCCATTGGAAAAGATATATCGAAGAAAAAAACCCTTCTATTGTTGGTGGAGTTCCTGGATATTATTTTATTCCTTCCTTAATTGAAAAAGCATTATCGAACTTCAGCATTTTTACTCGCTTTTTTAGCATTAGATTGTTTTCCATAGTTTTGGGGTTATTAATCATTCTGCTTTCCTATCTATCAGCCAGAAAAATAGGCTTTGATGAAAAAATTTCTCTGCTTCTTGCGACTATTATTGCCTTTCAACCGATGTTTTCGCAATCCGCGGCTATTATCAACTATGACGTCATGCTCTTCTTTACTTTTACCCTTTTTATTTTCGGCGCCGTTTGGTCCCTGAAGGATGGATTGAATTGGAAAAATGGCGTAATTATGTTTTTGGCTACTGCACTAGGAATTGCCACCAAGGCTCCAGCCATTGTTTTGGCTCTAGCCTTATTTGTCTTGGCAATCTATTTTTCCAAAAAATATTTCAAAATAAAAAACCCTTATTTCATTACCGGAACAATCATAGCCACCCTCGTCGCCATCACAATTCTGGAAAATGTTGCCCCTGGGAATTATCTCAATTTACTTGTTCAAGAAAAAACATCTTTTTTTGGTTCATTTTTTCAATCTTTATCCAAATATGTTTCTTTGACCATCGATCGCTGGGACTGGTCAGAAATTTCTTACTGGGGGAATTTTGGCTGGCTAGATACCCGAATTTCATCTTGGATCGTAGACGTTGCCCATTGGATCGAAATTATGGGCATCTTGGGCATTGTGGCTTATTTTACCTTTCCCCAAAAAATTCCAGAGTTTCTTCCCGAAAGAAAGTTCGTCATATTTTTGATTGGAATTTTCATTGCCTTCCAGTTCGCCATTCGCTTTGCCGATTGGAACTATTTTGATAATTTGGGAAGACTTGAAATCGGAACCCATGGAAGATACTTTCTCCCAGTAATTTTTGCTCAATTTTCTCTGATCACAATTGGAATTGGCATGTTAGCTAGAAAATATTCTGTTTGGAAAAATATTTTGAAGGTTTTGGCATTGAGCATTATCATGCTCTGGCTTTATGCAGTTTTAATAATTATTATTCCAAGATATTATCTATAACTCAATGCGATTTATAAAATTCAACCATGTATTAATAGCTGTATCGGTAATTCTTTTGGTAATTTTGTTTTGGAAATTTACCGGTCTTTTATCATTTCCTGATTCAAATATTCAATTCGAAGGAGAAAGTAAACAAGAAAAACTATACCCGCATCTGCCTCTCATTCAAAAAATAACTGCTACAAAAAATAATTTTAGCCAAATAAATGTTTCACTGAGCAAATTTTCTCCAAAACTTGGAGACGAGATTGTACTTGAAATTTTGGATGAATCTTGTCAAAACATCCTAGCCAAATCAAAAATAAATACCCTCACTTGGAATAAAATTAGCTATGAAAAATTTTCATTCAAGCCCATTTCGAATTCTGAAGGAAAAGTTTATTGCCTCCAGTTTATTTATATCCCATTCAGAAAAGAACAAGATAAAAGAGCCTACGTTTCTTCCTATGCATCTCCAGATGCCTCATATACCAATACTGGAAACAAAAAAAATTCCGAAGAACAAAAAAACCGGACTCTGGGATTGAAGCCGGCCTATAAAAATGGATCGAATTGGCAAAATGTTTCTCAGCTTGTCGACCGAATGTCGCAATATAAGCCTGAGTTTTTCAAGGGATATTTGCTAGAAATAATCTTTCTTCTCTCTTTGATATTTATTATCTCCTTTGCTTGTATGATTATTCTTATTTAGATTTGGATAATCTATTTCTTTTCCCATTTGTACATATAGGGTATGCGACGGAAAATTCCTTTGATTCCGTTTTTTTGGCATTCTCTGATCGTATTTTTGAAAAGCTCTTGCGCCCTTTTTATTTTCAAAATTTTATACAGTGAGTTGTTTTCCTTTCTTTTTTTCTCTTTAAATTCCTTAATTTGCAGATTTATTTGCCTATCTTTTTCTTGGTCTCTTTTCTCTTTTTTTATAACAATAGAAAATCCATTGCCAACTTTGTCATCTGCATCCTGAAAATCAATTACTTTCCAATCCAATTTTATGTTTTCAATCAAATCCAGTAAATCCTCGGTTACCCAAACTGAATAATGATTGGATTTTGGTTTTGGATATATCCCTGTCTTATGTCTTTCATTCAGTTCTTCAAAAGTTGTTCTTGGTCTATTGCGATCAAACATCCGTTCTTTATGCGGAACAGTTATAAAAATATATCCGCCCTCTTTTACCACACGATACCACTCTTTCAAAGCTTTGATTGGATCAGGAAAATGTTCTAGCACATGAGAGTTTATAACAAAATCTTGAGATGCATCCGGAACTGGAATGTTGTCACCCGGTGCCACAATATCCACTGGCAAAAAAGATCCACGCTTGTCCATTTCCTCTCTTTTAAAGACCGTATTTGAAGAATCTGTGTAATCGACATTTTTTGTGTTAAGTCCAAAAGGATTATGGATTGAGCCACCAATTTCAAGCCCACTTAACCCATCCAAATATTTATGTGCTAATTTGCTTTCAGGAAATGTTTCCATAATTTTATTTTTTTAACTTTAGATACGCATAATATTCCTCGTTTTTGGCGTTCTGAGTAGCATACTTTTCTAGAACCTTTTTTCGGGCTTCCGAACCCATTTCAGAACGCATTTTAGGGCTCAAAATGAGCTTTTCCAGCTTATTTACCCACTCCGTGGTATCAAACGCCACAAAGCCATCAAAACCGTCAGAAATCGCCTCCTGGAAGGTCCCGGTGGAACTGGCTACAGTTGGGATTTTGAGGATTCCAGCTTCAAAAAATTTGAGCTCGGATTTGGATTCACAGAAAGGATTGCCCACTTCCAAGGGTGCCAGATTGATATCAACTTTGGCGATGTTTTCGAAATGCTTGTTTCTGGGAGCAAAAGGAATTTGCTTTATTCTGTCTTTAAATTTATTCAATTGACTTTCAATATCCAGTGGACCGGCGAGGAATAATTCGACTTGCGGATACTTTTCCATAATTATCATCAAAGCTTCGGTAATGGTTGCAAAATCCTTGTTATGAGAAATGGTTCCGGAAAAATAACCGAGTTTAATCTCGGAATCCAAGGAATTCTTTTTCTTTTCCAAAATCTGATCGCAAGTCTCCACGTCACTTTTGGATAATTTGTTGGGAATAATAAATACTTGTTTATTATACTCTTTTAATTTTTCAGCAAGAAAGGTTGTGGTGGTTGTGCAAGTTTTGACGTATGGATCTTTGAGAATTTCTCCGCCAACACCGTTTTCATAGAGTTTCTTTTCAAAAGAATTCATTTGTTTAAAAAAATCCATAAACTCCAGATATTTTGGATCGAAAACCAAATCATCCGTTTCAAAAATAATTTCTTTTTTTTGCTCTTTGATTCTTTCAATTAATTTTTTGACGCTGGGAGTAAAAAGAACGCGATGAAAAATAAATATTTTGAATTTATCAGCATAGGTTGACAGAAAGGGATTGTCTTGAATAGTTGTAGAGCACTTGAAGCCATTCAATTCCAATTCTTCTGCGTAGTGTTTTGTTCGGTAAAGAGCGCTATCACCTACTCCGCCAGTGATAAAAAGAATGTCTCCAGCTTTCACGCGACCAAACATCGCCAAAAAGGATTTCAGAATTCGGCGGCCGCCATTAACAAGACCGTCTCTTTGCAGAGCTTTCACCGCTTTACCAATTTTTATTAAAATTAGTTTCATATTTCTATTTTATGCCGATTTCTTGCAGAAATTCAGTGAGTTCCGCGCCTTCAATCTTTCTGAATTTTCCAGAAGCCAAATTTCCTAGTTTAATGTTCATTATTCTCACTCTTTTCAGTTCCATCACATGATGCAGCAACTTTTCGCACATGCGGCGAATTTGCCTTTTTTTGCCTTCAGTCAGAATAATGGAAAAAGAAAAATTACTGATTTTTTCCACTTGAGCTTTTTTGGTGCGATAGCCATCACCCAAAACCATTGGGCTTTCCATATGCTCCAAAAAAGATGGACTAATAGATTTGTCCACCGTCACTACATATTCTTTTTCATGATTGTAGTCTGGATTCAAAAGCTTATCGGTTATGCGTCCATCCGTAGTCAAAATTATCAAACCGCAAGAATCTTTGTCCAATCTGCCAACCGGAAAAACATTTTCCGAAAAATTGAAAATATCTTTGATGCTTTTTTCTTGACCCTTAGGACTGTGAGTGATGATACCGGCCGGTTTATTGTAGGCCAAATAGACCAGATTTTTCAGATCCTGAATTTTTTTGCCAACGGTGACTTGGTCTTTTTCCAAAACCTTGTCTCCCAGAATCGCCAGCCTGCCATTTATTTTTACTTCCCCAGCTTTTACGAGTTCATCAGCTTCACGCCGAGTTGCAATATTTCGGTAAGCCAAGTATTTGTTGATGCGCATCGGATAGGTTTCTGTCTTTTCCATGAGATTATTTTTATTGATCATTATTAGCTTTCTTCAGTATATTAAAAAAATGACTTTCTGACAACAAAAAACACCATCACTGGCGTTTTTCATTTTATTGCCCGAAAGAGTTTATTTTCTGAACAATTTTACCGCCCAACCGAAAAGGCTGAACTGACTTTCATTCTGAGTAATAAAATCATTGATTCTTGTTTGCTCTTGCTCCAAAACTTGAATTTGATTTTGTAATTCAATTTTGCTTTGCTCATTCTCGGCACTTTCCGACAATTTCTTCAGTTGCTCAACTTGATTTCGCGCTTGAACCATCTGACTTCGCAATTCTCCCAAATTTTTGTAACTCGTACCGATTAAAAATGTTTTTACTTTATTTCTGTTTTCAACAGCATTTATTAAATCGGATGTCCTGACTTTAATGTTATTTTGCTGTTGAGCGATAACTCTAACTTCCTGTCCAATACCACTCTCTCTGTCCGCCACAGCCAATAGACCCTGCACAAAAGAAGCTACGGCATTTCGATAAGATTCGGCATTGAGTTGTCCTTTATTTTCTTTGTTTTCATTGCCCTTGGTTTCATCCCCAGTCTGAACAGCATTTTGCTCCTGAGTTTGAATTTGAGTATTTTCACCTTTATTCATGACTTTATTTTTTTCTTGGGTCTGAACAGCCTCTATATTATTTTCGCTTGGAACAGTCGCCTGACTGGTTTTATTTTCCTGAAAAAATCCCATGATGGCATTGGCCACAACCACCGCCAGAATCAAAGCGATATCCAAATACTTTTGAAGAAAAAAAGAAATGAGAGCCGCGAAACAAAGAATGTATACCAAAGGATTGGCAAACTGAGACACGAAAAGTTTGATGGCTGGAATGGATTTTTCTTCGGGAAGAATATTTTTCCCATATTGAAGTTGCTTTTTTTGAACATCTTCAGAGGTCAGACCTTGATATTTCATAAATGTTTATTTATTATTTTGTCTTATGCTTTAAATTATATCACATAAAGTCCAAAATAAAGCAGAATAAAATACTAAAAAAACGCCATTTCTGGCGCTTAATTAAACTAAATTAACATAACCTTAATTTTTCAGGCATCCATTGAGTACTTATAAAAAGTCCAGTCTTGTCTCTATTAAATTAATTATTGGATCGGCAAAAGCCACCAACAAAACAATATTAATCAAAAATAACTATTGGCAAAAAGTTCAGCAAAAATAAACAGCAAATAAAATAAAACAAGCGCAATAGCTTCTTTTTTATTTAATGACTTGCCTGTCCGCATAAAATATAGAAGAACAATTGAAGCCAACACCATGAAACTTCCAGTTATATAAATTATTCTTGGATTAAAAGCAAAAGGAGAAATAAGAGCTAATATTCCAACCACAATAGTTGAATCTGTTATAACCATGCCCATGATGTCTCCAATTGCCAATTCATCATGTTTTTGCTTGAGGGCTTTAATGGAAAAAAGTAATTCAGGCAAAGTTGTGCCTAGTCCAACAAAAAACAAACCGACGATAATCGGATGGACATTTAGGCTTTCTGCCAATGAAACACCAAATTTAACAGTAAAATTAGCTCCAATCAATAAGGCCGCCATACTTAAAAGCAGGAACGAAAAATATTTCCAAGAAAAATATCCATCATTTTTAACAATGGATTCTCGATTTCTCCAAAACAGTGCGTAGTAAAAATAAAAACCAGCCAAAATTAAAACTATACCCTCCCATCGTGAATAATATCCGTTAAAACCGAATATTACCGGCAAGGCAATCATAAAAATATACATTTTGCTATGGTTAAGTATTTTGCTTTTTACAGTCAAACAACGAGAGCAAAGAAAAATCGGAATTGCGAAAATGATTGTTAAATCGGCAACATTGGCGCCCAGCAGAGTTCCCAAGCCGAAAGAAGGTGTCCCTTGCAAGGCAGAATCTATTCCAATGAGAGTTTCCGGCAAAGCGGAAATAATGGCAACTATTAAAAATCCTACTATGTATTTGGGGATTTTTAAGTTAGTAGCAATCTTTGTGGAATACTGAATGGCATATTCAGCGCTCTTAATTACGAGAAATAAAGCAATAATAAGTCCTAAAAAAGCAAACATTTGTTTTTGATTTTAAATACTTTAAATTAAGCTAAGTTCTTCGTCTAAAATAAGTTATCAAATTTTGTGTTTTTATCATAAATCATAATTCCCCTCTGCTTCTGGTTGGTGAATAATTTTTTCGACTCTTACCATCTTTTCTCCGTCAGGCGTCTTTACGGGGATAATATCATTGACTTTATAGCCCAGCAGGCCACAACCGATTGGCGAGAGTACGGAAATTTTGTTTTTACTGATATCAGCATCTTGCGGAAAAACCAGCCAGTAAATTAAGCTGGAATTTGATTCGATTTCTGTAAATTTAACTTGGGAATTCATGGTTATCACGTCAGCAGGAATTTTTTTAGAATCAACAATTATCCCTCTTTTTAATTCATGGAGTAATGCTTCGTCATAGGTATCATGAGGTCTTTTTTCTTTAATCAATTCCCTTAATTTTTCATTGTCATTTTTTGTAATGTATATCTTTTTATCCATATATTTTATTTATATAATTAAAAACCGACTTTATGTCGGCTGTTAAATTTGATAAAAATCTAAACAGCCGATTCAAAAAATCAGTGGAAAAACGGTAATTCTGCTAAAGATTTTTACCATAATATAATAATATATTGTATGTAAATCTGCTTTAATTGTAACAAAGAATAGCGAAAAAGGCAATGTGCGAACTGCCAAAAAGAAATGGAATAATAACTGTAAAAATTTCCCGAAAACTATGCAATGAAATGAACCATTTCCCAGCAAGACAACGCAAAAAACACCATTTAAGGTGTTCTT
>CAZJOI010000021.1:0-1506 GCA_964547585.1 uncultured Bdellovibrionales bacterium
CTCGCATCTATTTTACCCAATGTTTTTTTTTGATCTCCTGATCATCTTCTTCTTTCTTTTCTGCTATTTTAATTTTGGCCATCTGGCGAAGTTTTTCCAAATCATTTTTTGCGAGCTCCTCCGCGCGTGCGAGCAGAAATTTTCGTTCATTTTTTTTTTCGTCTTCAATAACTTCAGCCAAGAGCACATCCAAAATAGCTCCAATCTTTGGTCCGGGTTTTATGTCCAATTCTTGCATCAAATCGTTGCCATTAATTTCAAGCATTTTGACCGAAACCGCATCACGGGAAACTTTATCAATAATATATTCCAAATGGCGGAGCTTGTACGGCTTGGCCTTGGGCGTTCCGCTCCCCAATCTGTCTGCAATACGCAGATCAATTAAGTCCTGCATATTTTCCAGACCAACTTTTTGGATTAATTTTCGCACGGAGCTTTCAGTGACTTCATCTGGGTTGTAGTAAAACATGTGGTTATCAATAAGTAATCTCACTTTATCAACAATGTCATTGGAGAATCGGAGACGTCTTAATATTTTTTCGGCTATTCTGGCACCAGCGTGATCGTGATTATAGAAAGTTGCAAATTCTCCCTCACCTCTTTTGGTTTGCGGTTTAGCAATATCATGTAGAAGTGCAGCTAGGCGCACTTCCAATTTTTTGGAAGGACAGAATTTTAGAGATAATAGATTGTGTTTATAGATAGTATGAATGTGATGACGATTTTGCGGAATGCCATAGCCATTTTCCAATTCTGGAATAATAAAATTCAAGAGATTTGTTTCGTGGAGCATATCAATGCCTTCAGATGGCCTGTCAGACAAAATAATTTTTACCAATTCATCCTTGATTCTTTCCAGAGCGATATGTTCAATATCCTTGGAATTTTTTTGAATGGATCCTAATGTTTTTTCTTCGATAGAAAAATCCAGTTGTGAATAAAATCTGATGGCTCGCATCATTCGCAGAGCATCTTCAGAAAATCTTTCATCAGGACTCCCGACTGTGCGAATGATTTTATTTTTCAAATCTTTTTGACCAGAAAACAGATCTACTAGTTCATAGTTCATAGTTCGCCCGCCTACCGACGAGGCAGGTAGTTCGTAGTTCGTGATTTTTAAAGCCAGTGCATTGATCGTAAAATCGCGACGCTTCAAATCTTCTTCTAGCGTCTTAGCAAATTTAATTTTGTCTGGATGTCTTTTGTCAGAATAATTTGATTCAATGCGATAAGTGGTAATTTCAACCACTTCTGATGTTTCTTCTTCTCTGATTTTTATGCCGACTGTTCCAAAGTTATTTTCATAAAAACTATCTGGAAAAATTTGCATTACTTCTTCCGGCCTTGCATTGGTAGTCAAATCCCAATCTTTAACTTCTCTTTCCATAAGCAAATCACGTACGGATCCACCGACGATATAGGTTTCAAAACCAGCCGCTTCTATTTTTGCCAGAATTTCTTTTATTTTTTCTGGAATTTTATTTTCCATATAATTGTGGTGTCCTC
>CAZJOI010000021.1:1606-12524 GCA_964547585.1 uncultured Bdellovibrionales bacterium
GGTCATATTTGTGTGGACCCAAGGAGGCTCGAACTCCTGACCTCCTCCATGCCATGGAGGCGCTCTACCAACTGAGCTATGGGCCCAAATAATATTCGGATTTCTTTTCTATTTTAAAACAAAGCGCTCGGACCCTGTCCACCTTTGGCGGAAACTGAGCTAATGGCCCAAATACTTTATTTGACAATGTCTCAATGATATCAGGTTTTTGTGTTTGGTCAATATGAGATATAATAAAATCATGCAAATCATAAGTAAATTCTGGAACAATTTTAAAACCCAACCGGATATCTGGTTTTTTTATGGTTTTTTAATAACATTTACCCTGTCCATCAGAAAGGTTCTATACTTTTTTCCAATAAAGGGTGAGTTTAATGAATATGCCGGGATATATGTCTATTTGTCGGATATTTTTCTCATCGTTGCCATAATGATATGGCTAATAACTATACTATACAATAAAATATATGCATTGTCAATAGATAATCCAAAGAAATTCTATGTTACAGCCCCGCTTTTGCTTGTCTTATGGGCATTTGTGTCCATTGCGTGGTCAGAAAATTATTATATAGCTCTCTTTAGGTCAATTAAGCTTTTGGAGTTCTATTTTATTTATATTTACATTATTTTTAGATTAGTAAAATGTTCCACGTGGAACATTTTTATGAAAATTATAATGTCCGTAGCAGTTTTCCAGTCTATTTTAGCTATTTTCCAATTTATTCTGCAACATTCTATTGGGTTGTTTTGGCTCAAAGAAAGTCTCATTGGATCAGATATCCTAGGCGTAGCCAAAATAATAGTTGACGGAGAAAAAATAATTAGATCCTATGGCCTATTTCCTCATCCAAATATCTTGGGTGGATTTCTCCTTTTTTCTATTATTATAACAATTTTATATCAAAAAATGTTCCACGTGGAACATTTTTCCAAGATTTTCAATATAAAATGTTCCACGCCCGCCTCGAATCAAGGAGACCCTTCGTCGACGCGAGGCTGGTGGAACATCACAATACTTTGCTTGGAATGTTTTGCTTTATTTCTAACATTTTCTAAGTCGGCTATCATCGGACTTGGATTGTTTTTGTTGTTTTTATGCTTTCTGAATGTTCCACGTGGAACATTATTAATTTATCTAAAAAAACAATTCAAGTGGTTAATACTGGGATTTATTTTAACTTTAGCCTTTTTGTCTATTGTAAAAGTTAATTTGAATAGTTTTTTCATAAAAAGCCTTGTAGAAAGAAGTTTTTACCAAAATGTTTCACCTGCCCACTTTGCTATGCAAAGCATTGCAAGCGGGCGTGGAACAGAAATCGGATTATTGATTCTTGGTGTTGGCAATGGTCAATTTGTCTTGGGTATGCAAGATTATTCAAAACAAGTGTTAGAATTTTGGCAATTTCAGCCTGTCCATAACATTTTTTTGCTTATTTGGTCAGAGTTGGGAGCTGTTGGTCTTATCTTGTTTCTGTTTTTTATACTTAAGATATTGTGGGGTAAAAATGTTCCAACCCAGAAGCAATTAAATTGTTCCACCCCAGTAGAAATGTTCCATCCCAGTAGAAATGTTCCACGTGGAACATTCTATGGGGCAGGCGTGGAACATTCTACGGGGCAAGCGTGGAACAATTTAATTCAGGTCTATTTTAAGGCAATGCTTCTGGGTCTAATATTTATTATGCCGTTTGATCATTACTTATGGGATATTCAGCAAGGGCAAGCACTGCTTTGGGTGGTGCTGGGGCTAATTGTAGTCTCAAGGCTAAATATTGACAAAGAATAGAATTTATATTATAATATAAAACAATCCAAGTTAGCTGGACGGTGTAGGATTGCAAAATAATTGAACTGTATTATACTTAATTTACTTAATTTTTTATCTTATAAACATGATTGGAGTTTTTGATAGCGGTGTTGGTGGACTTACTGTAGTAAAGGAAATAAAAAAATGGCTGCCGGATTGCCCGGTTGTTTATTTTGGAGATACAGCTAGATGTCCTTGGGGCAACAAGAGTCCTGATTTGGTAAAAAAATATGCCGATGAAATTACCAGTTTTTTGATTGGGCAAGGAATAAAAGATATTGTAATTGCGTGTAATACTGCTTCGGCTCTGACAGTAGATTATCTCAGAGAAAAATATTCAGCGATCAATTTTTATGATGTGATTGATCCGGTTATTAATAAAGTCAGAAAGGAAGCTAATGCAAGTAGTAATAAAAAAAGTTTCTCTGTTGGAATAATTGGAACAAAGGGAACAATTGAGGATGGCATGCACGAACGAAAATTGGGAGAAATAAATTCCAAAATAAAAATTTATGCCAAGGCTTGTCCATTATTGGTTCCGTTGGTAGAAGAAGGGATGGCCAATCATGATGTAACAAAAATTATTGCTAAAGAATATCTGGATGAATTCAAAGAAAAAAAACTTGATGCTTTGATTTTGGGATGTACTCATTATCCAATTATTAAGGATATTCTTCAGGATAATTTAAAGGATGTGAAGCTTATTGATTCAGCAGAGGAAACAGCCAAGAAAATTGTCAGACAAAGATACTTTAATGATATGGAAAAACGATCAGATGTCTTTTATTTTTCTGACCTATCCATTGGTCTTACAAAATCAGTTGAAGATATTCTGGGTAGAAAAGTAGTTATTAGAAAAATGATTTTCTAAAAAATATAACTTTTGTAAAAAACAAAAACCCTAGCAATAGGGTTTTTAAAATGGCTGAAAATAAAAAAGAGGCGGGTTCGCAATTGCGTACCCGCCCTTTTAAGGACCTTGCAGCCTTAATTTTTAATGGCTGCTTTTTTGAAAACCTGTGTCGGTTTTTTTCCTGGCTTTCTGCCAGTCAATGCGTCCGCCTTAGTAATCGTAAAGATGAAAGGCGGAATCACAGTCTCAAATGCAAGTTCAGCTGTTTCCCGCATTTCTTTGGGCAACGATAACTGAGTAAGTGCTTGAATAGCGATGTATTCCTGCAGGCGCATCACCGCGTTATCATGAGGCTCACATTTGAGCCAGAGGCGGTGTTTGATATTGAATATCAACTTGCCTTCGTTGGCGTTGAGTTCCCAGAGTCTGTCTGATCCAGGCAGCTCATCATATCGGAACTGCAGGCCGAGACTGTTGCTTTTTACAACCTTGCGGAATTCTCCTCGCGGTCCTGACACTGAAAACGGAGAGTGTCCCTTTTTTTCATTCTCGGGGGCATCTCTCTTTGACGATTCTCCGGCTATCTTTTCGTGCTGCTTTCCATTAAGGCCACGAGTTGAGAGAGAGGATTCTTCTTGAAATCCAACTTGTCTTTCAACTTCGACATGGCCAATGCCGATTGTTCCTTGTTTGAAGGAGCCGATTACTTCCTTGAATCCAAATTGGGCGTCAGCACACAACTCCTCAATAACTTTCATGGAACGAAGGCCGAGTTCTTGATAACGCTCATCTTTGTTCGACTCTTCAACTTCTTCCACATACTTTGAGCCGATTTTTTTGTACCAATCTTCAACGGTAATCAGAAAACCGATGAATGCGTCATCAATGATAAAGCTTTTACGACTCGGATGAAGGTGAATGTTGCTGGTAATTTCTCCTTCAAAAATTCCTGAGGTCAAAGCTTTAGTAGCTTCTTCCGAAAGAAGGCCTCGTCCAGGAAACGTATTGATTGTTTTCTGGAAATTTACTCGAAAAGTGTCGCCGATTTCTCCGCAAAGTACCTTTCCACAGCGCTTGCTGCCGATTTTTCTGGCAACAAACATACGAAAGATTGTTTTTTGGCAATCTTTGTGAAGAATGGAAAAATCTTCCAGCTTGGCTCCCTGAAAATCTTCAGCCGTGACCGTTCTTTTCTGAACTTTGCCGGATTTGTCGATGATTTCAATAAGTACTGATGCTTTTTTCTTGCGCATGGCAATACCATAACTGTCTAGTATATCACTAGCCAGACTGTCTGTAGAAATCATGCTCAGGAATCGGTCTTCGGTGAAATCCAGAATGCGCATTTCTGTGCGCCACTGAACTGCTCCGGTTGAATATGACTTACTGAAATGAATATCCCGTCTTTCTTCAACGGGAATACCGGTGATATTTTTTTGGTCCAGGAGATCTTGGGTAAATGTCCAAGTCCGATAATCGTTACTTTTCGTATGCGGGCAAGATGTAAACATAAATGTTTTACATTTGCCGAATGGAGCAATTAGTCCTCGGCCAAAGCGACCCAGTTTATCTTTGCCTTTTTGGGAGGCACAGATCTGACGCAAAGCTTTTTCGAACTTGGCTTGACTTGCGCCCTCGCCATCGTCCTGAATAAGAATTTCTCTTTTCTGAAAATTAATGACAACCGAAATCCTTATTGCTCCGGCATCAATTGCGTTCTGGATTGTCTCCAGAGTTACCTTTTGCAATGTCGGATATGTTTCGGCGACGGCCGCGAGGGTATTGCCCTGATGAAATTCCAATTTTGACTTGCTTACCATATTTTCTATTCCTCCCTTGCTTTTGCTGGTTGTTTTTTCTTTTGTTCCTCAATCATTCGCTGTCTGGCCGTTTCCGTACAAGCAGCAGCCATAAGATTTGAGAGAACGAAAACGTCGTCATCCTTGAACATCTCTCTGATACGTCTCCTGTCTTCGATAGTAAACTCGTCAGAAATGATATGTTGTGTCACAGGAACCAAGGCACGTACGAGATTTTCAAAAATCCTCTCAGTAGTGGCCTTGCTCAACAGGATGCCCTTGGCTGGTACGTTAATATCCGGCTTGATCTTTTCTTCTTTTAAAACATTGCAAATTGCATTTAATTTATTAGAAGAAACCACGCGACTTCCTCTCAATGCCTTTATCAGCGAATCACGTTCCATGCTGATTTTATTAGCAGCATCATCGAGAGATATTTTGTTGAAGGAAATTTCTTTGCCCAGATTATAAACTTCCGAAGCAAGACTTTTGAGTTCCGAGACGTCATACCCCTGTGTTTCTAAAAAATAGCGCAGCCGAATAAGCTGTTCGCCCTTGGGTAATTCATCGGACAAATTTTCAAAGGATTCATTTTCGATGTTTTTTCCATAGATCGATTCAAATCCTTCTTTGAGCAAAGTTTGATCAAGACCGCCTATATTCAGACGAAAATGACCCCAACATTCTTCAGTATTTCCTTTGAAATCAATTTTTGACATAGTCTTATTTCCTTTCTGCTTTTGCTGTGAATTCTATTGGTTGGGCATATTGGGCTCTCCAACCCTTAACAAATAATTGGAGTGGACCCAACAAAACCACCATGCCTTTCTGCATTGGGGATTCGCTTTGCCAAAACTTATAAGAACAAGTAATTGGCGTTTCACGTGTAATCCCGAAAGATAAGGCGTCTTCCAACAAATGGACAACAAAATACTTTTTTTGATCATTACCATCATCATCGGTTATGACCCCTCTTATTTCGTTGTTTTTTTGCTGCTCCTGGCTGCTCATTTTCTCCTCCTATTTCTGGATTTTCAAGTTACTGGTCTTTTTTTGAAAAAGACCAATTATAATAGCATATATTTAGTCTGTTGTCAATCCAGTTTTTTAATTAAAACATTAAAACAAAAGACCATCCCAATAAAACGGGATGGTCTTTTCTTAGAGAATATTTTTACAAAATAGTAATGGCCGATACTTTGTCGCCAGTTTGCGGTCGCATTACTCGGACACCTTGAGTGGCACGGCCGAGAGAGGAAACGCTTTTCAGCGGAATGCGAATGATTTGTCCTTTTTCCGAACTCAAGATCAAATCATTTTCAATATCATCAACATTAATAACATCAGCGCCAACTATTTTTCCAGTTTTGGGAGTAACGTTAGCAGTTTTGATTCCGCTACCACCACGATTTTGAACTTTATAGAATTTTAAATCGCTTCTTTTGCCAAAACCGTTTTCAGTGATGATCAGAAGTTGATTGCCTTTTTGATTTTTTAGTACCACATTCATACCAACAACCTTATCTTCTTTCTTGAGTTTGATACCGCGGACTCCGGCAGCGGACCTACCCATTGGACGAACATCTTTTTCTTTGAAATGAATGGCTTGCCCCTTGGAAGTGGTAATAATCATTTCATCTTGTCCGGTTGTGGGTTCAACCCAGCGGAGGTTATCATCCTTAGCCAGTTTGATGGACAAAAGTCCGGAACGTCTTACATTATCAAAATCAGAAAGGTCGGTTTTTTTGACGGTTCCCATTTCAGTAGTCATAAATAAGAATTTGTATCCGTCATCTTTATTAAATGGAATAATAGCGGTGACTGATTCTTCTTGTGAAAGTTGCAAGAAGTTGACAATAGATTGACCTTTAGCGGTGCGGGAAGAAGCTGGAATTTCATAGGCCTTGGTCTGAAAAACTTTTCCGGAATTAGTAAAGAAGAGCAAATTGTCGTGAGACATGACGCCAATGACTTTTTTAATGGCGTCTTCTTCTTTGGTAACGGCACCAATGACACCCTTGCCACCTCTCTTTTGAACTTTATAAACTGAAGGATCCATGCGTTTTATATATCCTTGTTCAGTAATGGTTATGATAGCTTCTTCATTCGGAATCAGATCTTCTTGCTTGAATTCTCCGATAGCTGATTTTATGATTTTGGTTTTTCTTTCATCACCAAATTTTTCTTTGATTCGAATGAGCTCTTCTTTGACAATAGCTAAAACTCTTTTAACGCTTTTCAGAATCGCTTCCAGTTCGGCGATAAGGGCTAGTTTTTCTTTGAGTTCGTCTTCAATCTTCTTTCTTTCCAATCCAGCCAAAGTTTGTAATCTCATTTCCAAGATAGCCGTAGCTTGTTTATCGGAAAACTTGAATTTCTTCATCAAATTAATGTGGGCTTCTTCTTTGGTGGGTGATTTTCTGATGAGAGAAATTATTTCGTCAATGTGATCAAGGGCTTTTTTGAGTCCCTCCAAAATGTGGGCTCGATCCTTAGCTTTATCTAGTTCGAATTGAGTTTTGCGAGTGATGACAATTTTTCGATGAGCCAGATAATATTCCAAAATGGATTTCAAATTTAAAACCATTGGTTCGATACCATCGACGAGGGCCAACATATTCACTCCAAAATTTTTCTGGAGATCAGTAAGAGTATAGAGTTTGTTGAGAACTTTTTGTGGATAAGCATCTTTTTTCAGATCGATAACCAAACGGATACCATCCTTATCGGATTCATCACGAATGTCCTTGATACCAAGAATTTTTCCTTCATGAACGAGATCGGCCATCTTTTCAATCATAGTGGCTTTATTGGTAGCATAGGTCATTTCAGTAATAATGATTTGAAAAGCACCGGCCTTGTTTTCAACTATTTCAGCTTTGGCACGTGTCAGAATTTTTCCGCGTCCAGTTTTATAGGCTTCCAGAATATCTTTTTTATTGTAAATTGTTCCTCCAGTTGGAAAATCTGGTCCGGTAATAAATTGTGTCAAATCTTCAACAGTAGCCTCTGGGTTATCGGCTAAATGGCAAATTCCATCAACCAATTCATTGAGATTATGCGGAGGAATATTGGTCGCCATACCGACTGCAATACCCATGCTGCCATTCAAAAGAAGCTGAGGAAGATTGGAGGGTAAAACGGTTGGCTCCTTATGCTGTCCATCAAAATTAGGAATAAAGTCAACGGTATTTTTTTCAATATCCAAAAGCATTTCATCAGCAATGGGAGCCAGCTTGGCTTCAGTGTAACGGTAAGCCGCTGGATTATCTCCGTCTATAGAGCCAAAGTTTCCTTGGCCCCAAATCAATGGATAACGCAAGGAAAAATCTTGAGCCATACGAACCATTGAATAGTAGACGGCTACGTCTCCGTGTGGATGAAATTTTCCCAGTACCTCTCCAACTACGGTAGCTGATTTTCTAAATTTGACATTAGATCGCAGTCCAGTGCTCCACATGGAGTAAAGAATTCTACGATGCACAGGTTTCATGCCATCACGGACGTCTGGCAAAGCACGCGAAACAATAACGCTCATTGCGTAATCGAGATATGACTGTTGGACCTCTTCGGTTATTTCTCTGGGATTTATTTGACCTATATTACTCATCTTATTAAGTATATTTTAGTAAGTTAGTTGTTGCTTTGGTTGGAATTTATATCAGTCTGTATATTTTTCATAGCGTCTTTTTGCTTTTCAATTTCTTGCAGAAGTTCTGATCCTGATTTTTGAATTTCACTTTTCTCTCGGGATGAGTTTTTGTTTTTTAATGAGGATTCGCTAATGTCGGCTCTCACAGAAAGAAGCCAAATAGAAATAATGAGAACCATGCAAATAATTACAAAAAGCCAAACATATCGCAATTTAACATTGTCAGGTTTTTTTCTTATTTCTTCAATTTTTTCTATTAAGCCCATAAAATTTGCTACTCGATTCCCATTAAAACTATTTCCATAACCTTGCCTTCCAAATCTTTCTTCTTGATGTTTAGTTTGGAGACTTTTTCGCGAGGGCAGCTGCCTATTTCCGAACAGAACTTTTTCTCATCGTCGATATCTGTAATAGCTCCGCCAGCTATTTTGTAGTGCATTGGAATAATAATAGTTGGTTCTATTTTTTTAATAATTTCTTCAGCCTTTTTGCCATCGATAGTATATTTTCCTCCTCCAACTGGAATCATCAAAACATCCACTCCATCAATTTCACTGAGTTGTTTTTGATCAAGATCGGTTCCAAGGTCTCCTAAATGACAAATTTTTAATTCCTCTGTTTCAAGAATAAAAATTGTATTGTGTCCACGATCTTTGCCTTCATTAGCATCATGAAGCGAATCAATGCCAACGATATTAATGCCTTTTAAGGAATATTCTCCTGGGATATTAATAACAGTTGGTTCGCCTTTCAGTGCGGCAGCATTATTGTGATCAGGATGATCATGGCTTATTAAAACGATGTCAGCTTGTCCTTGAGGTGGACGCAGACCAACAACCTTTCCGAAAGGATCAAAAAAAACTGTTACATCTTCTTGCCCACGACCGGCTGGTTTGGTTGTTAGTTTGAAACAAGAATGTCCATAGTACTGTATAATCATATTTTTTTTTGTTTATTATTAATCTTCAAGAATCCCCCTTAAGAGGGGGGATAAATCTTTGTTAACATTTGTATTTTAGCACTTTGTTTTTGGCTTGTCGAGATGATAGTCGCTATTACTTGACCCCTCACCAAATCGGTACTGTGCTGAAAGCACAAATAACAAATTCGGTATTTAATTTATTTTTTATTTAAAATAGAACAAAATTTTCTTTAAAATTGATGAAAAATTACCAACTTGGTGAGGGGTTGACAGATTATGAATATTTGGCGTATATTTAATGTAGGTTAATTATTAAGAAAACTGAATAGTGAAATGCTTTAATTTCACTCCGACATTCTTGATGATTTCCTTATGGAAATTTTTTTGTTTATTTACAGCTTAGTTTCAAAAATATTTTCTTTTAATTGACTTTCGACTTAGTATTTAGGCTTTGTTGAGCTAATACGCTCGCGTTTATTCTATGCAATTGGTACAATGCCGCGGCGTCAAGAAAAGAAAAATTTTTAAAACTAAACCAATAAACTTAACCTAAACCGCATTCCCTAATTTTTTAAAGCAGCTGGATGCGCTGCGAAATATAATAATATGACAAATATTTTAGACGAATTAGCCAAGAAAATAGATAAAATCTCTGACAAAGAACCTTCTGAAACAGCAGAGGAGGTTATTGTTGAAGAAAAAAAGGCCAAAAAAAGCCAAAAAACTTCTGAAAAAATTGTTTCGACCGATAATGGCTCAGAAGAAATGGCCAATCTTTTGGCTGATAATGCTATCTGCTTTCCTCAAGTAGGTGATGTTGTTGAAGGAAAAGTGGTAGAAGTTACTTCTAACGCCATTTATCTGGATATTGAACCCTTTGGAACTGGAATTGTTCTAGGCAGAGAAATGAAAGATGGGACTACTTCAGTCAAATTGAAGACTGATGACACCGTTTCTGCGACTATTATTGAATTGGAAAATGAGGATGGCTATATTGAGCTTTCTATTCGGGAGGCTTCACATGAAAAAGCTTGGGAAAACCTGGAAAACAAAAGAGATTCTCAGGAAAAGGCTGAAGCTAAGGTTGTTAGTGCCAATAAGGGAGGACTTCTGATTGAAATTAACGGGATTTCGGGATTTTTACCTGTTTCACAACTTTCTAGCAAGAATTATCCTCGTGTTGAAGATGGAGATAAGAATAAAATCTATAACTTGCTGAAAAAGTTGATCGGGCAGGAAATGGAAGTCCGTATCCTGGATATTGATCCAGAGTCAGAAAAGCTTATTGTGAGCGAAAAGGCAGCCCAAAAGGAAAAAGATATGGAAGTTATTTCTGGTCTCAAGGAAGGCGATGTTATTGAGGGAGAAATTAGCGGTGTTGTTGACTTCGGAGCTTTTGTTAAGTTTCTGCCAATTGGAGTTGAAAGTGATAATGATGAAGACAAATTGGAGGGCTTGGTCCATATTTCCGAATTAGCTTGGCAGCTAATCGAAGATCCGCGAGATATCGTGAAAGTTGGTAATAAGATCAAGGCCAAAATTATCGGAATTGATGACAATAAAATTTCTTTGTCTATTCGAGCTTTGCAAGAAGATCCTTGGAGTGAGGTAAGCAAAAAATATTCCATTGGCAGTGTTGTTCAAGGAACAGTCCATAAAATCAATCATTTTGGAGCTTTTGTTTATCTGGATAAAAATATTCATGGGTTGGCTCACATTAGCGAAATGTCACAACTTTATCCCGGAAAAAATATTGATGAAATAATTAAAGTTGGAGAAAAATATGATTGGAAAGTTATTTCTATGGAACCACGCGAACACAGAATGGGGCTGATGCTGGCTGTAAAGGAAAAGAAAAAGAAAAGTGAAAAACCGGAAAAAGAAG
>CAZJOI010000022.1:0-9570 GCA_964547585.1 uncultured Bdellovibrionales bacterium
GTCTCCTATCTGCTGTAGGCGTTATTGCTTGAGAGGACTCTTTCCTAGTACGAGAGGACCGGAAAGAACAAACCTCTGGTGTATGAGCTGTTCCGCCAGGAGCACTGCTCAGTAGCTAAGTTTGGACGGGATAATTGCTGAAAGCATATAAGCAAGAAGCCCACCTCAAGATTAGGCAATTATCGTTCGTATCACATTGCATGCGATACTCACTCAAAGTCTAATTTCTAAAAGCTAAAGTCTAAAATAAAGAAAGTCCGCCTCTGGCGGACACCAAACTTTATAATTTAGAATTTAAGCTTTAGACTTAAAGCGAGTATCGCGCGTAGCGTGATGCGAGCGGTACAATTTCCTGAAAGATGATCAGGTTGATAGGTCTCAGGTGTAAGCATAGCGATATGTTTAGCCAAGAGATACTAATAAATTGAACATATTACCTTGAATTCAAAAATCATGTAACACGTAACATGAAACATTAATCTAATTAGAATGATTAATTTGTTTTAGTTAGGTATGTTACAGGTTGCGTGTTAAAGAATGAGTTAGCAGTTAATAATTTCTGATAAAAAGCATCTACGAAAAAAGAAAACTATAAAAATTTGAAAGAGAGTATTATTTGAGAAATATTTCTTCGAATGTATTGTCTTGGTGACTCTAGCGAAGTGGCAACACCTCTTCCCATCCCGAACAGAGCCGTTAAGCACTTCAGCGCCGATGATAGCCCCGCCTCGGCGGGGTTAAAGTAGGTCGCCGCCAAGACTATACATTTGAAATTAAATAAAGAATGATACGCTCTTTTTTGTTTTTTCAAAAAGTCTATTTTGAATCTTCGTTTTTTCCGGTAGCTTTCCTGAAATTAGTTTTTAATGTAAAATATAAGAAAGAGTCATTTTTATTTTAATGCAAAATTATGGAAAAAAGAGATCAAAAAAAAATCATAATAGGCTTGGTTTATGCGGCTATTTTTCTTCTGATTTTAATTCCTGTTATTTTTAAATTAATTCCAAATGATTCATGTTCTGATGGAAAACAAAATCAGGATGAAAGCGGGACTGATTGTGGAGGTGTTTGCCCGAATAAATGCGAAATTAAACTAGCCAGTGGCCTGGTTTTTAAAGATACTGGAATAACCGAAACTGGCGTGGCAAACAAATATGATATTTACAGTGAAATACAAAACCCCAACGAAGATTATGGTAGCAGCAGTTTTGATTACACGTTCAACCTAAAGGATGAAAATGGAAATATTCTAACCAAAAGAGATGGACGAGGATTTATTTTTCCTAAGGAAAATAAATATCTAGTGGAAGTTGGTATCGATTTAAATGTTTATCCGGCAAAAGTTGAGTTGGAAATAAAAAACATAGTCTGGAAGGATTTTTCTGGTGTGGAAAAGCCCCCGCTAGTAATAGTTAATAAAAATTTTTACGAAGTTGATCAAAGCTTGGGAACTAGTAACGCGATCGGGCTACTTAGAAACGAAAGCTCATTTGATTTTAATGAAATAAAAATACTTGTAGTTGTTAAAAATAATTATGGAAAAATTGTTGCCCTTAATTCGACAAAAATAAACACAGTTCAGTCTGGAGAAAGTCGTGAATTCAAGGTTCTTTGGCCAAATAAAATTTATCAAGTTGGCGATATGGAAATTCAAGCCGAAACGAATATTTTCAAAAGCGATGCTTTCGTTAAACGATATTTTCCTGCGCAATCTTTCTAATTAAAATAAAAAACAAAAAAAATCGCATTAAATCAGCATAGCTAGGCAATGAATAATTTTTTTAAAATAGATTGGCTGGTAATAGTTGTTATTACCTTGCTCCTAGGAATAGGGTTAACGACGCTTTACAGCGTTTCTTTTATTGAAGGTAACTTTAGCCCAAACAATTTTTACAAACAAATAATAGCGATAATAATAGGAATTGCCTTGATGTTGTTTTTTTCTTTTTATGACTACCGAGCCTTCAATTCCTATAGTACAAAATTGTATTTAATTTTGATTATTTTTTTGGTCGGAGTAATTTTTTTAGGGATGAATGTTCGTGGAACAAGAGGCTGGCTGAATTTTGGAGAATTTAATTTTCAACCAGTAGAGGTCGCGAAACTCGTTATGATTATTTTTTTAGCTAGCTTTCTTTCAAAAAAAAAGAGCCACCTAAGTGAAGTTGTAAAAATAATAACTTCACTTATTTTAGTATTTGTGCCGGTTTTCTTTGTTCTCAGGCAACCAGATTTTGGTTCAGCTGCAATAATTATTGGAATTTGGGTAAGCATTATTTTGGTTTCCGGAATCGACAAAAAAAATATTGCTATATTTTTTCTGATTGGTGCTGTAGCCGTATCTTCCAGTTGGTTTTTTCTTAAAGACTATCAGAAAGAGAGATTGAAAAATGTTACTAACCCTTATAATGATCCACGCGGAAGTGGGTATAATGTTATTCAATCGATGGTAGCAGTAGGCTCAGGCGGGGCTTTTGGTAAGGGCCTGGGGCATGGTTCCCAATCCCAATTAAATTTTTTACCCGAAAAACATACAGACTTTATTTTTGCTGTTATCGCCGAGGAGTTAGGTTTTGCTGGGGTTATTTTTGTTTTTGCACTTTTTACAGTTTTATTTTATCGGATCAAAGAAACGGCCAGATTGGCTAGAGATAATTTTGGTTATCTTCTGGCCGTCGGTATAATGGCGATGTTTTTTTTGCAAATAGTGGTTAATGTGGGTATGAATACTGGAATGTCGCCAATTGCGGGTATTCCCTTGCCATTTCTTAGCTATGGTGGCAGTTCAATCGTTATTGTTTTGGCTTCTATTGGTATAATCCAGAGTATTTATATTAGAAGACTGAAAGCTCTTGACTAGAGATCTTTTTTCTGGTAAAATTCTATAGAGCTAAGTTATTTTATATGAAGCAAAATAAGAAAAATAGGAGTGAGAATGTCTTGGAAAATTGCTTTTTTTGCAATGCCCATTATTCTCAGGATGATTTTTTAACGCTGGAAAACCAAGATCAAAAAACGACATTTCACATAACTTGTCCTAAATGTAATACTTCAGCTCTGATTTTTTCATCAATTACTGGCGTTGGGATTGTAAATTTGGGAGTAGCTACTGATCTGGACAGGCAAGAGGTGAAAAGAATGTTTCGTGATAACACAATTGACGCTGATGATGTTTTGGAAATACATGAGTTTGTTTATGGCCAAAACACGAATCATAATTTAGAAAATTAATTTTTTAACGTTTGAGAGGCCCCTAAGGGGAGGGTAGAACGTTCAGAAAAAATATTTTTAGAAAATATTTTTTGAACTGAACTTATCTACTTCGATAAGTTTTTTTATTTTTTAATTTATCCCTCGCCATCTTTTAGCTAATGAGTATGAAATGTAATTAATTTTTTTTTAATATAATTTAAATAGTTTGAGTTTAATCATTATAAAAGAAACCTTCCGCCAGAGGCGCGAGCCAAAAAGTGTTGAGGGAAAGGCAAATATATGGACAAAGTGAAATTAGAAGCTAAAAATCGCCAAGAAAAAGGCAAAAAAACCAACAAAAGCAGGCGTGAGGGTTTGATACCGGCTATCGTTTATGGCCGAGGAGTGGAATCTCTGAATATTTGGATTACTGCTCTTGATTTTAGAAAATTGCTCAAAAAATCAGGAGAAAGTACAATTATCAATCTGGAAATTGATGGCAAAAATGGTCGCAATGTGATCATTCAAGAAATTCAAAGAGACCCAGTCTCTTATAAAATAATTCATCTGGATTTTTATCAAGTCAGAATGGATGAAGAAATTGAAACGGAAGTTGAGTTGGTTTTTGTGGGTGAATCTCCAGCCGTCAAGGAATTTGGCGGAATTCTCATTAAAAACATTGATAAATTGGAAGTAAAATGTTTGCCAGCTGATTTGCCATCACATATTGATGTGGATGTATCAAGTCTGAAAACTTTCGATGATCATATCACAGTTGGAGATTTGAAAATAGGCAAAGGTGTCAAACTCGAGCTTGAACCAGAAACAGTTATTGCCATTGTAACTCCACCAAGATCAGAGGAGGAACTCAAAGAGCTTGAGGAAAAAGTTGAAGAAGATTTAACCAAGGTTGAAGGAATAAAGAAGGAGGAGGCTCCAGTCGAAGAAACTGAGCCAGATAAAAAAGCCTAACTTCAGGCTCGGAACAAGCAAAAGACACTTCTGTTTTTGAAGTGTTTTTTGTTTTGTGATATAATTTTAAGCAATGAGAAAGCAAAGAAAAAAAATTCTTACATTTTTGGTGATAACGTTTTTTATTACCAGTTTTTTTGGTTTTTCTGTTTATCCAGCTCATGCCGATACTGCCAGTGACATAAAGGATAAAAAGGATAAAATTGAAAAACTCAACAAAAAACTTAAAGAGGCTCAACAAGAATTGGCCACAGAGCAGTCACAGCTATACAAAAATAAGGCCCAAATCAGCATTACACAAACTCTTTTAAAGGAAATACAGGCTGACATAGCCAGAAGTGAAGAGGAACTTAATAATCTGAACAATAGGGCGGAACTTAATAAAAAGATACTATCTGAATATATTCGACAAATGTACTATGCTAATCAGGATAACCCAGTTATTTCTCTGGCTGTCTTCGATGGAAATATGAGTGATTTAACATGGGGCTTTGATAGTATGACTGGGATAAAAACAAAAATATCCGATGTTTTGCAAGAGATTAATGATGCCAAAGGAGAAACAGAGGAAGCCAAAGCATTGTTGGCTAGCCAAAAACAAAAAAACCAAAAAGCTCTTGAGTCTCAGCAAGTGCAACAAGCAGCGATTGTAGATGATATTGAAGAAACTCAATCCACTTTAGCTGAAATTCAAAAAAAAATGTCAGAATTACAGAGCGACTTGAATAAGCTATTGGGAGGAAGCTATAATGCAAAAGACGTTAAAGATGCGATTAAATTTGCCAGCAAAAAAACAGGCGTAAGGGCCGGATTTTTATTTGGAATGCTTTCAGTTGAATCTCGCCTAGGGGCTTCTGTTGGAGGTTGTGATTACAAAGGAAGTAAAATGAGCAGTGCAAGATTAACAATATTTAAAAATATTGCAGAAGAATTAGACCTTGATTACAAAAAATTAAAAGTTTCTTGCGCACCAAAAAGCTACAAGGGAACTGGAGGAGCAATGGGTGCGGCCCAATTTATGTCTGATACCTGGTGGGGGTATAAGAGTAAAATTGCTTCCGCTACTGGACACAACCCACCTAACCCATGGAATCTGACTGACGGTGTAATGGCTATGGCGTTGAAGCTTAAAAATGATGGTGCTACAGAGAGTGGTAAAGTTAGAATAACCAGTCCTTGTGACAAGAAAAAAATCAGCGTAAAATGGGAGGTCTATGCTTCCATGAAATATCTTGGCTGGTCCTGTTATGGGCTTACTAATTATTCCAAAACTATCCAATCCTTATCAGGCAATTACGACAAGTTATAGGAAATTCAATATTGACAAAAATGTCAAAAAACAATATCATAAAGACAAAGTGAGAGGATGCTTTCATGAGCTGAGTTTCGGCTCATGGCAAGAGAAGAATGGCAGGTCGAACTTCTGAAAAATCATCTCTACTTTGAAAGGTAATAAATTGAAATACGAAAATGACAGAAAATACAACAGACAAAGATTTTGTCGAATATGTTATTAAGCAGATTGTCAGTAATCCGGATGCCGTAAAGGTTGAAAGAAAAATCGACGAAATGGGCGTTCTTATTACTTTGGATGTTGATCCAAAAGATATGGGAATGGTCATTGGTCGAGAAGGTGCAACTGCCAAGGCTCTCCGAACTTTGCTTCGAATCATTGGAGCCAAGAACAATGCTAGAGTTAATCTAAAGATTAACGAACCAGCAGGTTCAGAAAACGCACCAAGAGAACAAAGATCAATTGATGATGTAGTTGGAAGTTTATAGTTTGAAAATTAATTTTCTTTCTTATTTGGATTAATCTAAAAAGAAAGGATTTTTCAGCAAAAAAGCCACAAAAGGCTTTTTTGTTTTTGTTTATTTATGGTATTATTAAGAGTATGAAATTTGATATTATAACCATATTTCCAGATATATTCAACTCATATTTTAATGAGAGTATTTTGAAGCGAGCGCAAAAAAATAATCTTATTGAAATTAAAACACATAATCTTCGTGATTATACGAATGACAAGCATAAAACCGTGGACGATACGCCCTATGGAGGTGGAGCGGGAATGGTACTTAAGATTGAACCCATCTACCGATGTGTTCAATCTTTAAAATCCCAAATCCCAAATCCCAAATCTCAAATCCCTGCCTCGCCGGCAGACGGGTCAAATCTCAAAACGCGAGTGATCCTTTTTTCAGCTAAAGGTAAAAAATATACACAAAAAGATGCCGAAAGACTTTCTGCATATGACCAACTTATTTTTATTTGTGGTAGATATGAAGGTGTGGATGAGCGAGTGATTGAAAATATTGCTGATGAAGAAATTTCTATCGGAAATTATGTTCTAACTGGCGGAGAAATTCCGGCTATGATTTTGGTTGATTCCATCACACGCTTGCTCCCAGGAGTGCTTGGCAATGATCAAAGTGCCATATATGAATCACACAGGGAAGAAGGATATCTGGAACATGCTCAATATACCAAACCGGAGGAATTCAACGAGTGGAAGGTTCCAGAAGTTTTGCTAAGCGGCAACCACAAAAAAATAGAGGAGTGGAAAAAGAAGAAATCAAAAACGAAATAGTTTTTAATTGTAAATATTCATGCGGGAGGGTATTCGAAAAATAGAAAAAACAGAAAGAAAATCAGATAGAGTTTTCTTTTATGTCATTTTAGCACTACTTGTTTTTGGTTTGATTATGATTGCTTCCGCTGGTATCTCATATTCCAAGACTAGATTTGATGATTCCTATTTTTTCTTCAAGAGGCAACTTCTTTATGGTTTTCTACCAGGGATCTTAGCTCTCTATATTACGCAAAAAATAAATTATCATTTTTGGAAAAAAATATCTTTTCCTTTGTTTGCCTTGAGCATTGTTTTTTTAATTTTGATTTTTGTGCCAGGATTTGGTTCAAAAATTTACGGAGCCAGCCGATGGGTGCAATTGGGAACTTTTTCTTTTCAGCCCTCGGAAATGCTCAAATTTTCTCTGATAATCTATCTAGCTGCTTGGCTGGAAAGTCAGCGAGAAAAAGTAGCAGATTTTTTCGAAGGATTGGTGCCATTTTTGGCCATAGTTGCCTTGGTAGGCTTTTTGCTGATAAAACAACCGGATATGGGAACTTTGGGTGTAACTATTTTTATCGCTATGTCAATATTTTTTGTTTCGGGATCGAAACTTTCGCATATGTTTTTTCTGGGGGCCTCGGGAGTCGTGGCTTTTTTTACTTTGATAAAGCTGGAATCATATCGCATGGACAGATTTTTGGTTTTTCTGCATCCCGAGCTTGATCCTCGCGGTGTTGGCTATCAAATTAATCAGGCCCTTTTGGCGATTGGCTCAGGTGGGATTTTTGGGTTAGGATTAGGGCATAGCATGCAGAAGTTTAACTATCTGCCAGAGCCCGTGGGGGATTCAATTTTTGCTATAATAGGAGAAGAAACTGGGCTCTTGGGAGCAACTATATTAGTCGCCCTGTTTGTTGTTTTGGCCATGAGGGGATTTCGAATTGCCAAACAGGCTCCAGATTGTTTTGGAAGACTAGTGGTAGTTGGTGTAGTTTGCTGGATAGTTTTTCAAGCTTTCATAAATATTTCTGCTGTCACAGGACTCATTCCTTTAACAGGCGTTCCTTTGCCATTCATTAGTTATGGAGGAACATCAATTGTATTTTTGATGGCGGCGGCCGGTGTAGTTCTCAATATTTCAAAATATTCAGAAAAAAATTAATCCCTTACCATTTTTCGGCTATTTTAAATAACGAATTAATTTTTCAAGATAGAAATAAATAGTTTAGTAATAATATAATTTAAGTATTAATAAAATCCTTGCCTACGGCAAAAGCCGAAAAATGGTGAGGGATAAATTTATGCGAATAGTATTAGCAGGTGGGGGGACGGGTGGTCATCTTTTTCCTTTAATAGCTGTAGCCAAAAAATTAAAGGAAAAACAATTCGATGCAGAGTTTCTTTTTATTGGTCCAAGCGGAGCATTGGAAAAAAAATTAATGGAAAATAATAATATCCCAACTAAGGAAATTTTTGTTGGAAAGTTCAGGCGATATTTTTCCTTTCTTAATTTTTTGGACATTTTCAAGATTCCCATCGGAATCATTCAAGCGCTTTGGTACCTTCTAATATATATGCCAGATTTGATTTTTTCCAAAGGTGGCTATGCATCTCTACCTGTAGTTATTGCTGGCTGGATATATCAAATTCCTATCATGATTCATGAATCAGACAGTGTTCCGGGGAAAACCAATGAATTTTTAGGAAAATTAGCCAATCGAATAACTGTTTCTTATCCACAAACAGAAAATTATTTTGAAAAGGAAAAAACAGTTTTGACAGGCAACCCGCTTAGGTTTGACATTAATCAGGGAGATCCACAAAAAATTAGAAGTAGGTTTTCTTTAAATGAAGGAAAGAAGATTATTTTTGTCTGGGGCGGTTCTCAGGGATCAGATTTGATTAATTCTAAGGTTCTAAATATTTTACCAGAGCTGCTGAAAAAATATTACGTCATTCACCAAACAGGAAAAAATAATTTGGAAAAATCCAAAGCCAGAGCTGGGGAATTAGGCATCAAAGAGGGCAGGGAAGGATATTTTGCCATTCCCTTCATAGAAGATGATTTGAAAGATATTTTGGCAGCAGCCGATCTGGTTATTTCTCGAGCCGGAGCTAATTCTCTTTCTGAAATTGCGGCTAATAAAAAACCAGCTATTGTTATCCCGCTCAAAAATTCAGCCAACGATCACCAAAGAAAGAATGCTTACTTTTTGTCTCAAATTGGGGGCTGTCTCGTTCTGGAAGAGGATAATTTGGGCGAGAATCTTTTCTTGAGCCGAATAGATGAACTAATAGGAAATGAAGATCTGCGGGAAAAATTTTCCAAAAATATTCAAAACTTTTTTCACCCCAATGCGGCCGAAAAAATAGCCCAAGGTCTTTTGGAAATGGGAGAATAACACATTAACGCTTAAAATATGGCAGTTGATTTAAAAAAAATTAAAAAAGTTTATGTTATCGGGATCAAGGGTTCTGGTGTGGTTGCAATTTCCGAAATGTTGACTTTAATGGGCGTTGAAGTTTTGGGATCTGATACTAATGAGAAATTTTTTACAGATAAAATTCTGCAGAAATTGGGCATAAAATATTTTGAAAAATTTGCGATAGAAAACATTCCTGAAGACATTGATCTGGTTATTTATTCAACAGCCTATAACGCTGAAAATAATTCTGAATTTCAGGAGGCACAAAAAAGAAACTTGCCGATGTTGAGCTATCCGGAAATTCTAGCTGAATTTTTTAATCAAAAATACGGTATTGCAGTTTGCGGAACTCATGGAAAAACAACAACTTCAGCTATGCTTGCGGAAGTTCTGCGAGGTTGCGA
>CAZJOI010000023.1:0-7441 GCA_964547585.1 uncultured Bdellovibrionales bacterium
ACCATCCCGCACATACAAAACAACCTCGTGCTCACTTAGTTCATTTACGAGATGCTTGATTACTTGATAAGAATATTCTTCTATCCCCGTACGATTTTTAATAAAAGCACGAGAAGCATCAACACCGACAAGCATAATTTTATTTACTAAGCATAATAGTACGTTTGTAGAGTTCTAGATTTTCCAAAGCTATTCCAATACCCTTAATTACACAAAAAAGTGGTTCTTCGGCAACGTAACATGGTACATTAATTGTCTTGGTTATCAATTGATCCAAATGCTTCAGCATCGCTCCGCCGCCAGATAAAACCATTCCTTTATCCATTACATCGGCCGCTAGTTCTGGAGGAGTTTCTTGCAAAACTTTTTTGATAGCCGCAATAATCTCTCTCAGCTCATCCTGAATCGCTTCTGTAATTTCATTGGATGAAACTTTTATCATCTTTGGTAGTCCCCCAGTCAAATCTCGACCTCGAACGTCAGCATATTCCTCTTTGACTTGAGGCAAAGCCGAACCAATTTTTATTTTAATTTCTTCAGCCGTTTTATCTCCAATAGCCAAGCCATATTTTCTTTTGATGTAACCTGCGATAGCCTGATCAAGTTTGTTGCCACCAACTCTGGCACTGTAAGTTGCTACAATTCCACCCAGTGAAATAACGGCTACTTCGGAAGTTCCGCCGCCAATATCAATAATCATATTACCGATTGGTTGATTAATTGGAATCCCAGCACCAATGGCCGCCAGAACCGGCTCTTTGACGACATAGGCTGTTTTGGCGCCTGACCTGATAGCCGCATCAACCACTGCTCTTCTTTCAGTGGAAGTCACCCCAGCTGGAATAGAAATCATCACCTCCGGACGAATCAAGCGAAATTGATGAAATATCTGAGCATGGCCTCGGTAATTTTGTAATCAGCGATCACACCCTCTTTCATTGGTCGACTGGCTATGATTGTATCCGGAGTTCGTCCCAACATTTCTTTGGCATCATTGCCAATAGCTAAAATCCTATTATCTAAAATAGAAACCGCCACCACGCTGGGTTCGTTGATCACAACTCCTTTGCCTGGAACATAAACCAAAACATTGGCTGTGCCTAAATCTATTCCGATCTTTCTAATAAACATGCCATTTTTCTTAAAAAATTATTTTTCTACTCTCTTTATCTCCGCTCCTAACTTCTGCAACCTTTCTTCTATTTTTTCATAACCGCGATCAACTTGATAAATATCATTGATAATCGTTTTGCCTTTAGCAGTGAGAGCTGCAATAATCAGTGTCGCTCCCGCTCGAAGATTATAACTAGTTATGGTTTTGCCTTTGAGATTAGTTGGTCCGGAAACAATCACTCTGTGCACATCCAAAACTTTGGCCTTGGCTCCCATTTTTTGCAATTCACCAATATGATCAAATCTGCCTTCATAAAGAGAATCGTGAATCAAGGTTTGGCCATCGGCTTGCGTTGCTAAAACGCTGAAAGGTGCTTGCACATCGGTTGGAATTCCTGGATATGTTCGGGTATCAACTTTTTCCACCGACATTATTTTTTTCGGCGGGATAACTTCAATATAGTTTTTTCCAAAAACAACTTTTGCACCGAAATCCTGCAGTTTTTTCAAAACCAAATCGAGATTGTTTTTTCTGGCATTTTTTATTTTTATCCGACTCTTGGTGGCCACAGCCATTATTAGAAAAGTAGCCGCCTCGTTCGCATCAGGAATAATAACATGACTCACCCCTTTCAATTTTTTTGAACCTTCAATTTCCAAAGTATGTGTGCCCAATCCTTTTATCTTGGCACCCATGGAAATCAAGAAATTTCCCAAATCTTCAACGTGCGGTTCAGCCGCTGCAATTTTTATGATTGTTTTTCCTTGAATTCCAGCTGCTAACATCATGGCGTTTTCTGTGCCAGTCACTGAAAATTCGCCCAAAGTAATTTCACTTGCTTTTTTGCCACTCGCATCAATCTGATAAAATTTATCTTTATGCGAAATCTTAACGCCCATATCCTTCAAAGCTTCAAAATGAGTACCCATCGATCGAGCACCGATCACACATCCGCCCGGACGAGCCATTTTAAATTTATCCAATCTGGCACTGAGCGATCCAATTAATAAAATAGATGAACGGATTTTTTTTACCAATTCAAAATCAATTTTATCGGGATCTATTTTTTCAGCCTTAACACTTATTTTTCTTTCGCCTATCCATTTTATTTCCGCGCCCAGACTCTCCAAAATTTCCAGCATTCGGTAGACATCTTCAATTAAGGGAATGTTGGAAATTATACATTCTTCTTTGGTCAGTAAGGTAGCCGCCAAAATTGGAGTAGTTGCATTTTTTGAACCTCGCACCTCAATCTCGCCTTTTAGTTTTTTGCCTCCAATAATCTCAAAATAGTCTGCCATTTTTGTCTTTGAATTAACCTAATTAAGCAAATTAAGCATAGCCTATCCTCGGCTTTTTTTCAACCCCTAAACGAAAGTACAAAAAAATCCTCGTAAAAGGATTCTTTAGTTTTATTTGTGGGTCGTGGAGGATTCGAACCTCCGACCGTTTGCTTAAAAGGCAACTGCTCTACCAGGCTGAGCTAACGACCCATATTTTAATGTTTTTGAAATAAAAAAACAACTTTTGCCATTATAGCACTTGTGCTTTTCCCGTCAACAAGGATTAACTGTTTCTTCTATGAATAAAAAATAAACAAATCAAAGGGATGACCATCCAAATCAGTGGTGCCCAACCTTCTGCCAGATATTTGTAGGCATTTAGAGAAATATAGGTGAGGGCAATTTTAGTTGGTACAAAGGAAAAGGCTACACTCAAAATCAACATGCCCTGCAAAAAACTCATTGAAAAAACTTTCCACAAAAAATTTGTACCCGAGCCATAAAAATGAACATCAAAAAACTTCCGACTGAAAATTGTAAGTACTGCCCACAAAACAAAAAATAAAATCAGCTTCATGCTATAATCTGTGAATATTTTTTCCGGCACCACACTCACAATCGCAAATGAAACATAGATATTTATCAGCGCTGGAATAAGCCGATAACGTCCAACTAGCATTCCATAGACAAAACTCACAAAAGCCACAAAAAGCACCAGCATAACATCCTGAGCTATTTTTGGCGAAATCCCAATTTGAGAAAAAATATCATACGGATTCATATTTTTTTATTTTTATATTAGCCTTTTGTCATTCCCGCGTAGACGGGAATCTAGTCTCACATCTTTCAATTTATGCGCTGGATCCCCGCTTTCGCGAGGATGACAAATATAAATAAATTAAAATAAATTTCGATAAGGTAATTATACTCCAAATTAAATTTACAAGCCACTCTCTTTCAAATCTTCAATCAATTTTTTTTGTTCGCGCGAAAGATTTTTGGGAGTTTCAATCATAACTTTTACCATTTGACTGCCCGTATTTCGTCCACGCAAATCAGGAATACCTTTTTCTTTGATGCAAAATGTTTCTCCAGACTGCGTTCCGGCTGGAATTTTCAAAACCAACCTGCCTTCAATAGTATCAATCTCAACTTTGCCTCCCAGTGTTGCTACTGAAAAAGGAACATACTCTGTACTAAAAATATCCAACTCATGCCGTGAAAATTTTGTATGAGGCTTCACGTGAACCAAAATGTACAAATCTCCCGCGCCCACACCCTTGGCTCCGGCTTCACCAGCCCCTTCCACTGAAATTGTTTGGCCATCTTGAATGCCGGCTGGAATATTAATTGCAATATCCTGATATTTTTTTACGCGTCCATCGCCTCCGCATTCTCGACATTTTCTTTCAAAAACAATCCCTTCTCCAAGACATTCGGGACATTCTCCCACTTGCGAGAATGTTCCAAAAAAACTACGCGAAGTTTTTCTGACTTGACCTGAGCCACCACAAGTTGGACATTTTTTGGATCCAGTACCAGGTTCGCCACCAGCACCCTTGCAACGTTCACAAACAGCACTTTTATAAAGTTTAATATTTTTTCTAACACCATTAACCATTTCTTCAAAAGTTATTTCCGCGTCCATCTGAATATCTCGTCCCTTTTGTCTTCTGCGAGAACGCACTCCTCCACCGCCAAAAATATCGGAAAAAATATCTTCAAAAGCACCACCGCCAAATTCAGCACCAGAACCACCTTGAGAAAAAAAGTCATTAAAGTCAAAACCACCCTGAGAAAATCCACCAAAACCTCCACCGGAGCCTTGCCCGTTTCGACTAGCTTGTTCAAAAGTTTGACCATATTGGTCATATTGTTGACGCTTAGCTTTATCCGACAAAACCTGATAGGCTTCATTTATTTCCTTGAATTTCTTTTCATCTCCGCCAGATTTATCTGGATGATATTTATGCGCCAATTTCCGGTAAGCCTTTTTTATTTCATCTTCATTGGCTCCCTTGGAAATGCCTAGAGTTTCATAAAAATTGTTAGACATAAATCAATGCATTTTTTATTATTATTTACCTATCTTATCACAAAATAAAAAAATTAGCAATCCCCTTGTTTGAGTGCTAATCCATTGAAAAAGGCGGCTCAAATCGGATGATTCAAGTCGCCTTTTCTCGTTTTTAGACTTGCTGAGTCTTTTGCGATCTGGATCTGGGTACTTTTACCCCGAGACCCATCTCGATAAACTCCTGAAAAAAAGTGATCAGCGCCATTTTTTTCTCATGATCTTTTCCCTGAAAAATTTTTACTGTCTGGCGCATAAGACTCATCTGTTCTCTTTTAGAACCTTCTGAGAATATCCTCTTTACTTCTTCAATATAGGGCAGCAATTCCATAAGCAAACCCTCTTCGAAACGAACATCGGTCAACAGAAGACATTTCAGAAAGTACCAGAACTTCTCGTCAAAAAGAACTTTCCCATATTCTAATTTCCTGAACACATATTCCGTCATAACCCCCTCCTTTATGTTTGTATTTTAACGGTTTTTCATTTTCAAATTATTATACACAAATCCAGCATTTTGTCAATAATAAAAGGCAGTTTTTGTGCTAAATTACCGCCTTTCATATTTTCCGTTTTTTCATTTTTCAGGAACATGTTCCCTTGAATGAAAAGCCTGCGCGCTCCAGCCGATCAACCATTTCCGGTTTATGCTGATACAAAATATGTTTCAGCTTATTTTTTCTTTCCGCTGAAATAGTCTCACTGAATTTTTTTACCAGAAACATCCTCTCCGGTTGAAGTTCTCCATATGTCTGTACAGAAAAACATTCTCTTTCGATTGCCTCTATCACACGCTCATCTCCTACGTCGATAAGCTCTGATATGGACAATTTCTCACCTCCTCTTCTTTTTTCCATCTCTCGATTTAAAATACCAAGAGGTGGCTCCACTCCTTGAAAAATCATGATACACCTCCACTTTTTTATTTGAAGAACCGGAAGAAGTTTAGCACGAAGACGTGACTTGTCAAGGCACAAAAAGATTTAGGAGATAACAAAAGCCACAACTCCTCTCTGAGGTGTTGTGGCTAGTGACTTTTATAATTGCTTCAGGCTATCCTTGTTTTCATAGTCCACGCTTCCTGTTTTTATGTCAATTACACGTAAAAGACGGAGACTACTGCTTAGGGTTTCTTCCCTGTTAGCTTGCGCACATGCAGCATCTTTTACGCTGTCCATTTTTTGTTTAAGCTGAACTTCTCTGTATTTGTTTACGAATTGGCATGCAGCACTCATAAAGCACCTCCTTAAAATATTATTTTTAAAAAACTATAAATAATTCCCTACTTTAACTTAATCATTTTCGTTTTAATTTGTCAAAAAATTCAGGCGAGAGATCAAGATTGATCCCCCGCCCGTGCTAATTCCCTAAAGACTTTTGGTCGAAAGAAAAGCTCATCGACGTCATAAGCTTCAGAAGCTCTGGATTATAAATCATCAAGAGCCTTTTCAACTTTTTTTTCGAGCTGATCGAAAGCTTTGAGTTGAGTTCTGCAACATATTTCCCTGACCAAGAAAGACAGGTTGCTTCTATCATTGAAATTACTTGCAGGTCTCCGTCTTTTATGAGTCGGGTAACTTTATTGCTATTAACCCAAGCAACTCGTTTTCCCTCTTTTTTCAAAAAATCATCTAGGCTGGTGTTGGTAAACGTTATCATAAATCACCTCCTTGGTTGATTTCAAATAATTGTGTCATAAAAATACAAGCTTGTCAAGTTCTTCGGGTAATAATCCAAACTAAACAAAAAAGGAGATAGCCAACAAGAATCTTTTTAGCAGCGCGGACTAGCAGAGCGGACAGTCCGCAATTACTCTTTTTATCATATTAAGCCTCTCTAGAATTGTCATTTGCTCCCTCAATAAAAATCGCATATATAAAAATATTAAAAGCTGGATGGAAAATATTCCGTAATGCCGCTGGGACGATGGAACAATATTGTCCGTGCGTGCACAAACATCGACATGTCAGTGCAAATATAAATAAAAATCATTGACAGTAGAAAAGCAAAAGGACCTTGCAGCTTTAACTAGTGCAAGGTCCTTATCATATCTGAAACTATTCTTTTTTGGGTTCTTCGTCTTTCTTTCCCGATTCAACCTCGGCTTCTTTTGGTTCGACAGGCTCACCACTTGGACTGCCGCCCCCTGCTTGCTCGCCCTTGCCAGCCTCGGGCTGGTTGGCGGCTTGCGTCTTGGCTTGCTCCTCTTGAGCGGCTTTGTAGAGTTTCTCGCCAATCTTTTGCGCGGCTTGAGACAATTCTTCAGAAGCTTTTTTGATGGCTTCAATGTCATCTGAATCTTTCACTTTCTTCAAGGCCTCTATTTTTTCTTCCACTGGTTTTTTCTCATCAGCTGTAATTTTATCGCCAGCATCTTTTATCGCCTTTTCAGTTGTGAAGATCAAAGTATCGGCCATATTTTTTGTTTCAACAGCTTCTTTCTTTTTCTTGTCTTCTTCGGCGTGAGCTTCCGCATCTTTCTTCATCTTTTCAACTTCATCTTTTGAAAGTCCGGTTGAAGCTTCAATTCGGATTGATTGTTCGCGACCAGTCGCTTTGTCCTTGGCTTTGACACTCAAGATTCCGTTAGCATCAATATCGAAAGTAACTTCGATTTGTGGAATACCACGCGGTGATGGTGGAATACCATCCAGAATAAATCGGCCAAGAGTTTTGTTATCAGCGGCCATTTCACGTTCACCTTGCAAAACATGAATTTCAACCGATGGCTGATTATCAGCCGCAGTAGAAAATACTTGTGATTTTGAAGTTGGCACAGTCGTGTTGCGATCAATAAGTGGCGTTCTGATGCCACCCATCGTTTCAATTCCGAGCGTCAGAGGCGTCACATCAAGAAGAAGCACATCTTTTACATCCCCCTGTAAAACTCCTCCTTGAATAGCCGCACCGAGCGCCACAACTTCATCCGGGTTAACACCTTTAGAAGGCTCTTTACCGAAGAATTCTTTT
>CAZJOI010000024.1:0-5749 GCA_964547585.1 uncultured Bdellovibrionales bacterium
TCTTCCAAATCTTCTGGAATATCTCCGCCACGATAAGCAATAACTGGCCGTCCGGAAGCCATGGCCTCAATAGCCACTATTCCAAAATCTTCCTCTTGAGGAAAAATAAAAGCCTGACACTCCGAACAATGCTCTGCCAATTCCTGATCAGTTAGGCGTCCTAAAAATTCGATATTTGGACCAGCCATTTTTTTTAATCTCTTGATTTCTGGCCCCCTACCAATAATTTTTAATTTTAATCCCAGTTCATTGAAAGCCCTAATGGCAATATCGAATCTTTTGTAGGCAATTAACCTACCAACCATCAAAAAATAACCCTCCTCGTTGGATTGTTTTTTTTTACTGATAGAAAAATTTTCAAAATTAACCGGCGGATAGATAACCAGACTATCTTTTTTATAATATTTTTTGATTCTTTTGGCTACAAAATTTGAATTGGCAATCAGCCTATCCACCCTTTCGATGCTCAGCCTATCCCAAATCCGAATATAATTCATGAAAAAGGGAATCATTTTTTTTATGAGACTGGGGAAATAAAAGTCGTGCGTATATTTCTGACAATCATCCCAAGCATAACGCATAGGTGTGTGCATATAGCAAATATGCAGAGTGTCAAGTCCAGTTATAACTCCTTTGGCATAGCTCGATGAATCAGAAAGAACAATATCATACGCAGAAAAATCAAATTGCTCAATAGCCGAAGGCATAAATTGCGGAAAGATTCGGTGATATTTGGATGAGAAGGGAAATTTTTGAATGAAAGAAGTTTTAATATTTTTTCCTTCCAAAACTCCATGCATCAATTTTTTATTATAAACAAGAGTATAAATAGGAGCATAAGGAAAAAGCTCAGAAAAACATTCCAGAACTCTTTCGGCTCCTCCATATTGAACCAGATAATCGTGGACCAAGGCAATTCTCATAGTTTTAATCAATTAGTTTAGTATATCCCTATATTAGCTTTCTTTGCCTTTTTAGACAAGCAAAAACCGCCTAATTATGGCGGTTTAATGCAAAAAGGAAGAGTTTATTTCGTATTTTTTCGGCTTCTAAACAAAACTGGAATAGTCTTGAGACAAATTGCAACATCCATCCAGAGTGACCAATTTTCAATATAATATAGATCGATTTTATATTCATCCTCAAAATCAAGATCTGATCGGCCGGAAATCTGGGCTAGGCCAGTTACTCCGGGTTTTATAGTCAAAAGTCTGCGATGATAGTCCATATATTTTTCCACCTCTCGTTCCTGATGAGGCCTCGGCCCTGCCATACTCATATTTCCTTGCAAGACGTTAAAAAACTGAGGCAACTCATCCAAGGAATACTTTTCAATAAAATTACCCACGCGAGTTTTTCTTGGATCGGCTTTTATTTTGTAGGTCGGCCCCTTTCTAACACTTTGCTTTTCAATTAATTTTTTCTCAATTTCCAAAGCTTCATCTAATTTTTCATTTTCTTTAGTAATACAAAATTTCCATTTAATATATCTGAATTTATAAACAAAAAATTTCTTTCCATCTCCGCCCACTCTTTCATTTTTATAGATTATCGGTCCCCCATCTTCCAACTTGATTGCCAAAGCAATCATAAACATAAGTGGAGAGGCAATAATTATCCCAAAAATTGAAGCCAAGATATCAAAAATTCTTTTAATAATCCTGCCCCATCCGTCCAAAGGAGTATGTTCAACTTCAATTATTGGCTCGCCATCCAAAACACTTACTTTTATGTTAGGAGTTTGCAATGTGGTCGCAATATACTTATAGGTAATATTGTTGATAGCACAAAAATCAACCAGTTTTTCTTGTTCATCATCGGTTATAGAGGGTTCGCACAAAATAATTTCCTCGATACCCTTTTCTTCTTTGATTTGCTTAATCACTTTGAGATGAGCTATGTCTATTTGATCAACAACTTTATAACCCAAATTTTTATCTTGCTCCAGGATGTTTCTGATTGCGGCTAATTTTCCATTGCGTCCAATAAGTAAAACTCTGTGGACACCTACTTCATATTTTCGCAATAACCACTTCTGAACTAAGTGTAAAAATAGTCTGGCCGCAATCACAAAAAAGGTAGCCATCCCCCAAGCAGCCAAAATAACAAAACGGGAAGAAAACCATTCTCTTTTCAAAAATATCGCTATGATTATTATCACTAAGCCAATTGCGGTTGCTACCGTAACTCTCCAAGCCTCTTTCCAAAAACTTCGGGTTGATCTGATGTTGTATAGGCCCTCAATGGCATAAATTAAAAGAAAAAAGGGAGCCACAAAAAAAACAACCCTCATATACTCATCAAAGGGGAAATTATAGAGTTTTGGTTTAAGTATCATTATCTCTGGAATGTTTCGGACGGCAAAGGCCGCAACTGAAGCCAAAATAATCATTAGAAAATCAGTTGGGACCTGAATGGCACTAAAAAATAATTCTGATTTTTTCATAAAAAAATTTCATCTATAATTTAGTTTATCACCCAATTAAGCCAAAAATTTATCAAAGCAAATCTATAAGCCGGATTCTGTCTCAGATCTTTTTTTCAAAAGGTCTGAGGACAATCATTTATCTAGCTCCAATATTGCTATTGGAATCAAGCGGCACTTCCAGTATTTCCTAGGGGAATGCTGGACACGACCTTGCATTCAAGTAAGGATTTAGCCGTTTCACTTCTGACGTTACCGCCAGAGCTTATCCTAGTTTTAAATTAGGATATCTCACAACTTTCGCGTGAGACGTCTCTGCTCGCACCTCGTAGATTACTCTAGGCGGGCGTTACCCGCTACCCTGCTACTTCGAAAATCGAAGTGAATGTCCGGACTTTCCTCTGTCAAATAACAGCGATTGTCCGATTTGCCTTGATAAATTTTGGACTCAATCCGCCAGCTGGCGGACAAAATACACTTCTTATCATAATTAAAAAAAATGAATTTGTCAATGTAAAAGGGCTATTTTTACCTAATATTAGCCCTTTTTAGCAAAACTATTTAATTTTACCTAGCTCATTTTTCAATTCTTTTTGAATTTTGAGCTTTTCTCTATATTCAGAAAGTCTTTGCCCATTAGCTTCAATAATTTCCTTGGGCGCACTTTTAAGAAATTTCTTGTTTTTGAGCATCGCTTCATTCTTAACCACCAGACCTTCCAAGTTTTTTATTTCCTTTTCAATTAGGGACAATTCTTTCTGAACATCAATAAATTCAGCAATATCCAGCTTCAAAGAAAATCCTGAAGTCGAAATTTCCAAAAGTTTTTTGTTTTCTGCTTCATTTTCTGCAACTTTTATTCTGGCTAGTTTTTCTACAACTTCTTTTTCTTTTATTTTTCTAGCGTAAGCTGTAATTATCTTAGCTGGTTCAATATGATAACTTGAACGAACATTTCTGATTTTGGAAATAATTTCCATCACTTTTTCAAGCTCTTTTTCAGATTTTTTGTCTATTAATTTTTTATCAGATTCTGGCCACTTCTGAACCATCAGCAAATTATTATCTCCATTAAAATCATTCCAAATTTTTTCGGTAACAAATGGTGCAAAGGGATGCCAAAGTTTCAAAATTTTATCCAAAACATAACCCAAAACTTTGGTATTTTTTTCTATTTTATGAATTTCTACATACCAGTCAGCTAAATCATCCCAAGTAAACTTTTGCAATTTGTCTCCAGCCATAGAAAATTTGTAATCTTTCAGATCATTTGTAGTCTCATTGATAGCTTCGTGTAAGCGACTCAAAATCCATTTGTCTGAAACAGTTTTTATATCTTTCCTTGCTATTTTTTCAAATAATCCAAATTTTGAATCTGATTGCATTGCATAACGGTAAATATTCCAAAGTTTAGTTACGAAGTTCCTAAAACTAGCAATTTTTTCTTCTGAAATTCGCATATCATTTCCTGGGGTTGAGCCAATAAGCAGGGAGAGCCTAACCGCATCTGTCCCAAAAAGTTTTATCATGTCCAGGGGATCAATGCCATTGCCTTTGGATTTTGACATTTTTTTACCATACTTATCCAGTATCATTCCATGCAAATAAACATTCTCGAAAGGAATTTCGCCAATTGCAAACAGCGACATCATAATCATACGAGAAACCCAAAGAGTAATAATTTCATAGCCGGTTTCCAAAACTTGAGTGGGATGAAATTTGGCTAAATCACATGTTTTTTTTCCATTCTTAAAATTATCCGGCCAACCCAGAGTTGAAAATGTCCACATACCTGAAGAAAACCAGGTATCCAATGTATCTTGATCCTGAACCCAACCAGCATCTTTTGGCAGATTTTCTCCTACAAAAAGTTCCTTTCCTTTATACCAAACTGGGATTTCATGGCCAAACCAAATTTGACGAGAAATGCACCAATCATGCAGATTTTCCATCCAATCTACATAGCGTTTGGTAAAACGGAAAGGGATAAATTTTATTTTATTTTTTTTGGCAACTTCCAATGCCTTTTCTTTTAAAGAAAGATTGCCAAATTTTTTTATTTTTTTATCCACAGCTATAAACCACTGCAAGCTTGGCAACGGCTCAATAGCAGTTTTACAGCGATAGCATAAAGATAAATTATTTTCAAAGTTTTCTTCTTTTTCCAAGAGAGTTGATTCTTGAAGCTTTTTCACTATCATTTCCCTGGCTTCCAGAGAATTTTTTCCAGAATATTTTCCAAAGTTGGCATGAATGTTGCCATTTTCATCAATAACCTTAACTATTTCCAGGCCATTTTTTTTAGCCATTTGCCAATCCACCATTGAATGCGCTGGCGTAACGCCCAACGCACCTGTTCCAAATTCCATTTTAACTTCCCTATCGGCAATGATTTTTATTTTTAATGGGATGCCAACAAAGTTAACTTCAAAAATTTTTCCAATATATTTTTTGTATCTTTCGTCTTTTGGATTAACAGCTACAGCCACATCGCCTAGCTTTGTTTCTGGCCTAGTTGTTGAAATTGCAAATGGAAAATCATGACTGTATTTAAAAGTATAAAATTTGGCCTTTTGAGGTTTATGCTCAATTTCATCATCCGCTAGTGTAGATTGGCATCTTGGACACCAATTCACTATTCTCTCTCCACGATAAATAAGTCCCGCTTCATACATTTCAATAAACATCTTTCTGACAGCTTTTTTTCTCTCATCATCAAGAGTAAAAGCTTTGCGAGACCAATCTAGGGAAGCTCCCATTTTTCTGGTTTGCTCTAAGATCGTTGCCTGCGTAACGCCTAAGAAATCCCAAACTTCTTTCAAAAATTTTTCTCTCCCCAAATCATGTCGAGTAATCCCCTTTTCTTTAAATAATTTCTTTTCAACTACATTTTGAGTTGCAATAGCCGCATGATCAGTGCCTGGAACCCAAAGCGCTCTAAATCCCCGCATACGATGAAATCTAATAAGTAAATCCTCAATAGAAAGCACGGATGCGTGCCCCAGATGCAGTTTATCTGTAATATTTGGCGGGGGCAAAATAATTGTATAGGCCTTAGCATTTTTTGATAATTTTAAATTGTCTGGATTAAAAAATCCACTCTCTTCCCAGAGTTCGTAGATTTTATCTTCCTCTTCAAAGTTGTATTGCTTGGAAATTTCTGACATTAGTTGTTCTAATTCTGAATTAAATTTATCGCAGTACGGCGCTAAGTTCCTGTTCGGTTTTTTGGCGGATTTCTTCCTGGATCTTGTTTATTTCTTCGTTAGTAAGCGTTCTTTCCATAGAGCGATAAGTGATACGGAAAGTATAGCTTTTCTTGTC
>CAZJOI010000025.1:0-5623 GCA_964547585.1 uncultured Bdellovibrionales bacterium
AACTCCAAATCTGAAAAATTTTCTTTTCCTTTAAAAAAAATCGGGCGCGCGCAAAATTTAAAAAAATGTAGAGAAAATTTTTCTGTTTTGGGACACAAACTTTGAAAAAGTTTGTGGGCGGAAAGCAAAAACGCTAAAAGTCTAAATCTGGATTTTCGGCAAAAAAAGTTCTAATTTCGTCCAAAAGGTACCGCCAATGAAAAAAGACAGGTTCCTCGGGCCTGTCTTTTGTTTTATTCAACAATGTTGATTTGATTGTTACAGAATTTTTGCATAACGATTGGCAACTTTACTACGCTCACTTTTTTGCAAGTTCAAGTAGCAAAAGTCCGGCTCGTTAATCGATCTGGCGATCAAATAGGCCAAGCCGTTACTTTCGGCATCCAGATACGGTGTATCGATTTGATCAAGATCGCCAGTAAAAACAATCTTGCTACCTTCACCCAGTCTGGTTACCAATGTCTTGGCGTCGAGCGGCCGGAGATTTTGCGCTTCATCAATGATGATATACCTCCCTGGCAAGCTTCTGCCACGAATATACGTAAGCGCTTCAATCTCCAGAATACCAGCATCCAAAAAATATTTATAACTTTCATAGGTTTTTTTGGTGTTTTTATTCCCACTCGTATCTCTGGATGTCTTGACTAAAAATTCCAAATTGTCGTAGATGGGTTTCATCCACGGATTGATTTTTTCATCAAGATCACCTTTCAAAAAGCCTAGGTCATATCCGTCCATCGGAACAGTCGGTCTAGCTACTATGCTTCGACTGAAAAGAGGATCGGACTTAGTTACTTGACACAGAGCTGCCGCTAAAGCCAACAGAGTTTTCCCGGTTCCAGCTTTTCCGGTTAAAGCTACTACGCTAATTTCAGGATTAGTTAAGGCATCCATAGCGCAAACTTGTTCGATATTTTTTGGAGAAATACCAAATAAATCGCGCTGACCTCTTATTTCGTTGGACATACTTTTTTGCCACAAACGGATTATGACATTCTTTTGCTGTTGATAACGAACAGACAAAATACCGTTGCCATAATCTTCGTCGTTCAAAACTTTTCCATACTTTTGAAACAAGGTCGTTTTGTCCCGTTTGTAATCTTGAGCCGAAACACCCATAGCCTCAGCCTTGATTCTGACCCCGGTGTCTTTGGAAATAACAACGACATTCGGACCTTTCTCTTTTTTTAATGCCAAGGCACATGAGATAATCATATTGTCGGCATTTGCTTCTGAAAAAAAGTTCTCTCTTCTTGTTTCTACTCGCAAATTCCCCCCATCAGGCAAAGGAACGCCTTTTGAGATCTCGCCTTTGTCCAAATATGATCCGATGTCCTTCAAGGCTTTTCGAGCCGAATAAGGAACCCCACCAACACCTGACTTCAAATTATCCAGTTCTTCGATAACCATGATGGGAATTACAACATCATTTTCCTCAAATGAAGAAGTTGCCCATGGATCATGAATCAAGACATTTGTATCCAAAACAAAAGTCTTTTTACTTCCACATCCTGCACCATCCGATTCTCCAGCCATAGTTTCCATCCTCCTTTCGATTTGTAAAGGAACAAGCAATAATTTTATTTAGGCCAACTTTTTTTGTTTTTTCTCCTTAGTGCGCTTGGCAGGAATCGAACCTGCGACCTTCTGGACCGCAACCAGACGCTCTATCCACTGAGCTACAAGCGCATAATTTGTTATTTAGTATATTGAACAACCGTTGAGGACGCTCTATTTACTGCCTGTCCGCCTTTGGAAGAAACTACAAGCACATATTATTCAACTATCCTATCATAAACATACTTTATACAAAAGACAAGTTGAGATATACTATAGCCATGCTCAGCATTAAAACGTCTCTCAAGAATATTCCCCTGATTAATCCGAAATACCAGAAAGTTTTGGAAAAAATTGGCCTCAAAACAGTCGAGGACTTTTTGCTCTATTTCCCTTTCCGTTATGACGATTTTTCCAAAATTGTTCCATTGGAAGAAAAATATTTAAACGAAGTCATCACGGTTGGAGGAAAAATTATTAAGAAAAAATTAGCCCGCCTTTTCAGAAGAAGAATGACCATTGCCGAAATTACCATTGAAGATGAAAATAATGTTCAGTTAAAAGCGGTATGGTTTAATCAGCCATATATCGTCGAAAGCCTCAAGGAAGGCGAGGCGGTTCGTCTTAGTGGAAAACTAGGCCAAGATAAAAAAAAGTTCTCCATGCTAAACCCAGCTTGGGAAAAAGCCTCCCGTGACACAACCAACACTGGACGACTCGTACCAATTTATAGTGAAACAAAGGGTCTCACCTCCAAATGGATCCGCTGGCAAATGAAAATGTTTTTGGAAAAAATCAAAATCGAAGATATGATTCCCATCGAAATAATCCAAAAATTTAATTTGCCTAGTCTCAGCTCAGCTCTCATGCAAGTTCATTTCCCATCTTCAGAAGAAAAACTGCGCATTGCCCAAAAAAGATTTGCCTTTCAAGAAATGCTTTTGATTCAACTCAAATCCCTGCAAACTAAAAGCCAATGGGAATCTCAAAATTCTCTCAAGATAAAATTCAAAGAAAAGTTAATCAAAAAATTTGTTTCAGAGTTGCCCTTCAAATTGACCGATGCTCAAAGAAAATCATCATTTGAAATTCTGAAGGATTTGGAAAAAACACGTCCAATGAATCGCCTGCTTAATGGCGATGTAGGATCTGGAAAAACCGTAGTTGCCGCTATTTCATCTCTTGAAGTTTTGGATGCTGGTTATCAAGTTGCCATCATGGCACCCACTGAGGTTCTGGCCAAGCAACACTTTGAAAGTTTATGTAAACTTTTTAAAAATTATAATTTTGACATTGCTTTGTTAACTAGTTCCTATAAATTAATCGCCAATCGCCAATCGCCAATCGCCAATTTTTCGAATATTACTCGCAGTAAACTACTAGAAGAAATACACCAAGGAAAAATCAATTTAATCATTGGCACTCACGCTCTTATCCAAAAAGATGTTCAATTTAAAAATCTAGCTTTGATAATTATTGATGAGCAACATCGTTTTGGTGTAACTCAACGCGCTTTTTTGCAACAAAACACAATGCAAATGAAAGATGGACTCAAAAAATCTGTCCCGCATCTGCTGACTATGACGGCTACTCCTATTCCCAGAACATTAGCCATCGCTTTTTCGGGCAATTTGGATATTTCTGTTTTAGATGAAATGCCCAGAAATAGAAAAAAGATTATCACACGAATTGTTCCGCCGCAAAAAAGAGATAATGCCTATGAATTTATCCGGAATCAAATCCACTCAGGTCGGCAAATATTTATTATTCTACCACTAGTTGAAGAATCGAAAATATTGACCGAAGTTAAGGCGGCAGTGCAAGAGCATACCAGACTATCCAAAGAAATATTTCCGGAATTTTGCCTTGGACTTTTGCATGGGAAAATGCCCGCCAGAGGCGGGTCCACCTTGGGCGGAAAAGGTTATACGAATAGCAAAGAAACTGTCATGCAAGATTTCAAAGATAAAAAAACACACATTCTCGTGTCCACTTCAGTTGTAGAAGTCGGCATCGATATTCCCAATGCTACGGTGATGGTAATTGAAGACGCTGATCGATTTGGACTTTCGCAACTGCATCAATTTCGTGGTCGCGTTGGAAGAAGCGAGCACCAATCTTATTGTTTTCTTTTCACTAATTCTGATTCCGAAAAATCGATTGCCAGACTCAGAGCTTTGGAAAAAAGCAGTGACGGCTTTGAAATCGCCCAAAAAGACTTAGATCTGCGAGGTCCGGGACAATTTTTTGGAACACTTCAATCGGGACTGCCGGATATTGCTATGGAAAACCTGACCAACATCAAACTCATTAAACTTGCCCGTGCCGAAGCCGAAGAATTATTGAAAAAGGATTTGAACTTGGAAAAACATTTCTTACTTAAAGACGCCTTGCAAAAATTCCAAGAAAATATTCATCTGGAATAATGGAATTAGAGAATACAAAATATAAAAGCCGAGTGATTGTTGCTACAACCCCCGGCTTTTTTATGAAAACAAGCGATATTAATCCCCCAGAAGTCTAAGTAATTTTATATACAAAGTCTTGCTGGATTGCGGTTTTTCTCGGCTGACTTGTTTTTTTTCATGACCACCCGTCAGGACAAGAAAAATTACTGCGAGAAATAAAAGTCCCTCCAATATCCAGTGAGCCCTTACATCTTTTAGTTCATCGAGAACAACCAACGCTGCTACCATCAGTCCAATCAAAATGGCTAATTTCAAAAAGAAAAGAAAAAGTTTTTTGAAGTTGCCACTCTCGTCTCCGCGTACATCCTTGTGATTTTTCTGCATAATTTTTCATGTCCCCCTTTGAGTTTTGCTGGATTTATAAAATTTATAAAAAGAACTAGATTTTTATTTAGTTATCATTTTAAATTATTTTTTCTTTTTTGTCAATCCTGAAATATCATTTTTTATTTTTAATGCTTTGACTATAAACTTCCAACATTTTTTTTGCGCAGATTTTAGCAGTATATCTTTCTTTGGCAATTTTAGTTGATTCTTCCGCCATTTTTTCTCGTAAGCTTTTGTTCTCGATAAGTTCTTTGATCGCTGAAATAAATTCGGTTTTATCCTCAGAAGTTAGTATCCCATTTTTTCCGTTCTCAACCAAGCTTTCAATTCCTGTGGCTCTGACAGCCACAATTGGAAGACCGACATACATCGCTTCAGTTATAATCATACCTTGCGTTTCCGATCTGGAGGCATAAACAAAGACATCTCCAGCTGCATAATAATTTTTAATATCTTCTCTCTTGGCTACGCCGACAAAAATAATTTTATCCTCCAAGCCCGCCATCTTCGCCTTACTTTTTAACTCAGATAACAAATAACCATCCCCCACTAACATAAATTTCGTCTTTACATTTTCTTTTAAAATATCAGCAAGTGCACTAAAAATAAAATGGATATTTTTTTCTTCCGTAAGTCGCGAAACCAACAGCAGCAAAATTTCATCTTTTTTGATGCCATATTTTTCTCGAATTTTGTTCTTATCCGGATTTGAAAACTCTTCCTCTGTGACTCCAGTAGCCACCGAAATTATCTCCTTCTCCACTCCCCACGTCTGAATAATAGGAGCCACTGATTCAGTTGGCACAATAACCACGTCCGATTGATTGGCATATTTTACGGCTTTTCTGATAATCCAATTAGCTGAAAATTTCGCTGGCAAAAATGGCACGAAGTTTGTGTATTGATCATATAGAGTGTGCCAAGTAAAAATCAAGGGTATATTTTTTTTCTTGGCCCACCTCAGAGCCGCCGATCCTAAAAGGTTGGGGTGATGGGAATGAATAATGTCCAAGTCAAGATTTTCAATAATTTTGTCTGCTTTGCGAGAATATGGAATTCCCAACGGCAAACGAAATTTTATTTCGATATCAATCGATGGATAGCGAAAAACCTGACTATTTGAATCTCGATAGTCAGAATAATTTGGAGCAAAAATAAAAACCTCGTGTCCGAGAGATTCAAATTCTTTCCGCAGAGTTTCAATTGACATTGGCACTCCGTAAACATTCGGAAGATAATTATTAGTGAAAAATGCGATACGCATTAAAATT
>CAZJOI010000026.1:0-1986 GCA_964547585.1 uncultured Bdellovibrionales bacterium
GGCGGGCAAAAAGGAAGGGGGTTGGGGGGAAGGAATTTTTGCCCGCCCTCGCTTTTCCGCCGCCGCCGAATTTCGTATTTCGCTTTGCGAAATGCGCCGCCAAAGAAGATGTTGCCCTTGCCCCAGCCCTCCCGTGCGCGGGCAACATCAAGGAACTCCCTATGCTAACTATAGTATGTAGAACTAAAATTAGCAAGTGTGTATACTAAAATTAGCTTTTATGGAGGCAAAAAAATTTATGAAAAAAGATGTTTTAATAAAATTTGGAGAAAGAGTCAGAAAAGAAAGACTAAAATTAGGTTTTTCTCAAGAAAAACTTGCTGTTAAAGCAGGTGTTCATCGCACATATATCGGAATGATAGAAAGGGCAGAAAAGAATATAACTTTAGAAAATATTGAAAAAGTTTCAAAAGCCTTAAATATTCCAATTAAGGATTTGTTTTAATTCGATATGCAACCAAAAAAAGAATTTATCACAATCAAAGATACTGAAAATAAAGTAAAAGCTCTTTTGAGTGAGCTTGTTTTGCAACCAAGATTAAATGCAATAAAATGGTCTCGAATTACTAAGCAAACACCGAATATCAAAATTGGTTATCCTGGTCAACATTTAGCGTCGTTAATTACGGGAATGGAGGGCGAAAGAACTGGAGCAAGAGGAAATGATTTAATAGATGGCTCTGAGGTAAAATCATGTTCAAGAATTGATCAACTTGATTTATGTAAAGACTGCAAATCTCCCGTGGCTAGAATTGAAAACATTTGCTCTAATTGCGGGTCAAAGAATATCGATCGTAAAAATGATTCTAAATGGTTGTTCTCGATAAGAAATGAGGATGAATTAAATGTATTATTACATGAAGTGAAAAGAGTGTTCTTGATGATTGGTGATTATCCGAACTTTGAAAAAAATGATTTTGAAACCTTGAGATTTCAAGCATTTGAAATTTGGCCAGAAAATCCGAGAAATAAAAGGTTTTCTGAAATAATGACAAACTATTATCAGAAAATATACTTAGCCCACAAAAAGAAAAATCCAGGCAAAACTCCTGCTCCAAAAAATTTTTGGCCATATCAATATCAGTTTTATATTTGCAATCCAATACTTATTTTTTCTTGTATCGTAGAAAAATCAAATTCAAGTCCAAAAATTAATATCGAATATTATTTAAAGCCAGATTCTGATCGTTCGAAAGAAAAATCAATTTTAATGCCAGCGAATATCTTAAATGAAGATGAGCTAAAATTACTTTTTAAAAAAGCGCCCAAAGAAGAGCTTTTAAGAATGGTTAAAGAAGAGCACAAAAAAGTTTTCAAAAACTTTAAAAAACTTTCCCCAAAAGAAAAGAGCGAACTATTTATGGGTATTGATGAGAATTTAAGAAAATACTTACCTCTTAGGGATACTGATAAAATCGCAATAGCCAAAAGCAAATATTCAAGAAGAAAAAACTCAAAATAATTTTGGTGTTCGTTTGAGTTGATCTATTCTTTCTTTAGAGATCTTCACATATTTTTCATCAAGATCTATGCCAATATAATTTCTATTCAAATTTAAGCAGGCCAAAGCAGTGGAGCCCGCCCCAACAAAAGGATCCAAAACAATCATTCCCTCATCACTACTTGCTTTTATCAACCTTTCAATCAATTGTAGTGGCTTTTGTGTGGGGTGATACCTTTTTTCTTTATAAAAATTTATATCACTCCAAACATCCGTAAAGCCCATCTGCGGATTAAAAACAAAATTTACTTCCGAATAGGGTTTTTTAAAATTTAATATCTTTTCTAGTTTCTCCCATTGTTCCTTTGTGGGTATTTGGGCAAGTATATTTTCTCCGGTATAGAGAGACCATAGACCACCACCATTACTTTTAACTTCCATTTTTTCGTTTATTTCCTTAGCAGTTAGCCCTGCTTTTTTTTGTTGTTCAAGTAGAAATTTTTTTATTTCCGGTTGATTATTGCGAGCGAAAAACAAAACGCTTT
>CAZJOI010000026.1:1996-2855 GCA_964547585.1 uncultured Bdellovibrionales bacterium
GTATAAGAATAAAATGCTTTCTGTAACATTTGGAAACATTTTATAGTTTTTTGTAGCCCTACCACTTATTGCTTGTATTCCTTTGTTTATAATTATTTGTTGTCTTAATGCAAAGCCCTCTCTTTCGATTTCTGGTAATAAATAAGATAAAGTTCTGAAATATCCGAATAAATAAAAACAGCCTGTTTTTTTTACTACTCTTGATAATTCCTTGAGCCATTGTTTGCACCAATAAATATAATCGTTTTCTGTGCGCCACTTATAGTCCCATTTTTCATTTATAACCTTCCAGTAGGGCGGATCCGCAACAATTAAATCAATTGAATGATTTGGCAGCTTTTTTAATTCCTCAATCGCATCTCCGCAGATGATTTTATTTAATGGAAGTTTATCAAGTTTTTTTAAAGGTTTTTCAACTTCAAACTTCTCCTTTATTTCTGGAGATAGTATCTCATTTTTAATAACATCTACGACGAGTCCTTGAATAATAATTTCTTGTTCTCCTTTTTTTATAATAATCGGCTCGTATTCTTTGTTTGCAGGTTGCAGACGGACGTGATTCCTTTCTTTGAAAAATGTTTTTAAGGTTGCTTCGCGATTATCAATTAGAGCGACAACTTTTTGCCCATTTTCAGCAGATTGTTGTTCTTTTACTAAAACAATATCACCATCATTGATATTTTCGTCAATCATACTATTTCCGGTTACGCGCAATGCATAGAAGTTTCCGCCCCTCATCACTTTTGTTTTTGGTATAGCTATAGTTTCTTTGACTTGAATAGCCTCAATGGGTTGTCCTGCAGCAATTGTTCCCATTAACGGAATTTTGACCATTTGTTGGCTTTCAAAAACTGAAATA
>CAZJOI010000026.1:2865-4916 GCA_964547585.1 uncultured Bdellovibrionales bacterium
TAGATCGCGGGCTGTTTTCACCCTTATTTAAAAATCCCTCGTCTTGTAATTTTTTTATATGAAAATGGATTGTGGAAACAGAGGATAGTTTGAGATGTTTTTTAATCTCCTCCAAAGAAGGCGCAAAACCCTTCTTTTTTTGAAAAGAAGTAATAAAATCCAGTATCTGTTTTTGTCTTTTTGTAGGCATAAATTTATAGCTATTGACTTTCGATTTATTTTCGATTATACTTTCAGTATAGACAATTTTAAAAATATCGTCAACACCTTTTAATAATTAACAAAACAATATGCCAAAATTTAGTAGGACTCAAAAGTTCACAAAAGCCAATATTGCCAATGTTCCCCAAAATAAAGCAATAATTTATAAAATAAAGAGTAAAAGCGGGGAAAATCTTTATACTGGGGTCGCTGGTCGCGGTCGTCCGCAAGACAGGCTATTGGAGCATAAAGAAATATAAAAGGAGATGATTTCGGGAGGAACGAAATTTCAATACGCACAGGCCAAGACAAAAGAAATAGCCAGAAAAATTGAAAAGTCGATCATAGAAAAAGAACAACCTGAATTTAACGAACAACACAAATAAATTTATGAACGATATTATTTGTCCAAATTGTAAAAAAGTTTTTAAGGTCGATGAGGCTGGTTTTGCTGATATTCTTAAGCAGGTTCGCGATCATAAATTTGAAGAGGAATTACGCGAGCGATTAAATATTGCAGAAAAAGAAAAAGAAAGTGCTGTCAAGCTGGCAGAATCTAATCTTAAAAATACACTACAAGAGGAGCTGACGAAGAAAGACAAAGAATTATCGGAGTTAAGAGCTGAAAAGGATCGTTATCTTGCAGAGCGGTTGGCAGAAAAAGAAGCCGAACTTGCCGAAATGAAATCAAAAATTGATAAAGCAGAAGTTGAGAAAAGTCTATGTGTTGCAGAGGCTATTAAAAAAATTGAAAAAGAGCGCGATGATCTGGCCTATAACCTAAAAAGTAAAGAAACAGAAAAGCAATTATTGGAGAAGTCATTACTTGAGAAGCATTCAGCTGATCTTAAAACCAAAGACGATATTATCAAAATGAAAGATGATGAGATTGCTCTTCGCAAAGATATGAAGCTCAAACTTTCAACCAAGATGATTGGCGAAACACTTGAACAACATTGCGAAACGGAATTTAATAAACTTCGTGCAACCGCTTTTCAACACGCCTATTTTGAAAAAGATAATGATTCAAAGACCGGAAGTAAGGGCGATTATATTTATAAAGAAACCGACGAGGCAGGCAATGAAATTATCTCAATAATGTTTGAAATGAAAAATGAGGGAGATGAAACTGCTACAAAAAAAAGAAACGAAGACTTTTTAAAAGAACTAGACAAAGATCGTAATGAAAAGAAATGCGAATTTGCTGTTCTTGTTTCTCTTTTGGAAGCCGAAAACGAACTTTACAATACTGGGATTGTTGATGTTTCGCATAAATATCCAAAAATGTATGTTGTTCGTCCGCAATTTTTCATTCCAATTATTACCTTGCTTCGCAACGCGGCGATGAACACTCTGAAATATAAAGCTGAGCTCGCTTTAGTTAGAAGCCAAAATGTTGATATAACAAACTTTGAGGATAATATAAATAAGTTTAAAGAAGGTTTTGCTAAAAATTATGATATTGCTGGTCGTAAATTTAAAACCGCTATTGAAGAAATAGATAAAACCATTGATCATCTTCAAAAGACTAAAGACGCTCTCTTATCTTCTGAAAACAATCTTCGCCTTGCCAATAATAAAGCTGAAGATTTGACAATCAAAAGATTAACGCGCGGAAATCCTACAATGGAAGCTAAATTTGCAGAGCTTCCCGACACTGATAAAACAAAAAAATAATTTTGGCGGCGCGCCAGCTTCGCTGGCACGAAATTCGGCGGCGGCAGAAAAGCGAGGGCGGGCAAAAATTCCTTCCCCCAACCCCCTTCCTTTTTGCCCGCCCGAGTTTAAAAGTTTTTCAAAATTCAGCGTTCGGATTTTCGCTAAAAAAAGTTCGGATTTCGTTCAGCGTT
>CAZJOI010000027.1:0-4335 GCA_964547585.1 uncultured Bdellovibrionales bacterium
GAAATGAACCATTTCCCAGCAAGACAACGCAAAAAACACCATTTAAGGTGTTCTTGTTTTCAGCAAATCACATTCTATTGCGATTAGTCCTATTGGAGTCTATTCTGAGGGACTCATTACTGAGTCAATACATATCCCTTGTACAAAAGATATGGTTAACAATTATTTGGCTTGTTTCTGCCGTTGCTGTTACTTGAGTTACCCCAAACTTCGGGTTGATAAAAAGGTACTTGACCCCTTTTCTGCTCCTCTTATTTCACCAATTTAACACAGTCCAGGAGGTTAAAATATAATTTACTTGCCATTTGGCGACTATAATCATCCGCCTGATCTATGTTTTTTTTATTAAGCGCGCAAATAGCTTGTGGTCCCTCAAAAAAAATAAAAAAACCGTCAAATTGCTTGATCGCATTTTTTCTGGCTAAATAATATTCTGCGTTTTTATCAACACTTTCCGGAGTTCCCTCTATTTTGGAAATAGCGCCGAGAGGTCCGTTTTCAGCTGAACAGCCTGCGTCTATTGAGACTAATGATTTAGCTGAGAGATATGCTCCATTTTTCGAATCGTATTTATAAATTAAATCGTCTTTGATGTCTTTGCTAACTAAAAACTTAACTCCCAGTTCCTTAATTTCGAAATATGTTTTATCCTCAGTTTCACAGACCGCTGTTTTAGTTGTTTTTTCCGATTGCGCCTCTTTAACAGGTTGGGAACCGCTATTGTTTTCGAGATAGATGTCTAATGTAAGATAAAAGACAAACGCCAAGCTTAGAGACGCGAAAAATATTACTATCGCTACGACGCATGACATACATCCTGGATTAGATTTTTTGTTTGTTTCCTGAACGCTATTTCCTGCAGCTGGCACAGTTTTAGAAACTTCTCCTCTCTTTTTAAATATTTTAAAAACAACAAATGATAGAACAAAAAAAGTAAAGAAAAAGAACAAAACAGAAGCCATCATCACTGCCCCCGAATTTGATTCTTTCTTATCCCACCAGTTATCCACCTGAGATAAATCAAATGATTGCGGTTTAGCTGGCAACTCACCTTTTTTTATGTAGGCATATTGTCCTCCGGCAACTTCAATGGTTTTCTTTCCTTTTGCGTCAGAAACAAGCAGCACTCCTTCCTCAACCACGATATTTGTTCCGTACTTATCAGTATCTACTGAAAATTCTGTGCCTTTTACTCGCAGTATCGCATCTCGAGTATCCACTTGCCGGCAAGCCCAAGTCGGACTTTGACCTATTGGACCGCAACTTCCCCCCTTGGCTGGTTTGTATTCAAAGTTGAATCTGCCTTCGTCGGTTTTTACTTCATATTCTGAAATTGGAGTAAAAGCGGAATTTTTATCCATCTGCATCAATGAACCGTCTGGCATCCTGACAACAACACGTTCATTGATTCCGGACGGGATTTGGTTTCCAAGAGTCAAACTTTCATATGCCCATTCCGTAAGCTTAAATGGTTTAGAGGAAACAAGCTCCGGCTTATCCGTCTCTTCCTTATTCACTTTCATATCTATCACTTTACAAACTTTTTTTCCTGAAGGAACCGAGGCGCAAGCCCTAAATTTACTGTCTTTCCCGGTTGGTGTGCCTTCCAATGTGCCATCAAGTTTAAAAATAATTCCCATCGGAGGAAAGCCGCTCATGGTATCAAGAGTATACGAATAAATTTGAGGATCTGCGCGGTCTTCCGGGTCAAACAACGCAATCAGTTCTTTGGAAATATTTTCTTTGTAATATTTCCCTTTCGTAGCCGTTTTCGTAACTGTTTGGATGGTTTTAGGCTGAGCTGTTGTTTTTCCAGCAGAGGAGGCTTGATTAGAATGCACGCATTTATGGTAAATTTGACCACCATACGGTGAAGCTTCTACGTCGATACAAACATCCCCACCGGAGAAATAAATAGTGCTGGTTACAGATACGGTAATGCCTCCTTCGCTTTCCTTTATCCTGAATATACACTTATCTGCTGAATTCAAAATAATAGAAGCTCCTGGCACAGAACGAGCCTGCTGGCACACCATACTAGGAGTATCAGAAGGACTAATGCTATAATCTTGGGCATTGACTTGGCTGGCAAATAAAAAACCCACCAAAAAAATGATGGGTGTTAAGATGATGACTGAAGATCTTTTTTTTATTAACATATTTTTGTGTTTATTTTTCTATGATTATATTATAAAACGAAAGAAGTCATCTTGCAAATCGTGCTGATGCGAATCCGAGATTTTTTTGCTTTTCTTCTTTAATTTTAAGGTGTATTATTAATTTATGAGAAAAATATTATTTAAAAAACAATTGTCATTGATAATAATTGCGGTTCTTGCCATTATCACCCTTATTGGATGGATTGTTTGGAATAAAAATAATAATATTACCGAACTGGAAAACACCCAAACGCTTAACCAAGGAACTCAAATGCGTTTTGGAGAACTTTCAATCGGACTGAGCAGTATTAACGATAAATCAGCTTTATTGGTAATTCATAAAGAAAATATGGAAGATTCCATCAGTAAATCAGTTGTTGCCGGCGATGAAGTTGCCATATATGGTTACATAATCAGAGTTAGCTCGGTAGAAAAATCAGCCAATCCGTCAACATTGCCCGGCTCAAGCCATGGCTATATTAAATTTACTATTAATTTAAATGAATAAATATGGGCATCAATGCCAAAATAGCTAAAATTCCATTTTTTGTGCTTTATCTAATTTTAGCTGTTATGATTTCATATAATTGGCTTAAGGTTATTCTATTTCAGAAAAATTTTGAAGTTTTCAAAACTGAGCAGCCATGGGATTATTATTTATCCAGTTTTTTTGTTAATAATTTTGACATCACTCATCAACAATATTTTCTTTTCGCTTTTCCTGTGATACTTCTGCTTTTATATATTATTCCCAAAATTATTGGAAAACTTATGAGTTTGGATGAAAAATCCAATATCAAAGGAGATAATCATGTTGCCATAATAATAATTCTTCTTACTGCTCCTGTTGCTCTTGGAATTCATAATCTCATCGGTCCAGGCTGGAAAAATCATTTGATTCCAGGAGTTGTTCTGGTTATTTTGTTTTCAATTTGGTCTTGGATTGACGAGAAAAAATACAAATCAAAAAATGCCTAAAAACATACCCACGAAATGAATTATTTCCAGGGAGATGCACAAAAAGCACCCATTCACCGGGTGCTTATTTTTCAGTAAATCGTATTTTTTTGTGATTAGTCCTATTGGAGTTTCTCTTTATTATTCTTCAAAATTCTCAACTGCAAATTGAACGTCGGAAGGCGGTGTAAATTTTGCATCGGTAAATGCAGATGGCATGCAATTATAAACATCTTTCTCTGAATTAACATCTTTCCACATTTCATCATTTGTTTTTGCGCACATCTTCCAGCCTTTCGTATCGCCCTTGTTCCAACCCCACATACAGTTGTCAACAATCAATATGCGTGTTTCCTGAGCACCTTGATGCTTAAGTTCGCCATAATATTTATGACCCTTGATGTATCCCTCCATAAGTTGCGTTCCTGTGGCATTTTCTGATTGCGTGCATTTTATCGGTATTCCTTTTTCAATGGCTACTTTTAATGTAGCATTGAAAACTTCCGCTTTAACATCCTTTGCGGAATCTTTTTCTTTTGGTTGGTCTGACGATTGTTGACCGCATCCCGCCAAAAAAATGACACCGAAAAACACAATACCCAGTGTGACAATTTTTTTCATGTTTATTTCTTAAATAATTATGCTTTTATTATATTACAACTTTTAACATTTTGCCACAGAAACTCGATTTAAGACAACGCAAAAAAACACCTTTAAAGGTGTTAATCTTGCAATTTACTACTAAGATAAGTCAAAAAATTTATGTTTTATTATAAATCATAATTCCCTTCTGCTTCTGGCTGATGGATAATCTCTTCCACTTTTAATCTTTTCTCTCCTGTAGGTGTCTGGATTGGTATAATATCGCCAACTTTACACCCCAGAAGACCACAGCCAATTGGCGAAAAAACCGAAATCTTATTTTTACTAACATCCGAGTCTTGCGGAAAAACAAGCCAATAAGTTAGACCGGAATTTGATTCAATTTCTGTAAGTCTCACCTGAGAATTCATGGTAATCACGTTTGAAGGAATTTTCGTGGAATCAACAATTACGCCTCTTTTTAATTCCTGGAGTAATGCTTCGTCATATTTGTCATGCAGACGCTTTTCTTTAAGTAATTCTACCAGTCTCTCTTTGTCATTTTTTATGATGTATATCTGTTTGTCCATATTTTTATGTTATATAATTAAAAACCGACTTTGCGTCGGCTGTTAAA
>CAZJOI010000028.1:0-4179 GCA_964547585.1 uncultured Bdellovibrionales bacterium
TTGAATATTATTTAAAAAATGACGCAGAGCGAGAAAAAGTAGCAAAACTTGGATATGAAAAGGCATCAAGAGAATATACCTACGAAGAAATATTCAATAAACATATAAGATATATTTTAGAAAATTAAATGAAATTTGAAGTTTATAATCAGAGCAGTTCTAATTTAAAGGTTGCCTTTTTTTGCAAAAATACTTTTGGTGATACGCTATCTAGTGGCGAAAATGTGCAAAAAATAGCCGAATATAATAATCTTGAAGTTCATCTTTTGGATGTTGATTTTCTCGATCACGGGTCTTCTATAAGGGGAAGCCAAAAAGAGCATAGACTGCATGATCATAATTCAAAAATGATAGAACTTTATGATTTTATAAAAGAATATATAAAAGATAATAACATAAAAATTTCTATTTTTTTTGGTTCTGGATACCCATGGTCAGAAACATTTCTTAGGGAGATAAAAGAATATTCTTATATTGCATGTTATTTCGGAGATGATCCAGAAGGTGCAGAATACACTTCAAAATATTATGTTAAAAATTATTACTATGCCTTTTGCGGGGGTATTTATTTTGATTCAAAAAAACTTATTTCTAAAAAATATTTAGAGTGGGGGGCTAGAAAAAGTAAGTTTATTCCACTCGGAGCCAACCCAAATAAATACATTGAATCATTGGAAATAGACAATGGTAGGGAAGTAGATATTGTATATGTGGGTGGAGCTTATTTAAAAAAAATATTAAGAATTTTTAAAATGAAGAAGCATTTTGGAAACAGAATGAAGTTGTATGGACGGGGATGGAATTATTTAGGAAATAATATTATAAAAAAAATAATCTGCAAAATTGTAAAAAGTTTTTATGATATTCCAGAGATTGAAGAATTGCCGGAAGATCAATTGGTTAATTTGTATCAAAAATCAAAAATTGGCTTAAATATGCACATGTCATATGGGCCAAGTAATTTAAGGCTATATGAATTGCCGATGAATGGAGTGATGCAAGTTTGTGATTGTGAGAATGGGCTTAAAGAATTGTACGAAATTGATGAGGAGGTTGTTGCTTATAAGAATATTGATGAGGCTATAAAGAAAATAGAGTATTATCTACAACATGATAAGGAGAGAATGAAAATAGCTGAAGCTGGTTTCGAGAGAGCAAAGAAGAACTATAAATTAGAAGTAATATTCAGACAGTTAGTGTTAGAAATAATTTCTGATATAGAAGTAAATTTTAAAAAAATATATGAAATTTAATATGAATAATATATTATCAAAAAAAGAGTATTGGAATAATAATTATACAAGCAAGGTTTTTCTTCCTGTAAAAGTTGAAGTAAACAGTATAGACTTGTTTTCATTAGATGCTTTATTCAAAAAATATTTATCAGTAAATAAGAAGAATAACTTCATTGAACTCGGATGTGCTCCAGGGGGTTGGATGTATTATTTTGATCATTACTTTAACCTCAGTGTTTCTGGAGTTGATTATGCAGAAGATGGAATTAAAATGACTCAAGAAAATATGAATATGCTTGAAATAGAAGCTTCAGTTTATAATTCTGATGTTTTTCAATATTCTAGTGATGAAAAGTATAATATTGTTTTTTCAGCTGGACTAATTGAACATTTTTACGGAGAAAAGCTACGCGAGATAATCAAAAAACACTTTGAACTTGCAAAAGTGGGAGGATATGTTGTTATAATAATTCCAAATTTAAAGGGATGGAATTATCTATATCAGAGATTAATAAATAGGAAAAATCTAGACATTCATAATCTTGAAATAATGGATCTTGATTTTTTTGAAAAAAATGTTAACAATACTAAGGCTGAAAAAATATTTTTAGATTACGCTGGAAAAATAAATTTTGGCTTGTATTCTGGAAATATATTTTTTGGTTATCTTCATACTGCCATACAAATGATAATAAATATACTATTTTTTAAATTTGGGATAAGATTTAAGGACAACAAAAAAACATCCCCCTATATTCTGGCTATATATAAAGTTCTTGAAAACTAACTTATAGATTGTTCAAAAAGTTGGAGATTCTTAATGTTATAACATTAATATCGTATCTTTTTAAAATATCTTTTTGGGATTCTTCTCCCATTTTTTTTCTAAGGGTGGGGTTGTCAATAAGTTTTTTAATAGCATTCATTATTGATGTGCTGTTTTTTATTGGAACCAGAATGCCGGTTTCATCGTCTCTTATTAGTTCCTCATTAACTTTAATATTGGTTGTAACTATTGGTAATTTACTTGCCATTGCTTCAAGAATAGCATTGCTCATACCTTCGCCCAATGTCGGTAAAACAAAGATGTCGCTTATCCTCAATATTTCCTTTACGTCATTTCTATCTCCAAAAAAATAAATATTATTTTTTGACTGGTAACCTTTTATTTGATTAAGCAATTTTTCTTTTTTTTCTCCATCTCCGACAATTAGAAGATTAATTTTTTGATTAGTTGTGTATGCTTTTTCAAATGCCTCCAATAAATATTCATGACCCTTTCCTTCTCTGAGTTTGCTTACGCAAATGATATTTGTGTTTTCCGAATTTATTCCTAGCTCGTTTTTCTTTTTTTTGTTGTCCAAATCAAAAGAGAAATCATTTAAGTCGATTCCATTTGGAATAACAATAAATTTGTTCTCTGGAGTGTTTAATTTTTCCATCAGTTCCTTTTTTGCAGTATGGGTCTGGGTAGTGTATTTTGTTACAAGAAACCTCGTCATTCTATCGAAAAATCTAAGATACTCCCATTGCAAAAGAGATCCTCTTTGGCTACACACTATTTTTTTTATTCCAAATATTCTTCCCCAGAATCTTCCAATTAAATCGCAGTGAATTAAGTAAGTAACTAGAATATCAGGTTTAAATTCTCTGATGATTTTTTTTAATCGCCAGAAAACCATCAAATCATGTCGTCCTTTGAAATTGAGATAATGAACCCGCACTCCTTTTTTTTCGAGTCTTTCTCCGATTGGTCCGTGGTCATTAAAGCAACATACCACATTTTCCGTTTCTTTTTGTAAGAGAGGAAGCACTCGTAAGAGCTGCGTTTCCGCGCCTCCCACCTCAAGTCCTGAAACGAAATGTAGAATTTTCTTTTTTTGCATAATTTAATCAAAATACTCCCTAAACCAAAGTTCCAAGGTAATTAATGCCCAAATATGATAAGCAAAACTGACATTTGTTTTAACATGTTCATCTAGTAATTTTTTAATAGCGTCTTTTTTAAAAATTCCTCGGCTTGTTGATTTTTCTGACAAAAGAAGGTTGTAGGCATATTCTCTGAGTTCGCCCCGAAGCCAGATATCAATTGGAATTCCAAATCCCATTTTCTGACGATACATTACCTCTTTGGGAATAAAATTTTTAAGAGCCTTCTTGAAGATATATTTTTTATTGTTAAGACCTTTTAATTTTAAGTTGGCTGGAATTTGTGCTGTAAGCTCTAGCATCTCATGATCAAGGAGGGGGGAGCGTCCTTCAAGGGAAACTGACATTGAATCTATGTCCACCTTTACCATTAAATCATCAGGAAGGTAAGTTGAAAAATCTGCATAAAGTGTCTGGTCAATTTTATTTTTCGCTTGTGATTCACTAAACTTGTTGGCAATAATGTCAAAAGAATCAATGTCTTTTGTTTTTATCCTAAAGTAATCAGTATAAATTTCGCTTTTCATTTCGTTAGTAAAATAACAAATGTAGTTTGCGTAGCGGTAGTTGTAATTGTCGGAAAGTGTTTTTGCAAATCTATAGGTTCGGTCAAAAAAAGTATTTTTAATATTTGATGACAATAATTTAACAATTGGCAAAATAAAAAAATTATGAATAGGCATAATTTTATCATACCAAATTCCAAACTTTTGCACGCTGTATCTTCCATATCCAGCAAAATTTTCATCTCCACCGTCTCCATTAAGAGCGACTGTAACGTAATCTCGGGTCATTTTGGAAACATAATAGGTTGGAAGAGCGCTGGAATCGGCGTATGGCTCTTCATATTGCCTTACTAGCATTGGAAGCATTTCGATGGCGTTAGGTTTGACAATAAATTCCTTGTGGTCCGTTTTGAATTTTTTGGCAATCATTCGCGCATAGGAAAGTTCATTGTATTTTTCTTCCTCAAACCCGATGGAGAATGTTTTTATCGGTTTATTAGATAATTTAC
>CAZJOI010000029.1:0-3638 GCA_964547585.1 uncultured Bdellovibrionales bacterium
TATGTCGTTAATGCTACTCCAGATTTTGATCCAACCTATGGAACCAATGGAGTAACTGTTTCTCAAATCTCAGATTCAGAAGATCCTAACTGGGGTAAGGTTAAAATAGATTATGCTATTCGTGACGTAGACACAACTTCTGGATCATTTACGCAAAACTATGTCACTCCAACTTTTGAATATACTTTAAACGGTACAGACTATCTGGATGTAGACTTAGATGACATAACTTTTGGAACTCTTCCGGTTAATGGGGAATACGGAACTTACATGAGTAAAACTACCCACAAAGTTTTGGAAGGATCCTATCTAACTTACACTGCTTACTGGGATGCCAAGACTCAGATTCCGGAAAATACTTACGTCACTTTCAAAATCCGAGTTAAGATTAATGACAACGAAGGAGCCAATAATATTGCTACGGCTATTGGTAATACTACAACTCTGGATACTAAAGCTCCCGCAGCCGGAACTTATCCAATATTAATCAATGCTTCTACTGTTCCAGCAACAGTAACTTTAGATTTTACCGATGATTCAGTTTTCCAAATGAAAGTTGGACTGGAAAATGATTTGCATGATGTGACTGAATGGGAAACATACAACTCTTCCAAAACAATAGCTCTTGCCGATAATCCAGATACAGTCTATGCCAAATTCATGGATGACTACGGTAATATATCTCCCATCTATTCTATAGCTACTCCCCAGTATCCCAGAGCCATGATGGTGCAAGATACTTCCAATGTTAATCCGCCATCACCAACTGAATCCCGTCTTTTCATTGCTTGGAAAGTCGCCGATGCTCCACCAGCTGGATTTAATCGCTACGAAATATTCAGAGCGACTAATGCCTCCGGACCTTGGACGCATAATACAGATAACATCCCTGATATCACTAGCCGTACTCTCAACTATTATGGTGACAGTTCAGTCAACTCTACAGACACCTATTACTACAAAGTCAGAGTGGTGGATAACAATAACAACATCTCATATTTCTCAACTACTGTTAATGGTGTGGCCAACGGTATTCAAGATGGAAGTGAGGGTGGCGGAGGCACAGATCAAACCGATCCAATCATTTCCAATGTGCATGCTTCTTCCATCAACACTACCAGTGCCATCATTACTTGGGACACCAATGAAGTCTCCGATTCTTTTGTCGGTTATTCTCAAACTCCCGGTCCAGATAGTTTTGCTGAAGATGTTAAAGGTTCAGCCACTATGGCTGACAGTGAAGCTGGAGTTGGACAACATAGAGTTGTTCTGACTAACCTCGATCCAGATACTCCTTACTATTTCCAAGTAACTTCTGAAGACCCAGCCGGCAATGATGCCACGGACAGTAATTTAGTTGCTGATCCAACTGGAGCCGGTTACACCTTTTCTACTTTACCTGGTCCAGCCATCAGTAACATTGTAGTCAAAGAAGTTTCTAATCATCAAGCAACTGTTAGTTGGAGAACTACCACCGACTCCAATACTTTTGTTATTTATTCAGATTCTTTGGATGATGACGGATTGATGGAAGATCCGATTGTCCAAGAAGGGGATCCAATTAAAGTTGGAGGCAGTGCTCCATATATTCACGAATGGACATTGGAAGGGCTCACCGAAGGTACTAAATACTATTTCTCCGTCAAATCTGTGGAAGGGAATAATGATGGCGATGTGGCTTTGGATGATAATGGGGGAGAATTTTATGAATTTTCTACTGACTTAGATGAAGATCCTCCCGTCATAGAGGATGACAACATTGATGAACCGGTTATCAGCCATGACAAAGCTATCATTTACTGGGACACTGATGAACCAGCTTCCAGTCAAGTTGCCTATTCGAAAACTTCTGGCGGACCATACACCACTACTACCGAAATATCTTTAATGGATCGCAGCCACTATGTGGTTTTGTCTAGCTTAGATTCTGACCAGGACTATTACTACAAAGTCATCTCCCATGACATTAATGGCAATTCGGCCACTTCCATAGAACATTCCTTTTTTACTGAAAAAGATCCGGAATTTCAACATGAACCTCTGAGCTCGATCACAGGTACTTTTAATAATCCAACCACCTTGGAAGATGAGATTATTGATCTCGAAGATTCGTCTAATGGAGAAAAATTCAAACCCTCAATTATCACCGATACCAAAGCAGTAGTAGTTTTTAATACCGACCAACCAGCTAAATGTGCGATTGAATACGGTACGGCTACCGGTAGCTACAGCGAAGTGCCTTTTGTAGAATCCAGTTACAACAAAAATCATTCTATCCACATTACCGGTCTCATTTTTTCTACTCAGTATTTTTACAAAATCACTTGCTTAGATAACTTGGAGACATCCCTAGAATCAACAGAATTCAATTTCATAACAGCGGAGGCGGCTGCCGATGCCGAAGATGGTGTGCCACCAGAAATTTCCGGTGTGAGTGTCGGAACGATTACGGGTGAAAGTGTGACGGTGACGTGGATGACGGATAAGCTTGCTAATAGCTTGATAAGATTTGGCATAACTACTGAATATGGAAATATGGCAGGGAATGATTTAGTTAACTCCGATTCTGCCAACTATGTTACTGATCATACCGTCATCGTCAATAATCTGACTCCGGCTACTAAATATTTTTACAAAGTACTTTCGGTTGATGCAACTGGCAACATTGCCGAATCCACCGAAGAATCTTTCACCACCAAAGCTCCCTCCTCACTCTCTTCTATCAAAGTAGCTTCCACTTCACTCAGTGAAGTCATCATTACTTGGAATACCAGCACCAAAATGAATTCTACGGTAGAATATGGCCTCACCACTGACTATGGAGAAACTAAATCCAGCGTATCTACCACCACAGATCACGAAGTCAAAATATCTGGACTGAAAGAAGCGACTGTTTATCACTTCCGTGTTAAGGGTCAAGACGCTGACAATAATATCTATTCTTCAGGCGATTACACTTTTGAACCAAAATCGCCGCCAAAAATATTTGGTGATAAAGTCTCTTCTATTTCAGAGCACAACGCTACAATTGAAATGAATACGGATGTTCCGACTGATATCCTAGTGACCTATTTTGACAAAAATGATCCTAAAAATTCCGGTTCTCAAGGCAAACCCGACTTTGTCACCAAGCGAACCATTGAACTAAATAACCTGAAATCCGGAGTCACCTACGTCTACACAGTCAAAGTGGTGGATGAGCAAGGCAATCAAACTGTCAGTGAAAGCAAGGACTTTACCACCAATGAAGATAAAACTCCTCCCGAAATCAGTAAAATCAAAACTGATGGAGCCATTGCCCAAAATGACAAAGTGCAAATGATTATCTCTTGGGATACCAATGAACCCTCCACCACCTCCCTCATCTATCAGGAAAGCTTGAAAGGGGAGAGTAAGGAAATTCTGGTTAATTCCGCCTATACCCAAAACCACATTGTGGTTTCCACTACTTTCAAATCAGGAGTAGTCTACCACTTCAAAGTTAAATCCATCGATCAAGCTGGTAATGAAGCTATCTCTCAAGACTACGTCTTACTCACCCCAAGGAAGAAAGAAAACATTGTGCAAATAATTGTGAATAACTTCCAAGATATCTTTGGGTGGGCAAATTTGGCGGGGAAGAAGTAGGGGGGTAAAAA
>CAZJOI010000030.1:0-3362 GCA_964547585.1 uncultured Bdellovibrionales bacterium
GCATCTTCCCAAAATTTTTCAAACATACTTCTCAACATTTCAACAATAAATTTATCCTCAATAAGAATAGCTAGAGGAGCTTTTGGTTGCCAAATAATAACTTTATTTGAAAATATTTGAAATGAAGTTATAAATGGCCAAAAACCTTTTAATATTTTTGTTTCCCTCATTTCCTCATCATCTTTCAAAGAAAAGGCTGCTGCAGTTTCACTAGGCAATAAGAGCACTTTAATATTTATATTTTTCTTTACTCTTTGCTTTATCCATTCTGCTTCTGCGGCAGGTGAAACAAATTTAACAAAATCCTCAGCTGATCCAAAATATTGAATTTCTCTGCTTTCCTGTTCCAATATTTCATTAAATGATTTAAGAAATTGTTCTTTGCCTTGCAAGACTTTAATTTTCGTATCAGACTCGCTTTGGTGATAAAGCGTTAGCAAATCTGGCAAGGAAGAAACGAGCCCGTGATCAAGCTGCTGCATTTTTTCCCTCTTTTCCCTCAATTTTTCCAAAACAACTGCTGGTGATTCAACTGAAAATTTTCTGGAATATTTATTGCGATCATTAAATTGCGTAAGTCCATGTCCTTCCAATTCTGCGATCACCTTATAAACATTAGGACGAGATATCTTTAAATGTTTTGCTAATTCAGAAATTGAAACTGCGCCCAATGTCAAAGAAATTGAATACAGATCAATTTCCTGCTCATTAAGTCCTAGCTCCTTAAGACTTTTGTAAAGATTTTGCCTCACTTCTTCTGTGTCCATATACCTATTTTAAGCGATTTATTATGCCTATTTGTATATTAAGTATATACACTATTTTATATAATGTCAATATGTAGCCTTTTTTATTGACAAACTTGTATTTATTTGCTATACTACGTTGTTACGATGAATTGACAGAACACTGTGACATAGCACCTTAACAAATAAAGCCGACGGGCAAACAAAAACGTAGAAATGGAGGATGTTATGAATACGATAAAAAAACTCTGGACTAAAGAACAACTTGAAATTCAAAAAAAGCGAGTTGAATTTGACGCAAAATTATTAAAGTCTGTCGATGTCGAATTTGTCATTGATGAAGAATCAACAGAACCAAGACTGGCTGTAAACAACTACCAAATTAAAAAGGCGAAGAAATGTATGGATATTAGCTTTAAAAAAAGAGCTATCCTGTCTGAAATAAAAAAAGTAGACACAGAAATCGACGCGATACGCAAAAAGTTAGAGAAGCAATTTTCCTCTTCGGAAAAGAAAGAATTGAGGCGAAAAATATCAGAAAAAGTTAAATTTGAACCTTTGGGGGAAACTTTAGAGGAAGGAGGAATGGTGATCAAGGCAGCTGAGGGATTGTATACTCTTTCCAAATTTTCCGAAGAATATGAATATTATTTCAAGGGATGGGATGGTTTTATCGAAAAAAATGATTTGGACGTAAACTATTTTTTTGGTTTTTCGTCTAAAAGGTGTTTGCAATATGACTATTGTTATCCTAAAGTTGATTATCTCAAAAAAGTTTTGAAAATCATAGAAAATGACAAATCTAAAAAGATAAGAATTTTAGTTCCTTGTGAAAGTGGCTACTCTTGTGCAAGTAGCGAAAATAAATCTATAAAAGAAAGAATAGCAGGGACATCCATGGAAAGCAAAGATATAGCTTGCACAGGGGCGCTAGACAAGGATGTCATATCTGATTTTTCAAAAAAATTTCAGCAAGCCACAGGCAAGAAGATTTACCACGAACATGGACAGCATAAATCAGAGTTTGAGGATGTTATACCATTAAAAAACAACCGCGATAGACTGCATCAAAAACTCTATGAGCTGGAGGAAGAAGAATCAAAACTTTTTGAGGATTAAAACAATTTGATAGCCCCGACAGATAACATTTTGCCGGGGCTTTTTCTTTTGCAAAAAGTTTTACAATTATTTATCCAAAGATTTCATTTTTTTATTTCAAATCCTATCTTTCTCTTACCTTCCCTTTACGGTTCACCAATAAGCTTGGCTATAACTTTAAATTTTCAACTGGTCACAATTTGTGACCACCTTCTCTTTTTAAAAACTTATCCGAAATAATTTTCCACTGCAAATTCGAATTGTTTTATAAACAATTCTTTAAAATAAGAAACATTATTCTGTTCATAGAAAAGAAGTATTGCCTTTTTGTATTCCATTTCATCCATACTGCGATATGAAAGTGGACAAACATTAAAAGACTGCAGAATTGCATTACCACAAATCCGGCTTGTGCGTTTGTTGCCATCCACAAAAGGTTGGGTATACGCGATGAGCAACATCAGCACGACGGCTTTTTCAAAAACATTTTCTGTTTCATTTACCAAATTGCAAGTTTTTTCCAAAGCTTCTCTGATTTGAAATTCATTATCCAGAGGAACATATTTTGTTCCAGTTATACGTACCAATGTTTTTCTCAAATTTTTTGTAACGCCCAATCCATCAACCAGCAAAGAATGAACATTTTCTATTTTTCGAATAGACATCCTCTGGAACTCTTTTTTGCTTTCACGAATATATTCTAGTGCTTTTTTGTGATTAAGAATCATCGTCGCTTCTTCCTGAGAATGTCCCTCTGCTTGTTTTTGATTTTTGATCAATTGCTCAGTTTCCAAAAGGTCATAAGTATTTCCTTCAATCTCAGAAGATTTCCAGCTAAAATCAATATTCAATCTTTCTATTTCTTTTTTAAGTACCTCGTCTGAAATTTTGTCTATTTTTTTTCTGTAAATTTCATTAAGCTTCAGAAGTTTTTTATTTTCATCATCCGTGAAAATATTTTTCAATTGCACAAAAATATCAAAATTAAATTTTTCTTTTATTTTTCTCAGATCTACTTTTTCAGAAAAATATTTTTCAACATCAATTTTTCTTACAATCGAATATTGTCCTGAGATTTCATAATATACACCGCGACCAGCTCCTTTTCTTTGAATAAATCCTAAATCAAAAAGCCTATCCAAATCTCTGGAAATAGTTATTCTCGTAACCTCCCCTATTTCCTCCTGAAGCTTTTTAATTATTTGGCTGCTTGAGACAGCTACCCCTTTATCAATAAAAGATAAGATGAGGTCTTGTCTCTTATTTAAGCCATTTTCTTGTATTTTCATATTAATTATATCATTTTTATATCATAATTGTATCATTTTTGATACAATTAGTCAAGTCAAATGAAACAAAAATCAAGAAACTCTGAGTTTTTTATTCACCCAAGGCCCACACTTTTGAATTGATAAATTCCATTACCTTTTCAAAAACTTCTTCAATTGAAAGACGGGTTGTGTCCAAGACAAAATCAAAATGTTTTTCATCGCGGATGTCAATGCCATAAAGATCCAT
>CAZJOI010000031.1:0-2565 GCA_964547585.1 uncultured Bdellovibrionales bacterium
CGGGTTATAAGGTGGCCGTATTTATGGAGTCAAATTGGGCTATCGCTCGAAATGCTTTTGCATCCGATTGATGTCCTGTTTATTCCGGCACACACCGTACCAATAATTCATCCTGCCCGCAATGCTTCGCTTTTTTCTTTGGCTCTTTTTATTCAAAAAATACTAAAGATTTTTGGGATTAGTACTTATTATAATCAGCATGGCGTTGCAGGCGGGCCAAAAAATACTATTGTTACAGTTCATGGCTTGGAATATGAATTTTGTTCCGAAGCTTATTCTCTTTGGGAAAGAATTTATATGCGCTGGTCAATTAAAAATTCCTGCAAATGGGCAAAGAAAATAATCGCTGTCTCCGAGAACACGAAAAAAGATTTGATGGATTTGTACACGGTGCTGGAGGAAAAGGTCGAAGTTATTTATGAAGGATATGACGCTAGCGCGAATTTCCAATTTCCAATTTCCAATTTCCAAGCAAATTCAAATGAACAAATTCCAAGACCATACCTGCTTTTTATAGGAAGAATTGAAAATAGAAAAAATATAGCTGGAATTTTGGGGGCCTATAAAATTTTAGTTGAAAAATACAAAATACCACATGCACTAGTTCTAGCCGGAACTCCTGGTTACGGATATGACATTATAAAATTTAAAATTAATCATTATTTAAAAATTAAAAATTTAAAATTAAAAATTATTGAACTTGGATATATCAATGAAGCTCAAAAATGGCAGCTGCTTTCAAATGCGGAAGTCTTTATTTTCCCATCGCTGTATGAGGGTTTTGGCTTGCCGATTCTGGAAGCACAAAATGCCGGCGTACCTGTTGTTTCTTCGAACATTTCTTCTATTTTGGAAGTGGCCGACGGGAGTGTACTGCTGGTTAGTCCATATAAGCCGGAAGAAATTGCCGAATCAGTCTATAAGCTTATTTCCAATGAAGCTCTAAAAAAAGATATGATAAATATTGGATATGAGAATATAAAAAGATTCAGTTGGGAAAAATGCGCGAGAGAAATTGCTGGGATACTAAACGAATAGAAAATAAAACATAAAAAAATCGTAAACCAATGCGATTTTTCCTATTTCCGATAACTCTCGTGTATAGCTGATGTTTTGCGGAGCGTAGCAATTTTTTGGCGTATTTTGATGGCAATTTTATAATAATTTTTTTAAAACTTTTATTTCAATATTTCCCTAACTGTTGCGTCAGCAAATATTTTCATAGTATCAAATATCTTTAGGGCTGGATGTTGAGGAATTAATAATCCGAGGTCTGTACATGCCAAAACTACACAATCAACATTTTTCTTTTCAAAATCGTTAATAATTTGAATAAGATCTTCTCTATCTTTATTGCTTTGCTTTCCGGTTACGAGGTTAAGAATAACTTTCCCCAGTTTTGCTTGCTGAAAGTCATCTGGGGTTTCGTAACCGATTTCATTTTCGACTAAAGCATTCTCGTATAATTTATTTTTAATAGTCGCAGAGGTAGAAATAATTCCCGCCTTATTTAAATTATTTTTCTTGAGGAACTTTACCGTTTCCTCCACGATGCTTAAGACTGGAATATCGACAGCATTCCTGATCTCTTTGATAAAAACATGCAAAGAATTACAGGGCATAACAATAAAATCAGCGCCAGCTTTTTCTAGTTTCTTTGCCTCTTTAATTAAAAAAGGAGGTATTCTTTCAAATCCTATGTTTTTAACAATTGCCTCTTTTTCAATTTTGTAAGGCAATGGGACGCTGGCGATTATGATTGAGGGTCTATGAGTTTTGTCTTTCTTTTGACACGAAAAAACTATATCTAGGTAAAAATCCGATGTTGTTTCTGGTCCAAGACCTCCAATTATTCCTACGGTTTTCATAATAATATCGTATATTAATAAAAGTTTTTAAAACAATTGGGCGATAGCCCAAAAGTAAAACATGCATTTCACATAACGTCTCGGGCTGATCCGAAGTTGCGACCCTAAGGGAGCAATTTTGGATAGCCCGTGTTAGGCGATCGTGCATTTTTCCTTATTATTCTTTTTCACTCTTCTTTTCATTATTATTTCATAAAATAAGATTTTTCCGTTTCGATTTTTTTCAAGAGGGGTCGGGGGTGAATTGAAAAAATCGAAACACCTTATTTTATAAATCATTTTCTATTTTATCTCTCTCATATTGCATTAAATCACTGTTATTATTTGCAATTATTTTTGCTTTCTTCAAAACATCATCTTCGGATAGATCTTTATCAATACTTGAAGATAGTTTATTTATTGCAGAAGTTGGGATTCCATATTCAGCTAAAATACTAAGGTTATCACGAACAAATTCATTTTCTATTTGACCTGCATAAAAACTATAATTTCCAGGGGTTTTATTATTTTTCTCACAAATATACTTTTGCAATTCATTCATAATACTAAGCCATTTAGGGATTTTGTATTGAAACCAGTGTCTCATAACATTAAATATTTCTTCTATTGATTCATTTAATAATACATCATCACTTTTATCCTTATTTACTTTTAAAGTTTTACTATAAATAAAATTGTCTTCTACCAATGAAAAAAT